>CAUTMX010000004.1:0-123773 GCA_963539685.1 uncultured Atopobiaceae bacterium | reverse complement strand
AAACAAAATGCGGAGAAGAACGAGCTTCTCCGCAGGTGATTTCATGCACTATACGCGCAGGTATATGGTGGTATGTCAGTAGTGCGGTGTCAAGAAACCGCAATCAGTCCGCTTAAAGCTGCAGACTGTGTCTAGAAACCATGAGCCGTAAGTACTGCATCCAGGCGATCCAGCGCTTCCTCAATCTCCACCCGAGGGGCTGCCAAATTCCAGCGCTTGAAGCCTTGGGCGGCCTCGCCAAAGAAGACGCCATCGGTGAAGAAGACCTGGGCCTCAAACTGCAACAGGTGGTCAAGCTCTTCTGGCGTAAGACCAAGATCTCTGAAGTCGAGCCACTGAAGGTAAGTTCCTGTGATTGGCGCAAGCTTCACGCGAGGGTGCTTGGCAGCAAAGAAGTCCAGGACCAGCTTCTGGTTGTCGTCGATAGCCTTGATGCATGCGTCCAGCCATGCCCCACCCTTGCTGTAAGCCAGCTCACAGGCCTTGAAGCTGATTGGGTTGCATGAGGTGGTCTCTCGGGCCTGCAGGCGCTTCTCAAGGCGGCTGCGCAGTTCTGGATTGCTCACGATGATGTTACTGAACTGCGTGCCAGCCAAGTTGAAGCTCTTTGAAGCAGAGGTGCAGGTAATCGTGCGTGCCGCAACCTCATCAGAGATTGTCTCAAAGACGGTGTGTGTGGAGCCTGGCATGATGAGGTCGTGGTGGATCTCGTCAGCGACCACGATGAGGTTGTGCTGAACCGCAATCTCTGCGATGCGCGTGAGCTCCTCTTTAGTCCACACGCGACCACTTGGATTGTGAGGTGAGCACAAAATAAGCAGGGTATTCTTTGGGTCAGCAGCAAGCTTTTCTAGCAGATCAAAGTCAATGTCGTAGTGAGGACCCTCTGACAAGACAAGCGGACACTCTACGAGTGCACGGTTATTCTCCTCAACTGCCATGTAGAACGGATGGTAGACAGGCGTAAACAGGATGACACCCTCGTCTGGCTTGGTAAACTCGGCAACCGATGCAAAGAGCGCAGGTACCACGCCTGAAGAGTTGAGCAGCCACTCGGGCTTTACGTCCCAATTGTGGCGAGTCTTCATCCACTTGCACACAGCCTGCTTCATCTGATTAGTTGGCATGGAATAGCCAAGGATTGCGTCATTGATGTATTCCTTGAGGCCCTCGACAATCTCTGGAGCTGTGTGGTATTCCATGTCAGCAACAGAAAACGGTGGAATACCAGGAGCTACATCAGGATTAACGTCGTACATGACGTTCCATTTTCTAGAACCAGTACCAGCGCGATCAACGCGGGATTCAAAATCGTAAGACATAGCGTCTCCATTCACGTAAGCCTATAACCAGTGTAGCTGCTTTTAGTGTAGCTACTTTTCTTTTCCTTTGTCATTCTTCTGATAAGAAAATCTTTGATGGCACGACGTATTTGCAATCCTTATTGCTATAATGAACGACGCTATATGTCTCCTTAGCTCAGCTGGATAGAGCGTCGGTCTTCTAAACCGCAGGTCGCGCGTTCGAATCGCGCAGGAGGCACCAAAAACCCAAGGTAGACGGCTTGCTGTCTACCTTTTTTGTTAAACTTTTTTACAAGTGCACCCTTTTTGCACCCTCTCTGCAAGTCAATTTAAAAAGCGTATACCTGTTCGAATAAAAGTTTTAACTATTTAGACAGGTGATTTACCTCGATAAATCTAAAGGTACAAATCGAGCTTTACGATGGCATAATTGACCGTATTGAAACAATCTAAAAGTTAATGCAGTAAAATCAGCTTTACATATAACCAAATAGAGAGGGACTTGATAACAGCGAGCTTATAAGGTTTTATCTTTTTCATATTAAGGATGGTTTTCCAGCCTGTGCTGAAATACCCGATTCAGGAATGATTGGAACAGAAGGCTTTTTGGCAAACGCTACTTCAGCTTTTACGAACGTCTTCATGCTCTTTTTCAAGTCTCTCTTTCACGATCTTGTCGAGCTGCTCTTGAGTAGTTACAGGTTCCTTCAAATCCATTTCTTTCCTTTCCACAGGTTCCGTCCGCTCGGACGTTTACGAGTAGCATTACCCTTGCTACGAGGTAAGTACCGCTTTTCCGCAACGGTTGCGTATATGAAAAAAGCCACTTTTCAGTGGCTTAAATCAACAAAATTAGATACACTTCTCTAATTAAAGGACGAGCCAACGGCTGGACTGAGTCGGGTTTGTTGGTGAATAAAATGCACTTACTTTTGTGGGTGCATTTTTTAATATGCTTTATCTGCCGTCATCTCAAATCGCATAGATTTTGTAAGTGGCTTAAATCAACAAAATTAGCACCCGACTAACGATTCGAACGTTAATTTTCGGTTTTGGAGACCGATGTACTGCCCTTGTACGAGCCAGGCGTATGGTATAGTTGACCTAACAAAAAGACCTTGGCGCTCTGAATAGGGAACCAGGGTCTTTTTTAATATCTATGCAAATTGTTATCTTTGTCGACAAAGATAACCTCATCAATATGTGAGCCTTCATTTGCTTTTCAATTTGCTCAGCTATCTATGAAAAAAGCTACTTTTCAGCGACTTAAATAAACAGAATTGGGTATTATGGCTAATAAAGATGCCCGTCCGATTCTACTCGATGTGGATTTGCGCGGGTGTCATCGAATTAAAAAAGCTCGCTTATTCTATTTGATATGGATTAAGCGAGTTTTTATATTACAACTACAGATTGCGCATTCGAATAGCGCAGGATGTACCAAAAACACAAGATAGTCTGCTTTTTACAAAAAAGACACCAAATTAATCCACTACAGACAATTTATGAATAAAAGAAGGTTGATATTCAGAAAAACTAATCAAAAAATTGATATGACAAACTTTGGGTGTTGTTTTGGGTAAAAATCCCGTTTAGTTGGGGTTAATTTTTGAACTACGGAGTTTTGTCTCTTACATTTTCCCAGCTCAGAAATTCTGTACTAATTTCCACAATTTTGTCCACGCAAAATTGCTGGTAAAAGGCTTGCATAGAAATCAAGCATTTCTGTATACCCCAACTAAACGCATTTTTTACCATTTTGTCGCCAAACGGTGCTATATCTCTGAAAAATTCTGTTCAAGCGAAAAAATACCCGCTCGATTCCACGTAATAGAATCGAACGGTTACTAAGTCAACGAAATTACATTTGTGTGCGACGAATACACACATGTAGCGCGCGAGCGTAGCACACCAAACGTACGTAGCACGCCGAACGTGCGTCGCATAATACGCGCATGTAACACGTTACGCGAGTGCAACGTACAGCCGCGCAAGCTGTTACAGCAGGTACTCTGCAATCTGGACAGCGTTAGTTGCAGCACCCTTTCTGATCTGGTCGCCGCAGCAGAAGAACGTCAGTGCGTTGGTTTCATTATCTGCAGAGAGGTCCTCTCGGATGCGGCCAACATAGATAAGATCCTGGTCAGACGTATCAAGAGGCATTGGGTACTGAAGCTCTGCTGGGTTGTCAACGACCTTAATGCCTGGTGCGTCCTCAAGAATAGCGCGAGCCTCATCTGGGCTCAAAGGACACTCAAACTCAACCGTGATGGACTCGGAGTGAGAACGCATCGTTGGAACACGGACGCAGGTGCAGTTAACGCGCAGCTCAGGAAGGTGCATGATCTTGCGACCCTCATTTTGCATCTTCATTTCCTCAGAGGTGTAGCCAACCTCGTCAAAGCCGCCAATCTGTGGAATCAGGTTGACTGCCAGCTGGTATGCAAAAGGAGCGGTCTCGGTTACTTCCCTACCTGCAACAACGTCAGCCATTTGGTTCTTCAAACTGGTAAGACCAGGAAGTCCAGCGCCGGATGCAGCCTGATAGGTAGAAGCAATAATGCGCTTTGCACCCGCTGCCTTATGCAGAGGATACAGAGGTACTAGACCAATAATGGTTGCGCAGTTTGGGTTAGAGATGATGCCGTTGTGGTTCTTAATGTCCTCAGCGTTAATCTCTGGAATTACCAGCGGAACATTTGGGTCCATTCTGAATGCAT
Source organism: uncultured Atopobiaceae bacterium (assembly GCA_963539685.1). Lineage (GTDB taxonomy): Bacteria > Actinomycetota > Coriobacteriia > Coriobacteriales > Atopobiaceae > Lancefieldella. Next base: position 119,749 of record CAUTMX010000004.1, on the reverse strand, counting down.
GAGAGTTGTCAACGCAGACGCAACCGCGCTTAACTGCCTCAGGAAGCAGCTCTTTTGCCTGCTCGTCACCGGCTGCGCCAAGAACAATGTCCACGCCTTCAAAAGCCTCAGGAGTTGCTTCGCGGATAGCAATCTGCTGTCCTGCAAACTCAATAGTCTTGCCTGCACTTCGAGCAGATGCCAGAAGTACTAGCTCCTTAATAGGAAAATTACGCTCTTCAAGGCACTGCATCATCTGGGCACCAACAACGCCGGTAGCACCAAGAATTGCAACAACCTTACCGTTTGGATCAAAAGCCATAGTTACCTCGAAACCATTTCGTCACGAACAAATCCGTTATAAATGACGCCAATTGTGCGATCAAAGTCCGCATTATCAACGCCCACGATAATACTAATCTCTTCCGAGCTCTGCGTAATCATACGAATGTTGACGCCCGCATTACCCAGCGCACCAAAGATTTTGCCGGAAGTGCCGGAACGCCTGGACATATTGCGGCCAACAACAGAAACAAGAGCTAGGCGGTCTACCATCGTAATGTCATCAGGCTCAATCTCACGACGAATATCGCTGATGATGGAATAGACCGTATCCTTTACGTCGGAGGCATTTACCACAATACCAAACGAATCAACGCCTGTTGGGATGTGTTCAACAGAGACGCCGTAGCGCTCAACAATATTGAGTGCGCGGCTGATGACGCCAACCTCGTTGGACATGTGAGCCTTCTTGACATGAATAGCTAAGAAGTCTTTCTTGCCTGCAATACCTGTAATTAAGTGCTCGTTTGTATCGCCATCCGCGGTCTCACGGATAACCGTACCCGTGTCTTCTGGACGGTTGGTATTCTTAATCTGAATTGGAATGTTTGCCTCGCGAACAGGGAAAATTGCCTCTTCCTGAAGAACGGAAGCGCCCATATAAGAAAGCTCGCGCATCTCGTCAAAGGTAATACGGCCAATGGCGCGTGGATTCTGAACAATGCGAGGATCCGCAGAAAGGAAGCCAGAAACGTCAGTCCAGTTCTCATACAAGTCAGCGTCTAGGCAGCGAGCGACAATTGCGCCGGTAATATCGCCGCCACCGCGCTGGAACAACTTAATCGCACCGTCAACGGTAGCACCGTAGAAGCCAGGCAGCACAAACGAGCCGCTGCGAGCAACAACTTCTTTAAGCCTAGAAGCAGTGCGCTCCATATCAATGGTGCCATCATGATGGAACAGCATAACGTCCGCTGCGTCAACAAAAGGCAGACCAAGATACTCAGCAAGAATCTGGCAGGTAAACCATTCACCCCTACTTACTACATATTCTGGCGAGAAGGACTTGATGTTTGTAGCAAACTTCTCAAACTCCTCGGCGACAGGCCATGCAACTCCCAGTTCATCAGCAATCTCCACAAAGCGAGTCTCGATGTCTGCAAGTAAAGAGGTGCAGTCAACGTGATACTCAATGTGGGCATTTACCAGCAGCAAAAGATCCGTAATCTTGTTATCGGTTGAGTGGCGCTTTCCTGCTGCAGACGAAACAATAAAGCGTCTATCAGGGTCAGCCTCAACAATAGCTTTAACTTTTTTGAACTGCTCTGCAGAAGCAACACTTGAGCCGCCAAATTTTGCAATTTTGATCATTTCTAATTCCTCTTTTCAAGTGCAGCCATAAAGGTTGTAGGATCTTGCGAAAGTGCGCTGGTAAGAAGCTCACGGGCCTTCTCGGCACTTAGATTTTTAACCAACTGAGCACCCGGCTCCCAGAACGTACCGCCCGGGACATCCGCCTGCGTCCTAAACACATAATCGGAAACAAGCAGTTCAGGGTTATATGTAAGACCTGCCAAGAAGGTCTGCTGACCTCCAACAGGTGCATGTGCACAGTCAATAATATCCTGCACGACGGCGTTTGCTGTTGGATCGCCACCAGCACCTTGACCATAAAACTTGAGCTCGCCAATGGTATTTCCCACAGCAGTTGCAACGTTAAAGTTAGTTGGAACGTTAGCCTCAATGGTTGAGAGCGGAACTGCTACAGGTTCGACAGCAACAGCGTAGGATGTTCCGTCAGAAACACCACGACCAAAGAGCTTGATGGTCATATCGTGACTGCCAAACATGGCAAGATCGCGCTTAGTTAAGTTTCTGATACCAGACATGGGAATCTGGTCTGTGCAGATTACGTCGAAGGCGATAGATGCAGAAATCATAGTCTTAGAGCGAACATCAATGCCGTCGATATCGCTTGACGGGTCTCGCTCGGCGTAACCAAGCTCCTGAGCCTTGCTCAGAACCTCAGCAAAGTCCGTTCCATCTTTGAGCATGGAATAGACAATGTAGTTGGTGGTTCCATTCATGATTCCCCAGAACGCAGAAATCTCGTCAATACGACGAACTTTCTGAATTCCTGCTATCCAAGGAATGCCACCGCACACGCATGCTTCGATCTTAAGGTTGACGCCCGCCTCAACGGCAAGTGTCATAAACTCCTCAAAATGAGCAGATACCACGGCTTTATTTGAGGTGACTACATTTTTCTTAGCAGTCAGCGCAGCTTTGATGTATTCATAGGCTGGCGTGAGGCCGCCCATGCACTCAACAACTGTATCGAGCGCAGGGTCAGACAGAATCGCTTCAAAATCAGAGGTTGCCCGAGGGTCAACGTGCTCTTTACCAGCTCTAACTAAGATGGATGTCAAGTTAGCGTCAGAGATGCGCTCATCAAGAATGCGCGCAACTGAGGCACCAACCGTTCCAAATCCAAGTAGGGCAACGTTTTGCATATAACTCCAAATCTAGCAGTCATTTTGCGAGAAAACCGATTGCCTGCAAGGCTAATTGCAGAGCAAGGACAACCGCACGCAAAGATGACTGCACTGATAACAATCTCATAGACAAAAACTACCAAAAACATAGACAGAATCTAATCGACAGTTTTCTCGTCTTCATAATGCTATGAACAATTCTATGTTACAAGCGACATTTACTTCTCACTGTTAAAATAATAGAAACGCAACACGCGAGACGCGCAATTTGCACGCGCACAACACGCGAGACGCACAACACGCGAGACGTTCTAAAGATTGGTGGTTTCATGGCCGTCGCATATCACAGCACAAGAAGCTCTGACCATACCGTTTTGGCTAAACAAGCCATTTTGCAGGGAATTGCTCCCGACGGCGGCCTTTATATCCAAGATTCTATTGGCGAGAAACCCCTCGATCTTGCAAAGGTTTGTTCTCAGGGCTTTAAGGCTACTGCTTTTGACGTGCTTTCTGCTCTGCTGGACGACTACTCTGCTGAAGAGCTGACTCGCTGTATTGAGGGCGCGTATGGCTCTCAGTGGGACACCCAGGCTATCACGCCTGTTTCTGCTATCGGAGAAGACTGGCTGCTTGAACTCTTCCATGGTCCAACGTCGGCTTTCAAAGACGTTGCGCTTCAGATGCTCCCCCGTCTGATGAGCGTTGCCCGCGAGGACGCGGACGTGGCTGGCGCTGTCGACGCTGAGAGTACTGCGGGTGTGGCTGCCACCGCCGGCAAGAGCATCATGATTGTGACCGCAACTTCTGGCGACACTGGTAAAGCTGCACTTGAGGGTTTCAAGGATGTGCCTGGTATGGGCATCACCGTCTTTTATCCAGAAGGTAAAGTTTCTGATATTCAGCGCTTGCAGATGGTGACTCAAAAAGGCTCTAACGTAGCTGTTTGTGCTGTTAAGGGAAACTTTGACGACGCTCAAAACGCCGCTAAAGCAATCTTTGCTAACAAGGAGTTGGCGCATGAGTTGGCCGGTAAGGATACAGTGCTTTCCAGCGCAAACTCCATCAATATTGGTCGTTTGGCCCCACAGGTAACCTACTACTTTGACGCATATGCCCAGCTTGTTGCCAAGGGTGCTATCGCCCAGGGTCAAAAAGTTACTTTCTGCGTGCCAACCGGCAACTTTGGCGACGTCCTCGCAGGTTACTTTGCAAAAGAAATGGGACTTCCTGTTGATCGCCTCATTGTGGCTTCTAACAGCAATAAGGTGTTGACTGATTTCTTGGAAACAGGCATCTACGATCGTAGACGTGCATTTGAAAAGACCATCTCTCCATCAATGGATATTCTGGTTTCATCAAACCTTGAACGACTCCTCTATCTTGCGTCCGGCAAAGACACTGAGCTTGTCAGGTATCTGATGAACCAACTGGTAACTGAGGGCGTCTACACGGTTCCTACTCAGGTCATGGATACCATCCGTGAAACCTTTGACGCTGGCTTTGCAACTGATGCTCAAACGCAAGAAACCATCCGTTCTACCTGGGAGAATTGTCGTGTGCTGATTGATCCTCACACAGCCGTCGCAAAGCACGTGCTTGACAGGGTTTCTCGCCAGGCGGACGACGTGCGCGTTTGTCTGTCTACTGCTAGCCCGTATAAGTTCTCGTCCGACGTGCTTGCCGCGCTGGGCCAATCGACCGCTGGCCTGGACGACTTTGCATGCATGCATACGCTCGCCGAAATCACGGGCACTAATCCGCCAATCCAGCTTTCATCGCTGAATGATAACGTTATCATTCATACTGAAGTTCGCGAGAAGGAACAACTTGCTTCGTACGTTTCTGAAGCATGCGGGCGTATTTTTGCTTGTTAGACTCTGAGAAAGCAGGTTCTGCATGCTCGACAACACCATCTTGACCGTTTCTGTACCTGCTACCTCTGCAAACATTGGCGTCGGCTACGATACACTGGGCCTTGCGTTTAACCTGCGCGCAAAAATTACGTTTAGGGAATCTCCTACGCTCATTATTGACGGCTGTCCCGAGCAGTTCAGAAACGATGACAACCTTGTCTGGACGTCCTATGTTCGAGCCTGCGAAAAGCTGGGCGAAGAGCCTACTCCCAAACACATCACTATCGACTCGCCTATTCCGCTTTCTGGCGGGCTTGGCTCCAGTTCTACCTGTGTAATTGCAGGAATTGCAGCCGCGATGACCGAGTCTCATGGCGGCTGGGACCCTGAGCGTGCGCTCGACTTTGCGTGTCATTTTGAGGGCCATCCCGATAATGTTGCTCCTGCTATTTACGGCGGTTTGACCTCATCATTTGTTGAGGGCGGTCATACCGTTTGTACTCGAAGACTTGTGGCACGTGGACTTTCTTTTGTTGCAATTGCACCGCCGTACTCCGTTAATACCGAGGAAGCGCGTAAAGTTGTTCCGCAGAAAGTCTCACTTGAAACGGCCGTTTACCAGATGGGACGCACCGTTGCTGTCACTCACGCACTTGAAACAGGAAACGGCGGACTGTTGGCAGCAGCTTGCAACGATAAGATCCACGAACCGTATCGCAAGGAGCTCATCCCCGATTACGAGGAGCTTAAGCAGGTAGCAAAGCTTGCTCGTGCATGCGCCTTTGTCATCTCGGGCTCAGGTGCCACCATGGTTGCCATCTGCGACTCCCCTGTTACAGCTCGCGCTGTTGCCGAGAATGCAAAGCAGGTCAGAGGCGATCTTTGGATTCAAATTCTTGAGCCAGCACTTCTGGGTACCGTCCTTACCTTGGACGACGGTCAGCAACACCGCAACACTTTCGACGAGATTTAACGTGACAACTGCGCTCGGTCAATGCGTGTACTAACAAGTACGCCTGCGACAACACGGGTTTCTCGCCAGGTGCGCCTGAAAAGTGTAAAGAATCTGTATTTGAGGCACAGATTCTTTGATGAAATCAGGCAAATCCACAGTTTCTTTTACGTATTTAGGCAAAAGTTACAGATTCTTTGAAGAAATCAGGCGCGTGAAGATAGGCTGCGCCGCCCCAAATTTTGCGAGCCTGAAAACTACATCATGTCTGAGTAAATTTACTCAGACTTGGAGAGAAAAACCGGCAAATAGCTCAGACATGGTGCGCTTTTCAGGCAAACTGTTCAGACATGACAACAAAACCCGGCTCCTACGTTGTGTGGGAGCCGGGTTAACGTTTAAGGTACGTTGATGTCAAAGCACATTTGCCATTAGTCGCCGTTATGCGCCGAGGTAAGCCTTGCGAACGTCATCGTCGTGGAGAAGCTCCTGGCCGGTGCCATGCTTAGCAACCTTGCCAAGCTCAAGAACGTACGCGCGGTCAGCAACCTTAAGTGCCATGTTAGCGTTCTGCTCGACCAGCAAAATGGTGGTTCCTGCATCGCCTAGCTGGCGAATGATCTGGAAGATCTCCTCGATCAGGATAGGAGCCAAACCCATGGAAGGCTCGTCAAGCATCAGCAGCTTAGGCCTGCTCATCAGAGCGCGACCCATGGCAAGCATCTGCTGCTCGCCACCAGACAGCGTTCCTGCCAGCTGATTCTTGCGCTCACGAAGACGTGGGAAATGCTCGTAGACCATCTTGACGGTCTTTGCATTCTGGGAATCAGGCTGAGTATAGCCGCCCATCTCGAGGTTTTCGGCAACACTCATGCGAGAAAACACACGGCGGCCCTCAGGGCACAATGCCAGGCCAGCCTCAACAATCTTGTGTGCGCGCTGGCCTACAAGGTTTTTCTCGCCAAGGGTGATGGTGCCAGAGTCAGGCTTTACCAGACCAGCAATGGTGTTCAGTGTAGTTGATTTACCTGCGCCGTTTGCACCAATAAGGGTAACAATCTCGCCCTCGTGGATGTCAAAAGAAATGCCCTGAACTGCGTGGATAGCGCCGTAAGAAACATTAAGGTCCTTGACGGATAGCAGGGTTTTCCCAGCGCCAACTGCCTGGATGTTTGTAGTTTCAGCGGCCATTAGCGCACCTCCTGCTTTCCAAGATATGCCTCGATAACGCGAGGGTTATTCTGAACCTCTTCTGGCGTTCCCTTTGCAATGATGTTGCCGTGGTCAAGAACGGCCAAACCCTCGCAGATACCCATAACAAACTTCATGTCGTGCTCGATGAGAAGAACAGCAATCTTGAAATCATCACGAATCTTAAGGACATTCTCCATAAGCTCATCGGTCTCTGCTGGATTCATACCTGCAGCTGGCTCGTCGAGCAGCAAAATCTTTGGCTGAGTTGCCAGAGCACGAAGAATCTCAAGCTTGCGCTGAGCACCATAAGGCAGGTTGCCAGCAAGGGTATTTGCAAGGTTCTCCATGCCAAAAATGCGAAGCAGCTCTCGAGCGTTATCGGCGCTCTCTTTCTCCTGCTTCCAGTGAGCTGGAAGACGAAGGACGTCCTCAAAGAAATGAGATGTCATGTGGCTGCCCTGGCCAACCTGGATGTTCTCCATAACAGTCATGTTGTTGAACAGGCGAATGTTCTGGAAGGTTCGAGCAATACCCATATGATTTGCCTCAACAACGCTCTTACCAGCAAGATCATAGCCGTCAATCATTACGGTACCACGGGTTGGCTTGTAGACGTTGGTGAGCAGGTTAAAGACAGTTGTTTTACCTGCACCGTTAGGACCAATGATGCCAGAAATCTCGGTAGGACCAAGAGCGATGTTGAAGTCATTAACAGCAGTCAAGCCACCAAAGTCAATGCCCAAGTGCTCAGCCTGAAGAACTGGAATTGCGCCAAGATCTCGCTCAGGAATGAGGTTAGGAGACTCTTGCCTGATAAGTTTTGTGGTGTTTTTAGTTGCCATCGCTCTTACGCCTCCTTCGAATCAGTTGAGGCTTCTACCTGCGTATCCGCCTGTGCGTCCACCTGTGCGTTTACCTGCGCGTTGACCTGTACACCAGCCTGCTCATCCGAGTCATCCTTGTTCCAAGGAAAATCCCTATTCATGACTCGCTCAATGATGCGAGACAGCGAGAAGTCATACGAGCCAAACAGACCCTCTGGCCTAAAGATCATGACCAGAATCAAAACGATTGCGTAAGCAACCATACGGTAGTCGGCAAAGGCACGTAGAGCCTCTGGAAGCACGGTCAGGACAGTTGCGGACACAACAGAGCCAAACATAGAACCCATGCCGCCCAGAACAACCATAACCAGAATCTCAACAGACTTCATGAAGCCAAACTTAGCTGGTGCCATAACACCAATGCAGCCCGCGTAAAGACCGCCAGCAATGCCAGCAAGGAATGCGGAGAAAACAAAGGCCAAAGTCTTGTAGTACGTGGTGTTAACGCCTGATGCCTCTGCTGCAATCTCGTTATCGCGGATGGCGAGAATAGCGCGTCCATGCCTAGACTTCATAAGAGTATGAATAGCAAAGATGGCAAGCGAAACGACAATAGCCGTGTTCAGATAACCCGTATATGCAGGAATACCCGTGAGACCTGATGCGCCACCAGTAAGCTTGAATCCAAGAGCGGAGTCAATGTTAACCAGGACAACGCGGATGATCTCTGCAAAGCCCAGGGTAATAATGGCCAGGTAATCACCACGGAGACGCAGTGCTGGAATACCAATAACCACACCCATAAGAGCAGCGCAAATACCGCCGAATAAAAGGCCAACAACAAAGAGAATTACTGCTGGTGTGGAGCCGGAAGCCATGGATTGAGCATCCAGTCCAAAGAGTGGCATCATGCGAATAATGAAGATTGCACAGGCATAGCCACCAATGGACATGAAACCAGCGTGACCCAGAGGAAGCTGTCCCAGATATCCGGTAACAATGTTCAGAGAAACGGTCATCAGAACATACACGCCAATTTGCTCAAAAACAACGGTCTGATAGCGAGAAATAAGGCCCTCTCCTACCAGGAAGTTTCCACCAAAGACAAAGAGTGCAACAAGAATTGCATTGATGGCATAGCGAGCAGGCATAGTGAGCTCACGACGCTGACCATCTTTTCCACCAAAACCAGTGACAATTACGGGGTTGTGGTTATTATCGCGTGGATACATTTTAGTCATGTGAGCCTCCTTACACTTTCTCGGTAACTGGTCGGCCAAGCAGGCCAGTTGGTTTCACAACAAGAACAAGAATCAAGAGTAAGAAGACTACTGCATCCTGCCAGACAGACAGACCAAAGGCAGCAACAAAGACCTCGGAGAAGCCAACAATAAGGCCGCCAATAACAGCGCCTGGAATGGAACCAATGCCGCCAAGAACTGCTGCGACAAACGCCTTAGTGCCCAGCATAACGCCCATGGTTGGAGAAACCTGCTGATATGCCATGGAGTACAGAATAGCTGCAATACCTGCAAGCGCAGAACCAACTGCAAAGGTAAAGCTAATAGTGCTGTTGACGTTGACGCCCATCAGACGAGCTGCGCCCATATCCTCGGAAACGGCGCGCATTGCCTTACCAAGACGAGTCTTCTGAACCAAAAGGGTCAGAACAACGGTTGCCACAATGGTGACGGCAACGGTCAGAAGAGCGGTGCCAGAAAGCGTTGATCCAAATACCTGAACAGTTCCCAGGTCAATGATGCTTGGAACAACCTTAGCGTCAGCACCAAGGAGCAGCTGAACGCCGTTCTCAAGCAGATAAGAAACGCCAATTGCCGTAATCAGAATAGAAAGTCTTGGAGCCTCTCTGAGTGGTGCGTAAGCAACCTTATCAATAAGAACGCCCAGCACAACACAACCAAAAATGGCGAGAAGAACGGCGATTGCAGGATTGAGTCCTAACTGAACAAGCGCAATCCAAGCAACGTAGGAGCCAAACATGATGATGTCACCATGTGCAAAGTTAAGAAGCAAGATGATGCCGTACACCATTGTGTAACCAAGCGCCACCAGTGCGTAAATACTGCCCAATTGAAGTCCATTGAGCACCTGAGTCAAAAACATCTGAGGTTCTCTTTTCTATGAAGGATTGATCGTGTCATAGATGGACTCTTTGCCATCTTTAAAGGTAATGATCAGTGTGGACTTCACGGGGTCACCTGTGCCCTGATACGAAAGGGTTCCAGTAACACCTTCGACCACACCAGATGCAATAGCGTCAATAATTGCTTGCCTATACTCATTGGAGTTGTAGGTATAACCGCGTTTCTCGACAGTCTTAAGAGCGGAGCAAAGAATCATCGCTGCGTCATAGCCCAAAGAGCAGAAGTTAGTTGGAGCCTCACCGTATTCCTCGGTATAAGCCTTAACAAAATGCTGAACTTTTTCATCTGGGTTTGAAGCAACAAAGGCAGAGCAATAGAAGCATCCTTCAAGGTCAGCAGCAGAAGCATAGTCCTGCTCGCCGCCAATGATGCCTGCCCAACCATCTGCGCCCATAAAAGGCTTTTTGCAGCCAAGTTGGCGAGCCTGCGTCACAATCTTGCCATTATCCTGGTAATAGTTTGGAGCCAAAATGGCATCAGGATCCAGTCCAATAATGCTGGTAAGCTGGGCGTTAAAGTCAACAGCTCCCGTTGGATAGCCCTGCTGGGATACAACCTCAATGCCCAACTCACGAGCCCTCTGGACAAATGCGTTGTTTACGCCAATCTCGTAATCGCCACCAGAGTTAAAGATAGTTCCTACACGCTGATAGCCTTGCTTTTTAGCAAACTCTGCAAGAACAACGCCCTGGAACGGGTCAGTTACGGTAGCGCGGAACATGTTGTGGCCATGCGCTACAACATCTTCGGCGGTAGCGGATGCGGTTACACAGGGGATGTTGTCCAGTACCGATTTCTGTGCCAGTGCAATGGTGGGCGTTGAAGTAACGTCTCCAAGAATTGCACAGACATTCTCGTCAAGAAGCTTGTTATAGACAAGAATGGCCTCAGTTGAATCGCCCTTCTCGTCCTCAACAATAGGGACAATCTGGCGGCCACCAGCTCCACCATTCTTGTTGAATTCCTTGAGGTACAGCAAAATGCCGCTACGCACCGCAAGGCCATACTGGGCAACGTCGCCGGTATACGGTCCCATCACGCCAACGTAAATGGAGTTAGGGTCTTGGTTCTTTGGCGAACAACCCGCTAGAGCAAACGACCCCGCAATGGTCCCGGCCACCTCCAAAAAGCGTCGTCGCGTTAGCTTATGTGCCATATTCATCTCCTTTTCTCCATAGCGTTGAATATGTGACACAACACAATATGGCTGCGGCTCTAAAAAAAGAACCACAGCCAAAAAATGTTATCTAACTTGAAATAATTTTAGAGAAACCGGATGTTTCTACGAGCTCCAGCCTTTCGCGACGGTTGCGCGGTTGTCTTCTGACTACCCGCAGCTAGTCTACGTGTGCTACTTACGCCTCACGTACCAGCGGAAGCTCACCAGCAAAGTGACGAGGCTTGTAAGAGGCCTTGTCTGCGCTGGTCTTCTCACCAAGATCAAGCGAAGAAATCTTCTTCATCTTGCTGGTGCCACCCTCAATGAGGCGAAGAAGCTCACGCGTTGGCCTTTCGTCAGCCGCCTGGAGCTCAGCTGCCATCTCGCGTTCAACCGCGTCAAAGATGTCCTGAACGTGCGAGGAGGTATCGTTTGTGGCCTTGACCAGCGGCATTGCAGTTGACTGTGCAACCACACCAGCGTAGTTTGGCTCGCGAGAAACACGTACCTGAGCTACAGCAACCTTGCGAGGCGCAGCAGGTTTTGCACCCGACAGCTCCGCCGGGCTTGTAGCTTCTGCCTCAGCAGCAGCCTGACCAATGAGTGGCAGCTGTACTGGATGGTACTTGCGCATCTGCTGCTGATCATGGCGAGCCAAATGCTCATCCATTGCAGCCAGCGCAAGCGTCCAGTCATCAGCGTGCTCAAGCTCGTCAATCGTGCGCTTCTCAGGGAAGACTCCCTGGTCAACGTAAGAAATTCGACTAGAAATATCAGCGGCATGATTGGTGAAGTCTTCAGGAATAGCCTCGGCGCCAATCTCGGCAATGCCAAAATCACGCGTAATGGACTCTTCGCCCACAGCCTTAGTCCACCAAGCTGTACCTACGTCACCAACGGTTCCGTCAGCACGCTCGATAATGGGCAGACCGTCCATAGGATCTTTCCCCAGGCGCTCAAGAAGTACCGCAGCAGCACCCTTTGCACGTGCAACGGTACGCTCGCGCCAGCTCAAAAGCTTGGTGTAGTTCTCTGCAATCTGCGCGTAGTCGTTTGTAGAGTGCGCAGGAGCCTTCTTTGCGGGAACGGGAAGAACACCCTCTGCGGCCGTACTTACAACCTGTGACTTCTTTGCAGGTGACTCGGCAGGCTGGACAGGCAGCTCAGCAGACTGAACACGAATAGAGCCGGTTACGTCCCACTGAGAAGCCCTCATGTGCTTTGGCTTGTACGCAGCAATCGAGCGCCTTGGAGAGTCCAGTGGAATCACAATGCTCTCTTCTGGCGAGAAGTTCGATGCAGCTGAGACCTGCTTTGAAGATAGAGCCTCATCTGAGCTCTGGAACGTTGCAGCTGACTGGCTCTTTGCTTCTACCTCATCGATTTTCTCGCCACGATTTACCGAGCGAGAGACTACCAAGGCCGCACCAGAAATGACTGCAACCGCAGCAAGTCCCACTCCAATGCCCGTAAAGATTGCACCAAGAGGCGTTTGACGAATTTCATTGGCGGTAAGGGCATACGCAGATGCTGGCTCTGCTACCAGAACCAGTCCACTGAGCAGGCCGGCGACTACTGCCGGATTCCTACCTTCTGTCATACAAACTCCCCCTACAAACGCCAAGAAGATGTATGAAGACACACGCTAAATTTGCATATGCTACTAAACCCAATACGGGCGACGTGAGCAACGGGTGGGCTTCATTTCATCTTTGTGTAATCCGCTGCAACACATAATTGTGCTGTTAGAAATGACTATAGCGTAATTCATTATTTTTTACAGCGTCATTAAAACTTTTTCATAATTCTTCAGCAGTTATTCAACAAAAATGGTGAGAAAAAAGAAGTGCCTCCCAACATAGATTGGAAAGCACTTCTTGCGTCATCTTTAAATCTGACTAATTCTGTGGATAGTCAGACTGTGCAGCCTTCTTTGCAGATCTAATCAGGAAGTCCTGGTTATTGTCGGTCTGCTTAAGACCACTGATAAGAGCAGTAGTTGCACGCTCAGTGTTATTGAAGCCTGCAAGAATACGGCGAACGCCCCATACCATAGGCTGAAGCTCTGGCTTAATAAGCAGATCCTCATTACGAGTACCAGAAGAAACAGGATCAATAGCTGGGAAGATACGGCGATCTGCCAGGTCTCGATCAAGCTTGAGCTCCATGTTACCAGTACCCTTGAACTCCTCGAAGATAACCTCATCCATCTTGGAGCCTGTATCTACCAGGGCAGACGCAATAATAGTGAGCGAGCCGCCGTTCTCGATATTTCGAGCTGCACCCAAGAACTTCTTTGGTGGATACAGAGCTGCGGAGTCAACACCACCAGAAAGAATACGACCAGAAGCAGGAATAGCCAGGTTGTATGCACGAGCAAGACGTGTGATGGAGTCCAGAATAACCACAACGTCCTGACCCATCTCAACCAGACGTTTTGCTCGCTCAATGACAAGCTCCGAAACAACGGTGTGATTCTCTGCTGGCATATCAAAAGTTGAAGCAACAACGGTGCCCTTGATGGAGCGCTCCATGTCCGTAACTTCCTCAGGACGCTCGTCTACCAAGAGGCAGAAGAGGTGAACCTCAGGATTGTTGGTGGTAATAGACTGGCAAATGCGCTTCAAAATGGTAGTCTTACCTGCCTTTGGAGGCGAGACAATCAAACCACGCTGACCCTTACCAATAGGAGCCACCAGATCAATTGCACGGCCCGTAATGGAATCTTTACCGTGCTCCATTGTAAGAGGCTGGTCTGGAAAAATTGGAGTCAGGTCTTTGAAGCGAGGACGGTCCTTAAGACCCTCAACTTCCCCACCGTTGACCTGGGTAACCTTAAGCAGTGGTGGATATTTGCTATTTACGCGAGCAGGTCCCACCATGCCCAAGACGCTATCACCCGGACGCAGACCAAGATTTCTAATAATCTGCTGGTGGACAAAGGCGTCGTCATCGCCTTCCATGTAATTACCTGTACGAATCCAGCCGTAGCCTTCGTTGCTAATCTGAAGTATACCCTCAACAGTCTTAAAGCCCTCAGCAGCTGCAGATGCAGCGTATACAAGCTCAATCAAATCAGACTTATGAACGCCTGCGTACTCAATGCCCAGCTCAGTTGCTTTAGCACGAAGCTCAGAAAGCTTCATCTCTTGCAGAGCCTCTTTGGAAAGCGATGGCTCGCTTGCCTGGCCCTGCTTGCGATTCTTGTTGCGCTGGTTGTTCTGTCTACGATCGCGAGAAGGACGCTCCTGGTTGTTGGCGTGTGCGTTTTCCTGTGTCTTCTCGCCCTCCTGAACTGCTTCTTTTGGCTCAGCATTACGATGTCGACGACGTGCTGCACCCGTACGAGAACGCCCTGGACGCTCTGCTGGAGCTGCATCGGAATCTGCTACTGCACCAGAAGCCTGCTCCTGAGCTGCACCATCCTGCTGCTCAGCACTACCCTGCTCTTCAGCAAAGTTCTTCTGAACCGCATTGTCATTCTGGCCAGCTGCACCCTCTGCCTCTGCTTTAGTGAAGGCAGGAGCCGGGGTTATCTCTGCAGAAGGCTGAGTTGCGTCCTGAACAATCTTGGTAAGGCGATCAGTGTCTACAACGTCAGAAGAAACCTTGCCACCTGCCTGGACCTGAGCCAGGACCTCTGCCTGAAGAGCCTCAAGAGTCTGCTCCTGTAAAGCGCGCTCCTCCATCTCTTCTTTGCTTGGACGGCCACGGCGACGTTTAGGAGGCTCTGCAATGCCAGCTGCATTTAAAGCCTCAGCCATAACTGCCTCTACTGCACGACGAGCCTCGGTCTCTTTTTTAGTTGGACGACCGCGACGACGCTTAGCAGCAGATGAATTAGAGGCCTTTTCTTCAGTTGCCTCAGAATTGGTATTTTCTGAAGTTGAATTTTCTGAATTACTATTTTCACTCTTACGAGGTCTACCACGTCTACGTGGTGCTGGAGTATTTTCTACATCATTTAAAGAATCATTTTGGACCGAAGATGTTTCGTCCGACATGTACAAACCTCTCTGTTTGCTCATCAAAATAATCTGTAAAAATACGTGAGAAATATGATGAAGGGATAACAAACAAAATCAAATAGGTGCAAATCCAAAAGGAATATACCACGAAAATGCCCGCCTTATGATGAAAAAATAAATAAAATTCACCATAAAACGGGCAAATGGGGATTTATAACCGCTAATCCTTAAACCTCGAGAAACCCATCTTCTAGATTTCTTTAATCTGCATAAATCATTTAAACAGCTGTACGGCTCTTTCTTTTAACAATAATATCTTCAATTTGCTGAACGATTTCTTGGATATATGTCTTGCCTTGAGGCGTGAGCTCAACCATAGTTACTCTTCTTGAAAGAGCATCATCATGTTTGCGCTGTACCAGGCCACTTTCTGCCAAAGCAGTAAGAGACATAGAAACCGTTGGCTGTAAAAGACCAAGCGCGTCAACAATCTCTGTAATTGAAAGAGCGTCTTTAGGAGAATCTAGAATTGCAAGAAGGACCATATCTGCTGCCCTGCAATACAGAGCTCCCATAGCGTCAACATACATGACGATACGCTCAAACGAAGTACGTGAAAGCGCCTGGCCGGGTGCAATACGAGCACAAGTGAGCTTGGACAGCTCCTCGACTGCTTCTACACCCTTTTCTGTGATGATACACACTACGTTGCGTCGATCAATGGCGCCTTCATCTCTCTTGATGAAACCAAGCCTTGCCAGGTGCGAGGTACGATGAGTAATCGTAGGACGAAGAGCACTCTGATACTCGGCAATTTCTGAAGTCTTAACAGGGGCGCCCTTCACATTGAGGCGACACAAAATAGCAAACTCTTCAAACGTGAGTCGTCTGTTAGCAGGCACCACTCTTCTAACCAAGTTGTAAGACCTGCGAATGGACATGTACTCGCGAAGTTCCATAGAGACCTCCACTCTTATGCCCGAACCATTTACTATTTGCTCGCATAATGAGTATACCCCTAAAAAACACGTGTTAACGTGGGGACAAAACAATAGTTAGTCAAAAATATGTTAGAAAATGGTGCTTATATGACATCAAAATAGGCTTTTATATGCTGCAATATAAAATTTAAGTAATAAAAACTAATTTTATTATCTCTTTTATACATTAAAAAAGTTTTTACATAACGCAGAAATGTGTAAATTATCTGGAGGAATTCACTAAAGATACCGTGCAGGTATTCAATACTTGCACGGTATCATGACAAAACAACATAGTTAGCTATCGTTTACATTACCTCAGGAGCAGAAACACCAATCAGGTCAAGGGCAATTGCAAGGACGCGGCGAGTTGCATCACACGCGGCAAGACGAGCCCTAGAAAGCTCTGCGTCCAGTGGGCGTCCTTCGGAAGGAAGTACCTGGCAAACGGTATAGAATGCATGGAACTGACCAGCAAGCTCTTCAATATAGTGCGTAATGCGGAATGGTGCCCTATCGCGAGCACAACCCTCAACAAGACCTGGGAACTCAAAGAGTTTACGAGCAAGAGCCTGCTCGGCGTCTTCCGAGAGCAGCCCAAGATCAACCTCAGAGCCAATAGCCTTATCTGCAACAGCGTCCATACCAAGTGCCTTTGCCTCATCAAGGTCAACGCCAGCAGCGCGGCGCAAAATAGAACAAATACGAGCGTGAGCATACTGAACGTAATACACAGGATTAGAGCTGTCCTGACGCTTTACCTGCTCAATGTCAAAGTCAATCATCTGGTTGGAAGACTTTGAAACAAGGGTGTAGCGCGTTGCATCAACACCAACCTCGGCGAGAAGCTCGTCAAAGTGGATACCAGTTCCTTTACGCTTAGACATTCTGACGGCAACGCCGTTTCTAAGCAGATTGACCAGCTGACCAAGCAAAACCTCAAACTGAGTTGGGTAACCAAGAGCTGTGGCAGCAGAGCGAACACGCTGGATATAGCCGTGGTGATCTGCTCCCCAAATATCAATAACATGGTCGACACGCTGGAACTTGTTCCAGTGGTACGCAACGTCGGAAGCAAAATAGGTATACTCGCCATTTGTTTTGATGAGTACACGGTCTTTATCGTCACCAAAATCAGTGGAGCGGAAGAACAGTGCTCCCTCATCAGAACGATACAGGTAGCCAAGCTTATCCAGAGCATCAAGCGCACGATCAACAGCGTCTTTACCCTGGTCATCCTTAACGTAGAGAGAACGCTCAGAGAACCACACGTCAAAGTCGGCGCGAGCGTTGTGGCAGGTGTTTCTGATGGACTCAAGCATCATCTTGTAGCCGCGCTCACGGAACTCTGCCATGCGCTCATCTTCGGACTTGTCTGCCCAGACTTCTCCATCATTTTTGAGGAAGAAAAATCCCAGGTCAACAATGTAATCTCCAGCGTATGCGTTGCCGCCAAGAGAATTAATGAACTCGTCAGTAAACGGATGCTCCTCTGGATGAGCATCGTCTTCATCTGCAACGTAAGCATTGCGATCTTCTGCAAGCACCTGAGCAGCTGCGTCAGCATCAATGCCGCGCTTCTGCATGATGTCAATAAGCTGCAGGTAACGCTTAGAGATGGAGTGACCAAAGACATCCATCTGAGAGCCATGATCGTTGACGTAGTACTCGCGCTCAACCTCATAGCCTGCAAAGGCAAGAATGCGGCTTAGAGAATCTCCAAGCGCTGCCCAACGGCCATGACCAATGTGCAGAGGACCAACGGGATTTGCAGAAACGTACTCTACCTGAACCTTCTGGCCAGCGCCAAAAGAAGAACGTCCAAAATCTGCACCCTGCTCGCGAACGATGTTAAAAATCTCATTGCCCGCAGCAGTTGACAGATAGAAGTTTACAAAGCCAGGACCAGCAACCTCAACGCGCTCAATCTGAGCGTCCTCGGCAATATGAGCTACAAGAGCTGTCGCAATATCACGAGGAGCCTTGTGTGCCAGCTTTGCAGAACGCATTGCAACCGTAGAAGACCAATCACCATTTGATGAGTCCTGTGGACGCTCAAGTCCCACGTCATCAATCTGGAATTCAGGCAACTCACCCGCAGCCTGGGCGTCTGCCAAGGCTTGACGTACAAGTTCCTCGATCTTCTCGCGCATGGTTCTCCTTTAAATTCAGCGCACGTGTGCAGCGCAATTACGTAGTTGGTTGTGTAGCTTCTGAAGAACTACTCAGTTTCCTCGGAAGATTTTACCTGATGTTGAGCAGCAAGTTCATGACGCAAATTAGCCAGACCACGCTCAAGACCCACAGGATAAATCTGAGGGTTCAAGAAACGTGTATACGCTGCGTCCAGGCGCATAAGCGCAGCGTGACAACGGTCGCGAGCAACCTCAATAGACTCGCTCTCCCCTACACGCTTGCCGCCTTCTACCAGCCTTACCATCAGCTCGCGAGAAGTTCCTTCAAGCTTGTGAGTTGAATACGGGTCAATGATGTCGACAACAGTTGCCTTAGACTCTGGACTCTTGGTTACCAGGTAATCTGGGTCAAAAATCATGTCGCCTGCAGGGCAGCCGTTTGCATCGTAGAAGCGGCGAATGTGCTGAATGCCTGGAACAGTACGCTTGTAAGCCATCTCGGACAGCTTGATAACAGGAGTCCAAGGCTCAGCAGCAGACTGACGACGAGCGGTTAGCTTATAGACGCCGCCAAGCGAAGGCTGAGGATCGCAGGTGGCAAGCTTGGTACCAACACCAAAGGCGTCAATAGGTGCGCCCTGAGCAAAGAGAGACTGGATGGTGTACTCGTCAAGATCATTTGAAACAGAAATCTTGATGTAAGGAAGGCCAGCTTCGTCGAAAGCCTTACGAGCTTCCTTAGAAAGGCGTGCGAGGTCTCCGGAGTCAATACGAACAGCACTCAAGCGCTCGCCACGCTCTTCCATCTCTTTTGCCACAATGATGGCGTTCTTGATACCCTCGTGAACATCATAGGTATCAAGCAGAAGTGAGCAGTTAGTTGGGCTAGATTTTGCAAACGCCCTAAAAGCATCAAGCTCAGTATCAAACGACATTACCCAAGAGTGTGCGTGGGTACCAAAAACAGGAATGCCGTAGATTTTTCCGGCAAGAACATTTGAAGTGCTGGAAGCACCAGCAATATAAGAAGCGCGAGCAACTGCCAAGCCGCCGTCTGGACCCTGTGCACGACGCAGGCCAAAGTCAGAAACGGGATTTCCCTGAGCTGCCTTGATGACACGCGCACACTTAGTTGCTGCCAAAGTCTGGAAGTTGACCAGGTTAAGCAGGGCGGTCTCAATGAGCTGGCAATCAACAATGGAGCCCTCAACGCGGACCATAGGCTCACGTGGAAAAACAAGCTCTCCCTCGGGGATTGCATCAATGGTTACATTAAGCTTGTGGTTGCGCAAAAACTCAAGGAACGCTGGCTTAAAAAGACGACCGCCACCAGGAGAGTTAATGCTTGCCAGGTAGTCAATATCGTCATCTTCATAGATAAAGTTTTCAACTAAGTCAGCAATTTGACCAGTACCACAAGAAATTGCAAATCCGCCATTAAAGGGATTCTCGCGGAAGAATGCAGTAAAACATGCCTCTGCATCAACAAGACCGGCTTCCCAATAACCTTGAGCCATCGTGAGCTCATACAAGTCTGTATTAAGGCTAACGTCTGAGGGTTTGGTACGATCAGTGAGTGACATAGTTGCTCTTTTCGATTGGTCAAAAACTGACGGTGAGACGATATATCTAGAGTAGCAGTCCTACAAAATAAATTGGCTTACAACAAAAATAACTGCGAGAATTACCACAGTTCCAATAACAATTTTTTGCCCCAGAGGCATCTTAATGTCTTCGTCGTCCTCATCTGGCTCCATAAGGGCGCGACCTTTTGCGCGCTGCTCCTGAATGCGGCGCATCTGCTCGGCCTCCTGCTGAGCTGCCTGACGTGCAGCACGCTGCTGATCTGCAACAAGCTGAGCGTCTTCAGCGGCAGCTGCCTCTACTTGCGCTAGCGCTTCTGCTTGGACTGCACGGGTCTTCTCGGCACGAAGCGCCTCGAGCTCAGCGCGCTCCTTCTCTGCACGAAGAGCCTCGAGCTCCCTGCGCTCTTTCTCTGCGCGGAGCGCTTCCAGCTCGGCGCGCTCCGCGTCCGTGAGCGCAGCCGCCTGTGGCGCTGGGGTGGTTGGGAGCTCTTCGGGTTTCTCGACAGACATGGTTACTCCTCGGTTTGCGTATCGGGGATGCTGGTGGTGGCGTCGTTGGCGGCATGGCCAGCGGCACAGGCGTCGGTGGCGTTGCCGCGAGCCGTGCGAAGCTTGAGCGCGGGACCCTCAACGCCTGTTGCGTCAAAGGCTGGCACAAAACTCTCGGAGACGGTTCCACCCTCCTGCCACCACAGGTTCTCAAAGCCCAGGTCATCCGCATGACAGAGCACCAACTCGTACTCCTCGTCAGAAAGCGTTCCAGAAAGCGGACCGCCAGCCGCGCGCATGCGCTCGTTGGGCGTGTACTGATTCATGATTGATACGTCTACATCATTATGACAAAGATTCCAGACGCGGTTGAGTACCTCGCAGGAATCGTCCGCGTGCGTGGGCATGACCAGGTGGCGCACAATGATGCCTTGCAACATGCGACCGTCGTCGTCCAGCTTGCGACCGCCGCGACTCATCACTGAGTCATGCATAACCTCAAGTGCCGCCATAGACATCTCTGGATAATCTGCTGCGTACGAGAGCTCTTTTGCCAGCGCGTGATCTGCGTACTTGACGTCCGTCAGCCAGATATCAATGACGCTCGAAACTTTCTGCACCACCTCTGGCAGCTCATATCCCGAGGTATTGCACACTATTGGGAGCGTCAATCCCGCTTCTTTTGCCAGCGTAACTGCTTCAATTATGTGTGGCGAGAAGTGCAAAGGAGTTACAAGGTTGATGTTGAGCGCACCCTGAGCTTGCAGTTCAAGCATCATCTGGGCAAGGCGCTCGGTTGTAACTGGCTTGCCAAAACCCTCTTGCGAGATTTGGTGGTTCTGACAGAACACACATCTGAGCGGGCAACCTGTGAAGAAAATTGCACCCGATCCAGCCTCGCCCGAGATAGGAGGCTCCTCCCAGAAGTGCAGCGCTGAACGAGCCACACGAATAGTGCTTGAAGCTCCACAAAGACCTGCTTTACCAGCATTTCTTTGAGCATGACAACGCCTTGGGCAGAGTTCACAGACGTCGTAGGCAGAAAACGTAAGGGTATTAGGTGATGGTGCACTACCCAAGGGTTTCTCGCCTCCCGTCTTATCTGCCCAGGCAGATGGTGGTATAAAAAACGCGCAGGGTCTCTGCGCGCGTCAAAGTCATGGTGGAGATAAAGGGATTCGAACCCTCGGCCTCTGCCTTGCGAAGGCAGCGCTCTCCCAACTGAGCTATATCCCCGTTGCGGTACTTATTGTGGCAATCAGGGGCAGGTATGTCAATGATTATGCGGGCGGAATACTGTGAAGATACTGCTTTATACAGCAAGTTGAAATGACTCAAATTTGCATGGCGTTTTACCGCGGCACGTAGTCTTCTAGCGGTCGGCCTAGGCACAAAAATATCCTTCCCCGCAGTCATCTATGAACCCACCTTCATAAGGTGGGCGCCGCGCTCGAGCGTTCCAGCTTCCTTAACAACGAAGGATGCCTGTACTGAACACGAGATTAGGCTCCCTGAAAAAACTTGTCGGTTCACCCAGTTTTGACCGCGGGAAAAGGACAATTCTTACTATAAAGAGATTATAAAAAGATTAAAGTCTTGACTTGTTTTTTAATGAGCAGCACAATTAAATGGTATGGATTTTAGCAGTTAAATACTGTTTTTTATTGAAGGGTAAGCGGCTTGAACCTCTGGGTAACCATGTTTTGTGTTTTCCTCTCAGCTGGTCTTGGTTCAGCTCTGATTACCCCTGCCGTTCGTCAACTAGCTTGGAAACTTGGAGTTGTCGATAAACCCTCTGCACGTCGAGTCAATAAAAAACCTATTCCTCGCATGGGCGGCGTTGCAATTTTCTTTGGGTTAGCCGTTGCTATGCTGGTGCGTTATGGCGTTGAAGCAATTATTGGACATGCAGAAATCACCCTTTCTTCTCGCTATTATCTCAACGTCAACTTCTGGATTGTTGGCGCTGCATTTGCGGTAATTTTCTTGACCGGCTTGCTCGACGACATTTTTTCTCTCAAGCCTATTCAGAAACTCGCTGGTCAGATAATTGCAGCAAGCATCGCGGCTGCGGGCGGCCTGATTATCGGTAACGTTGTTGATCCGTTTTCAGCGTACGGCTTTGTGGATCTTGGATGGCTCGCCTACCCAGCAACCGTCATTTACCTGGTTGCTTACGCCAACATCATCAACCTTATCGACGGCCTTGACGGACTTTCTTCAGGTATTACGTGCATTGCCTCTACCACTATGTTTGTGCTTTCCATTTGGGCGGGTCGCTTCGATGCAGCGCTTTTAAGTGCAGCAATCGCAGGCACCACACTTGGATTTTTAGTTCACAACTCGTATCCCGCAACTATTTTCATGGGCGATTCTGGTTCGCTAACCTTGGGATTTGCTCTGGGAACAATTTCGCTTTTGTCTGTCACTCGTTGGGCAGGACTCACAACCATCATTGTTCCTCTCGTCGTTGCAGGTATTCCGATCATCGATACCTTCTCCGCGATTGTTCGCCGTACCCGCGCGCACGTCAGTTTTGCCACAGCTGATCGTGGACACATCCATCACCGCTTAATGGCTCACGGTTATAACCAGCGCCAAGCAGTTCTTTTGATGTACGGTTGGACTGCCCTTCTGTGCGTTGGTTCGCTCATTATGACGCAGGTTAATACGCTGCCTCGTATTGCAATTTTTGTCATGCTGCTTACCATGTCTGCTTTCTTTGCAAAGTACCTGCACCTCTTTGAGCCTGTTCTGCTTCACCATACTGATCCAAAGACTGGTGAAGACGAACTCATTACCCCTAAAGATCCAGGCTTCGATAAAGAGATTAAGCAACTCCACGAAGAAGAACACGAGCACATCGAAGAGCTCATTCACAGAGACCATAAGAGCGAATAAGCTGGGAAACGGACGCTCGTAAATTGGTTTTCCGTGCGCTCGCGGTTCCGTTTACAGCTGCGGTTGCGGCTGCACGGGTTTCTCGCCGTTCGCCAACAACCAGCTCACGCGCCTAAAAAGTGCAAAGAATCTGTATTTTAGATACAGATTCTTTGACAAAATCAGGCAAATCCACAGTTTCTTTTGCATTTTTAGGCAAAATTTACAGATTCTTTGACGAAATCAGGCACGTGAAAGATAGGAGCTTCGGCCCTGAATTTTTGAGCCTGAAAGCTGCATCATGTCTGAGTGAATTTACTCAGACATGGCGAGAAAAACCGGCAAAACTACTCAGACTTCATGTACTTTTCCGGCAAATTGCTCAGACATGGCGAGAAAATCAGGCTCGCCGGGACCTCAACGGAGCACCATGGGCGCACCAGGGTTTCTCGCCAAAAGAAAACCCCGCACATCCAAAAGGACATACGGGGTCTAGCTATCTAGCTGTAATGAAATTGCTCAGTGCAAACCGAGGTTACTCAGCGAGTGCCTTCTTAGCAATCTCTGCAAGATCTGCAAAGCCCTGCTCGTCAGAGTAAGCAATCTCTGCGAGAACCTTGCGGTCAAGCTCAACACCAGCGAGCTTGAGGCCGTGCATAAACTTGCTGTAAGAAAGGTCGTTGATGCGTGCTGCAGCGTTGATACGCTGAATCCACAGTGCGCGGAAATCACGCTTCTTGTTACGACGGTCACGGTAAGCATACTGACCAGAATGCTGTGCCTGCTCCTTCATACCACGGAAGGTACGAGAGGAAGTTCCGTAATAACCTTTTGTGCGCTCGACGAGCGTCTGACGCTTCTTGCGACCAGCAACTGCGCGCTTAACTCTTGCCATATCTAATCACTCCTTGTTATTTGATCTGGTGGGTGGCGCGCTTAGTTCTTAGCGCCCATACGCTGAGAAACTACTGCTGCATCGCCAGCGGAAAGAACAGCTTCTTTACGGAAGCCACGGATACGCTTCTGGGACTTCTTGGTAAGAATGTGGCTCTTAAAAGCCTTAGCACGCATAATCTTGCCAGTACCGGTGCGGCGGAAACGCTTAGCCGAACCCTTGTGCGTCTTCATCTTAGGCATACTACTTCTCCTCCTGTGTGGTGCCATCCTCAGCACCCTCGGGCTTCTCGTCAAACGCTCCCTTGATTGGAGCAACGAGCATGTGCATGTTACGGCCTTCAATGAGCGGTTTCTGCTCAATTGTGGCAAAAGGCTTCAAATCTTCAGCAAGGCGATCAAGTACAATACGGCCCTGCTCTGGGTGAGCCATCTCGCGTCCACGGAACATGATGGTGATCTTGACGCGTGCTCCCTTCTTGAGGAAGCGCAGTACGTGACCCTTCTTGGTCTCGTAATCGCCCACATCAATCTTTGGGCGGAACTTCATCTCTTTGACTTCGATCTTGACCTGGTTCTTGCGAGCTGCCTTGGCCTTGCGAGCCTGCTCATACTTGAACTTACTGTAATCAAGAATCTTGCATACAGGAGGCTCGGCATTTGGAGCAATCTCTACGAGATCAAGACCGTGCTCACGAGCTCTCTTCATTGCATCATTGACGCCAAAAAGACCAAGCTGACTACCATCAGCGTCAATAAGACGGCACGTGCGAGCAGTGATTTCCTCATTAATGCGAGGACCATCGTTCTTGGCTATCTTGTACACCTTCCCTCTTGGACAATTGCTTGTCCGCCAATAAAAAACCCAGTGCACAAGCAACTGGGAGACAATACGCACAGGTGACGTGCGAAGGTTAAATTGTCTGACCAGACAGCTGCTTTTGCGCTGTGTAGGTGGGGACTCATGTTCAATCCCGCTTCAAAAGTACTTTGTAAGGTTACCTCTAACGAGAAAACATTACAAGTACCAAGTTAGATATGACGAGAAATTCACATCTAGCTTAAACTTTTAGCTGGTGCCCGAGGTGGGACTTGAACCCACACGAGTTTCCTCAAAGGTTTTTGAGACCTCCGCGTCTGCCATTCCGCCACTCGGGCTAAAAAGTTTGCATAGGTACTATACCGCACCTATGCAAATCTGTCTTGCTAAATCATCAAAGTTATAGCTGATTTAATCCTGTAAGAAAGGGTTAGTTGCTATCTCTGCCTCAAGAGACGTTTGATTTCCATGTCCTGACAAAATAATGGAGGTTGGATCAAGCTCTGTCTTGATGCGGTTCAAAGAAGCCTTAAGCGTTTCAAAGTTGCCGCCTGGAAGGTCTGTTCTTCCTGCAGAACCCTGGAAAAGCGTATCGCCTACAAAAACGGCGCCAGCAGCAGTCCCTTCTCCCACCAAAACAATGCCGCCAGGAGTGTGACCAGGAGTTTCCATAATCTTGAACTGTGCTGTTCCAATGGTCAGAACATCTCCCTCGTGGAGAAAACCGTCTGGCTCTGGAGCATCATCATAAATCTCGTTTGAGTTATGAGCTCTCTGCGCAAGCTCATTATCTGCTTCGTTGATGAGGTACTGAGCGCCAGGCACAGCAAGCTTCAAAGCCTTAACGCCACCAACGTGATCAGCATGGCCGTGAGTAGCAACGATGTACTTAAGCTCAAGGTTCAAAAGCTGTGCAGCAATCTCTGCACCCGATGCACCGGCATCAATAATCATGCACTCATTACCAGAAACGTAAATGTAGCAGTTGGTCTCAAGAGGACCCACTTTAAAGACGCCAATCTGGTCTTTTGCGTGATGGCAACCACCATGACCGTGATGGCCGCAGCAACCGCCATGACCATGCTCACCATGGCCATGCTCGCCATGATGACCGCAGCAGCCGCCGTGTCCGCCGTGCTCTTCCTCGTGATTATGACCGCAAGAGCAGCCCTCATTTTGATTAGCCATAGAGTCTCCTTCTCATCTGATTAGCGCCTTCACCTGGCATAATACGACGAGCGTCGTAGACAGAAGGCACGCGAGTTACAAATGCAAATAAGGTATCAAGCAAGCTGGTATCAGAGATAGAAACCAAGAAGCGCATACGTACTACGCCCTGCTCGCCCACTTGTGTAGCAGCAGAAAGAATGTTTGCGCCAGCGTCAGACAGCGCAACCGTGACGTCTTTAAGAAGGCCCATACGGTCTGTTGCCTCAACGACAATCTCTACCCTAAACTCAGTAGCGCCGCTGGCATCCCAAGAAACAGGAATGATACGCTTTGGATCGTTGAGCAGGTCTTTAACGTTAGGGCAATTGGCACGGTGAACAGAAACACCGCGACCACGTGTAATGAAGCCCACAATATCGTCACCTGCAACAGGATTGCAGCAATGTGCAAGATGAACAAGCAAGTCTGGATCGCCGTTTACCACAACGCCGCAGTTAGACTTCTTGGGACGACTTCCCTTGGCGGTACGAGAAATAACGTAGGAGCGAACCAAAGGCTGATCGTTTGCAATTGCCTTGTTCTTCTCCTGAAGGCGTGCCGCATTACGCTCTTGCTCAGTAACAACCTCAGGATTTTTCTCCTCCAAGATTTCACTCACGCGATTGACAACCTGCTTAGCAGACTGATTACCTGCACCAATACCCGCAAACAGATCATCTACACTGCGATAATCAAACTGCTCGGTGAGCTGATCAAGCGCCTTAATGGTTCGCGTAGCGCTGATGCCATAGCCACGCTTGCGCAGCTCTTTTGCAAGCTCAGAACGACCGCGCTCAGCATCGTCAGACTTGTTCTCTTGCGAGAAATACTTGCGAATCTTTGCACGTGCAGACGGCGTCTTTACCAGCGTCATCCAGTCGCGAGAAGGGCGAGCGTTCTTGTTAGTCAAAATCTCAATGCGGTCACCCATCTGAAGCGTATGCGTCAGTGGAACTACAGAACCATTAACGCGCGCACCAACACAGTGATTGCCCACCTCAGTATGAACGGCGTAAGCAAAGTCCAGAGGTGTTGAATTGACGCGCAAGCTCATGACCTCGCCTTTTGGCGTGAAAACAAAAATTTCATGCTCAAAGAGGTCAACGCGCAAGTTATCCAAGAACTCGTGAGGGTCGTCAATGTCGTCTTCAACGGCCCAGTCAAGACTGCGGCGAATCCAGTTGATAGTTGAGTCAATAAGCTTGTCTTCAGAGGACATCTTGCCCTTTGAATTGCCCTGCTCCTTATACAGCCAGTGAGCAGCAATACCGTACTCAGATGCCTCGTGCATCTCGGCGGTTCTAATCTGAATCTCAATAGGGCGACCATCAGGGCCAATAACTGTTGTGTGTAAGGACTGATAGAGATTTGCCTTTGGTGTTGCAATGTAGTCCTTGAAACGACCAGGCATTGGATGCCACAGTGCATGGATAGCGCCAAGTGCTGAATAGCAATCGCCTACGTTTTTAGTAATAACACGCAGAGCGATAAGATCGTAGATGTTGGAGAACTCCCTGCCCTTGCGGACCATCTTTTGATAAATGGACCACAGGTGCTTAGGACGTCCCGTAATCTGGAAGTCAGTAAGACCGGCAGCATTAAGCTCATCTGTCAGAGTCTTTTTAGCGTTGTTGAGGTCATTCTCTCTTTGTGCACGAGAGTCAGAGACCATGCGAGCAACACGCTGGTACTCCTCTGGTTCAAGCCAGAAGAAAGATAAATCCTCAAGCTCCCACTTAACCGAAGAGATACCCAAGCGGTCAGCAAGTGGTGCATACACGTCCATGGTTTCTCGCGCCTTAAACAGACGACGATCCGGTGGAAGTGCTGCCAGCGTACGCATGTTATGAAGACGGTCGGCAAGCTTGATGATAACAACGCGGATGTCCTTTGACATGGCAAGGAACATTTTGCGTAGGTTAAGCGCTTGTTTCTCGTCCATTGAACTGACTTCGATGGACGTAAGTTTTGTAACGCCGTCAACAAGCTCAGCCACTGACTCACCAAAGCGAGAAGAGATTTCGTCGAGTGAGGCAGACGTATCTTCTACGGTATCGTGCATGAGGGCAGCGCAGATGGTGTCTTCATCCATATGAAGGTCGTGCGCAAGAATAAGGGCCACTTCAACTGGGTGGTTGATATAAGGCTCGCCAGAACGGCGACGCTGATCTTTGTGATAGTCAGCAGCAAAGGCATATGCAGCAGCAATCTTTGTCTGAGCTTCCTCAGGCAAATATGTGCGCACAGCTCCCTCAAGCAGACGGTAATTATCCGCGCCTGGCGCCTTGGCCTCTTTTATGGTCCTCTCGTCACTCATCAGAGGACTCCCTTCCCCCATCAAACGTTGAACCAATTTCTGGAACGATGGGTTTTGTTATAGCATCTGCCAGCTCGTCTGGTGAAGCAGAAAGTACCCACTGAGCAAATGATTCAAACTCAGCGTGCGCTTTAAGCCCCTCAGCGTAGCGTGCAGACTCCAGCAAGTCCATGTGCGAAGCTTGACTATTGACGGAGATTGTTCGCGATTGATCAAATCCTTCAATGCTAATAAACCCTAGCTCAGCAAAAACGTCAAGTGCAACACGAACGGTTTGCTCGTCAGCCTTAGATCGCGGGTCAATTTCTAGCGCCGTCTGCGCAATATCTTCATCGGTAAGTGCTGAATCAGCTGTCTGAGCGCCAAGCTTTGGCTGCAGTGCCGTAAGCGCGCGGTAGACAGCTACCAGAGCTTCTCGCTGTGGTGCATGAGAAGAAAGGATGCGCTCGTTAACGCGCATGTCATGTGCGTCAAATAGCATCTGGATTACAGAAGGTTTACCGTCTCTACCTGCGCGTCCGCTCATCTGATTGAAGGCAACGCGACCAAACGGCAGGTGATACAGAATAACCCGGCGAATATCAGAGATATTGACGCCTTCGCCAAATGCACTGGTAGCAATGATGCAGCAAACGTCTCCACGCCTAAAAGCGCGCTCAACGTTCTTGCGTATCTGAGGTGTTAGACCCGCATGATAGAACGCAATCTTATGACCAAGTTCTGGAATACGATGGCGCAACATACGCGTCAGTGTCTGCGCTTGCTCCCTTGAATTGACGTAGACAACCGTTTTTGTGCCATCTGACACAAGAGAAAGCAGCGCACATTCCCTATCCTTAGCGCCGCGAAGGTCTTTGAGCTCTAGGTTAGTACGAGCTGTTTTATCTTTGTATACATGCTCTGCTTCAATGGAGAGAAGCTCACAGATGTTCTGAGCCGACTGCGTGGTAGCCGTAGCTGTTGTGGCTAGTATCTGCGGACTCCCAAGCATCTTTAGTACCTGTGGCATGTGTGCATACGCAAGTCTGCCCTCAGAAGCATTCATGCCCACGTGATGTGCCTCGTCAAACACTACAAATGAGATGTTTTGCGCCTTGGCAAATTGATCAGCGTGGAGCGAGAAGAACTCTGGAGTAGTCAGCACAATATCAAGCTCATTGTTTGTCATGCGAGCAAACAGGTCTTCTCGGCTGGAAAGGTCTGTTTCTCCGTTGAGTACCTCGACAGAAATTCCTAGAGGCTCAAAGGTGTTTTTTATGCTTTGAACCTGGTCGTTGATGAGGGCGCGCAGCGGATAGACAAACACGCTCATTTTATGTTGCAGCAACGCAACACGAGCAGCATGAACCTGGAAGATAAGCGATTTACCTCTACCTGTTGCCATGACAGAGAGACAAGACGTTCCCTGAGAGAGAACCTCTAGTGTTTTCTTTTGCAGAGGCAAGAGCTCTCTTGGACCAATCATGGAAGTAACCAGGGTCTGCGTGAGTTCCTCGGAAGACAGCTTCTCCAGCTCATGGCGCTTTTGCTGCGCCTGCTCTTGAGACGCCTGTTCAGCCTCTGTTGTCTCTTTGGTAACCACAAGTGGCAGATCAGCCGCACTGCCAAGAAGATCTGCTTCAATGGGGCCGTCATCTTCATCGGTAAAGTCTCTGTAGAGAATATCTCTGACCATGAGTTTTGGCTTGGTTCTGCCCTGCCAGGTCTCGTTAACAGCCTCGAAAATCAAATCAACAGCACCATCATACTCAGCTGCCGCCTCAACATGAGGCGTTCTGAACATGATGGATGAAATTGAGGAGATGCCGTTTGAAGCCATAAAGCAAAGATGAGCTCCACCTGCGCCAACACGCGAGCGATTCTTCATCACCACACCCTTGACGCCAAAGAGAGGCTTTTTGTTGCCCTGACCAAATGGCTGCAATGCCTCAAGCGCGTCGATAGAGTTGATGGTGATTTCATCTAGGTTTACTAGAGCAGTTACTTCTCCTGAAGACTCAAACTCTTCTTCTGGAAGCTCTGCCATGACCTCGGACAAACGCTTTCTAAATGCGTCAATCTTTGATGTTTCTACCGTTACGCCAACAGCTCCTTGGTGGCCACCAAAACGGACCGTAAGATCTGCGCACTGCTCAACCGCATGGAACAAGTCAACAGAACCAACAGAGCGGCCAGAACCGCGGGCTACACCGTCTTGGATGGTAAACAGAATGCAAGGCACGTGATAGCGATTAACAATTCTTGAGGCAACAATGCCCTTAACGCCCTCATGCCAACCCTCTTTGGCAAGCACAATAGCGTGACCGCCGTCATAGATTTCTTTTGCCTGCTCAAGGGCCTCATCTGTGAGTTTTGCCTCAATAGCGCGACGCTCAGCATTAATCTCTTCTAGTTTGCCAGCAAGAATGGTTGCCTCTTCCGCGTCTTCTGTAAGGAGAAGATCAAGGGCAATATCAGTAGTGCCCATGCGTCCCGCTGCATTAAGACGAGGGATAATAGAGAAGGGCAGATTATCTGCAGAAATCTGAGCAATATCTTGACCAGCGACAGCTGCAAGAGCTACAAGACCTGGACGAAGACCTTTCTGCAAACGCTTAACGCCTTCAGAAACCAACGCACGATTCTCTTTGTTGAGCATCATCATGTCAGACAGCGTGCCCAACATTGCAACATCAATGTAATCAAGCCACAACTGAGGTTGACCAAGAAGCTGTCCTAAAACCTGAACCAGCTTAAGAGCAACGCCTGCACCAGCAAGTTCTCTGGAAGGACAATCCTCAACAAGCTTTGGATCAGTGACTGGAACACCCTGGGGCACCAAATCCGCAGGCTCATGGTGATCAGTAACAACAACATTAATCCCCTGCTGCAAAAGCCATGCGACTTCTTGAGCAGCGGCAATGCCGTTATCTACTGTAATAATTAAATCTGGCTTTCTATCTTGCAAAACTCTTGCAAGAGCCTCTTTAGAGAGTCCGTATCCCTCACCAAAACGGTGCGGAATATACGGCAAAACATCTGCTCCCAAGCGACGTAAAGCCAGCGTAAGCAGACAAGTTGAGCTCATACCATCTACGTCAAAATCACCAAATACGGCAATCTTTTGATGCTCAACAATTGCCTTATGAACACGGGCAGCAACCTCAGCCATTCCAGGAATGCACTGTGGATCCAGCCAATCCCTTTGCAAGGATGGCGAGAGAAACTCTTGAGCTGCGGCTACATCAGTAAATCCACGTGCTACTAATACACGAGCAACAAGTGGCGTAACGTGCAATTCTTTTTTAAACAGCGACTCTAGATATACGTCTTGTGTAAGAACACTCCAACGAGTGCTTTTCTCGATGCCGGGCATCATGTCCTCTTTTCTGTGGCGGCAGAGCCAGCCAGGGGCACCTCGGGCGCCCGCGAATGTTTATCTCTTTCATTCTACCCGTGTCACCGGACAAAAAATGACTAGCCCACAAATTAGTGAGCTAGTCATAAAAAATTTAAATCAAACTTACTTTAGCAGGTCTATTGAGAAGACGGGTTTCTCGCCAGATAAACTTAGAAATCAACCACGCCGTCAGAGTTTTCCCACTCCTCAACAAAATCGCTATACGTACCTGCAAGAATTGCTTCTCGTGCCTGACGCATCAGCTCAAGCAAGAAATAAATATTGTGCATAGAAAGCAGCTGTCCGCCTAGCATCTCATGCTGTTTGACCAGGTGGTTGATGTACGCGCGAGAATAACCGCCCGTACAAACTGGACAGGAGCACTTGGCGTCAATAGGACCCGCGTCGGCAAAGTACTTAGCGTTCTTGAGGTTCATACGACCCTCGTGAGAAAACGCGGTGCCCATACGCGCGGTACGTGTTGGGAGTACGCAGTCAAACATATCAATGCCGCAGGCAACGCCGCGAATAAGCGTAGACGGATTACCAACACCCATCAGATAGCGAGGCTTGTTGCGTGGCATGTAATCGGCGCAAAGCGGAGCCAGCGTCTCAAACATGACCTCGTGAGGCTCTCCAACGGAATAGCCACCAATGCCATAACCAGGGAAATCACCAATGGACTCAAGGTGCTCAATTGAGCGCTTGCGCAAATCAAGATGCATGCCACCCTGGACAATGCCAAAGAGCGCCTGATCGGGGCGGGTATGAGCCTTGAAGCATCTCTCGGCCCATGCACTTGAGAGTTCAACACCACGCTCAACTTTTTTGCGCTCAGTAGGATAGCCTACGCACTGATCAAGCTGCATAACAATGTCTGCGCCAAGGTTCTGGGCAATCTGCATGTTAGTTTCTGGCGTCCAATATGACCAAGCACCGTCGTAGTCTACCGCGCGGAATTTAACACCCTCATCAGAGAGCTTCATGAACTCCTCGTGACTGAAGACCTGAAATCCGCCGGAATCCGTCAGGATAGGTCCATGCCACTGCATAAAATCATGCAGGCCACCCATCTGCGCTACCAGTTCATCACCGGGACGTTGAGACAGATGGTACGTATTTGCCAGAATAATTTTGGCACCAAGGTCACGGACGGTATCGGTCATCAAACCTTTAACGGTTGCCTTGGTACCAACCGGCATAAAAATAGGCGTTGGAATATCACCGTGAGGCGTGTGGAAGATACCAGCACGCGCATGCGTCTTAGGATCTTCAGCGAGAAGTTCGTAGGTAAACCAAGAATCTTCTTTTTTCTCTGCCCAATTTTCTGTGTGTACGCAGGAAATTTTGGTGGTAAAACCCTGTGCTTTTTTGGAGCCGTCTGGCATGTAACCTCGATTACAACGTGCGGAGAGCATCAACCAAAGCTGTCTTGCCCTCTGTTTTCTGGTCCTTCATTTTTATCACACGTGCAGGGCATCCCGCTACCACAGCATTTGCTGGAACGTCCTCAACTACCACAGCACCTGCTGCAACAACAGCGCCTTCTCCAACACGAATGCCCTCGATAACCACGGCGTTTGCGCCAATAAGAACGTTATCTTCAACAATAACTGGCGTAGCAGATGCAGGCTCAACAACGCCAGCAAGAACGGTACCGGCGCCAATGTGGCAATTCTTACCAACGGTTGCACGACCACCCAGAACAGCACCCATATCAATCATGGTGCCCTCACCAATAACAGCGCCAATGTTAATAACGGCACCCATCATAATGACGGCGTTGTTGCCAATCTCAACGCGCTCACGAATCAGCGCGCCTGGCTCAATACGTGCGTTTACGTCCTTCATGTTAAGCAGAGGCACGCCAGAGTTTCGACGGTCATTCTCGATATCAAAATACTCAAATGCGTCTGCATTCTGCTCAACAACACTCTTGAGCTCAGACCAATCGCCAAAGACAACCTTTGAAGTGCCCTCGCCGTAAACGCGAGAAGAACCATAAGACACAGAAGCACCCTCACGCTCTTTGACATAGAGCTTAACAGGGGTCTTCTTCTCTGACGTAGCAATGTAATTAATAATTTCCTGGGCGTCCATGTGCGTCCTTTCTTAAACAAACAGGCACTGACCCGCAAAGATCAGCACGTGCATTTATCCAAAAATCAAATCTTCAAAGGTATAAAAACCTGGAGCTTTTGTAAGTAATTTCTCAGCGCACGCAACGGCACCGTTGACAAAAATCTGACGAGACGTAGCGCGATGGGTCAGACACACTTCCTCATCCTGTCCAAAGAAGTGCACCTCATGAGTGCCGGCCACTGTGCCGCCTCTGAGGGCAAACACGCCAATCTCGTCTTTGGTACGAGCTCCACAGAAGCCCTCGCGACCAGAAACAACAGGACGAGTTCCCTCTGGGTCAATTGCAGCTAGCAGCAGCTTTGCTGTGCCGGACGGAGCATCAACCTTCTGGTTGTGGTGCGTCTCCACAATCTCGGTATCCCAGCCATCAAGCGCCTCAGCAGCCATAGCAACCGCGCGCCTCAACACAGCAACACCCACCGAATAGTTTGCCGCATGAATCACCGGCACGCTCTCCCCCAGCTGCTTGAGCTCAGAAAGTTGCTCTGGCGAGAAACCCGTTGTGCCAGAAACAAGTGCGCACCCGCGCTCACGCACAAAGCCGACAACAGCATCAAAGGCAGCAACGCCAGAGAAATCCACAACCACATCAGGCGTCTGCTCAACGGTATTCAGCTGATTGATATTCTCGTGACCAAACGCACCAAGTACCTCAAAGCCGTGAGCAATCAGGGTTTGCTCAATGAGCTTTCCCATCTTGCCGGTACCAATTACTACTGCACTAGGCATCAAGAAGACCAGCCTTTCTCATAGCGTTTTCAAGCACCTCGGCGTGCTCATCAGTCATCTTCCACAGAGGTAGACGATAATTTTCTTCCATAAGTCCCATACGAGCCAGAGCAGCCTTGACAGGAATTGGATTAACTTCACAGAAGAGAGCGTGAACCAGGTCAAGATACTGAAGCTGCAGCTCACGGGCAAGGGAAACCTCTCCGCGATGCCATGCAGCTACCAGGTCATGAACCATCTTTGGATCCAGGTTAGACCAAACAGAAATAACGCCAGATGCACCCAGAGAAAGCAAAGGCACAATCATGTCGTCATTTCCAGACCACATAGTAAAGTCATCGCTCAGATAACGAGCAACCTTTGTTGCATATGCAATGTCTCCAGATGCCTCTTTAATGCCCCATGCATTTGGATGTGCAGCAAGTCTCTGAACATTGCGCACAGAAATTGAGCAGCCCGTTCTACCTGGGATGTTATACAAAATACAAGGGACATCAACGCGGTCCAGTACATACGAGAAGTGCTGGTAGATACCCTCTTCATTACTCTTGTTGTAGTAAGGGGTAATCAGCAACAGACCGTCAACACCTGCCTTCTCTAGAGCTTCCGCTTTACGCAAAGACTCAGCGGAAGAGTTGGAGCCAGCACCGCCGATAACAGGAACTCTGCCCTGGGCTCGTGCAAGAATGGCCTTAACTACCTCGATGTCCTCCTCGTCTGTCATGGTTGAGGACTCGCCAGTAGTACCAAGGGCCAAAATACCGTCAATTCCCTGCTCAATCTGGAAATCAACAAAGTGTTCAAGTGCCTCAAAGTCAACATTTCCCTGTGCATCAAATGGGGTTACTAAAGCGGTAATTGCGCCAGTTACGTTCTTCATGTCCATAGTTTTTCTCGCCCTCTAACGTGTGGTGTTTATAGTTGTTTGTTGTGCAAGATCTGAAAAGTCTGAGCCGTCAAATGCAAGCGTTGCAAAGTAATCTGCTTCTGTCTCGGCACGGCGAATAAGTTGCACGGATCCGTCTTCTAGAAGCAGCAGCTCAGCGGAGCGCAGACGGCCATTGTAGTTATAGCCCATCGAGAAACCATGAGCGCCCGTATCGTGGATGAACAGAAGGTCACCCACGGACACCTCCGGGAGCTGGCGATTCTTTGCAAACTGATCGTTATTCTCGCAAAGTCCGCCCACAACGTTGTACGTATGAGTTGCGGGAACATCCTCTTTACCCATAACGGTGATGTGGTGGTAAGCGTCGTAGATTGCGGGACGCATAAGATTTGCCGCACAAGCGTCCACGCCAAGGTAGTGACGGTACGTCTCTTTTTGGTGCAGAACACGGGTAACAAGTGCTCCAGCAGGACCCAAAAGCCAGCGTCCAAGCTCGGTATAAATAGAAACGTCTCCCATACCTGCAGGAACTAAGACCTCTTCAAAGGCGCGCTTTACACCCTGGCCAATAGCCAAGACGTCTGGCTCAACCTGGTCTGGCTTATACGCCACACCAATACCACCAGAAAGATCAATAAATCCAATGTGGATATCAAGTTCTTTATGCAGCTTAACAGCCAGCTTAAAAAGAACACGCGCAAGATTTGGATAGTAGTCCTCTTCCTGAGCGTTACTGGCCAGGAAGGCATGAAGACCAAACTCAATCACACCTTTGGTTTTAAGATACGCAAACGTCTGGAAAAGCTGCTCTTCTGTCATGCCAAACTTAGCATCATCGGGATTTCCAATAATGCCGTTTTGCGACTCAAACACACCACCAGGATTAAGGCGTGCGCACATGACCTGAGGCATGTTGCTTCCCACCGCCTCTTCAAGCGTTGTAAGCATGTCTCCGCCAGCGTCTAAGTTAATGATGGCTCCCAGCTCATGAGCACGAGCAAAGTCAAGCACCGTAGTGTCGTTTGACGAAAGCATAATGTTTTGGCCGGTGACTCCACAGGCTTTTGCAAGCGTGAGCTCGGTAGCATTTGCACAGTCACAGCCACAGCCAAGTTCTGCAAGCAACTTCACAATGTATGGATTTGGCGTAGCCTTCACCGCAAAGTACTCTTTAAAGCCAGCGTTCCAGCTAAAAGCCTCTTGTAACAGCTTTGCGCGGCGAACAATCTCTGCCTTGTTATACAGGTGAAATGGCGTTGGATACGTCTTAGTGATTGCCTCTAGGGCATCTACAGAAACAAACGGTTTCTTACTCAAAGCTCCCCCTCAAATTGGGGGCGCAATACACCGTCAAAGTAGCACCCCCGAAATCTCGGACAGTCTTGCATGTATTTCATACAAGCCCACCTGACAACCACGCCTGATTGCCAAGTTCGGCGAACCTCGCCTCCTTCTGGGGTCACTGCCTGCCGACTAACCCAGAACCCATCGTGCTCGCTCCTCTATTGACAGTAAAACCCTACCACAGAAAGCTCTGCATTTGGGCTAGTTTTGTTCTTCTCGCAAAGTATTAACAAAAGTCTTAAGGCGAGAAAGGCCTTCTGTCAGATTCTTGTCTGAGGCAGCGTAACTAATACGCACGTACCCCTCGGCACCGAAGAAAACACCAGGTACCAGTGCTACACCAAACTCTTTGATTGCTCGCTCACAGAACGCCTCAGAATCAAGGGCAAATTCCTTGATTGATGGAAATGCGTAGAAGGCACCTTCTGGCTCTTCAACAGGAAGTTTCATGTCTTCAAGTGCAGAAAGCACAATCTGTCTGCGCTTTTGATAGTTTGTGCGCATAGGCGTGACATCATAGGAAAGCGCATAGAGAGCAGCTGGCTGCAAAAATGAAGGAACAGAAGACACCAGCTGGGCGTGGACCTTTCCAATATCTGTCGCAAGCTCATCAGAGGTGGCAACCCAGCCAAGTCTCCAGCCCGTCATTGCCCATGGTTTGGAGAAACTATTTGTCACAATGCAGCGATCAGACAAATCTGGGTAGAGCTCAACAAAACGTGGAACGTCCTCAACATAGGCAAGCTCTCTATAAACGTCATCGCATAAAACATAAAAGCCGTGCTTGCGGGCAAGTTCTGCCACCACATCAAGCGACTCTTTTGTATAAACACATCCCGTAGGATTGTTGGGAGAAGTCAGCACAATAAGCTTTGTCTTCTCTGAAATCTTTGACTTAAGTTGCTCAGCATCAATCTGGAAATGATTGTCACTGGTATCAAGTGGCACAACCACACCACGATTAAGCTGGCAGAGTGTTCTGTATACCAGATACGCTGGTTCAGGAATAATAACCTCGTCACCTGGATTCATAAGGGTTAGCATAGTTGCAGAAATGGCTTCCGCAGCTCCCACGGTAACTACAATGCCGTCTGGACTAACCCTCATACCACGAGCTGACTCCCAATCGGCAATAGCTCTTCTAAGCTCAGGAGTACCGATGTTAGGTGGATAGTGAGTGTTTCCAGCTGCAAGTTCTCTGTCTACTAAGTTGCAAATAGGAGCTGGAGTGTCTTCTCCCGGCTCTCCAATGGTTAAAGAAATACATCCTGGTGTTGCAGCAGCAAGTGCCGAGAAACGCCTGATACCAGAGGGTTTGAAAAGCTCTAGTGTTGTATTTCTTGATAGCGACATACAAACTCCTCAACATACTTTCAATCCATAATAGTTATTATTTAAATCATACGACACTTGATTGATACGAGGTTCGCATGAAAAGAGTTTTGTCTCTTGGCCTTAAGTTTATTATTGGCCTTCTAAAAAGGGTTCTTGCACCACTTTTCAAATTTGTAGGCGGGCTTTTTGTTCTAGCTTTACTGGTTCTTGGTGGATATGCCCTCTACCTGCAGCTTAATTACTATCGCATTCCTGACAATACTCCCGTATCCAATCAAGGTGCCTCTCCTGAAACTACAACCGTACAGGTAGGCCAAACCTACACAGCTTCAACCTACAACATTGGCTTTGGTGCTTACACCCCTGATTACACCTTCTTTATGGATGAAGGCATCATGCAGGATGGCACGCGCACCGTAGGAACTCACGGCCGTGCTGTCAGCAGAAACTCCGTGCTTTACACCACAAACGGTGCCCTGAACACCGTTTCTTCTCTGAATGGTGGTACAGCTCCTGACTTTATTCTTTTCCAAGAGATTGATACTTCATCTGACAGAAGTTGGCATGTGAATCAAGTTTCTGAAGCAGAGAGCCGCTTTGGATCCTACGCATCATATTTTGCTCAGAACTTCCACACCGCATTTCTCGCCTATCCACTCACAGAGTTCCACGGAACCTCTAACTCTGGAATTCTGACGCTTTCAAACGTACTTGCTTCAAGCGCGACTCGTCGTACCTACCCCATTGATGAGTCGTTCCCAACAAAATTCTTTGACCTAGACCGTTGCTTTATGATTACACGCTACCCTACCAGCGATGGTCATGAGCTGGTACTTATTAACAGCCACATGTCTGCTTATGACAAAGGTGGCACCAGTCGCGCGCAGCAGCTTGCACTTCTGACCAAAATAATGTCTGAGGAGCGCGCTAAGGGCAATTACGTTATTGCGGGTGGCGACTGGAACCATGCCATTTTGGGCTCGCTTACACTCTATCCTTCTGTTCAGCAGATACCAGATTGGGTAGCAGAACTCAAAGATTCTGATTTGCCAGAAGGTTTTAGCGTTGTAGCTCCAGACAACCTTACCGACGTTCCTACCTGCCGCGGAGATGACATTCCATACGAGAAGGACAAGACATACACCACCACAGTTGATGGCTGGATTGTCTCAGATAACGTTGTTGCAACCGCCAGAAACATTGACACGCAATTTGCCTATTCTGATCACAATCCGGTTCTGCTGTCATTTACCCTAAAGAGCGCAGAATAGGGTTATCTTCCCTTCGATATATTCATATTATGTGCGTGTTGTACCTATAATACGCACATAATTATTGACTTCACAGTCTTTATCTTGTATAACAAAACTACAAGAAAGGCGGGTAATCATGGCAAAAGTAAGCACAAATATAAATTTGGATCCAACCCTTAAAAAGAATGCTCAGGAGCTTCTCAGAGATTTAGGCATGGATCTTACTACTGCTATTACCATTTTTCTTCGTCAGACTGTTCGTGAGCAGGGAATCCCTTTTGAAATCAAGCGAGAAATTCCTAATGCTCAAACTATAGAGGCTCTTAATGAATACACCAACATGAAAGAGCATCCAGAAAATTACAAGCACTATGCCTCATTCTCCGACGCAATGTCGGAGGTCCTAGATGCTTGAAATCTTTTAGAACCGGTTCTCATTCTGATCTCTTTTAAAACTAAAGAATAATTTTTGTTTTGTTGTAACCACAACAAAAGCCATATGGAAGTCCTGTCACACTTTGGGTATAAAGTAAGCCATAGTAGACTTTCTAAACTTATCCGAGAGGAGCCCGTATGGCACAGGTTCTTGATTTAAGCAAATCCGTTTATGAGATTTGCACTAAGTATCCCGTTATTAAAGGCCTCATGGCAGAAAACGGCTTTGCCGAGATTACCGAGCCAGGCCGTCTGCAGACCATGGGACGCTTTATGACCATTCCAAAAGGTTGCGACCACAAAGGCGTAGACCTTGAAGAGCTCAAAGCAATCTTCCGCGCTCACGGCTTTACCATTCTTGGCGATGAGGAGCCTGCAGCAGCAGAAACTCCAGCTGACGAGAAACCCGCAGAGGCAGAGAACGCACCTATCGCGCAGACTCCTGAGGAGCGCAAAGCTCTTATCGCCCAGTACCTTGAGCGCCTCAATGACGGCGAGGACATCGAGGCTGTTCGCGAGGACTTTACCCGTAACTTCAAGGACGTCTCTGGCTCAGAGATTTCTAACGCTGAGCAGGAGCTCATTGCTGGCGGTGTTCCTATGGAGAAGGTCCTGAAGCTCTGTGACGTTCATGCTGCCCTCTTTGAAGGCAAGGTCTCTTGCGCACCAACAGGCGCTGTTGAAGAGACTCCTGGCCATCCTGTTTGGACCATGCGCCAAGAGAACGACCGCATTCTTGCTTTTATCCACGACCGCGTTGCTCCAGATGTTAAGCGCGCTCGCACCCTTAACGAGTCTTCCAGCAACGAAGAGTGCGCTGGCGTCGCAGCAATTCTAAAGGCTGATATAGACGCCTTTGACGAGGTCTTTGTTCACTATAAGCGCAAAGAAGAGCTACTCTTCCCTCACCTGGAGCGTCACGATATTACCGGTCCTTCAAAGGTTATGTGGGGCAAGGACGATGAGGTGAGAAACGCTGTAAACGGTGCAGAGGCTCTACTTGAGACTGCGTACGGCCAGTATGATGCAGGCCTTATGGCAGGCGTTGCTGACTACCTGGACGAGGCCATTGAGGGCGCTGAGTCCATGGCTTCCAAGGAAGAGAACGTCCTCATTCCACTTTCTCTTGAGCACCTAACCGCCACCCAGTGGACTCAGATTGCTGCTGAAGAGAACGAGTTTGGCCACGCATTTGGCGTCAACCCTCCTTCATGGCACGCAGATCCTCTTGAGCTTGCAAACGACAAGCTCAAAGAGATGGAAGCTGCAGCCGCTATGGACGAGAAGGGCACTGAGGCAGAAGAGGAAGCAATTTCTGCTGACGGTAAGGTCAAGCTCTCTACCGGTGAGTTCACCATTCCGCAGCTTGAGGCTGTCTTTGCAACTATTCCGCTCGACATTACCTTTGTTGATGCAGATGACAAGACACGTTACTTCAGCCACGGCGACACCCGTGCTTTCCCTCGTCCTAAGAGCTGCCTTGGCCGCGACGTATATGACTGCCATCCACCAAAGAGCCAGGAAGCTGTTCGTCGCATCCTCACTGAGTTCAGGAGCGGTCGTAGTGACTCCTCCGAGTTCTGGTTTGAGGTCAGAGATAAGTTCCTCTACGTCCGTTACTTTGCTGTTCGCGATGAAGAGGGTAACTACCTGGGCGCTCTTGAGACCACTCAGGACATCGGACCAATCCGTGCTCTTGAGGGCGAGAACCGCAGGGGCTCCGACAGCTAAGTCTCATGCACGTAAAACAACGCATGAAAAGCGTAAGCAAAACGCATGCATGAAGGCTTTTAGCTCAAATAAATTTTGTGCAACTCGGTAGGCGATGTGTCCTTTTTAAGGCACATCGCCTACACTATTTCTGGCCAAAAGAGAGGAGCCTCAGTGCTACAACGTTTACTAGGCACTAAGTACGCATACGCCATTGTTGCAACTTGTATTGTCATCATGTTTTTGCCGTGCGCCATTATCCTTACGTGCTTTGGCATCTTTATCACACCAGTTTCACAATATTTTGGCGTTCCCCGCGTTGCCTTCTCTGCGGTCTTCTCGGTACTCTGTATTGCCATGACGGTAGTTCTGCCATTCATGGGCAAGTTCTATAAAACACACGACACGCGCCTAGTGCTTTCTGCAAGCGTTATCATTTGCGCAATTTCATACGGAGCTATGTCAGCAGCTCAAGAAATGTGGCATTTCTATCTCTGTGCAGTGGGACTTGGTATTGGCGTACCTGCACTCATGTTCTTGTGCGTCCCCGCCCTCATTAACGATTGGTTTGACCAGCGCGTTGGTACCTTTATGGGCCTCTGCTTTGCATTCACCGGCATTGGTGGCACTGTCTTTAACCCCATTGGATCCGCCATCATCTCGTCTGGCCCTGAAGGTTGGCGCGCTTGCTATCTGATTTTTGCTCTGGTCATGCTTGTAGGAACACTCCCCCTCACCCTTTTTGTGGTGCGTGAGAAACCCCAAGACCTTGGCCTTACTCCCCTTACCTTCTCCTCTACTGACGAGAAAAACGTTGAGGTTGCAGAGACTTCTTCTACCGATATCTCTGCCGATGACGCAATGAAATATCCAGAGTTTTTTATGGTTGCTGCGTTTTATGCACTCATTACCTTTAACCAGCAAATCTCTCAGTACTTCCCAAGCTATGCAGCAACCTTTGCAGAAACTGCTCCTGCCATTGCCGCTGCCACAGGCCTTCTTGCTGGAACAACTATGCTGGGTCAAGCAATTGGAAAAGTGCTTCTAGGTGCTTTAAGCGATATCTCCGTGAAGCTTGCTTGCTTTGTAGGAATTTTCTCGGGCATTGTTGGCTTACTTATGTTGGGGATTAAGCTTCCAGTATTGCCACTCTTGCTGGCAGGAACCTTCCTTTTTGGAATTGCCTATGCCCTTACAACGGTTGGCTCGCCACTTTTGGTACGTGCGGTCTTTGGTAAAAAAGATTCCACTCTTATTTACTCAAGAATTGCAGGCGTAAGCAGCTTTGTCTCTGCGTGCGCGCTCATTATCTGGAGCTTGATTGTAGACGGCTCAGCCCACGGTTTCTTAGTGCTCTTTGGCATTGGCATTGTACTGATGAGCAGTTGTCTTGCGCTTGCGCTCACCGCACTTAAGCGCGCTGACAAACGAGCATAAGGTTATCTGACTCTGTTGGATCTACCTCTGAATCTTGAGAATGATTTAAACCAAAGAAACCTTTAGGTACCACTAATAGTCAAGTGCGTATTAAATTTTAAAGAAGCGGGAAAAGAGGTTTCGTGAGAAACAATAATAACGATTCTATTCTTAGAAAGATCCTGTAATTTCTGAGCAATAATTTCAATATTGTTCGGGTCTAAGTTTGCAAATGGTTCATCAAGTATCACAACTTTTGACGGACGAATCAGTGCTCTAAGAATAGACAGTCTCTTTCTTTCACCTCCAGAAAGATTTTCACCTTCTTTAGCAATATCTTTATTCAATAGGCTTTTTCTGAATCCAAATTCATCTAGTAGACTCTCTAATTTCATTCTTTCCGATGATGAGAGATGGTCTACGGTTTTAGGATATATTAAATTTTCTATCACAGATAAATTAAACAGTTTATTCGATTGTCCTGAATATGAGTACAAATTCAAGTCGTCTTCTCGAGAATAAATAGTCACTTCTCCACTCGAAGATTTGATTAAGCCTAAAAGTATTTTTATCAAAGTGGATTTACCTACACCGCTTTTTCCGTCGATTAAGTTGACTCCTTCTTTAAATCTAAAAGTGACATCTTCAAGAATTGCTTCAGATTCATAATTTTTTGATATGCCGGTCAAAACTATTTCTGATTCAGATGAATCAGAAATAAAATGGATAGTTGAGATCTCTTCAGCTGGCTTCGAGATTATAAAATCTATAAGCTTATCTGCACTTGAAACGGATTTTTGAATTAACTGAGAATACTTATTCAAATTTGAAAATGGATTATAAAATCTTTGTACGTAAAGCAAAAACGGGATAAGAAGCATCCAATTTCCATCCTGCATTAACACATCTTTACATAAAAAGAATAATGAAATCGCAACAAATAAATATCGAACGCTTTTTTCTATAACAAAGAAGATACTAAGTGCCGCACTTGATAAATTATCGTTCTCCAAAATATCAATATTTATACGGTTAAAACGATTGTCCTCTCTCTCCTTGCCTTTAAATATTTTAATATATGCA
Source organism: uncultured Atopobiaceae bacterium (assembly GCA_963539685.1). Taxonomy (GTDB): domain Bacteria; phylum Actinomycetota; class Coriobacteriia; order Coriobacteriales; family Atopobiaceae; genus Lancefieldella. The sequence goes on along the minus strand of CAUTMX010000004.1, from coordinate 75,853 downwards.
AAATTGTCATTAGTTTCATTAATCTTTTCAATCAAATCCTCATTGAGTTTGATTGTATTTTCTGCAAACTTTTTTTGCTCAAATGCCGATATATTGCCGATTAAAACTAATGGTAATATGCCGATTATTAAAATAAATAACGAAGTGATATTTATTTGTGTCATAAAAAAACAAATCCACACTGTATCGAATATATCTGAGCACAAAGTAAAAAAGCTTGTTGAAAAGATTAAGCTTAATCTATTTACGTTATTGTCTATCAAATTAATATAATACGCATTGTCATGAATTGTCGCTAATTCATATTTCATATCAATAAGTTTTGAATACGCTTTATCTCTTACATTTTTAATGATGTCATTTGAAAAAATAGAAACTCTAAAGCAAAAGTAATTTCTAACTATTGTTGAAAGCACAATTAACATCAAAAACTTAGCGCAGATAAAACCAATTTGAAAAAGATCATTTGTAACCGATGTGCTAAAAACTTCAGAAAGTGACTGCATATATTGAATCGAATAAATCTCAAGAAATGATGATAAAACCGCTAAAACGGCAAGAAAAACTAGTGCATTGATTTTTCCATTACCAATATGAAAGATTTCTTTTATTGATAAAAACGATTCTTTCATATATTCATATCTCCAATCAAGTGCGCTGAACTAGACTAAAGAATTCGATTTATGTTGTGTCCAAACGAGAATCATTCAAAAACTAAAATCAGCAGCTTCTATTTTACACTTCATTTTTTTAATTTCTTCATCGATGTTAATTCATTGACATCGCAAAAACTTTTAACTAATAAATAGCCAAAAGCTTGCGCTCGCTGCACTTAAGCGCGCTGACAAACGAGCATAAGGTTATCTGGCTCTGTTAGGTCTACTTCTGGATCCAAAGGTACAATTTCTACCTGCTCAAACACTGTGCGAGCAGCATCCATGAGCGCTTCAAGCTGATGTGCTTCCTCTCCCACCTGTGCAGAAACTACATTGGTGAGATATCTTCCGCCGGGAGTAAGGCAGTGGGCAACTTGACGCATCCACTCACTGGTCATCATGGCAGCAGGTGGAACTTCCCCGCTAAAGCAGTCGTTTAGGATAGCGTCATAGCGCTTGTTATTAGAGGTAGATAGCTTCTTTATATACTCAACGCCATCAGCTACCTGCACTTGAAGCCTACCATTGCTTTCTCTAATAGCCTCATCCACAAAGAAATAGTTACGAGCTAGAGATGCAATTTTTGGATCAAGCTCCAGTGCATCACAAGAAATCTCTGGATGATGAGCTACTAAATAACGAGGATACGAGCAGCCGCCGGAGCCCAGCATCAAAACTGTGTGTACGGGACAAGCAGCTTCAAACAACAAGTCATACAACTCAAGGTAAGGAAATACCAGCTGATTCTTTCTAGAATCTGTGTACGTTGCACTCTCATAAGCGCCACCCTGCCACAGCACACGTATTTCTCCACCCTCACCATCTGAGATGGGAAATACCAACGCAGGGCCATTCAGCGCCTGAGGTTCAACGTAAATACCTGCACAAGTTAGGAGCTCCATATCATGAGCAGTAAGCTGTTTTTCTGACATGGAACTCCTTTAGATGATATGTTGTATGCGGTATGTCTAAGTATAGCTAGTGCACGGGGTTTCTCGCCAGGTACTACCTCAGCTCAAACGAATCAGCATCAGTGATGCAGACGCAGGTGTCATAGAACGACTTGAGTGCCTGGTAGCCCAGAAGTGTGTCTTTAGTGCCTGCGGTCTCGTAGACGGAGTGCATAGCAAGTTGTGGCAGACCCACGTCAACGGCGTGCATGCTGGCCTGAATGTTGGAGAGGTTGCCAAGCGTTGATCCACCTGGCATATCGCTTCTGTTAGCAAAGATCTGGTAAGGAATATTTTGCTGCTTCCAAATTGCCTCGACAATGGCGCGGCTAAACGCATCGGTGCAGTACGACTGACGGGCTGCTTCCTTGATAACCATGCCGCCATTGAGATACGGCTTGTTAGCCGCATCGTGCTTCTCGGGATAATTGGGGTGTACCGCATGCGCATTGTCGCAGCTTACCAGCAAAGATGCCGAGAGTGCTCGGTAGTAATCTTCCTGTGTAAAGCCAAGCGTGGCATTAACGCGCTGCAAGGTGTCTTTAAGGAACGTAGACTTTGCGCCCTGCTTGGTATTTGAACCAACTTCTTCATTATCAAAGCAGGTATACACAGAGATGTCCTGCTCATTTGAGGAAGCAAGGAAGGCCTTAAGCGCTACAAAGGCGCATTGCAGGTCATCAAGGTGACCAGCGGAAACAAACTCCTTCTTAGCACCCCAAATTCGGCCGCCCGTATGATCAACTAAGAACAAATCGCGAGAAAGAATGTCCTCTTGAGACACACCTGCTGCGTCTGCTACCAGGGCGTTAAAAGCACCAGGGTTGAGCTCTCCAGCGCTGAAGAGTGGCATCAGATCTTTTGCACGGTTGAACTCTGGCGAGAGACCATTTTTGTGCTCAAGATGAATAGCCAAGCTTGGAATCATGACAACATCGTCTTCAATGTTGACCAGCCTGGACTCTACCTTGTTTCCTACTTTGACCAGTACACGACCAGCAATGCCCAAAGGACGGTCAAACCAGGTGTGGTCAAGCATGCCGCCGTATGCCTCGGTGTTCAAGCGAAGCGAGTTGCCCTCACCAGTTAGCTCTGGCTGAGCTTTTACCTTGTAGGTTGGAGAATCGCCGTGGGCAACGGCAAGCTGGAAGTGATAAGGAGCATCAGCGTTTGAGGTTTGGGCCTCGCGGTACTTCTCGCCAACTTTCCAGGCAACAATTGAAGAATTATTGCGCGTGGTAAAGTAAGAGCCACCTGGCTGAATGTCCCAAGAAGATCCCTCGGCGAGGTACGCAAAACCATTCTCTAACAGGTACTCTTTAATGGTTTGCGTGGTATGAAACATGGAAGGGCTCTGCTTAATAAAAGCAAGAAGCTCCTCAGAAAGAGCAAGTGACTCATTTAAATCAGACATGCATAAAACCTTTCATAGAACTGTGTTGCACTTAACAGCCTAGCACGCATTTTTAGTGAGGCGCGTACTTTCTAGAAAATGACGCAAAGAATACGCGCTTCAGGGTAGATACTTATATGTTGAACTAATTCTCACCCACCAAAGCGAGAGTATATGGATATCAATCAAGCTATTGAGCACGCAAATGCGTTTGTTATACCTGGACTTCTTGTTGATGATCAGTCCATCATCGGCGAGGTCAACAAAAACTGTGACGCTATTAAAACGCTGCTTGATGCCTGGAAGGAAGCTCCTCTGGGCCAAGAGCCTGTAGAGTTTTCTGTCATTCAACAGCTTGCTGATAGAACGCGCTCGCTGTGCGACACCTACGGCGTGGAAAGGCTCAGAAACCATCGAGGCGTTGGCCTTTCTCGCGGTCTTTCAAACGACGATCTTGCGGCAGCCGTTGCAAAGATGCAACGCCGTCGCCCTAAGGCTGTCTATAAAACCGCAGGTCCCCTTCTTAATGACTTGCAAATTGCGTATGTCGAGAAGAGCGTTTCTGGCACGGTGCTGGGCATTGATATTGAGACTACCTCGCGTTTTCCTGAGCTGGGCTACATTGTTAACGTGGGCTTTGAGTTCTGGAATCTTGGTCATAACACCGTTCCGGTAGAGCCCCACACCGCCTACTTTGGCATCCCAGAGATGTACAAAGAAAAAGGCGTTCCTCTTTCCGATATTCACCAAATTACCTGGAAAGATGTTGAGGGTAAGAAATCATTTAGAGACGATAAAAAAGCCCAAGAGGCCCTGCTGGCAACTATGAAGAAGGTTCCTTTTATGGCACATAACGCTGCCTTTGAAGATTCTTGGTTCATGTTCAACATTGACGGTTACGCAGAAGCCAGAAAAGCGGGCAAGATTATTGTTATTGACTCCCGTGACATCTGCCGTCGCTTGGACCCAGAGATTAGGTCTCTTCCGCGAGAGTCTTCCCCTGCTGCGCTTGAGAACTGGGCACGTCGTAGACATACGCTTGCAGCAGACGAGAAGGAACGTCACCTGGGACTTGAAGACGTAGACCTTATGATCCGCACCGTTCAAGCAGAGTTTGCAGACCACAATATGTTTGAAGACTAGGCAACGTTGTCGGTCATCTGTGTTCAAGCGTTATACTAAAGAGTGCATAAACTAGATTTTCTCGCTAGAAAATAACTGCCAAGGAGGAGTTTTGTCAGAGAAGCAGGTAAGAGTACGTTTTGCGCCATCCCCAACAGGCAAGCTGCACATCGGAGGTGCGCGTACTGCTATCTATAACTGGGCTTTTGCTCGTGCAAATGGTGGCAAGTTTATTCTTCGTATTGATGACACAGATCCTACGCGCTCAACTGAAGAGAATACTCAGATTATCCTGCGCGCTATGAAGTGGCTTGGTCTTGATTGGGACGAGGGTCCCGATAAGGGCGGCGATTGTGGTCCTTACAGCCAAACCGAGCGCCTTGACCTGTATCGTGAGGCAGCAAATAAACTGCTGGCAGAGGGCAAGGCTTACCCTTGCTTCTGCACGCCAGAAAAGCTTGCTGAAGACAAAAAGGCTGCTGAGGAGCGCCACGACCCCTTCCAGGGCTATCAGCGTACCTGCAGAAACATTGATCCTGCAGAGGCACAGCGCCGCATTGATGCCGGCGAGCCTTATACCATCCGTATCAAGGTTCCACTGGATCGCGGTGACGTCATTGTCCACGACGCAGTTCACGGTGACGTAACCTTTAACGCTCGCGAGCTTGATGACTTTATCATCTTCCGCTCCGATGGCACCCCAACCTACAACTTTGCTACCGTTGTTGATGACGCTGGCATGGGCATTACCCACATCATTCGTGGCGATGACCACCTGTCCAACACTCCTCGCCAGATTATGGTGTACGAGGCTCTGGGCGCACCTGTTCCAACCTTCGCTCACATTTCCATGATTTTGGGTCCTGACGGCAAGAAGCTCTCCAAGCGCCATGGCGCAACTTCTGTTGAGGAGTATCGTGACCAGGGCTATCTTGCAGATGCCTTTGTCAACTACCTAGCCCTTCTCGGCTGGTCGCTTGATGGCGAGACAACCATTGTTCCTCGTGACGTTTTGGCGTCTCAGTTCTCTTTGGATCACGTTTCCAAGAACCCTGCTAAGTCCGATCCAGAGCGCCTGAACTGGATTAATTCAACCTATCTTGCCAATATGGACAACCAGACCTTTGCAAAGACAGTTCTGATTCCAGAGCTTGTGAGCGCTGGTCTTGAGCCTGTTCAGGGTAGTGCTACTGACGCAGAAGAGATTTACGCAACTCGTCCAGGCTGGTATGACCTGCTTTCCGAGATTCTTCGTCCTCGCACCACCGTAAGCCCAGACGTCATTGAAAAGTCCCGCTTCCTGTATGAAGGCGCAAACGTCACCTTTGATCAGAAGAGTGTTGAGAAGGGTCTTACTAAAGACGCTGCTCAGAGCGCTACCGTCCTGAGTGCTGCAAAGACTGCTCTTGAGGGCGTTTCTGAGGACGAGTGGAAGGCAGCAGCAATTGACGCTGCCCTTGAGGTGCTTCCAGAGCAGCTTGATCTTAAGAAGCGCGTTGTCTTCCAGTCCATTCGCGTTGCTGAGTGCGGCAACATGGTCTCCCCTCCTCTTGGAGAGTCTATGGAGCTTCTTGGCCGCGAGGTTTGCCTTGCTCGCCTTGATCGCGCTCTGGAGCTTTGCAAATAACGCGTGAATGCGTGTCTGCCGCGTATTCTTCCAAGCGTAAGTGGGTATCAAAAGTAAAACCACACAAGAGCTGTAAAACAGATGGTTTTGCAGCTCTTTTATCGTTACCGTTTGTTTAGTTTTGGAGTAGTTATGATTTCTATGTCTGCGTTTGAGGTCCTCGGCCCCATTATGGTGGGTCCTTCTTCCTCGCACACAGCAGGAGCCCTGCGCATAGCCCTGGTTGCACGCTCACTTGCACCAAAGCAGCTGGAGCGCGTTGAGTTTTGGCTCTATAACTCCTTCTCACATACCCACCTTGGTCACGGCACCGATTACGCTCTGATTGCAGGCATCTTGGGTCTTGCTCCAGACGATACGCGTGTCCGTGAGGCACTTACCTTGGCAGAAGAAGCCCACCTCAACTACAGTGTTATTGAAAAGGGCGACGACGAGACTCTGCACCCAAACACCGTAGAAATTCATCTCTACGGCGCAGATAACGTCCACGTTTCCGTTATGGGCGAGTCCGTTGGCGGCGGTCGCATTCGCATTTCTGGCGTTAACGGCGTGCGCATTCGCATGTCTGGCGATATGCCTACTATTTTTGTTTCACATCGCGATAAACCCGGTGTTCTTGCAGCTCTTACCACCATTTTGGCTACGCAAAACATCAATGTTGCAACTATGCGTACCTTCCGCTCGGAGCGCGGGGGCTTTGCACACACCGTCTTTGAGATTGACGAGCCCATTGAGCAGAAAGTCCTGGATCTCTTCCAGCTGGCACCTCACGTCTCATATGCCGCGCAGGTTTCTATTCCAGGAGCCGCTCCTCAGGTCACAAACGACGTGCTTTCGGGGGCGTTTGACAACGGCGCAGATCTTCTCGCCAGGTGCTCTAAGACGGGAGACTCCATTGGCCAGATAATGCGCAAGCGCGAGAAGGACCTGCGACCAGATGCCGACGTAGACGCTGAGATGGCTCACGTTCTTGAGATTATGCGCGATGAGGTTCACGACACTATCAAGACACCTCGTCAATCCATTGGTGGTCTGCTCAACGGTCAGGCCAAAACCGTAGCAAACACCTCAGCTGCAATCTCAAGTGCGCTTATGGGCACCACGCAAACACGAGCCGTTGCCTACGCTATGGCCGTGCTTGAGCGCTCAGCAACCATGGGCGTCATTGTTGCCGCTCCTACTGCAGGAGCTTCTGGCGTTGTACCAGGGTCGCTTATCTCGGTAGCAGAAGAGATTGGTGCCACCGACGAGCAAGTTATTTCTGCGCTTTGGAATGCAAGTGCTATTGGAGCCATCCTAACCACCAACGCGAGTGTTTCGGGTGCTGAGGGCGGCTGCCAAGCAGAGGTAGGATCTGCTGCTGCCATGAGCGCGTCTGCACTGACCGAGCTCTTGGGTGGCACTCCTCAGCAGTGCTTGGACGCTGCTTCTATTGCCATCTCTAACCTTCTAGGACTAGTTTGCGATCCTGTCAGAGGACTAGTTGAGTATCCTTGCCAGGATAGAAACGCTATTGGTGTAGCCGCTGCCGTAAGCTCTTCTCAGCTTGCTCTTGCGGGCGTTGGTAACCCAATTCCGTTTGATGAGGTTGCACACGCTATGGCAGAAGTTGGCGCCGCGCTCCCTGTTTCTCTCAGAGAAACGGCTAAAGGTGGTCTTGCTGCTACTCCAAGCGCACCTACCGCATGCGCAAGTTGCACCGGCTGCGCCCCTCTTGACCAGGCACTTATCGACGCAGAACGCATGCTCAGCTCAAATACGAGAGACGTTCCTTGTGCTTAGAGATGCGTTTTGTATAATATTTTTTGCTGCAAACAGAATTTCTTGAAATTATTGCTTGCATCTCTGACGAGTCTCCTTTATAGTTATTTCTCGCGCTGATGCGCACGGATGACATCTTGGGATATCGTCTAGTGGTAGGACAGCGGATTCTGGTTCCGTCAACGGGAGTTCGACTCTCTCTATCCCAGCCATGTCCTCCCAGTCATACATGGCCCGTTCGTCTAGCGGTTCAGGACGCCGCCCTCTCAAGGCGGAGATCACCAGTTCGAATCTGGTACGGGCTACCAAATGTTCAAGGACTTCTTCGGAAGTCCTTTTTGTTTATCTCAACGCCACTTTTGCTTCTATCGTAAAATAGACCAGTCTTTTTGAAATTTCCGCCACACCCAGCTGTGCGGCCAAGAAGTATAAGAATTTTTACTAACACCTTGATTGGATCAGGATGTGGCTTGAGTTCTTCCAAAGTGCTGTTGTAATTGTTGCCCTGCTCTATGTGCCAGGCGTCATTTTGCTACACGCCTCCGGTATGCCTAAGCCTTGGGCTCTTGTTACCGCTCCTTTAGTAAGCTGCGCACTCTACTTTATTGAGGGAGAAATCTTTAGCGCACTGAACATCCCTGTTCCCTTAGCTGTGATGGTTCTTGTCCCCTTGCTTGTTGCAATCCTGGTCAATGGCTATGTTTTTTATGTTGCCCCAAAATACAAAGAAAATCTCAGGGGCGAGAAACCCGACAAATCTAAAGCAACACGCACTAGCAAGCAATCAACTTGCCATACGCCATCATTCATCTGTGAAGAGCTCCTCTTCTGGACTCCTCTTCTATACGTTGCAGTTGGTCTTCTAACCGTAGGACTTCTCTTCTTACCTACCCTGCCCTCTGCCAGCTCTTTTGTTCAGGGTTGGGACATTGTGCATCACTTAGATGTCACACAAGCAATGATTGAGTCTCAAAAATATTCATCTATCCACTATGACTTCTACAGTACCGTAGAAGCTTCGATTACCCCTTGGGAGCCGGGCTCTTCAGGATTTTATCCTTCAGGCTGGAACATCATTGTTGCTTTGACAACACAACTTGTTTCTACAACCGTTCCTATTGCCGGTAATGCGCTCAATTTTGTCAGTGCTGCGATTGTCTTTCCGCTCTCAATCTGCTCGGTTATTGCAAAAGTTCTTCCTAAGCATCGCATTGCGCTTGTAAGCGGTGCTTTTGTCTGCCTAGCATTTTTTGTTTTTCCTTGGTCGCTTTTGATCTACGGACCAATTTTCCCTAACACTGTGGCCTTCTGCGTAATGCCTTCTATCTGGTGGGTTTTTATGCAGATGACTCGCTCACAGACTCCAAAACACGATCTTATCTGGCTTATTGTCATTTTTATTCTTGGCTGCATTACCCTCTTTATCTTGCACCCTTCCACGATTTTCTCGTCAATTGTTGTTCTTCTGCCTTGGAGTTTTGCGCGCATTGGAGAGTCAAAACGCCGAGTTATTCTCTTTGGAAAACAAATCAAGCCAGTCACGCTCGCATATGCATTCTTTATCTTTGCGCTGGTTATTTGGTCTGTTTTCTACTACGTTTTGATTGTGCGAGGCGTGGCTCTCAATTTCTGGTGGAGCGCCTACTCTAGCCTGCAAGATGCTATTTTGCACGCCCTTGGCATGGACTTTATTGGACAGTCGTACGCAGGCGGAGAGCTTGTTTCTCCACAACCGATACTTTCAATCTGCGTGCTTGTAGGCGCTGTATGGACGTTTAAGCACAAGCAGGCTCGATGGATGGTATCTGCCTTTATGTACCTGTCTATACTCTGCATTTTTATTATTACGTTTGACGTTCCTCTGAAGGGATATCTCTCGGGATTTTGGTATACCGATCCGTTCCGCATTGCGGCAAGCTGCGTCATTATGGCAATTCCGCTGGCAGCGCTTGGCTTGGCAACTCTTGCCGAAGCTGCGCTGGAAACGTTTGCCTCCTGGAGAGAAAAAGCTTCTCAGGCTCAGACCAAAGCTCAAACCTGCGTCTTTTGTACTGTTTGGGCTAAACCTCTGATTGTGGGAGCGGTCATTGCATGTGTAGTTGTACTCAACTATGTAGTCCCCATGCCAAACCTTAAATCGGAAGAGCCAATTCCTGCCGCTACTGCCTTTAAACAGGCTTCCGAGAAGGCCTATGGCGATCACTACATTTTGACATCGGAAGAATTGGAGTTTTTACGTCGCGTGGAGCTTACCGTTCCTGCAGGTGCTGTTATTGCAAACCTACCTCAAGATGGCAGTCTCTGGGCGTATGGCACTAACGACTTACATGTGCTCTGGCGCTTCCCTAACGGCTATGACGCTTCAGAACGTCCCGCAAGTGCAATTCTTCGTAAACGCCTTAATCGCATTGCGAGCGACCCTGAGGTGCTTCAGACGGTACGCGACCTTAACGTACAATACGTCCTTATCCTGAACAATGTTGTTGATTACTCCAATGCTGTTACCAGTACCTACAAACCTGGAACCTTCAGAGGTATCACGCAAATAACAGACACCACCCCAGGTTTTGAGGTGGTGCTGGAAGAAGGTTCTATGAGGTTGTACAAGATTACTTTATAAGAACGTTATGCCTGAATTGCAGAAACTACGTCCTTAAGCTCCTGAACACGATTAGTTGCCTCCCATGTGAAGTCTGGGTCTTTGCGGCCAAAGTGTCCGTATGCTGCTGTCTTAGAGAAGATAGGACGACGCAGCTTAAGATCTCTGATAATGGCACCAGGACGAAGATCAAAGACCTTCTCGATAGCCTGTTCAATAACAGCATCGTCAACAATACCAGTGCCAAAAGTATCAACCATGATAGACAGTGGATGAGAAACACCAATGGCATAGGCAAGCTGAACTTCACACTTCTTGGCAAGACCAGCTGCTACGACGTTTTTGGCAACCCAGCGAGCTGCATATGCTGCTGAGCGGTCTACCTTGGTGCAATCCTTTCCGGAGAAAGCGCCGCCACCATGACGACCCATACCACCATAGGTATCAACAATAATCTTTCTACCGGTAAGTCCTGTGTCTCCCATTGGTCCACCAACAACAAAGCGGCCAGTTGGGTTGACGTAAATGTCTGCGTTATCCCAAGTAATGTTGACCTCACCCATAACAGGTGCAATAACGTGGTCGATCATGTCCTGTTTGATGACGGACATGTCCTCAATCTCTGGAGCATGCTGCGTGGAAACAACAATAGCTGTGACCTCAACGGGCTTCTCGTCCTCATAGCGAACGGTAACCTGTGTCTTACCATCTGGACGCAAGTACTCAACCTCGCCAGACTTACGTACCTCTGAAAGACGCTGAGCCAGACGCTGAGACAGATAAGCTGGCATTGGCATAAGAACATCGGTCTCATCAGAAGCAAAGCCAAACATCATGCCCTGATCGCCTGCGCCGATAAAATCAAGTGGATCGGTAGTACGTCCTGCCTGCGTGTCATAGGACTGGTCAACGCCTTGGGCAATATCTGGACTCTGCTCATGGATAAGGCTCAAAACGCCGCAGGTCTCGCAGTCAAAACCATACTTAGCGCGGTCATAGCCAATATTTCTAAGGGTATTACGAACAATCTCCTGGACATCAACGTAGGATTGAGTGCGAATCTCTCCAGCTACCACAATAGTTCCTGTAGTAGCAAAGGTCTCACATGCACAACGAACGTTATCCAAGCAAGCTGGAACACCACTTGGAGAAACGTATCCACGCTCTTCAAGCTCCGCCTCTTTTGCCAGGATTGCATCAAGAATTGCGTCAGAAATCTGATCACAAACCTTGTCTGGGTGTCCCTCAGTAACACTTTCTGAGGTAAACAAATAGTTTTTGTGTGCCATGAACTGTCCTTTCACGCATGGCTTCTCTGCGTATGCAGAATATTTGCGTTCTTCTACGCGCAACCACTCTTACTATACCCACCAAAGACACTTTTGAGCAGGATCAGTCAAGAAAATTGTAAAAAGAGCACCACAAGGGCGCTCTTTAAATTGCATAGTTAAACTGGCATTATGCAAAAACTCGTATGATTACTCGTCTATTCCAATACCAGCAAGTGTCATATCTAGCAGATTCTGTGCAAGTTCGTCAGAGCCCTCCGCACCGCGACGCTCTCCCATCAGGCCAATGGCCGAGAGAACCAATGCACCCGTAATAGAACAGGCAGCAAGTCTTGAATCAACGCTTTGGCGAATAAATCCCTGCAATTTTCCCATCTCTAGCTGGTTAGCAAGGAGAACAACCACGCGAGAAAGTGGTCCTTCAATGTTGGTAATAAGCGCCTGCTCAGAGCTTGCAAGCTTGTTAATTAAAGCCAAAACCAAAGGTGAGTCAGGCAAAATATGAGCAGCAAGTTGAGCGATGATTGCATGAAGCGTCTCTTTTGAGGCGGGCTTATTACCAATGGTATGCGCAATATCTTTTGCAAGCTCATCAACACTCTCGTCAAAGATTGCCTGCAAAAGGGCCTCTCTATCGGAAAAGTAGTAATATAGCGCGCCCTTTGAAAGACGAGCTCTATCAGAAATCTCACTCATTTTGAAATTGGTATTTCCACGAGCAAGCATAAGCTTGGTTGTCTCGTGCATAATACGCTTACGTGTAGCTGCACTTTTCTTAGTACGAGCTTCAGCACGAATATGAGAAATAGAAGGCGCTGGAGTCTCGGGTTCTTCTGTAGGCTGCTGTTCATAAGCATTGTGATGTATGACTTCTAACGTAATATAATCGCGCTTCTCGCCCATGAACTCCCCCATACGACACTATCCGTCATATAAAATGACGCCTCTCTGATAATTTTTTATGCCTACTATACCGTTTTACCGAACCTATAAAAATACAAAGGCCTTACTTTTTTATTGATTAAATCTGGCACTCTTTATTATTTTTACCAATTACCCTGAACAAGAATAGCGAGAAGATCTTCTCTCCTATTCTCCACTTGACCTGCTAAATAAAGCTCAAAAAGCCTACGTTGGCACACACCAACAGCAGGTCCTGGCTGAAGAGAAAGTGCTTCCATAATTTCTGTGCCCGAAACGCACAGCTCTTGCGGATGCTGAGCAATTTCTTGTTTTACCTCATGTAAGAGAAGGGTCCTCATAGCTTCAAGCGTTATTGCGTAGCTGCGATACGGATTTGCCTTTGCCAAGGCATCAGCCTGCTTCAACGTCAAAAGGTCATACGCAAGGGCGATGCCATCCGATTTACTTGCCTCGGCTAACAGGGCAACCATATGCCTCAGCGACGCCGTTGTAACGTCCACATCATAGTCATGCAATGCCACAAGAGCGCAAACTTCATTACTCAAATGCTGTGATAGAGCTAAGCGCTTAAGCAAGGCTTTTGCTACGATTGCGCCTTTTTCTGGATGGCCATAAAAATGGCCTCTTCCATCTGCGTCAACGCTAAACATTTCTGGCTTTGCAATATCATGCAGGAGCGCCGCCCACCTAAGAGCGGGAGTAGCACACCCTGCTGTAAGAGCCTCTGTTGCAGAGCAGACTCGAGCTGTATGTTCCAGCACGTCATAAGCATGATACGGACTTCTTTGATCAAAGTTTTGAAGTGGTAAGAGCTCTGGAATTGCTACCGCTAAAACAGGAAATCCCAGCTTAACAGCATGGGCAATATGGCCAGCATCAACAATTTGAGCCACTTCCGAGCCAATGCGCTCAGATGCAACCTGAGAGAGTAGCGGCGCACACTCAGTAAGTGCCTGATGTGTTTTCTCCTCAATTGAAAACGAGAGCCTGCACGCAAACCGCAAGGCACGCAGCATGCGAAGAGCATCCTCTGTAAAGCGAACCTTAGGCTCCCCAACAGCGCGAATTACACGTGCAGATAAATCTTCTTGACCGCCATAAAGATCAAGCAATCCCCTCTTTGGGTGATATGCCATTGCATTAATAGTGAAGTCTCTACGAGCAAGATCTTCTTCTATACGAGAGACAAACTGCACAGAATCAGGACGACGGCCGTCCAGGTATTCTCCATCACAGCGATACGTTGTAACTTCAATGGGATGCTTCTCAACAACAGCAGTAACAGTTCCATACGCAATACCTGTCTCATGCACAGGAATACCTGCAGCCACAAAAGCTGCTTTACTCTGCTGCCACGTTGCAGATGTTGTGATGTCTATATCATGAGCAAATGAACCACGTAGAGCGTCTCGTACCCAGCCGCCTACAATCCACGCCTCAAATCCGGCATCTTCAAGAACTTCTAATGCACGCAAGGCATACGTGGGGATCTGTAAATTCACAGGGCGAGAAAGGCATGGTGAAGAGCTGTTTTGCTGTATGCTCATGGCCATTCCTTCCGCAGTTGCTGATGGAAAAAGTATACATCCTTCATACGTCATTCACATCCTTTCTGCGGTTTTAAAATAACAAACATTTGTTCTAGATTTTTCTTTACTTCTTCCCCATTCGTGATAGTCTAAGTATACGAACAGACGTTCTATTTTCAAGTAGAAAGTTGCTGCCATGGATACTCTTGATAAACTCACCATACTTGCAGATGCAGCCAAATTTGACGCGGCGTGCACTTCTTCTGGTGTAGACAGAGATCCGCAGGCAGGAAAGGTAGGAATGGCCTCAGCGGCCGGCTGTTGCCACTCATTTACCCCTGATGGTCGCTGCATTACGCTGCTAAAAGTTTTGCTTTCTAATGCTTGTTGCTATGACTGTGCTTACTGCGTCAATAGGTCGTCTGCACAGACCAAGCGGGCTACCTTTACACCACAAGAATTAGCAGAGCTCACCGTAGATTTCTATAAAAGAAATTACATAGAGGGACTCTTTCTTTCCTCAGGTGTTATAGGATCGCCAGACCACACCACAGAACTCATGATTGAATGCCTCTCCTACCTTAGGAATGAGTTGCTGTTTAACGGCTATGTTCATGCAAAAGTAATTCCCGGAACAGATCCAGATCTTATTGATGCTATTGGCCGCTTAGCAGATAGACTCTCCGTCAATCTGGAATTACCTAGCTCAACCTCGCTTACTAAACTTTGCCCTCACAAAAATGCTGAAACCGTTACTAAACCCATGTCCTTCATTCACCACCTGCGCGTCTCTGAAGAGCGTCAATTACTTGAGGCTAAAAATGCATCAAAGGGCATTGTGAAATCTGCTGGCAAATCTAAGGGCATTGTTATTCCTGCTCAGAAGCAGATCATAAAAGAAGGTTTAGCTCTTCGTTCAAACTGCTTGAAGAATACCTTTATGCGCTCATCAAGGGTGTCTTCAGGCAAGAGGTCCTTCTCGCCTGCCGGGCAATCAACGCAAATTATCATTGGAGCTTCTCCAGAATCAGACAATCAAATATTGCACTTATCGCAAGCGCTTTATCAGCAATTTGAATTGAAACGAGTATTCTTCTCTGCCTATATTCCTGTTATAGAAGACCATCGTCTTCCAGAGTTGGACACTCCTGTTCCCCTGCGTAGAGAACACCGTCTTTACCAGGCTGATTGGCTTATGCGCTACTATGCGTTTTCTCCTGATGAGTTGGTTTCTCCAGAAGCTCCTTGGCTTGATTTAGAAATTGATCCAAAGCTTGGATGGGCGCTGGCACATC
Source organism: uncultured Atopobiaceae bacterium (assembly GCA_963539685.1). Classification (GTDB taxonomy): domain Bacteria; phylum Actinomycetota; class Coriobacteriia; order Coriobacteriales; family Atopobiaceae; genus Lancefieldella. The sequence continues at coordinate 60,708 of CAUTMX010000004.1, read as the reverse complement.
TTAATCAATTTCCTGTAGAGATTATGGATGCTCCACTAGAAATACTTTTACGAGTGCCCGGTATTGGCCCCACCGGCGCACGAAGAATTATTGCTGCAAGAAGACGGTCTCGCCTCACCTTTGATGATCTGAAACGGCTGGGAATACAGCTCAAACGATCTCATCACTTTCTCACCTGCTGTGGCGTAAGAGATGCCTCAGCTCCACTTGACCAAGAACTGATTAAACAGAGGGTAATTGCTGATGCCAAAGCAAGTTCGTACAACAAAACAAGACGCCGTATTGAGTCCTCTCAACTCAGGCTCTTCTGATCAGAGCGTAGAGCTTGTCTCGCTTGTTCAGAGGCTTACAAGACTCTCCAAGCCTCAGAAGGTTGTTATCTCCTGTAATCCAAGCTTAGAAGGCGTTGTAGGGGCTGTAGGGCTCACGTATCTCTCACATGCTAACCCGGCACACGTACGTCTTGTTAGAGAAAACTTTTGTCAGCCTAGCCTTGGGGAGCATGTTCTCTGTGGACCAGACCCTTCTGATGACTCAGTAGTAGCCTTGGCTAAACGAGTTCTAACTGGACTAGAGAAGAAAGTAGGCACAAGAGAAATAACACGTCGCATTGTTTTGGCATGTGCTTCAGATGCTCATACTATGCCGGAGATTGTGCATCGATACATTCGTCTTGCATTCTCCTATGGTGTAGGAGCCCTTGAAGATATTGCAGACCCAACCGTGGCAGAGTTTAATGCGCTGGCTAGGCAGGTAGAAACTGAACGAGAGCATACGCGGCAATTTGTGCGGTTTTCTCGCATGTCAGATGGCTCTTTTATGTCTGTATTTCAGCCTAATGCAAACGTAGTGCCACTAACCTGCAATTACTTTGTCAAACGGATGAGTACAGAGCGGTTTTTTATTGTTGATCCAGCTCATCATATAGTCAGTTTTTATGCACCAGAAATGAAGACCTTTGGAACCATTCAGCTGGACGATGCCTCTTTGGAAGAACTGCTCTCTAGAACAGACCTTGCAACTGATGAGAAATACGTGCAAGCCATGTGGAGGCGCTTCTATGAGGGAGTTGGTCTAGAGGGTCGCGGGCCTGCAGAAAGAGGATATGACTTGCGCGCCCATTGGATGCCAAAACGCGTATGGCAAGGGCTCCCTGAACTCACTGCAAGCACAAATGCAGAAGCTGCGCGTAGCCAAGGCGTACCTATTCGCTATCAGGGACGAGAAAACAGAAAGGATGTGCATCATATAGAACAAAAGCAAACATTCTGCAAAGAGCTTACTTCTGGGTTATAAAGCTGCCGCTTAAGACGACTGATAACAAAAAAGCGCCCAGCAGAGCTGAGCGCTTATCAGTACAAAGGTAATGGCCTAAGACTTAGTCAAGGTCGTTGAAGTCACCAGCTGCAGGTGCAGGTGCAGAAATCTGAGTCTGCTGAGCTGCAGGCTGAGCAGCATTCTGGGAACCAGTTGGAGCATTGTTGGTAAGAACAGTCTCTGGGAAGACAGAGTCTGCGTCATCCAAGAAGTGCTGGAGGAGCTTACGGTACTCAGCGCGGAAGTCCTCACGGGACTGCTTGAGGCGATCAATCTCATCAAGCTCAGTCTGCTTCTCTGCAAGAGCTTGACGGATAACCTCACGAGCCTTCTGATCTGCCTCGTTGCGAATGCGCTCTGCGTTTGCACGAGCGTCTGCAACAAGCTTATCTGCGCTCTGCTGAGCAACAATGAGGACCTGAGAAATCTGGTGCTCAGATGCAGCAATAGCTGCAGCGTTTGTCTCCTCAACAGAAGGAACGCTTGCGTTCTCCTCAAGGTTTGCAACCTGTGCCTGTGCTGCAGCAAGCTGCTGCTCAGTGCTGGTCAGACGGCCCTTAAGGTCAGCGATCTTTTGAAGCATTGCATCAACCTCAGAAGCGAGTTGCTCAAGAAATGCGTCAACTTCCTCTGGATTGTAGCCGGTCTCAGCAGGAGAGAATGTCTGCTGCTCGATGTCTGCTGGTGTGATTGCCATCTTTGTTCCCTTTCAGTCTGCGAGTAGACGTACCACACATCATAACTACTCAGTTTGTATTCAAAGACAAACTAGTTTCTATATTAGTATAAAGCCCAGCGTCGAAATGGCAAAACGTCCCACAAGATTAAGCACAAAAAGTGCAACAATCGGTGAGAGATCAACGCCAGAAATTGGAGGAATTACGTTCCTAAACACACTGAGGTATGGCTCAACAATTTTGCCAATTGCCTCAAGAATGTTCTTAACCGAATCATTTGAAACGGTAATCCAAGAGGACAGGCACCATACCACAATGCAGAAGCTGTAAATCCTCAACAAAGTATAGAGCGAGTTCAAGACATAATACGAAAACACAAAAACCTCCAGTTACCTGGTAATCTCACCCTCATCAGCAAGCTTATCCAGATCAGACTGAGATAAAGAAATGCCATGAGGAAGTACAGCAAAAACGCGGTCAGCAACTTCTTCAACAGCGCCGTCAAGTCCATAAGAAAGACCAAAACTGAAGTCCAAAATTCTTTTAGCAACCTCAATGTTGGTGTTCTTAAAGATAAGGACAACTGGCTGACCAGTACGAACACGACGAACTACCGACTGAACATCGTCATAAGAAACAGGACGAAGAACGTATGGTGGCAGCTGTCCGGAATAGCTTGTACGGCTCACAGGACGAAGACCAATATCACCAGGAGTTGGCAGATTTGGGCTCACAGTATGCTCGTAAGAAGGAGTGTATCCAGAAGGCTCCTGACGAGATGCATACGCAGAAGCACGGGAGCGCATATCCTGCTGAGGATTGTAAGAAGCGGCTGGATTGGTGCTGATTGGCTTGCCAGAGCGCGTATACACAGAAACACTCTCTGCCTCTGGTCTGGATGGATTACCCAGCAGTCTATTGGAAGAGCCTTGCTGTGCACGATCATCGTACGAACGTGGAGAAGCTTCGTCTACCTCGTCATAGCCTTCGTCGCCATAATACTCATCGTCGTAGTACTCATCGTCCTGACCACCACGAAGCTTTGCTCTTAGCGTATCAAGAATGCTCATCATTGTGCCTTTCTGTAACGCACGTAACTTCTTACTACTGTATCAAAAACTTGCAACTATTTTAGTGCCTACTCAACGTATAGGCTGGGTCAAACAATACTCGACCCAGGCGAATAGTCGTAGAACCCTCTTCAATGGCATACGTAAAGTCATCACTCATACCACATGAAAGAACATCTAACTTCAAACCAACTTGTTGGCTCAAGCGATCACGCAATTCTCGAAGTCCTGAGAATGTTCTCTTGGCGCGCTCTGGATCATCTTTTGGTGCCATAGTCATCAGACCCACAACAGAAATGTGCGGAAGCTCAACAATCTTTTGAATAGACTCAGACACTTCTTCTGGCGAGAAACCCGATTTTGAGGCTTCAGCGGAGACGTTTACCTCAAGTAAAACAGATTCCTCAGTACCCTTTACCTCAGCACGCTTTGAAACCGCCTCTGCAAGATGTTCGGAAGAAATTGAATGAATGTAGCGAACCTTACCAACTACCTGGTTAATCTTGTTCTTCTGAAGATTACCAATCATGTCAAAAGATATCTCAGACGCAAAAGGAGTTTCAGATAAACACGTCAGTTTATGTGTCAGCTCTTGTGGGCGATTCTCGCCAAAAACCCTATAGCCTGCCTTATAAGCTGCAAGGACGGCCTCAACAGGTACGGTTTTGGAGACAGCTACAATTTCAATCTCAGAGGCGCTTCTGCCGGACTTTTTTGCAGCATCCGCCACAAGTGACTCAATCTGAGCTCTACGAGCCTTTATAAACTCAAGATATTCGTCTGAATCGTACGTCATAGCCATCATCTCTTGCGGTGAATACATCAACATCTTACGTAACGTTTAACGACTTTTTTGTAGACCTAAACGTCTTCTCCGATAGCGCTAAACGTCTTCTACCCTACTTTGACGCCATGTAAGCAACAGCCGCGTGTCTTCCGCACTTGCCATGCTCTGCTCGGTACGAGAAGAACCGCTCAGTTGTAGAGGCGGTCGAGTCAGTAACCTCTTCGATAGCAGACGCGCGTACACCAGCATCTACCAGTGCGGCTCTGACAGCATATCCAAGATCTAAGTACCTCTCGCCAGATGCACGGTCTACAACGCCGGGACCAAACTCTTGTGAGAACATCTGAATGAGCTCTGGAGAAACCTCGTAGTCAGCGCTGCCAATGTGCGGACCAATGTAGGCCTTGACCTCAGAAGACTTGGCGCCAGTTGCCTGGCAAAGCGCCTCGGTTGCGCGCGCAGAAATGCGGGCAATTGTGCCTTTCCAGCCAGAATGTGCCACTGCAAATCCACCGGGAGCTACAAGAATTACCGGCACACAATCGGCAAACGCCAACATCACAGGCGTATTTTGAACCGTACATACTATGGCGTCTACACCAGCTTCTGCCTCAGCTTTAGCCAGTTCAAAAGCCTCTGATGTATTGGAAGTCAGACAAACTACCTTGCTTCCGTGCACCTGATGAGGAATAAGGAGTTGCGAGAAAAGCTCGCCAGCTCCAAGAGCCTCTAAGACCAGCAGGCGGTTCTTTTGCACCTGTTGCAGATTGTCTCCACATCTACTGCCCAGATTGAGGGAAGCAAACTCCCCTTCTGAAAAACCGCCAGTACGCTCAGTAAATGCGAGCGTGACCCCGCATGGAACCTCAGGATCCATGAGCAGGGTCACGCCGTGTAAGCACTGTCTATTCAGCGCGCACATAGTTAGATGCGGCTACGCTTAAGGAAGTCTGGAATATCAAACTCTTTCTCATTAGAAGAGTTGTTGGTGCGAGCAGGCTGTGGCTGAGCAGTCACAGGACGAGTTGGCTGTGGCTGAACAGGACGACTTGGACGGCTTGCGCTCTGAGTGTTCAGAGTTGGAAGCTGCTGCTGAACGTTAGAGTCATTGAAGCCGGTTGCAATAACGGTTACGCGAACCTGATCGCCCAGGGACTCATCAACAACAGTACCAAAGATGATGTTTGCATCAGGATCAACGTTCTTAGCAACCAGGTCAGCTGCCTCGTTAATCTCCTGAATACCAAGGTCTTTGTTACCAGCAATAGAGAGAAGAACGCGGGTTGCACCCTCGATGGAACTCTCAAGCAGGCGGCTAGAAATTGCCTCAGTTGCAGCATCAGCAGCGCGGTTATCACCAGCAGCAATACCAATGCCCATCATTGCGCTACCTGCACCCTTCATGATGGTGCAGACGTCTGCAAAGTCGAGGTTGATCAGGCCAGGAACCGTGATGAGGTCGGTAATACCCTGGGTGCCCTGGCATAGAACATCGTCAGCCATGCGGAATGCCTCAAGCATGGTGGTCTTCTTCTCAGAAAGATCAAGCAGACGATCGTTTGGAATAACAATGAGAGTATCAACATTCTCGGAAAGAGTCTTGATGCCGTCAGCTGCAGAACCATAACGACGACGACCCTCGAAGGAGAATGGCTTAGTAACAACGCCAACGGTCAGTGCGCCAACGTCATTCTTTGCAATATCAGCAACAACTGGAGCAGCGCCGGTACCAGTACCGCCACCCTCACCAGCAGTGATGAAGACCATATCAGCGCCAGCAAGTGCAGCCTTGATCTCGTCGCGACTATCCTCTGCTGCCTCTTTACCAACCTCAGGGTTAGCGCCAGCACCAAGACCCTTTGTGATGTCAGTACCGATGTGAACCTTAATGTCAGCATCGGAGATTGCAAGAGCCTGTGCATCGGTGTTTACAGCAACGAACTCAACGCCACGGATGCCTTCTTCAATCATGCGGTTGACAGCGTTAGTTCCGCCGCCACCAACGCCAACAACCTTGATAACAGCAAGATAGTTGTTAAGGGTATCGGTGTCCTTAATCATGTCTTCCTCCTTGAGGCACGCTTGTGCCCGTTTGTCCCGGAGCGCGACTGCGCTTAGGCTACGTTTATGCGCTCGCAGAACCGCTGTATAAAACCCTAAACCTCAAGTTAAGGCTTACGCTTCATGCAAAGCGGGGTATATTTGCACAACTGACCCCTGCAAGTCAAATAATATGTAGAAATTGTGAAGAAAGCTGGTAAACGGTGGGAAACTATTCCCTAACGGCACATATAGTTTGCGCGTTTACCTACGAAACACCAGAGCCAGACTGAACGTTTCCGGTAGAAACTCGCCTATAGGTTGGGCTTGCAGGTGTTCTTACGTTCAAGTACGTAAGCTCTCCTGGGAACTGCTTAAGCATTGCCAGAATCACTTTTTCTTTGTCAGCAATCTGTGTTGGAGAGCCTAGGGCAACCTGCACACCATTGGTAAGCGTGACAGAGATTGCATCAACGCTACTAGCCGAGTAACTCACAATCTGTGACGTGAGCTCTGACGAGAACGTAGACTGATACTGCATAACTGCTTGAATTTCTGCGTCTGTTGCCGTGGTACCCGCTACAGGAGAAACTGTTGCGGGAACATCAGTGATGAGCAGCTCGCCTTCTGAGGTTGCCTTCTCAAGCGCAACGGTAGCAGTAGTCTTTCCTTCTGGTACGTTAAGCTGATCTGCCTCTAGCCAGACGTTATTCTCGCCCAAATACCAGGCAACCGGACCAGAAGAAAGTGCCACAATAGCTGTGACCTTGCGCTCTGTGATGGTAATACGCAGCGTATTGGGGAACTGCCTCTCGTACGTTGCAGAGGCTACCCAAGGGTCCTTCTGAAGTTCTTGGGTAATAAGGGACTCATCCATATTGAGCAGGGTTGTTCCCTCTTCTACTGCAATGAGCTTTTGAATTTGCTCATTAGAGACGTGCTCTGTTGGCTCTACCTGAATGTTGGTAATAGCAAAGACTGAGGAAGAACGTAGGACGAGAAAAGCAATGCCAGCGAGAAGGGCGAGGCTAAGCAAAACGATAAAGGCCGTGCGTACTGCCTTAAACGATACCTTTCTGCTGTGTTTAATGCGCTCAGCACGAGCTTGAGCTGCAGTTTTTGTAGCGTTATTTGGCTTTTTGGCAGAAATCTTTTTAGCAGAAGGCTTGGCATTAGAAGTTGTAGCCTCAACCTTTGGCTTAGGCTTAAAGGCCTTACTCATAAAAGAAGGCTTAGTAGCCCCTGCCGTCTGAGCAGCACCAGACGATAAAGGCTCCCTTTTTGTGCCCTTACGGCGCGTTGTTTGCTTTGAAGTATCTTCTGCCATATCTTCCCTATGCCCCAAAACCCAGAAGTTTAACCTCTGGCTGAAGATCAATGTCAAACTTTTCTTGTACCGCATCGTGTGCTCTGCGCATAAGTGCAATGACATCTGAGGCGGTGGCGTTACCGGTATTCACAATAAAGTTGGCATGAATATCAGAAATCTGTGCGCCGCCCTCAGTAGCTCCCTTAAGACCACACTCTTCAATAAGTACACCAGCAGACCTACTACCTGGATTCTTAAAGACAGAACCGCAGCAAAGCTGACCAGTTGGCTGAGTATTTCTTCTACGCTGTAAGAGCGTATCCATACCAAGAGCAACTTTAGGACGATTAGATGCTGTCAGCGCAAACGTTGCCTCAAGAATGATCTCATCTGGAGCAAACGTGGTATAGCGATAACCCCATTCAATCTCGGAGGCATCGTAGCGTACAAGACCCTTGCCAGGCTTTAGCACCACACAATCACGGACGGCTTTACCAATCCAATCATGCCTGGTACCTGCATTCATAGAAAGAGCGCCGCCGATAGTTCCGGGGATACCAGCACACATCTCAAGGCCAGAAAGACCTGCTTTCATGGACTCATTGCAAACGCGTGCCGTAAGCGCACCTGCACCTGCAGTAATGAGGTTATTCTCGCCAACTGAAATGGTAGAAAGCTCATCGTCGAGCACAATAACGCAGCCGTTGTAGCCCTTATCAGAGACAAGGATGTTTGAACCCTTGCCCAAAAGCACCCAATCAACTCGATTAGCTGCAAGCACCTCAAGCACACGCACCAACGCCGCATGGCTGTGAACAGCAGCAAAAAGCGACGCCTTACCACCAATCCTAAAGGAGGTATGGTGGCTCAGCGGCTCATCTTGCTTGATTGTTGCATCAAGGGCCCCAGAAAGGCTTACATAGGCGTTAAACAAGCTCACGACAGAGGTCCTAGTGGTTCTGAAGACGCTCTTTGAGTGCACGGATAAACATTGGTCCAATCTGAGTGACGTCACCTGCGCCCTGAGTAATCAGCAGATCTCCTGGTTTAACCGTATCAAGAAGGTCTGCGATAAGATCGCGGCGAGAAGGAATATAACGCACGTCAGGAACAGTATGAGCAACCTCAACCCTTGAAGAGACAGTCTTGCCCGAGACACCTGGAATAGGCAGCTCACCTGCTGAGAAGACATCCATGACGCGCAAAACGTCAATGCCATCAAATGCATGTGCAAACGAATCTGCCAGATCTTGCGTTCTGCTGTAGCGATGTGGCTGGAAAACAACAACAACGCGCTTGAAACCAAGAGGAAGAGCTGCAGACATGGTTGCTGCAATCTCGGTTGGATGGTGGCCGTAATCGTCTACGACGGTAATACCGTTGATGTCGCCTACGTGCGTAAAGCGACGGCGTGCGCCCTTGAACTGCGAAAGCGCTGCTGCGGCCTGGTCAAGATCAAAGCCAAGAGCATCAGCAACGGCAATTGCAGCGGTTGCGTTTGCAACATTGTGCTTACCAGGATTAGCTGGAAGTACCACAGAGATAGTCTGACCAGAAGGAGTCTTGATGGTAAGAGGATTCTCAATACCAGTTTTTCTCTCCTCCTGTGTGCAAACAAAATCGCAGCTTGAATCAAAGCCGTAAGTAACTACGTGCCTACCAGTTGACTGAGCAAGCTCAACGTAATGAGGATTATCACCGTTGATAACAACAGTTTCTTCCTTATCAAGCAAGCTCATAAACTCACAGAAGGTTTTCTCGATATTCTCGAGAGATCCGTAGTGGTCAAGGTGATCTGCCTCAATATTGGTGACAACAACCACGTTAGGGTTAAGGAACATAAACGAACCGTCAGACTCGTCCGCTTCGCAGACAAAGTACTGGCCATTACCGTTTTTACCGTTGGTATCGTAGCCCTCAACAACGCCACCAATCAAAAATGATGGATCAGCGCCAAGCTTATCCAGCATGGTAGCAACCATAGAAGATGTGGTGGTCTTGCCATGAGTGCCTGCAACAGCAATGGTCTTGCGGCCGCGCGACAAATACGAGAGCATCTTAGCGCGAGGCCAAATAGGAATGGAAAGCTCGCGCGCACGAATGACCTCTGGATTTGTCTCTGGGATTGCGGTAGAGGTAACAATGACATCAGGCATCACAGCGTCAATAGTGGCTGCGGTGTGGCCGATGCTTACCTGAATACCTGCATCTTCAAGCTCTCTAACATAATGCGAGCTCTTTAAATCGGAGCCGGTAACGGTGCAGCCGCGCTCGTGCAGAACAAGCGCAATTCCGCTCATACCTGCGCCACCAATTCCAATAAAATGTGCACGCGAGATGGTCTTCTCGCCCATGGAATCTGCCATAAGAGAGCCTTTCCAAGTATTGTTATCGTTTGAGTCTTGGACATTCCAAGACATGTTTACTCTAACGCAAAACCGAATGTTTTATGCGCCACAAACGGCACTTTCCACAGCGTCAGCCACAAGAGATGCGGCGCTGCGCTGGTCAAGTGTAGCGGCTGCCTCGGAGAGCTTTTTGCGCTGGTCCGCGTTATCTACCAGCTCAAACAGAGCTGTCGAGAAGGTCGCGGTGCCCACCTGGTTATCTGGCACCAGAATAGCTGCTCCCGAGTCCGACAACAGGTGTGCGTTAGTAGTCTGATGATCTGCTGTTGCCAGAGGGTACGGCACCAAAATGCTAGGGAGCTCAAGCGCTGCAATCTCGGCCACAGAAGATGCTCCGGAACGAGAAACCACCAGGTCAGCCGCAGCAAGGGTGGCACCCATGTTGGAGATGTAGGGCTTAACCTCCCAGCGAGCAGCTTCTTCATTGGAAAGATTCATAAGCGAGACAACCTCGTCATAGAGCTTCTGGCCTGTTGACTGAATGATGCGAAGGTTAGGACGGGCAAGAAGCTCCTGCTTAAGCGCAGCAAACGTCTCGTTGATACTACGAGCGCCCAAACTACCGCCAAAGATAAGCAGCAATGTCTGGTTGTCTGCAATGCCCAGCTCTTGCCTCGAGGCGGCTCTGTCAGCAGAAAGAACACTCTTACGTACAGGATTGCCAGTAACCACAATGGTGTCTTGAGCCTTTACGTGACCCTCAAAAGCCTTGCGAGCCTCTGGGAACGCAATGCACACCTTATCTGCTTTACCAGCAGATACACGGTTAGCAAGACCGGTTACTGAGTTTTGCTCATGGATTAAATAGGGGATGTGTAGCTTTGCACAAAGCTGAAGCAAAGGCAGCTCTACGTAGGCGCCAAAACCAATAGCAACATCAGGTGCACCCTGCTCTTTGAAGCGCTTGTGCAGCTGCATCTTTGCGCGCTCAAGATTGTATGCCGCGCTGATGAGCGTCCAAGGACGTCTGCGATCAAAGCCATTTACATGGATAGATACCAGCTCAAAACCCGCCTCAGGTACCAGCGTACCTTCAAGCTTGTTGGGCTGACCGTAAAACGTAACCTGATGGCCGCGCTCACGAAGCTCCTCAGCTAGAGCCAGAGCTGGGTTAATGTGACCAGCGGTTCCACCTGCAGCAATTGCAACAGAGAGTTTCTTCTGTTCTACCATGCAATCCATCTCCTAGAAATCAGCTATCGGCGAGCCCTGTTGTTTCCACGAAGCCTGTCCGATGCAGAAGGTCCCAAATCAATTCTGCGCCTTCCGGAGGCATCTGTCGTAATACGGCCTTGAGAGGCGTCGTCATCTCTTGAGTGCAAAACACCTCGTGATGGGCGCGCGGAGCTTTGTGCGCTGCTCTTAGGGCGAGAAGAACGTGGGAGTGGCATGCCTACTCCTACCCCACCATCAACCATAGTAAGACCAGCAAAACCTGGAGCATCAAAGGTATCCTGCTCTTCGGCTATGCTCCAAGAAGCGCGCTGCCTATCGTACTCGGTTTCTGGAAGCCTTGACTGCCTTGAAACAGACATCAAAAGACCAACCATCAAGATACTAGACATGATGGTTGAACCGCCGTATGAGATAAACGGCAGAGGCTTACCAGAAAGAGGCAAAAGGCCCAAAACACCACCGATGTTAACAAAGGCCTGGATGATAAACATAGAGGTACATCCTGCAGCAATAAGCCTGCCGGTCAAATCTGGTGCATAGCGGGCAATCTTAAAGCCTGCCCATACCAGTGCGCCAAATACAGCCAAAAGGCCCAAAACGCCAATAAAGCCCAGCTCTTCTCCAATAACCGCAAAAATAAAGTCATTGTGAGCCATAGGCAGATACGAATATTTCTGGCGAGAAAAACCAAAGCCAACACCAAAAATACCGCCAGAGCCAAAAGCATAAAAGCCCTGTGCAAGCTGATAACCTGCACCGTAATAATCAGCCCAAGGGTTGAGCATAGTCACAACGCGAGCACGAGAATAATCATCTTTAAGAGATAAGAAGGCAAAGCCAATAAAGCCAGCAACAGCAATAGTTGCCAGAACCCTTCGGTCAACATCAGCAAGGTAGCCAATGACCAAAAGTGTTCCCACAATAATCAGTGTGGAGCCCTTGTCTGGCTGGGCCAAAATAAGAAGCAGTGGCGCAAGCGCAGCAATAGCAAACTTTTTAAAGAACTCCATCTGATCTATGGTCTGATCAATAAAGTACTGCTGAGCCAAATACGAGACAGAAATTAAGATGGTAATCTTTGCAAACTCAGACGGCTGGAAAGAAAACGGTCCAATTGAAATCCAACGGGTTGCACCATATGCATCAGCGCCAGCAATAGGAGTAAAAATAATTGCTAGCATTCCAAAGGTCACAATCCAGATAGGTACCTGCAAGTTTCTTACTACTGCACGGTAGTCAATGCGAGAAACAATAAACGCTAACGCAACTCCTGCCGCAGCAAAGCCAAGCTGACGCTGCACGTAGTAGAAGGGGTTATAGCCCATGTCCTCAGAAGTCATTGCAGAAATCGAGGATGCGGAATAAATCATTACCAGGCCAAAGCACACCAGAATAGCCGTTGACACCAGAAGCACCAGACGAGGCTGCATAAAACGCTCTGGAATAGCACCAAAGCGGCCTTTAGCCTGCGAGCCCTCGGAAGATTTCTGGCGAGAAGTACGTGGTTGCTGCGCGCGCTCCCCTGTTCTGTTTCTGCTGGTAGCCATTATCGACCGCTCTCTTTTTGAGCAAGATCTGCCACGAGCTGTTTAAAGACACGACCACGCTGAGCCATGCCTGTGAACTCGTCAAATGAGGAACATGCTGGTGAGAGAAGCACTACAGAACCTGGACGAGCAAGCTCTACCGCACGGTCAAAGGCTTCATGCATATGAGGCTCTTCTACCACTTCTGCATGGCCGTCAGAAACGCGGCGAAGCGCCTCTGCAAAGCGAGGACCTGCCTCTCCAAAGCAGATTGCGTATGCACAGGTAGCGGATACCTTCTGAGCAAACTCATCAAGCTCTGTGCCCTTATCGTGACCACCAAGTAGCAAAATAACGTCTTTATCTGGGAACGAAGTTAATGATTTTTCAACTGAATCAGTGTTTGTTGCTTTGGAATCGTTAACGTACAAAACGCCATTAACCGTATCAACTGGTTCAATTCTGTGCTCAAGCGGCATAAAGTCCAACAGGGCATGCCTAATAGAAACAATATCAAGTCCCAGGAATAAGCCACATGCAGCTGCAGCAAGAGCGTTGAGTGCATTGTGCGCTCCCCTAATGTGGAGCGCATCAGCTGCTACAAGCTCCATCTCTTTACCAGATAGCCTGACTACCAGCGCTCCATTGCGTACAAAGGCGGCGTTTTGCGTACCGGGATCTGTCTGAGCAAGATGGCATACGGTAATGCCGCGAGTCTCAAGGCGAGAAGACACGTCCTGACAAAACTCATCCAAGTCAGAGACAATTGCCAGGTCATTTGCATCAAGGTTGGCAAAAATCTTCTCTTTAGCTGCTGCATACGCCTCGAGTGAACCATGCCACTCAAGGTGATCCGGCGTAATGTTTAAAAGCATCGCAACGTGAGGATGCAATTTTTGAGTAGTAGCAAGCTGGAAGCTTGAAAGCTCTGCTACAAACCAGCTCTTAGGCTTTCTCTCTGCAAGTTGGTCAGTAATAGTAAGACCAATATTGCCAACAGCGCTTGCATCAAGGCCTGCATACTGCAGGATTGACGTGGTCAAACTTGTGGTAGTAGTTTTACCGTTTGTGCCGGTAATACCAATCCACTGTGAAGGACTCTCTTGATAGGCAAACTCTGGCTCGCCCATAATCTGCTTAGAAGCTGCTTTTGCACTTAAGAACAGCTCAGAGGTGTCTGGAATACCAGGAGATGCAATAGTCAGGTCAAAGGTACCCTTAACCTGATCGGAGCCGCATTGTACCTGTACGCCTGAGTCTGCAAGCTCTTGGATCTTCTCGCCCACAGTAGCATCTGCGCCGCCCACAAGAGTTACGGAAGACACACGACCCTCTGGCTGCTGCAGCAAATACGTGCAGACAGAGACGCCGGTCTTACCAAAACCAAGAACACATACATTTCCAAGTGTTTCTAGAAGCGACACGCAGGCGATCCTTTCCTAGGGCAATACCTTTAATGAAGCTGGAAGTACAGGGCAAATCCCAGAGCAGCAAAGGCACCAGAAATAATCCAGAACCTAAAGACAACTTTTGTCTCGTTCCAGCCAAGTTTCTCAAAGTGATGATGCAGTGGAGCCATCAAGAATACGCGCTTTTTAGTTGCCTTGTAGCTGACAACCTGAATGATAACGGAAAGTGCCTCGATGATAAAAAGACCACCCATGACCAGGGAAACTACCTCGGTCTTGGTAAGAACGGCCAGAGCCGCAAAAGCAGCACCCCAGGCAAGAGAGCCGGTATCACCCATAAAAATGCTTGCAGGATAGCTGTTAAACCACAAAAAACCAATACAAGCGCCGGCGATAGATGCAGCAAAAACAGCAAGGCTACTCTCGCCATAGCGAAAAGCTACCGCCGCCATAAAAATCATGACAACCATAACGCAGCCACCAGCCAGGCCATCAAGACCGTCGGTCAGATTGACAGCGTTGGAGAGGCCTGCCATGAGCAAAAAGACAAAGAACAGGTACAGCCAAGGAATAGAAATTATGTTTCCACCTAAATTGACGGTAGTAGTGAGGATGCCCAGGTTGATTTCAAGGCCACCGGGGAACGCAATAATAGGAGTAATGCCCCAAATATTGACTGCCGCTAGGCAAAATGCAACAGAGATCGTAATGAGTCCAGCCATCTTCTGAGATGCGGTGAGGCCAAGGCTTCTTCCATGGGCAACGGACTCAATATCGTCCAGAAGACCCAGCGAGCCCGTAAGCAGCATAGCCGCCATAGCAAGGATGAGGTCGGTGTTCCACTGGGCAAGCGCAATACAGGTCAGCACAATGCTTACTAGCATAACAACGCCACCCATAGTAGGAGTACCCTGCTTAACCAGGTGCTGCTGAGGGCCGTCAGCGCGAACCTGCTGACCCACTCCCTCTTTCTTCATCAGTTTGATAAAGAGTGGCATTAAGACCAAAGTGATGATGCAGGAGACACCAAGCGCAACAAACACTTGGTATGTTGGGTAAATAGTCTGGTAAAACATTACTCAGTAACTCCTTTTACAAAAATATCAAGCTGAGCAGACCTCGATGCCTTGGCGAGAAGAACGTCTCCTCGCTTAAGTACTGGTCCGAGCACGGTAAGTGCTTCGTTGACATCACTGAACTGTTCAATTTTATCTTCCGAGAAACCCATGACGCGAGCAGCTTCAACCATTTCACGCGCGGCACCCGTACCAACAAAGGCAACAAGGTCTGGGTTCTTAGCGGCAATGTAAGCACCCACATAACCGTGGAGGCGCTTCTCCTCTGGTCCAAGCTCGCCAATCTCTCCGATAAGGGCAATGCGACGGCCCTCTGCAGGCATCTGCATCAAAACATCAAGGGCTGCAGCTGTTGAGTTAGGGCTTGCGTTGTAAGAGTCATCAATAATTTTGGCGCCGCAGGTTGCATCAAGCACGGAAAGGCGCATGCGGGTGGCTGGCATCTGCTCAATAGCTTCTGCTGCAGCGTCAAGATCAAGACCAAGCGTCTCTATAGCCTCAAGTGCCAAAAGAAGATCGTCAACAACAACGCGACCAGGTACCTCAAGGGTTACCGTGCGTGACCAGCCGGAAGCAGCAACAATAGTGGCAGTTGGCAGGCCCTCCTCGTCAAGTGTAACCTGCTGCGCACTCATGACGTCAGCCTCTGTTGCGCCCACTGTCTTGCAAACAACGTGAGCAGGTCGAGCAAACTCATCTGCAATGAACTTGGTGTAGTCCCCTGCCGAAGCCTGAATAAGCGTAGGCTCAATTAAGCCAAACGCGCGCATGCCAGAAACAATCTCTGCCTTGGCGCACGCAATGTTTTCTCGACTGCCGAGAAGACCGATGTGGCTGGTACCAACATTGGTAATGACCGCCACCGTTGGACGGGCAACAGAGGTAAGCCTGGTAATCTCACCGGCATGATTCATGCCCAGCTCAAGCACAAGTACCTCGGTGTCTTCTGGAGTAGAAAGCACCGTGAGTGGCAGGCCAATAAGGTTATTGTGGTTGCCGGCGGTAGCATGCACGCGGCGGGTTGCGCCGATGCCACGACGAAGCATTTCTTTGGTAGTAGTCTTACCGACCGATCCAGTTACGCCCACAACCAGCCAGTTTGGATGAGCTTCTCGCCAGGCGGAAGCTAGGGCCAGCAGGAACGCCTCACAGTCATCGTCAGCGGCTTCAAGAACGCTGACTCCTGTGGCGGCCAGGTTGTCGAGCAGATTGTCTGCTACAGGCTCAGATGCCACTACAACAGCAGCGCCCGCCTGGGCAGCAGATAAAAGATAGGAGTTTCCATTGACCTTCTCGCCAGCAAAGGCCACGAAGAGCGAGCCTTCCTGGACCTCACGGGAGTCAATGACGGCCGTGCCCGCAACCTCGCGGGTTCCGCGGTGGAGCAGCTGTGCGTGAGTAGCTGCGACTATCTGTTCAACCGAAAGCTTAACCATGAGCTCTCCTAGTTATTGATTGGTTGAATATTAAGGCGTGTAGTTGCGTCTTTTGCAAATTGCGAGAAGACCACAGCAGCAGATTGCGATGCAAGCTGGTGAGTATCGTTAAGTCCAACGTAAACCATCAGATCAGATTCTGAAGGGTTCACGATACCGCAGAAAGAGGCAACAAAACCGGAATTCTCGCCGTACGAGCCGGTTTCTTCCACAACCTGCTGGCCAGTACCTGTTTTACCAGCAACGGTATAGCCATAGATACCTGCACGAACACCGGTGCCTTCTTTGACAACGGTAGTCATCATGTCAAGCTCGGCTGATGCTGTGGAAGCAGAAATAACGTCTTTAGTAGGCCAGGTAACCTCTTGGCCGCCCTTAGAAACCATAAAGTGCGGAGTCACCATAGTTCCCTTATTGGCAACAGCGGTGTACGCGCGAATAACCTGGATAAATGGAATTGCAAGACCCTGACCAAACGCCATGTTTCCGCCAGTTGGACCTTCGTATTCGTCCAGAGAGCGGACAATTCCTGTAGCCTCACCTGGGAAGTCAATGCCTGTGGCGTGTCCAATGCCGAACTTATCAATTCCTGCCGCAAAGCGCTCATCGCCTATGAGCTGCGTCTCAAGGAAGGCCATACCAACGTTAGAGGAACGCCTGAGCATCTCTCTTACGCTCATGTCCATGGCGCTGGTACGCCAATCGTCGTCGGTAACCTTGTTATCGCCAACTTTGAGCTCGGTTGGGATATTGAAGGTTGAATTTGGACCAAAGAGGTTGTCATCTATACCAATTGAGGTGGTGATTACCTTAAATACGGAGCCTGGCTCATAGATACTTGAGACAAGCTTGAGGTTGAGGGATTCGTAGTCAACGCCGTTATCGCTCTTAAAATCTGGCAGAGGGTACGAGGCAGCGGCATAAATCTCTCCGGTACGAGGATTCATAGCCATAATTGAGCCGCCCTGCTGGGCCTCAAGGTCTTTTACTGCAGCAGTAAGCTGCTCTTCAGCCTTCTTCTGCAGCTCAATATCAATGGAAAGAACAATATCCTGGCCGTTTTGTGCCTCAGTGATGTTTGAAGTACCGCCCGCAATTGGCGTACCACCAGCGCCGGTCTCTACAATCATGTGGCCGTTAGTGCCCGCAAGGATATCGTTGTAGTAATACTCCAGACCAGAAGCGCCCTCATTATCAGCGTTTACAAAGCCTAGAATCTGAACGCCAACGTTGCCGTATGGATAAACACGCTTGGTGTTATTAACAAAATAGACGCCCTTGAGGTTTTTCTCGTCAAGTGCTTTTTCAATCTTGGAAGCGGTATCCGTATCAACACGACGACGCACGTAGACAAAGGTGGTGTCTTGCTGCAGGTCCCCAAGATAGTCTGAAGGACTTCCGCCTAGAAGCGAGGCAAAAACCTGAGCTACAGTGCTGGCGTCTTTGATCTCTGAAGGATTGGCGTAGATGTCTTTGCAATCAACGCTCATGGCTAAGACATTGCCGTTGCGGTCGTAAATGGTGCCGCGACGAGCGTGCAAGACAATATCGTTGGTGCGGTTATTCTCGGCGCCCTTTGCAAGATCTGCTGCCGTAAAGATTTGCAGCCAAGCAAGCCTAAGAACAACAATTGCCACCATAATGGCCATAGCAGCTGCTACGCGACGGAGTCTACCTTCAGGGCCAACACCATCCGAGCCACCGCTGCTACCACGATGACCACGAAAATGCACACGAGAGGCCTCGTCGTACGAGGCCTCAGGAGTTTTTCTGCGCGATGCGCGAGTATGTCGATTCTGCGTACTCACAACGTATATTTTACGCCTAAGCGTTGTTGCTTACATCTACAACAGGACGATTTGTCTCAAGAGTCATACCATAATTCTGAGTAGCAATGCGCTCAATGCGCGTAGTGCTTGCAAGTAGAGAGCGAGAAACGCGCAGGGAATCGTTAGTTGCAGTTGTTGCGCGCATTTCATTTCTGATGACGTTATTAGCCTGAAGAGTAGAAACCGTAGCGGTAGAGATACCAATACGGACAACACCAAGTGTCAGGAAGAGTGCTGCAGCAACAGCAATAAGCTTGACACGCTGGATGAACTGGCTGCTTACGCCACGGCGAGCATCAGCATCAAGGCCGCCACCAGGGACAACCTCAAAAGATGTGCGAGTGCTCTGTTCAGGAGCGTACTCATGCTCAAACTGAGTTGTGCGTGCTACAGCTTCTGATCCGTAACGTGCCATTAAACTTCAATCCCTTCAAAAACTTCTTAACAACAAGCAACAAGTGCTATGGGGTACTTCATTTCTCTGGGTCGCGTTTAACCGCTACCCTCATCAGGGCGCTTCTCGCCCTTGGGTTGCGCTCTATCTCTTCTGGAGTGGCCACAAGAGGTTTGCGCGTAATCACGTCAACTATCGGCACTTGACCGCACATACAAACCGGAAGGTCTGGCGGGCAGATACAACCTTGACTCAGCTCGGAGAACACGTGCTTGACAATGCGATCTTCAAGCGAGTGGTACGAGATAACGCAAATCCTGCCTCCTGGATTAGCCCAGGCAATTGCACAGCGTAGTCCGCGCTCCAAAACCTCAAGCTCGTGGTTTACTTCAATACGAAGTGCTTGGAACGTCTTTCTGGCGGGATGTCCGCCGT
The DNA here is from genome assembly GCA_963539685.1 of uncultured Atopobiaceae bacterium. Classification (GTDB taxonomy): domain Bacteria; phylum Actinomycetota; class Coriobacteriia; order Coriobacteriales; family Atopobiaceae; genus Lancefieldella. Next base: position 41,819 of record CAUTMX010000004.1, on the reverse strand, counting down.
GACGACGCGCTGCTGCGGGAATTGCTGCTTTGATTACCTCAACAAGCTCAAGCGTCGTTTGGATGGGACGCTTTTCTCGCGTTTGCACAATGCGTCGTGCAATGCGTGAGGCAAATTTCTCGTCTCCGTAAATTCGAAGGATTCGGGCGAGGTCGGCTTCGTTGTAGGTGTTGATGACCTCTTGTGCAGTTGGAGTTTGTTTGCCCGGGTCCATTCGCATATCCAACGGGGCATCTTCGTGGTACGAAAAGCCTCGCTCTGGGATATCAAGCTGAGGAGAAGAAACACCAATGTCAAAGAGGAAACAGTCAACTCCGGGGACTTCTGCAGAGACGAGAAGTTCATCGAGGTCGCCAAAATTTCCCTTAAGCGGTAAAAACTCCGCGTTTGGTACTTCTTGCTTCAGGCGAGCAGCTGCTGCTTGATGAGCCATTGCGTCCTGGTCAATTCCAATGGAAAGACCGTCTGGAGCAATCAGCTTTGCCATCTCTACGGTGTGGCCCGCTCCTCCCAAGGTGCAGTCGCAAACAACTTCACCTGGCTTGGGGTCCAGCTCGCGCAGCACTTCTGCAAGCATTACTGGTTGGTGCCGATATTCGACTTTCAAGTTACCGTCTTCTACCTTCACGATCTTCTCGCCTCACTAGGCGCCAAAGATGAGGTCCTCGAGCGTTGCAACGCGGTCATCTGCCGAGAAGAGGCTGTTCCACTTGTTGGTGTTCCAAATCTCAAAGTGGTCGCCGTTACCGACAATGGTGACATCGCGGTCAAGCTGGAGCTTCTCCCTAGCCTGTGGATCGGACTCGTCAATCTTTCCCAGAGCAACGCGGCCGGCCGAGTCAATGTCGACGGTTGTTGCTGCTGCGTTCAGCATGCGAAGTGCTGTGACGTCGTCACGGTTCCTTGGGTTGAGGTTCAGACTTGCAATCCAAGCCTCATACGCCTCAGGTGAGTAGCCGTAAAGCGCGTCCTGTCGACGGAGCAAGATGACAACATCGCCAAGCTGCTTGCGCTGAGCTGCAGGAAGAGTCACACGAATCTTGGAGTCCAGCGAGCGCTGATACTGACCAGTAAGCATGTCTCCCCCTTTCACGTTGGCGCCCCTTGCCGCGCGGGCTGTGTTTGTGTTGTGAGTGCGCGGCAACGCTTGGGCATAGTCCGTCGATTGAACGTGAAATAAATATAACTCATTCCGACACTTACACACACTAGAAAACACTTTCCAACACCAAGTATTTTTCTTATGGTCTAGCTGGGGTTTAACGTAGATATGAGATATGACATTTTGACCACAATATGTAGTGTTTAAAAAAATCCGAACTACAAAAGAACGGATTTTCTTAGTCTTAGACACGATTTATTAAATTTTTTATGAAGTGAAAATTTTTGGGGAAATTGTGGTGAACTCGTGGCGAAAATCACACGTTACTCAAACAAAACACCCACCTTGCTTTTACGCAGTCACCACTTTGCCCCACGCTTGTCCCACACTTGTCCAACACTTGCGTCAAGCGCGATTATTTGTCCGCGTGAACGTGGGCTCTTGGGTGAGCCTCAAGGTACACGTCTCTAATGTGCGACCTATCTACGTGCGTATAGAGCTGCGTGGTTGAAATATCAACGTGTCCCAAAAGCTCCTGCACCGAGCGAAGATCAGCGCCACCCTCTAGAAGGTGTGTGGCAAAACTGTGGCGCAGTGTGTGAGGATGCAAACCTTCAATCCCCACTACCCTGCCGTAATTTGCCACCAGTTTATGTACCGACTGGCGAGAAATACGTCCACCTCTGGCGTTTACAAACACCTCGGATACTTGACCATGCTTAAGCAAAAGCGAGCGAGCCTCATAAAGGTATGTTTTAAGTGCACGATGCGCAGAGCCCAACACAGGGACTACGCGCTCTTTGGAACCCTTACCAAAAACACGCAAGAGTTCATCTTCTAGAAGGACACCTCGAACCTCAAGATCGCAAAGCTCAGACACACGAAGGCCGCATCCATACAGCAGCTCAAGTATGGCTCTATCTCGAATACCTAGAGGCGAATTAGGAAACGGCTGATCAAGCAGCTCTTCTGCCTTCTCTTGAGAGATAACATCAGGAAGCCTTTGAATTCTTGCTGCGGTAGGTAAATCTTCAGCTGGAGATGACTCACAAATTTGCTCAACAGCCATAAACTTGTGGAAGTTTCTAAGTGCCGCAGTGTGGCGTTCAACCGAAGCTGAAGCCATACCTAAATCTCTAAGAGAGCCTATGTACTCTTCAACATCTGAGCGAGTTACCTGGTTGGGCAAAGTAATTTTTTTGCCATTCAGCCAAAGCAAATAACCCTCTAAATCTCTGGTATAGGCATCAAGCGTATTTACAGAAAGACCTCGCTCAACAGCAACGTACGCTAAAAATTCTGTACGCGCCTGAGCGAGGTCCATAAGTATTCTTCCCTAGTAAAAATCTGCTTAGAGAGACTGGTTTACATCATGACGGTCAATACCCTCATGATGAGCAATTGCTGCACGTGCAAACTCACGGAACAAAGGTGCAGGATGAGTTGGACGGCTCTTGAACTCTGGATGTGCCTGGCTTGCAACAAACCATGGGTGAACAGACTCTGGAAGCTCAATCATCTCTACAAGTCGATCGTCTGGAGAAACACCAGAAACTACCAGACCAGCCTCAACAAGCTGATTACGGAATACGTTGCTTACCTCATAGCGGTGACGATGACGCTCGTAAACCAAGTTGTTGCCGTATGCCTCGTGTGCAAGAGTTCCCTCAACAACCTTGCAAGGATAAGAACCAAGGCGCATAGTACCGCCCTTGTCAGTAATATCCTCCTGATCAGGCATAAGATCGATGACAGGATATGGAGTATCTGGACCAAACTCTGCTGAATTTGCACCCTCCATGCCGCAGACGTCACGAGCAAACTCAGTAACAGCCATCTGCATACCAAGGCAAACACCAAGGTAAGGAATCTTGAGCTCACGAGCACGACGAATAGCAACCATCTTGCCCTCTACGCCGCGAAGACCAAAGCCGCCAGGAACCAAAATGCCATCTGCACCAGCAAGCTCCTGCTCTACGTCTTCTTCTGTCAGCTCTTCACCATTTACCAGGCGGATATCAACGTGTCTGCCGTAGAAAATACCAGAGTGGTGAAGTGCCTCAATAACAGAAAGGTAGGCATCAGGCAACTGCGTATACTTGCCGACAACATAAATTCTTGTTGCGTCTTCAAGCGCATTTGCCTTATGCATAGCGGAAGTAAATGCTTCCCAGCTGCCAAGATCACTTGGACGGACTTCAAGACCAAGGCGCTCAAGTACCTTCTTGTCAAATCCCTGTGCTGCCAGATGTGCTGGAACATCGTAAATTGAAGGCAGATCATTGTTCTCAAAAACGCAATCTGCATCAACGTCGCAGAAATTAGCGATTTTCTCGCGAATAGATTCATCCACAGAATGGCTAGAACGGCACACGATAAAGTCTGGCTGAATACCAAGGGAACGAAGCTCTTTTACGGAGTGCTGCGTAGGCTTAGTCTTGACCTCATGAGCAGCAGCAATATAAGGAACAAGGCTCACATGAATAATAGCAACGTTGCTTGCGCCACGCTCTTTTCTAAACTGGCGAATTGCCTCAACAAAAGGCTGAGACTCAATATCACCAATAGTGCCACCAAGCTCTGTGATGACTACATCAGCATTAGTAACCTCTTCAATGCGAGCAAAACGAGCCTTAATTGCATCGGTTACATGAGGAATTACCTGAACTGTACCGCCAAGGAAGTCTCCAGCGCGCTCACGCTGAATCAAAGACTGATAAATGAGGCCAGTGGTGAAGTTAGACTCCCTGGTAAGATTCTCGTCAATAAAGCGCTCATAATGACCAAGGTCAAGGTCAGTCTCTTTACCGTCCTCAGTGACAAAAACCTCACCATGCTGGAAAGGACTCATAGTGCCTGGGTCAACATTGAGATATGGGTCAGCCTTTTGCATCATGACCTTATAGCCACGAGCCTTAAGAAGTCGGCCGAGAGATGCAGCAGTGATTCCTTTTCCAAGAGAGGAAACAACGCCACCTGTTACAAATATGTGCTTGGTCATGGATTACTCCCGTAGGTAAGATTAGCCAATTACATTTCTACGGGTCTTTATATTATTCCGCTTTAAGGCCCATAGTGCCGAGAAATTTAATCTCCAAACAAATACATTGTTATGTCCATATAGTTCTGAAAAATCTAGCGGACTTCTGACAGCAGCTCATGCGCGTGAGCCAAAGAAGCCTCAGTTATAGAGCCTGAAAGCATGCGTGCAATCTCTTCTTCTCTCTGAGTACCAGAAACCTCTGTAAGAGAAGTTACAGGGAGCGCGTTATGTTCTTCTGTCTTTGAGACTACATACTGTTTAGAGGCCATAACAGCAACCTGTGGCAAGTGAGTTACCACAATCACCTGATGTGTTTTAGCAAGCTGCGCTAAAACCTCTGCGAGAGCAACGGCAGTAGCTCCACCAACGCCAGCGTCAACCTCATCAAATACAAGCGTATCGCAGACGTCAGACTCTCCCAGAACCACTTTACATGCGAGCATGACACGAGAAACCTCACCACCAGAGGCAATCTTTCTAAGCGGACGAGCAGTCATCTGAGCTGAAGGCTTATACATAAGCTCAATCTTTGTAGAGCCAACTTTATTCCACTGCTCAAAAGGAAGATCTTCAAAGTTCAATTCAATCTGAGCTGAACCCATCTGCAGATGACTCATTTGCTTAGTAACAGCATCACAAAGTTTTGGAGCTGCAGCAACACGAACCTTTTTAAGTGCCTGAGCCTTTACGGTAAGAGTTTCTTTTGCTTTATCTACTTCTGCCTGTGCCTCACGGACAAGCTTTTCTGTGTCTCTTGTAACCTCAAGAAGATTTTGAGCTGCCTGGTATTTTTTAAATACATCTTTCATACCAGGGCCATACGTTCTCATAAGACCCTGAAGACGAGCCATACGACTTTGCATCTCTTCAAGTGCTTCTTCATCAAAATCGAGAGATCCAACATAGCTTCTGAGCTCTGAAGAAACATCCTCAATCTCTATAAGTGCACTTGAAAGAGACTCTGCATAGTTACCTAGCGTAGCATCAAACGTTGCAGCACTTTGAAGCATCTGAACTGCATCAGAGAGAGAATCAATAACGCCCTCATCTCCTGAGAGCAACTCATGTGTTCCTCCTGCAGCTTGAAGAAGAGCCTCTGCGTGCTCAAACCGAGGAAGTTGCTCTTCTAAGTCTTCTAGCTCCCCTTCTTTAGGAGAGACCTCATCAATTCTTTGAACAAGAAATGCCGCTTCATCAATCTTTGCATTGCTAGACTGGCTTACTTCAATAACTCGTTGAAGTTCAGCGATTGCAGCATGGTAAGCATGAAGAGCGTCTACATACTCTGTCTGACAAGATTGAATATCTGATCCAATCCATGCATCCAACATGCTGACATGATTTTTTACGTCAAGTAGTCTTTGATGCTCATGCTGACCACAAAGATCAATTGATGTTCCAATACCTCCGGCCAGTTCTTTAACTGATGCCATGTGGCCATCAATCTCTACTCTGCCTCTGCCATCAGCAGAGACTTTTCTAGAGACTACAATGCCCTCTTGATCTTCTGGCGAGGTAAAAAAGCGTGCCTCAACCCTAAGAGCGTCTGTTCCTTCTCTTACTGCAGAAGCATCAGCGCGCTCTCCTACTAAAAGCTTAATGGAAGATAAAAGAGCGGTTTTACCAGCACCTGTCTCTCCTGTTAAAACAGTTAAACCTGAGGCGGGTGCAAGAGAAGCGTCTTCAATAAGTGCGACATTTTGCACACGAAGTTCATCAAGCATATGCGACCTGCTTACTGACCAGTTTTACCGTAAAATACGCGAGAAACTGAACGATAGAAACTATCAGCACTTCTATCAAGCAGAATGATATCTCCTGGTCCACGGCTAATACGAGCTTTGGTAGCCACACCCTCTTCTGGATGCTTAATGTTTTGTCCATCAGAGAAGAAGTGACATGTTGCTGGTCTATCTTTTGACATGGTAATTTCAACCACATCAGAAGGAGAGGTAAGGAATGCACGAGCCAAAATAGTATGTGGTGCGATTGGCACACAAACCATTCCCGAGAACTCTGGCGTAACAATAGGGCCACCAGCAGCAAGAGCATAGCCGGTGGATCCAGTTGCCGTACTAACAACAAAACCATCACCGCGAAGCTTATCAATATGGTTGCCTGATACAGAAACCGTAAACTCAACCATATCGCCTGCTCCACCTCTGGAAACTGCAAAATCATTGAGCGAGAAGGTCTTCTCGACGTAAGTTTCTCCAGATGGAAGCTCATACTCTGTTTCTATTGCAAGCGTTGCTCTTCTAGAAACGTGAAGCTCTCCAGCAAGAGCATCAGCTACCATCTCAATCATTTGATGAGGAGTTGCACTGGTTAAAAAGCCAAGGTGACCATAAGAGATGCCCAAAATTGGAATTTCTGAATACTCAACAATTTTGGCGGCCCTCAGAAGCGTTCCGTCTCCACCAAGAGAAATAACAAGCTGGCAATCAGAACAATCTACAACTTTATCCGGGAATAGCTTTTTATCGTGTGCCCATTGAACATCACAGCCCTGCTCAAAGAGCCATTCTTCAAGTTCACGTGCACCAGAAACAGCAACTTCTCTTGAATAATTTGGAACAAGAAGTACCTTCACGCAAACCACTCTCCCGATTTTGCTTGATTGCACAACTGAAACAGTTAAAGCGTCTGATTCGATGTACTTAGTATACCTAAAAAACTACAAACAATACTACAAAATAGAACATTCGTTCTATTTCACTATTTCTACAGAATGACTCGATACCACTGAAGCAAGATCCAAATCATGCGAACCTGCCTCAAGCTGTCCAAACAGTAAATATTCCACGTTACCCTTAGCACCGTGAATAGGACTTTCACACGCGCCCAAAGGACCCATATGAGCTTCCTTAAACGCATCGGAAACCTTTTGCAGCGTTTGCAGACGCACGGAGGCATCAGTCACAATACCGCCCTCACCCACTTCTTCCCTCTTAGCTTCAAACTGCGGTTTGACCAGCGTAACAAAGGCTCCTTCAGGAGCTAGAACATCTAAAACAGAAGGAAGAATTGACGAGATTGACGTAAACGATACGTCACACACAGCAACATCAAAAACGTGCGAGTAGCCCATTTCTGGCAGGGACGTAATATTTGTACGTTCGAGCAGTTCAACCCTGCTGTCGTTTCTGAGCGACCAATCAAACTGCGCATAGCCAACATCAACCGAGGTAACCGAAGCAGCTCCATTTTGAAGCAGGCAATCGGTAAAACCACCAGTTGAACAGCCAATATCTAAACATTTTTTCTGTTGAACCGTAAAATCAAAAACTTCAAAGGCACGCTCGAGCTTAAGTCCGCCTCGGCTCACATATGGAATAGCACCTTTTACGTGCAGAAACAATCCCTCAGGAACAAGCTCTCCTGCTGAAGTTAATCTTCTGTCGCGCGTAGAAACATCACCCGCAAGAATTGCACGTAATGCAGCTTGAGTGTCCTTGAAAAATCCCTGCCTAACCAGCTCTTTATCGAGCCTTTGGCGAGAAATGCGTTGAGCCACTAGTGCTCATCGCTTTCTGAAGCCACGTCATCAGACGACGTTTCATCTGCGGCTGAAGCCTCAACCTGCTCAGAAGAAGCTTGTTCATCAGTGGCTGCCGCTGCGCCGGTTGCGTCAGCTGCGCCCCCTGCTGCCTGAGCCTGAACCAGACGTTCTTCCTCTTCTGGCGTAAACTCTGTGGTGTCAACCATGTTGACAGCCTTTGAGCCTAGAGCAATTGCCTCGTCAAAGAGGTCAAGAGAATGCTCAAGCGAGACGTTCTTATCGCGAACTTGATCAACAATCGAATCAAGTCTTGCGGTTATCTGGTCAAAGCTCTGATATTCAGACGTATCGATTTTTGCCATGGCTACTCTGCATCTTCCACAGAGCTTACTGGCTCTTTTTCAGAATTGTCCTGCTCAGCAGACTGCTTACGACAAAGCGAGTAAATATCTTCTCCGGCCTCAACATCGTCAACAATACGACCGAGAACACCGTTAATAAAGCGAGGAGAATCATCACCGCAATAAGCGCGGGCAAGGTCTACTACCTCGTTAATAGCAACAGCAACGTCAACCTCTGGAACCTCCAGAATCTCGTAGAGAGAAATTCTTAGAAGATTGCGGTCAACAGAAGGCATGCGATCAATTGCCCAGTCTTTTGAGTAAGCAGCAATGATGTCATCAAGATCATCTCTGATGCCATCTGCTCCTACTGCCAGTGACTGCGCATACTCGTCAAGAGGTCCCTCGGAGAGTGTATAGTCTCCGTCGAGGACCTCAAGAACGCTGCGATTAGTGGCTTCAGCCTGGAACAAAAGCTGTAGTGCTTGGCTACGGGCGCGAGTGCGTCCAAAAAACTTAACGCTCAAGCCTACTCCTTAGGAAAAACAAGGCTGTCAATGTAAACATCAACGGAAGCAATGCTGACGCCAATCTGCTCATTTACGGCAGTTGCAACAGCAAGTCTTACCTCAGAAGCAAGCTTTGTGAAAGGATAGCCATAGAAAACGGTAAGGTGAACTCCAAGATGAAGCTGACCGTTCTCTACGCCTGCCTCAACAGCCTTCTCTGGTGCAAGGCTTCTGCTGGTAAAGACGTTAATAAGGTTGGATGCCAGTGTATCGTTTCCGCCAACGGAGGCAACACCTTCAACACTTCCAGCTGCGCCGGAGACAACCGTTGAAATTACATCTTTTGAGATGCCGATGCCTGCTATACGAAGCTCTGTTTCAGCCATGTCTACCCCCTAAAAAGACAAACTGTCTTTGAAATAATTACTCAATACCTGTTGGGCGCTTATGCACCCAAAGCATATGCGTTAAACGCGAGAAACAAACTTACCGTCGCGGGTGTCAACCTTAATGCGCTCGCCCTGGTTCAGATACATTGGAACCTGAAGCGTTGCACCAGTCTCAATAGTTGCTGGCTTGGTACCGCCCTGAACGGTGTCTCCCTTGAAGCCTGGATCAGTCTCAGTGATCTCTGCCTCAATAAACATTGGAGGCTCAACACCAAGAAGCTCAGTGTCTGCATAGAGAAGCTGTGCGTTATCGTTCTCCTTGAACCAGACGCTCTTCTCGCCAATGAAGTCAGCTGGAACAGCTACCTGATCGTAAGTCTCGTTGTCCATGAAGTAGAAGGACTCACCGTCGTTGTAGAGATACTGCATCTCTTTGGTGAGCAGAAGAACGTTCTCAAACTTGGTACCAGCGTTGCAGGTCTGATCAATAACGCGACCAGAACGAAGGTCACGAATCTTATAGCGGACAAAAGCACCGCCCTTACCTGGCTTTACGTGCTGGAACTCAACGATGGTGTAGTACTTATCGTTAATCTTAAGACCAAGGCCGTTCTTGAAATCTGCGGTGCTGATAGTTGCCACGTCTAACTCTTTTCACTCGATAAAGTCGCGAGAAGAACGTGAATTTTCAAACTACCCGCGACACGTATATGCATGTTGGATTTTATCAGTTTCACGCCTTCCGTGCTGGCGGCTCTTGTGAAAATGCAAAATTTGCTTACTTCTTTTTAATAAAACTCTCTTTAATAAGGCGAAGAAGTTGCGGAATTGCCATAAGACCGTGCTTGAACACAAACCAAAAGCTTGGAGAACGCACGAGTTTCTCCTCCCCTATATAGGCGCGAATTGCCCTCAGTGTTGCTTTATTGTCTCGCGTAGAAAACGAGTAGTTACCATTACTTTTAGTAAAAATAGCAAAGCGAGAAACACTTTTGGTACGTCCCAGGACTGAGGCGGCCACGTGATCTATCTGATCCCAAGGAATCTGAATATAATCTTCAGGATTTTTCTGGTTATAAAACTCAAAGGCCTTATTGCCAATAAGAATATCGCCGTATGTGGCTAAACCATGAAATGAGGTGGCTTTCATGGTGAGGTCAACGGTGCTGTTCTGAGACTGAGCCATACAATCCTTTCAAAAATGGGTCGCACCCATTATAGAGCGCGACCCATATTCGTGCGACTTTAAGTACTAGTACGTACTCTTATTCATTACATAAAGCCAAGAAGTCGACCAACAATACCAACACCAAAGAGAGCCAGAATAATGGCAATTGGAGAGACCTTCTTTTTAAGCAGTGAGCAGCAAAGCAGTGTCAGACCAACAGCGGCAAGTCCAGGGATGAGTGAATCAAGGTTGTTCTGAAGGGTAGTTACCTTTACTGGGTCAAGACCGTTTGGTCCAAGAGTAGAGTAAAGCTTCAATGCTTGATACATTCCCTCTACTCCTGAAGGAATACTTGTCCAGTCAATATAGGCACCTGCCTGCTGTGGAATGGTTGAAACCACTGGGGTAAAGGAAATTGAAACCCAACGTTGTACCAGGGCGCCAATAATAAACATACCCAAAATAGAAGCGCCTTCAGTAATCTTGCCTAGCATACCGCCAGAAAGATCAGAAGAAATAGAAGCACCTGCCTTGTAGCCAAACTCCTGGGTGTACCAGAGGAAGGCAAGGCGAATGACGTTCCACAGGACAAAGAAGAGAATAGGGCCAAGTGCAGAGCCGCCAAGAGCAATGGAGGCACCAAGTGCTCCAAGGATTGGACGGACGGTAAACCAGAAGACTGGATCGCCAACACCAGCCAGAGGACCCATCATACCTACCTTGACGCCCTGAATTGCAACGTCATCAATAGGCTCGCCATTAGCGCGTCCCTCCTCCAGTGCAAGGGTAACACCCATGACTGGCGCAGAAACATAAGGATGAGTGTTATAGAACTCAAGATGGCGCTTAAGAGCTGCTACCTGATCCTCTTTATTTGGATAAAGCTTTTTGATGGCAGGGATTATTGAGAATGCCCAACCACCGTTCTGCATACGCTCGTAGTTCCAAGAACCCTGAAGGAACTGATGACGAAGAGCAACAGACATACGGTCTTTCTTAGAAAGCTGAATCTTATTCTCCATTAGTTTCACACTCCTTCAGAATTAGTAGTTGTCGATAATATCGCCGAGTGGATCGCCAGATCCGCCACCTGCGCCGCCACCCTGCTTAGCAAGGTCTTTAAGACCAATATAGAGAATGGCCAGGCAAACACCAATAACGCCAAGAGCAATAAGGGTAAGCTGGTTGATAGCTGCAAGAACAAAGCCCAGTGCAAAGAATGGCCAAACTTCGCGAGTAGCCATCATATTGATAACCATTGCATAACCAACAGCAGCAACCATGCCGCCGCCAACTGCCATACCACCAGTAAGCCACTTAGGCATTGCGTTTAGGGCGTCAGTGACAATAGCTGGGTCAATAAAGCAAAGAGCAGCTGCAGGAACAGCAATACGTGCACCCTGCATAAAAATGGCTGCGATGTGCCAACGCTCGATTGCAGCAAAATCGCCCTTCTCGGCAGCTGCATCCATTGCGTGGACAATACCAGTTGCAATGGTACGAGCAATCATGGTGAGGAACAGACCTGCTACGGACAGAGGGATTGCAAGGGCAATAGCAGTGTTAATAGCAGCAGTAGTGTCGGTATCTCCACCATTAAGTGCCAAAACCATAATAATTGCAGATGCGACAGACGCTAAAGCTGCATCCGGTGCAACTGCAGCACCGATGTTTGCCCAACCAAGAGCAATCATCTGAAGAGAACCACCAAGGAAAATTCCCTCGGCAGGATGACCAGTCACGAGGCCAATCAACGAACAAGCAACCAGGGGCTGATGGAACTCCCACTGGTCAAGAATACCTTCCATGCCAGCAAGAAGAGCAACAATTACGACAAGCAGTATTGTGATAGGTGTCATTTCTACCTCCTTCTAGTTACTTACGATCAGCAAGTTCGGACTTAGCTTTTTTAAGCATTGCATCAAAGTTCTCTGCATTATCTGCAGGAACCTTACGTACATCAAACTCTGTACCACACTCGCGGATAGCCTCAAGAGTTTTTACGTCGTCTTCATCCATAGCAACTGCGTTGGTAACAACAACTTTGCCAACAGAGTGAGCCATAGAACCAAGGTTAGCTTCCTTGATCTCTACGCCACCCTCAATAGCACGAAGCATGTCTTGAGGAGTTTCAAACAGAAGCATTGCCTTGGTATTACCAAAACGAGTGTCGTGAGCAATCTCAATAATCTTCTTAATAGGGACAACGTGAACATGTACTCCTGGAGGAGCTGCCTGAACAATCATGGTCTTGCGGAGCTCATCTTGAGCAACGCCATCAGAGCAGACAATAATGCGGTCTGGCTTGGTCATCTTTGTCCAAGTAGTTGCAACCTGACCATGCAAAAGACGGGTGTCAATACGTGCAAGGACAATCTTGAGCTTGCCATCACCAATAACAGTGCCTGCAGGAATTGCTCCCTGAGGTGCTGAAGCAGGAGCGGCGGGAACATCTGTAGGTGTTGCCTCTTGTGGCTCAAGCTCCTCTGGCTTAATCTTCACGCCCATACGAGCTTCAGAGTAAATCTCTTTTGCTACCTCGGCGGCGATATCTACGCCAAGGCGAGAACCATATGCTGCGATAAGCATTGGGAGGTTAAGTCCAGTAACGGCAACCCAATCCTCTTTACCCTCTTCCTCAAGAACTCGAGAAATCTGGTTAAAGGGGGTGCCACCCCATAGGTCAACCAAGAACAAAACGTGCTCTTGATCTTCAAGCGTGGCAATTGCGTCGAGAATCTTCTGATGCAGGTCATCTGGACCCATATCAGGAGTAAGCGTTACAGCTACAACGCCTTCCTGTGGTCCAAAAATCATGCTGCCAGAATCTTTAATGCCCTCGGCAAATTTACCATGGCTGGCTAGAACAATACTAACCACTTCTACCTCCTTCTTCTCCGCCTAATAAAACAAATGAAACTGTAAACATAACAATGAAAATAACATTTACTTTTCTGATTTTATTACATAAGTCTAAAACATATCTCCACTAACCTAACGCTTTTTAAATTTTTTAGGTTTTATAAGCTAATTTTTAGGCGAGAAGGTCTTCTCGCCCTAGAAGATACGAAAAAAATACGGCCAGAAACCTAAAGCTTCTGGCCGTAAAAATTCTGTATATCGCGTCTCGTTAGCAGCCAACAGACACAAGATCGTGTGTGGACTGAGTAAAGACATCGTAGCCATCCTCAGTAACAACGCCAAAGTCCTCAAGACGGATACCAAACTTGCCAGGCAGGTAAATGCCAGGCTCATCGGTAACAACAGAACCTGCTGCAATAACCTTGTTCCAGCGTGGGTTGAAGAATGGACGCTCGTGAATCTCAACGCCAACACCGTGGCCAAGGCCGTGGCCAAAGTACTCACCGTAGCCAGCCTCAGAGATAACCTTAACTGCAAGGTTATGAATATCAGAACCAGTTACACCTGCATGAATAGCTGCTGCGCAAGTTTCATTTGCCTTGCGGACAACGTCAAAGACATGCTGCTGCTCCTCGGAAGGTGCGCCAACAACAACAGTACGGGTCATATCTGAGTGGTAATCAAGATAGCCTGCACCATAGTCCATAACAATCATGTCGCCTGTCTGAACTACGCGCTCACCTGGCTGTGCGTGAGGATTAGCGCCGTTAGGGCCAGATGCAATGATGGAATCAAAGGACAGAGCGTCTGCACCGTTAGAGAGCATGTAGTTCTCAAGTTCTGCGCGGATCTGCTGCTCAGTGAGGCCTGGCTTAATGTACTCGCAGATGTGGAGGAACGCCTTGTCAGTAATTGACTGAGCGTGCTTCATAAGCTCAATCTCAGCTGGGTCTTTAACAATACGCAGCTCAGCAATATCACCATGCATGCGTGGAAGCAAAGCAGCAACAGAACGATCACGCAATGCCTGCTCAAGACCATCAAAGAACGCAAGATCAACGGTGTCCTCAATAGCAACTACGCGAGCACGAGCCTCAGCAATATGAGCGGCAACCCACTCGGTAGGAGTAGTGACTTCCTGGTCAAACTTCCATGGAGAATCAGCACCAAGGCGCTCCAGGAATGTGTTGTAGTAACGAGAGTCAGTGTGCATGAAGAGCTCATCCTGCGTAATAAATGCAGTATGTGCCTGCTCAAAGTCAAAGGTACGCTCAGCGTCAGTCAACCAACGAAGGTCTGGGTTGTGACGTAGAACAACAGCGTCGTAACCCCTCTGAGCCATTACCTCGCGAAAGCGCGCAACGCGCTTTGCTGCTGCCTGTAAATCTGCCATTTCAAATCCCTTCTCGAGATGTTTACAACAAAGAGTTGCACCTTGTGGAGTCGCCTCAGAAAACAGGTTCCTTACTGCAAGATGCGGCACTTTAATGCGAAGCGTGAGCCTCACACCAAGCGCGGGCATGTTCGGCGAGAAGTTCCTCGTCGACCGAAGCTAATCTTACCCTTCCAATAGACATTGGAATCGGCAACATAAAACGATTAGTAGAACGGAAACATTCCTGTTTGAGCGCTTCGATAAGCTGCTCAGAAGTAATGTCACAGGTAACAAAGCCAATATTCAAGCGCTCAAGAATCTCGTCTTGGGCAAGCATATCGTCAAAAGAAAGCGACTCTTTAGCTACTGCAATTCTTGCCGAGAAACGCAGTGCGTCTGCATAAAGTGCAGAAAGAGGCTGATCAGCTGAGATGAGCGGACGAAGCGCCTCCACAAAAACCCAACCGTAAGGAACCGACTGCTGAATAGCAATAGCGGAAGAATCAGAAAGGCGGCCACGGGTCTTAGTAGACTCTGCCAGCTGCTCTGCAACTATATCGGCAACTCCAGAGGAGAGGTTATCTGCTCTATCCCAAATGCGGCCAAACTCCGCCTCATTATCAGACATAGCCGTTGCAACCATACATACCTGCGCAACCTTAGCGCTGTCATCGCAAAGATCCATAGCCTCAAGATCTGCAAAGCAGAAACGAGCGCAAGGCTTAGTGGTAACAAGGCGCTGATGTTCAGCGTCAGTATCGAGCGCGCGAGGAGTAATAGACGAGACAATAACTGCTGCTAAATCAAGCGGAACAGTAGCAAGGGAGACTCCCCCACACCACTTGTTTGCCACGTGGTTAGCAAGAGAAATGACGCCCTCGTGGCCCACGGCAACTACTAAATCATCAGCTGTCAGGTGCATTTCTGCCAAAGCAGACAATACCTGTGCCTCAGTTGCTACGGTAGTTGCTGCCTTGCCATCTTCTACATCTACACGTGTGACGAGAAAACCAATGGTAGTGAGGTCTCTACGCAGAAGCTCAGCAAGGTCTTCGTCTGCCTGATTGCTGACAAGAAAAGCACAGCGATGGGGTCTTCCTACTGCGGTTCTGAGCTCAGTACCAAAGTTTGAAAGAACGCCCGCACCAGAACGAAGTGCAATAGAGCCACCAGGAATAGAAACCCACTGTTTAATCTGAACAGGTGGCAATTCCTCTTCAAGCTCAGCCTGGACATTGTCACTCATAGAAGACCTCTTTCCCAAAGCAGCTTGCCAGAATCAATGGCTACCTGCTCAAATGTTTTCTCACGAATATCAATAGTAATATCAGCGGCGGCCTCATAACGTGGACGCAGGCGTCTATAAAGCTGAGTAGCGTTTTCAAAGCTTCCCAGATCGGGACGCCTATCCGTGCGCTGAATTTGGCGAAGCGAGTCAGAAAGATCGCCGTCGAGAAACACAATGACTCCCATCTCACGCATAAGCGCAAGATTGACGTCCTTCTCGACAATTCCACCGCCGCAGCTTACGAGCAGTGACTTCTTAGACTTAAGCGTGTGTAAAACCTCAGTTTCTGCCTGCCTAAAAAGCTCTTCACCGTCATCTTCGTAGATTTCTGCCAGTGATTTACCTGCTATACGCTCTGCTAGGCGATCGGTGTCAACATAACGGCGGTGAAACAGCTCGCCCAAATTACGTGCGAGTGTAGACTTTCCGGCACCCAGAAAGCCTACAAAAAAGATATGATCACAGCCCTCATGTACAACGTATCTTGAATCGCGAAGCTCCATACTCCTCCAGCCTTTCAAGATGATTCTATCATCGAGTTGGAGCAAGTAAACTAAAGCCGTCTTGTTATGACGTAAAAGTTACATTTTTTAAAATGCGGCGCTCTACGTGACGAATGATATTGGTGTACCAAAGATCCTCGGTAGACTGCGGCTTTACCAAAATAGTTGAAACGCCAGCCAAATTACCTGCAATAACATCGGTAAAAATCTGGTCTCCCACCATCACGGTTTGCTCTTTAGTTGCCGAGAAACGCTTCATAGCAGCAGTTAGCGCGCGAGGAAGCGGCTTACACGCAAAGCCTTCTCCTTCAATTCCCAGCTCGTGAGCGCTACGCTGGACCTCATTGAGGTGAATGTTATTGGAGATGAGACAGAGCGTTAATCCAGCCGCATGAGCCTTCTCAAACCAAGCAGAAACCTCTGGCGGAACCATCTTGGTGTCTCGGGGCACACAGGTATTATCGCGATCTAAGAGCACAAGCTTAATCCCCTGCTGAACCAAATCCTCTATTGAGATGTATTCAACAGCAGAAACGTATTGTGTTGCTTTGATCAAACTCATGCCACACCAGCTATTGCTTACTTGCAGCTTCACGCTCGCGTGCGTTTTCAATAGCCTGCTGATGCTCGTCGTACGTCTCTGAGAAGACGTGCTCATCCGAGGTAATCCAGAAGTAGTAATAATTGGTTGCTGCTGGATCCATAGCCGCCTTAATAGAGGCATAACCTGGGGAGCAAATAGGCGTAGGAGTCAAACCCTTAAACGCATATGTGTTGTATGGGTCGCTTGTCATTGAGCTGAGCTCTTCTGCAGTAGCTTCCCTACCCAGAGAATAAGCAAGGGTAGCGTCACTTTGCAGATACATATCATCGTACAGGCGGTTGTAGAAGACAGATGCAACCTTAGGACGGTCATCATCAGTCAGGGCTTCTCGCTCAATAATCGATGCCATGATAATGATTTGCTCGTTAGTAAGATTCAAGTTGTAACGCTTATTGAGCGTAATGCGGGCGGCATCCAGGTTAAGATCAGCTGTCTCCGTCTCAAACTGATCAAGCATGGCACGGATGACCGTATCGGCAGTTACATTGCTTTCTGTAAAGGTATAGGTCTTGGGGAACAAGTAGCCTTCAAGAGAATCGTTAGCATCTACCGCACCAGCAAGGAACGGATAGTCAGCAACATAATTGGATGCTTTTGCCTGATTCAAGAAATCATCGCGAGAAATGCCAAAGTAGTCCTGAACCAAATCAGCAACCTGAGAAACGGTATAACCTTCTGGTACGACAAAGCCACTACCAGGAGCATTAGGGCCAGAAATAAGCAGGTGAACGATGTCTGCTGGCTTGGTACCAGTGGTAATAACATAGATACCGCTCTTAATTTTCTGCTCAGCATCCTGACGCTTTACCTGGTTTAAGAACTCGCTCTTAGTTGCAATAATTTTGTTCTCAAAAAGAATCTTTGCGACTTCCTGTGCACCAGCACCATCTGGAATAGTAACGGTAACTTGCTGACCAGCGGTAATTTCTTGTGTATCGGAATTAGCGCGAGAAAGCTCTGGAAGCGCTACTTTCCATACAAAGATGCCAAGGGCCGCAACCATGATAAAAGCGATAAGTGCCGCAAAAATACGAGAACGCTTTGAAGCCTTCTTATCTCTATGCTTTACCTGCTTGTTCTTTGCCATATGAGTGACTTGAGCGCTTCTTGAAGAAAGCTTGCCACCAGTAAGTGCAGGCAGCGATCCTGTGGCCTCAACTGAAGGCTGCGTAATCTGTTCCTGCTGAGTCTGCTCTTCCTGAGCCTGTCCTTCTGGTACAGGAGAAGAAAAATGTGCGCCCTGACGACGCGGAGAAGAACCATTGGATAGGGTGGGCATTTAGTCTCCCTTATTCATCTGTGCATCAAGCCATGATTGCAAAAAGAGCGAAGCTGCAACCATGTCAACTTTTCCACGCATGGCTTTCTCAGATAAACCTTGCGCTCGAAGAATCTTCTTTGCTTCCGCAGAAGAAAGTCTTTCGTCAGTAAATTCTAATGGAAGTTGGCAGTTCTTCGCAATTTGCTCAGCTTGAACGGTAATTTTTTGGGCCTGTGGTCCATCTTCGCCGGCGAGCGTTTTAGGACGACCGCACAAAAGCAGTTCTGGCTCCCAATCGTCAAGCACAGCTTTAAACGTGCGTGCATGTGAGAGTACCTCTTGCGCAGGTAGCACGCAAACAGGTGACGCAATAGCACCATCGGGGTCACTTACAGCAACCCCGATGCGAACTTCACCAATATCTAAAGCTAAAACGCGCAAACGTTACGCACCAAGCTTTGTTCTTGCAGCCTCAAGCGCTGCGTCAATTCCTGCAGCATTTGAACCGCCTGCCTGCGCCATTGCTGGCTTACCGCCACCACGGCCACCAACAAGCTCTGCAATCTCTTTGACAATGTCTCCTGCCGAGAAGCCCGCTGCAACTGCAGAATCAGTGGCACCTGCAAGCAGGGAAACCTTACCGTCAGCGGTTGCGGATGCAATGACGCAAGCAACAGGCTGGCCGTCAGATGCATCGCGGATGCCGTCCCATGCGGAGCGGAGTTCTTTGCCAGAAAGGCCCTCAAGCTTAGCAATTACACAGCTATAGCCATTAAGCTGAACAGCAGACTTAAGTGCTTCTGCTACCTGATTGCTACCTGCTCCAGTTAGAGCAGCCTCAAGCTTATGGTTTGCAGTGCGAAGATCTTGCTGCAGCTGCTCAACGCGGTCTGCAACAGCAGAAGGACGAACCTTCAAAGCTGCGGCAACCTCATCAAGTTGAGCCAGGCGCTCATCAACGTACTCGATAGCGCCCATAGAAGTTACCGCCTCAATACGCCTTGAGTTAGAACCAACGGAGCTCTCAGAAATAATCTTAAAGAGGCCAAGGTCTGCTGTGTTGCGTGCGTGAGTACCACCACAGAGCTCACGAGAGAATGGAGCGTCTTCTGCACCAGCAGAGACAACGCGTACGACATCACCGTACTTCTCGCCAAAGAGTGCAACAGCACCAGCAGCCTTTGCGTCCTCAATGTTCATAATCTGAGTAACAACAGGCTTAGCAGCAAAAATCTCTGCGTTAACCATGCCCTCAATGCGATCGAGCTCATCTTTGGTAAGAGCCTCAAAGTGCGTAAAGTCAAAGCGCATACGATCTGGAGCAACAAGAGAACCAGCCTGGTTCACGTGGTCACCCAAAACCTTTTTGAGGGCTGCGTCAAGTAGGTGAGTTGCCGTGTGGTTGCGGCGGATTAGCTCACGACGGCCGGCATCAATGGTTGCGGTGACTGAATCACCAACAGAGATGGTGCCCTCCTCTACCACGCCAACGTGTGACTCAAGGCCGCCGTCACGGTGCTTGGTATCAGTGACGTGAACGTAGAGACCAGGAGCTGTCAGCTTGCCGGTATCACCAACCTGGCCGCCCATCTCTGCATAGAAAGGTGTGCGGTCAAGTACAACCTCAACCTCAGAGTCAGCAGCGGCGGACTCAACCTCCTGTCCATCCTGAACAAGAGCAACAACACGAACGCCAGAGAGCTCGTTGTTGTCATAGCCGTCAAAGACGGTCTCATCAAGGCGGTCAGAAAGTGCAACCCAAATGCTCTGAGCATTGCCCCAAGCATCACGGTTAGCAGACTTACGAGCGCGCTCACGCTGCTCAGTCATTGCAGCATCAAAGGCGTCCATGTCAACAACGTGACCTGCATTTGCAGCAATCTCACGAGTAAGATCAATAGGGAATCCGTAAGTATCATGCAGAAGGAATGCAACCTCACCGGAAAGCTGTGCGCCATCCTCTAGATGCTCAAGCTCTGCAGTGAGTTTAGACTCGCCTGCGTCAAGCGTAGCGCCAAAGCGCTCCTCTTCTGCAGTCAGAATGCCGTCGATAAGAGCGCTCTTCTCGACAAGCTCTGGATATTCTGCGCCAAGCAGAACAGCAACCTCATGCGCGTACTCTGCCATGAAGGTGCCCTGAATGCCCAGTAAGCGGCCGTGGTAGACAGCGCGACGGAGCAGGCGGCGAAGAATGTAGCTTCTACCCTCGTTACCAGGGAGAATACCATCACCAATCATAAAGGTAACTGCACGAGAGTGGTCTGCAAGGATACGCAGGCTGCGGTCAATCTCATCAGTTGAGTGATACTTTTTACCAGAGAGTTTCTCGCCCAAAGAGATGAGGGTACGCATGATGTCACCCTCGTAATTGGTGCCTTCATGCTGCATGATAGCTGCGATACGCTCAAGGCCCATGCCGGTATCGATGTTGCGATGAGGAAGCTCAGGCAGAGAACCATCTTCCTGGCGATCAAATTGAGTAAAGACGAGGTTCCAGAACTCAAGGTAACGGTCACCGTCGTCTCCAGGAGCCTCTCCCTCAAACTCAGGACCCTGGTCAAAGTAAATCTCAGAGCAAGGACCACAAGGACCAGTTGGACCAGCTGCCCAGAAGTTGTCCTCCTCGCCCAGACGGGTGATGTGATCTTCTGCTACGCCAAGAGACTTCCAAATCTCAATTGCCTCATCGTCGTCAGTAAAAACAGTAAAGTACAGACGATCAAGAGGTAGGCCCAGGTGTTCTGGAGAAGAAATAAACTCCATTGCCCAGGTACATGCATCGCGCTTGGTGTAACCACCAAAGGAGAAATTACCCAGCATCTCAAAGAATGAGAGATGGCGAGAATCGCCAATGTTGTCAATATCGTTAGTACGAAGGCACTTCTGGCAGGAAGTTGCGCCAATCTCCTTCATAGTCTTGATGCCCTGGTAATACTCCTTGAACTGGTTCATGCCAGCATTAGCAAGAAGCAGCGAAGGATCAGAAGGCACCAGAGATGAAGAAGGATAGCGCTTGCAACCCTTGCTCTCAAAGAAGCTTAGGAAGTCCTCGCGAATCTCTGCTGTTGTCATTGTTTTATAGTCAGCCATAAAGTACTTCTCCGTATTCAAATAACTACTCTTTTGTACTGTCTGAGTCTACCGCATCTGACGATGGTTTATCTGGTTCCTTAGTAACTTCTTGAGTATTCCTAAAAAGTAACTGAGAAAAATCATGTCCAAGAATCTTGGGTGCGGGAGCTGAAGACTTGCTGCGCACATGAGCCGTAGTGTCTTGATCAACAAGACGCGACTCCTCAAAGAACTTTGGGTCATCGAGGGCATCATACTCTGGCAGAATAGCGCCAGACTCATCTACATACTGCGTCGAGTTAAAAAGCGCGCCATTTGGCGAGACGATCTGTCTGCCCGAATACTTCTCAAAGAAGTACACAAAGATGCCCCTCAGTGCTGCTGTCAAAGGTATAGCAAGAATAGTTCCAACTACTCCGCCAAGAGCGCTGCCAATGACAATACCAACGAGCGAAAGGCCCGGGTGAACTTTAACGCTCGTTGCCATAACCAAAGGTGAAAGCACGTTATCAACAACGTTTTGTGCAACCATCAAGATAACGATAGTCCATACGGTCATGACAGGGTCTACCAAGATGCTCAAAATAAGAGCAATACCTGCCGAGAAAACCGGTCCAACTACAGGAATAATATGGAAGATTCCTGTAACCATGCCAATAAGAGCGGCATAAGGGTTGCCTAAAATCAGACACCCAAAGTACACAAGAATGCCATTAACCGCAGAGGTAATGATAGTGCCTCGCATATATCCACTGGTAGATCTACTTAAGATTGCAAGAATAAGTCTGAACTCATTCTCTTTTTGAGGACCAGCAATAATAGCCATCTCACGGACAATAACTGGATAATCTTTGGCAAGCCAATAGGCAAGCACTAGGCCTAAGAAGAAGACCATGAGTTGGTTTGCCATAGAAGAGATGTTGCCTAATGCAGATGTGGAAAGCCAACTCAAAATACCAGAAGCAACTGATATTCCAATACTTGATGCCTGTTCAATTGCAAGTTCTACCGTCTGTCTA
Organism: uncultured Atopobiaceae bacterium; assembly: GCA_963539685.1. GTDB lineage: Bacteria > Actinomycetota > Coriobacteriia > Coriobacteriales > Atopobiaceae > Lancefieldella. The sequence continues at coordinate 19,781 of CAUTMX010000004.1, read as the reverse complement.
ACAGCAGGGTTACTTTGAGTGTCAAAGCTCTGCCAAAACTCCCTTGCCATTGCTCCTATCTGACTTGCATACGAAGGAGCGTTTCTGAGTAGCGTAGTAAGCTCAAATACCAATGGTTGCGCAATCAAAATCAAAAATCCTACCAGCACAATGAGCGTAAGAACAAGCGCGATAAGAGCGGAAATGCCACGAGGTACTCCCCTGTCTTCAAGCCAATTGGTAACAGGGCTACAGACAAACGCAACAATTGCGCCAATGGCGAGCAGCTCAACAGCCTGTCCCAGGATGCCAAGAACATACAGTGCAAGTGCAAACAATGCAGTCAGACCAATGACTGTCCACACCATTAAGCCACGTTGTTTCCATTTTTGAGCTGAATCGGAAAAGTTTTGATGCTTTTGATCCATTAACGGTTCACGCTTTCTGGGTCAATCTTTTCTTGAATACGCTTCAAAGTGCGACGAAGCAGCCTTGAAACCTGTACCTGAGAGATATTAAGTTTCTCCGCAATCTCTACCTGGGTAAGACCTTCAACAAAACGCATACGAATAATCTCTTGCTCTCGTGGCGAGAAGTCTCTAATGGCCTCTTCAAGAACAATGCGGTCATCAGAACCAGCAAGATCCTCATCTTCGGTCACATACTGATCAATGATTGAAGGGGTCTCGTCGCCATCAGCGCCAGAACCGCCTCCCTCAAGAGGAACAGAGCTATAAGCGCTAGAAGACTCCATAGCCTCAAGAACTTCTTCAACGTTAGTATCAAGGCGCTGGGCGATCTCTTCAATTGAAGGGCTTCTTTGCAGCTCTTTAGTCAAATCATCAGTGACCTGATTAATCTTGGACGAAAGCTCCTGCAAACGACGAGGAACACGTACTGACCAGCCTTTATCGCGGAAGTGACGCTTGATCTCTCCCATGATGGTTGGCGTTGCATATGTTGTAAATTCGAGACCACGATCAGGCTCAAACCTATCAATTGCCTTGATAAGTCCAATGGTTCCCACCTGAATCAAATCATCAAGGGGTTCTCCACGGTTTTTAAACTTGGAGGCCAAAAAGCGCACGAGGTTTAAGTGACTCACAATAAGCTGGTCTCTTACCTCAGAGTCTTTTGTTTCTTTATATTGAGCAAAGAGCTTTCGTGTTCTATCTTTATCCCAGGCCGGGGTACCTTTAGAAGCACGGCGAGCAGCTCTTCTTGCGGCTTTCTGCTCTTCTGCAGATGCCTGTACTGCCTCGTTTGCTTCAGGTTTAGGCATGTGCACCGCCAGAAATCTTTACAAGATGAAGCGTATAACCGTCATCGCTAAGCGCAAACTCATCACAAATAGCGGAAAGCAATAGTTCTACAAGCTCAAGTGGCTGAGAATTATCTTCCTCAGACTCAACTGGATCCTCATCACCCAAGTCAAAATCAATAGCCATAGTATTGTCTTCGAGGGTAAACGTAATATCTACAGAGTCTTTCTGAGTGCCACAAGCAAAGACAAAGCCTTCTTCTGCGGCCATTTTGACATCTTCAAGCTCATCAACGTTCATCTTGCACAAAACAGCAAGATTAGCAGCCATCATTCTGACTGAACGAGCAAATGTTGGATCTGCAGGAGCGGAAAGCTCAACAATTTTTTGTATCATTACAATCTACTCCTCAGACTTCTGAGAAGACTCAGAACCGTACTCAATATAGAACTGCTCAGTGCGAGCTGGTTTAGAATGCTTTGCCTTGTCCTGAGAAAGCAGAGGAAGCTCCTCAAGATACTCCTGAGCACGCTGTGCGCTCTGTTGTGCGGAAGCAGTCGCACCGCTCAAGCGAGCCTGAGCAACCTCAGCAAGCTTAGAGGGATTCAAAGATCCGCCAAGACCAGTTCCCAGCTTTGAAACAGACTCAACAACACCTGTGACAGCATCACTTGCAGCTTTGCTGACTGTTGCAGTTACGGCTGATGCTGCGCCAGAAACGGTTGCTACATCACCAAGAACCACATTGAGGCTCTCAAGAGAGGTATTAGCGTTCTCTGCAGCCTCATCAACCTTCTGCATGAGTGCAGGTAGCTGCTTAATGGTTGGATCAAGCTCATCAACCATGCCATCAATCTTTGAAATAACAGGCTGAATCTGCTCAATGGTATTGTTAGCTGAGAGTGTAATCTCAGTAATTGACCTTCTTGTTGTTCTTAGGGTCAGAGCGACCTCAACAATGGCCCAAACACCAACTACGGCTAAGACTACAAGGGCAATCTGTAAGTAATCCATCTATGCCATCCCTCAAAGCTAACGGTTACAGTTCTCTCTATTTTACCCGAGGAGCGCCTTCTTAATGCTCCCACTTGGGTAATTCAAATTCCTAGGCTTCCTCGTGACGATCACGCTCTGTAGCTGCAATTCTCCACGCTTCCCAACCTCTTGGAGATGGCGAGAAGAACGCGCCGTGTTCAAGTCCCTCTGGAAGATAACGCTGTTCAATCCATCCCCCAGGATAATTGTGAGGATAGAGGTAATTGCCATACTCTTCAGAACCAGGGCGCGTGCGATCCCTTAAGTAACTTGGAACTTCTCGCCTTGGACCTGTTCTAACCTCATGGAGGGCGGCATCAATACCTGCTTCTGCAGCATTAGATTTTGGAGCAAGAGCCATATAAATAACTGCTTGCGCAAGGTTAATTCTGCACTCGGGATATCCAATGACCTCAGCTGACCTAAATGCTGCATGTGCAATGAGCAGCGCCTGAGGATCGGCATTGCCAATATCCTCTGAGGCCAAAATCATAATGCGTCGAGCAATAAATTTAGGGTCCTCACCTGCATCAATCATGCGCGCAAGCCAATACAGTGCCGCATCTGGGTCTGAGCCTCGCATAGACTTAATAAACGCAGAGATAATGTCATAGTGCATATCTCCTGCTTTATCGTAGGGAAGTCCGCGGCGAGGATTTGCCTCAAGAACATTCTGCTTGGTGATAACAAGCGGCTCAGATGCTTTGTCGTCAGCTAATTCTGGAACATCAACCATCTGAGAAGCAAGCTCAAGAGAAGTTAAAGCCGCACGACCATCTCCACCCGCAAGCGTCACAATCTCTTTGCGAGCATCTTCTTCCAGGACAAATGTGCCAGCTAGGCCATCCTCTGATTCAAGTGCCCGCTGAATGAGCTCATCGATTGCCTCATCTGACAATGCATGCAGCTCCACTACACGAGAGCGAGAAATCAGAGCGCTATTAACCTCAAAGTAAGGGTTTTCTGTAGTAGCCCCAATAAGTACAACTATTCTGTCTTCTACTGCGTGAAGCAAGGCATCTTGCTGAGAGCGCGTAAAACGATGAATCTCATCAATGAACAAAATAGTTCTTCTACCTGCTGTTAAAAGCCTTGATTCTGCGGCCTCAATCTCTCTACGAAGATCTTTAACAGTTCCCGTAATTGCAGATACTTCTACAAATTCTGCGTGCGTTGTATGAGCGATGATGCGTGCAAGCGTGGTCTTACCAGTGCCCGCTGGACCATACAGCAGGACGGACGAGAGCGTATCGTGCTCAATTGCCTTGCGCAACCAAGAGCCAGGACCAACCGCATCTTCCTGACCTACGTATCCATCAAGCGTGGTAGGACGCATGCGGGCAGCAAGTGGTGCATTAGCTTTTTTAGCGGCACGTTCCATGCCAGAAAATAAAGTATCCATGCTGTTATTTTACCCCGTCTCAAACATAAAAGCTTGGCGAGAAGCCCGCTCAACACAAATGCTCTTTACGTGCCCGTTTGCCACACCGTGACTGAGCGGTAAACCTTACGCGCGTACTCCTTCTGCAAAGTAGCTCCTCTTTGGAAAGAGCTCCTGAGCTTCTGGGAAGAGCGCTTCGCAGGTAGCTACAAAGTAGTCATCAGTCATTGCAGAAATAAAATCAACAACAGTACGATGCACGTCACTCTTCCAGTCATAGGTATAGCCATACCTAGAAAGGTGCCTACTCACCGGCTCAATATGATGCTTAAAGATTGCAAGGCTCTGATCGCCAGATTTAAGCGAAGATAATTCGTACTCATACAATTTCTCAAACAGGCGCTTAATGTCTTCAGAGAAATCACCATTGGCTTCTGATGCACCATAAATCTTCTGGTAATTCTCGCGCTTTGCTCGCTTCATCTCTTTAAATGCTTCTTCTGAAAGAGAAATCTGAGGCTTGCCAAAGCTATTCTGAACAATGTCTGCAACAAAAGCAGAGGTAGCCCATGCGTTATAGGCGCCACCAAGGCCATCATCAAACGTTTCCTCTGTTGCGGCACCTGCACGAAGTGCATCCTGTCTATCTTTTCCGACATACGCAATAATGTCAGAGATGCGCATAACGCAACCTTCAAGCGTCATAGGACGCAGGTGAGCAATAGCCTGCGGACCTCTCTCCCAGCAATCTTCTACCACCTTGTCAAACTCATCAAAAGTTGAAAGGTCACTCATTTGAAGTATCTGCTGTTCAAACTCACCGTTGTGGCAAATTACTCCATCAAGCGTCTGTAGAGAAAGATTTCTTGCATAAAGACCATCAAGCACGCGCACACTCTGTACGTTGTGGAAAAACCAACGCCCCGTTTGCTCGTGATAAATATCATTGAGGAAATACTCCCCTGCATGGCCAAAAGGAGTATGTCCCACGTCATGACCAAGAGCTATTGCTTCGATCAAATCAAGGTTAAGGCCAAGTGCACGTCCAATATCTTTAGCAACTCTACAAACAAGCTGTTCATGAAGGCCACGGCGCGTAATGTCATCATGCGCGCGGAACGAGAAGACCTGTGTCTTGCCGTTTAGTCTGTTATATGCAGGAGTATGCATAATCTTCTCGACATCTCGCATGAAAGCCGGACGCAAAAGTGATGCCTGATCATGGATAGAATCTCGGCGAATGATGTCTTCATTTTTGCACGCGTAAGGACTTAAGGTGCCCTTAGCTATTTGCTCAGCTACAAGGGCCTGAGTTTCTTCTGTAAGTTGCCCGGTCAAATGAGGTGCAAAAGGATTAGTGATGTTCATGTGTATCCTTTCTAGATGTTTTTCACCTCTAGTGTAGAAGTTTCACCGGACAAAAAGTCGTGTTGAATTTTGAGAGAGCTTCTAGGGAGGCTTGACGTCTAAAAAAGACTATCTTGAGCTGGTTGTTTTAAGGCTTCAAACAGATTTTTTGCCAACAGTGCGGCTCCCTTTGAATTTGGATGCACATCGTCAGCAAAATACTTCTTTTCCTGCAGCAACAGCTTTTCTCCAGAGATGCACTGCAAACCAAACTTACCGGCAATCTCTTCAATTATTTGCGGAACCTCGGCAAAACAAGAATAAGGGTGCGTGGGATACGCGTCCTCAAAATAAGGGGTAGGCGTCAAAACCACCACACGCGTATCTGTATACATCTGAGAAATCTGCCAGAGTGAATTTTGAATATCGTATGTTACCTGCGACTTTATGCATTTCTCGTATCGATAATTTGTACCAAGCGCAACAACCACTAAAGAAGCATCCTCGATAAACGTATATGAGCCAGGCAGATAAACTTGTCCACCAATTCCCTGGTTAACCACCTCAAGCTTCATGCGCTTAGCAAGACAGTGCGGCCAAGTTTTATCTGGGCGCTCCACAACAAAACCCTGCGCAATAGAATCGCCAAACACCACCAGCTTTTTCTTAGGCTCATCGGGCGAGAAAAACGTGCCATTGCCACGGAGATTTTTAACGGAAGCGCTCTGCAAACAAGGCAAGTAAACACTCACGTGATGCGTGTCATTAAAACCTGGAAGCCTAGCAAGGTCATCCTGAGAGATTTCTGTTTCTAGATGAATAGAAAGTGTCTGTTCACCTGCATCATCCAACGAGAAGTTCTTGTAAGGTTTACCGTTAACTGTCACAAATACAGAACTGAGCTTTCTAAAATACGTGGCTTTAAGTAGCTGTAAAACAGACGAGGATCCCTTAGGAACTTCATCAATTTTTAGATCAAGTACCACTTCTGAGCTGTCTGTGGTAAAAGCAACTTGAATATCTGAAGTGCACGCTGCCATCTGTTTAAAAAGACCGGGATGCCAAGAAGAACAAGAGCCAATAACTCTAAACTGATTGGAAGAGATGCGCAGCGGATGAACCCATCCGTGAGCAAGCTTTTCTGACCATGGTGCACCAAGTAAAAACTTAGATGCTGGCGAACTAATACTCCACTCCCCAACTTCCATACGCACCTCCAATCACAAGTTAAATTACTATAGTTATATATTACGAGGTTATCAGACAGTATTACAATCTTTAGTAACAAATAAACTGCTCTTGTTGTCCATAGGGAGGCAACAGATATGTTTGGCGAGAAGATATTTAATTTTTCAGAACCGATTTCTAGAAAAACAGTTCGTATTGTAATATTGGTCAGTTTTCTGGCTTATCAGGGAATGCGGCTACTGTGGAAACAGGGACTTATTCCACCATTACTATTTTTTCTAGTATTAATTCTGACAGAGGTTATCGATTTTTATGTCTTTTTTAAAAGCGGTATCAAAAAAGGGGTAAGAATTTTGTTCTTAGTTTTCCTCATACTTGCGCTTATATTCGAGATAAGCCACATCATTTATTTTCTTTAACCAGTGAATAAAACCCTCTTCTGTGAACTGCCTCCCATTTCTTAGATACGAGAAATAGGAAGCAGTTCAAAACACACCTAAGTCAGATAATCTGTTAAAAAGACGTATACATGACGCTGAAAATACCTTAATCATGCAGAATATCTGACTTAGAAGTGTAATATGCCCGCAATTGAGCAGAATATCTGACTTAGGTGTGTTCCTTAGGTACGAAATTTACCTATAGTTAAATCTTTTATATGACGCTATTCATTTTTTAGCATATTAGGTTAAGTTTATGCATAGAAATGCATATCGGGTAGTGCGACCGCCTAGCTGCCTGGCTCTCTTGATTAAGAACATGTCGATTCTTCAACAGAACATAAGAAATCTGAGCTATTTTGTGCGCAAGGCCTAAAAGCCAACGCTAACACGCTATAGAATCATAATCACCCGCATATGAACTGCCTCCCGTTTCTTGGACATAAGAAATGGGAGGCAGTTCATATGCATTATATAAAGCCTACTTAATTACTCAGTAGCAGGTCCTTCTTCTGGAGCCTGAGCCTCAGCAGTGTTATTTTTCTTAGCCAGCTTCTTATCAAGCCAACCCGTAAACGCAGGGGCTACCAGTGCTGTAATAACTACCGCAGCTGCAAGCTGAGCGTTTGCGTTTGCAACAACCTGAGCTGTATAGGTTGGATCAACACTAGCAACCGCAGCAGGAGTGGTTGTAGCGGTGCCTGCAATAGTTGCACTTGCAAGACTTGCCTTACCAGAACCACCAAGAAGACGCTCAACAAGCATGGTAAGAATACCGGTAATGATGCACAGAACTGCCAAAAGAATACCTGATGGACCACCAATAATAAGGTTCTCAACACTCATGCCGCAGCCAAGCGCAAAACCAACAACAGCAATACAAGGGTTAATACCAGGAACCAAAAGTCCCCTAATAAATGGACTAAGGTTACCAAGAACAACACCAAGAACCAGAGGAAGCAGTGTACCGATAAGCGCGGTAGGAGAAATTGCTGCAACGCCTGCTGCGCCTAGAGCAATCATGGTAACTGCAGGACCTGCAACAAGAGACAGAACAGCAGCAGCACCCTGCTCATCAGGAGTTCCATACTCAGCAGTAATACCAATGTACAGAGCAACATTACAGAAGGTAATGCCACCAATGATAGAAAGTGCATTAAGACCAAAGAAATTATCGTTCATGAATTTAGCAACAAACAGACCAAAGGCAATTGCAATAGCAAGCTTAGGAATAAGAATGGTCAGGCCAGTTTTCAAAACCTTGGGAACCGTCTTAAGATCAATAGAAGCACCCACAAACAGCAAAACAATGCCAACAATTGCAGGAGCTCCCTTAGCAACAGCAGTGGTGAAGCTACCAATTTCTAGAACCTGAGGGAAAAAAGAGTGAAGCAGTAAGCCCACAGAAAGCGGATAAAGCATAATATCGCCAGGAAACCTAGGGACGCCAATTTTACGAGTTGCTTTTTGCTGTTCAGCTGCCATTATCAGCTCCTTTGCCCTAGTCGGTCAAAAAATAGTTGATCTACTTTATCAACACAAAGAATCATTTTTAAAAAGTACTGTACAAATTAACAATTTAGCTACAAATGCGAGAAGACCTTACAAGCTGCAAGGTCTTCTCGCGAAATTGGTGTAATTGAGCTGTAAAGACGGACTAAAACCAGAACTTAGATTTTGCCGCCCTCGACAACCATGGTATTTGGATCTACCTCGTCGCCGTAAATTGGAGCAAGGGTCTCTTCATAATCCTTGTGGAAGAAGTTCTCCTCTGCAAGAGGGCCGGTAATCTCGTTGTTGATAAACTCCAACAGCGAAGAGTTGCCCTTGTGAACCGCGGCAGCGATAGTATCGGAGTCGCCCAGGTCATCAATGCCAACAACAAAGCCAGGGTTAGACTTAATCCATGCAAGTACCTCGGTATTATCGGTTGAGAAAGCATCACCGCGGCCGTCGAGCAGTGCGTTATACGCATCAGCATAGCTATCAAATTTGACCAGCTCAACCTTTGGTGCGTTCTTAGCAAACCAAACCTCAGCTGTGGTTCCCTTAGAAACAATAAGCTTCTTTCCATCAAGCTGAGAAACATCAGTAATTGGTGCAGAAGCGGGGGAAACAACGCCCAGCTTGATCTTCATGTATGGCAGGGAGAAATCAACCTTTTCTTTACGGTCATCGGTTACCGTAAAGTTTGCCAGCATGATATCTGCCTTATTTGACTGCAAGAAAGGCACGCGATTTTGTCCGTCAGTGGCAATGTAGTTGATCTTGACGCCCATATCCTTTGCAAGGCGCTCAGCAAAAACAATGTCGTAACCAGCGTATTTACCGTTTGCATCAACGTAGCCAAAAGGAGCTTTATCGCTGAAGACACCGATATTTACCGTGCCTGCCTTCTTGATGTCATCAAGGGTTCTAAACTTTGAGTCTGTATCGGAAGATCCACCCTGAGCTCCGTCTGAATCCTTTTTCTTGCAAGCAGCCAAAAGAGCTGCAGCAGAAAGTGCGCTTGCACCAAGAAAAGCACGACGAGAAAGAGAAGCGGAAGTATTTTCAAAGAAGTTCATTTCAAATCCTAACAAGTTGTATCAATTACTACATCATCTACATGCAAAAACACGTTGTTTACTTATGCACACGTTCAAATTCAAAGGTGCGCAAAAACTCTTGAGCCCTTTGTGTTTTAGGTGCCGAGAAAAACTCTTGTGCATCGGACGATTCTTCTACGATGTGTCCCTGATCAATCAAGATGACTCGATCAGCAACTGCTTGAGCAAAGCGCATCTCGTGAGTTACCACCAGCATGGTCATTCCCTGCTCTGCTAGCTCCATAACTACCTGTAAAACCTCGTGAACCATCTCGGGGTCAAGAGCTGCAGTAATCTCGTCCAGCAAAAGAACTTCAGGGTTAGTCATAAGCGCACGAACAATTGCCACGCGCTGTTTTTGACCACCGGAAAGAGCTGATGGGTGGGAGTCTTTCTTCTCCCACAGTCCCACACGACGCAGCAGTTCTTCTGCCTGTGCCAAAACCTCATCCACTGAGCGCTTCTGCACTACCAGAGGAGCCAGGGTTACGTTTTTCAAAACCGTCATGTTGGGGAACAAGTCATAGCTTTGAAAAACCATACCAATGCCTGCAGCGGCGCTTTCCCTCTTCTGACCAGAAATAACCTGATTGTGGAGAAGCACTTCTCCCCCTTGGATATCTTCCAGGCCAACAATAGTGCGAAGTAGCGTAGACTTACCGCAACCGGAAGGTCCCAACACCACAACTACCTCGCCTTTATTGATGGAGAGCGAGATCTTGTCAAGCACGGGTTTCTGGCTTGAGGGATATACCTTAGTGAGGTCCTTAACTGCTAAAACGATGTTACTCATGTGAGGCGCTCCTCTCAAGCCTGCGCGAAAGATACGAAAGTGGGAAGCAGGCGGCAAAATACAGGAAGAAAATAGCTCCGTAAATCCAAAGTGCTCCGTCAGTTGGGAACTTGAAGCGATAGAAATCGGTGATCTGGCTACCAACTCTGAGCAACTCAACCACGCCAATCAGATTACAAAGCGACGTTGTCTTAATCATGCGTGTAATCAGGTTGATGGCTGGCGGCAAAAGGCGTTTGAAAGCCTGGGGCAGAATGACCTTAAAGAACGTTTGCTGGCGAGAAAGACCAAGTACAAACGCACCGTCATACTGAGATGCTGGAATTGACTCTAATGACCCTCGTACCAGGTCTCCAAGCTCAGCTGCTCCCCAGAAGGTAAAGACCACAATTGAAGCTTCAATACCATCAAAGTTGACATCAAACCATTCAGAAGTACCAAAAAACACCACAAAGAGCAGCACTAGCTGAGGCATAACACGAACAATCTCAAGGTAAACACGAAGAATTGCGCGAACAACCTTGTTGTTGGATGTCATAAAAAGTCCAACGAGAACACCAAGAGGAATAGAAAGCGCCACGGAGATAAGGCCAATATGCACCGTTGTTGCAAGACCTCCAAGAAGGCGCGTTATCACTCCGTCCTGCAGCAAAATGTTATCGACGGGCATAGTCAAGCCTCCTCTCCAGCCAGCTACCAAGCAAAGAAATAGGAACAAGGATAATCACATAGGCAACTACCAGCATAAAAAGAGCTTCTGTAGTGTCGTATTGCATGCCAATAATGTCCTTGGTTACATACATCAAATCTGCAAGGGCAATACCGGAAACAACGGAAGATTCCTTAATCAAGAAAATGACGTTAGCAACAAGGCCTGGAATTGCTACAGAAAGTGCCTGTGGAAGAATTACATGCTGGAGTGCTTGAAACTTTGAGAGGCCCAAAACCTGTGCAGATTCAAACTGAATGGCTGCAACTGATTCAAAGCCTGCACGAAACACCTCTGCCATATAGGAGCCGCCAAGAAACGTTAAACCCACAACAGCAGCTACCTCTGCATCCATTTTGAGACCAACTTTAGTCAGTCCAAAGTAGATAAGAAACAGCTGAATAAGCAAGGGAGTTCCTCTGGAAAGCTCAACATAAACGGCATTAAGCTGACTTAAAACAGGAATTTTTGTCAGCGAAATCTGAGCACTTATCAAACCAACGATAAGCGAGAAGAGAACTCCAAAGAAAGAGATGGTAAGTGTTATTTTTGCAGCTTCTGCATACAGTGGGAGGTGTTCCCCTATGAAGCTCCAGTCCATGCGAATAAATCCTCTCGGGATGTGCGAATGCTCACACAAGAGTTACAAAATAGCTTTACGCCCGAGTCTGTACCAGAGAAATTTTGCTCAGCGACAACTACACCCTGGTCGTATGTGACCCGGGCACCAGACACATCGCGGTGCATGCACAAAGTGCAGTGTATGTCGTAGCCATAATTCGCATGCGTTTAATCCTAGTCGCAACTAGGATATTGTCAACTCATAATTGGTAAATTTATTGATAATGGAAAATTCTCCCACTAAATCATCAACTGACATACGGGCATTAGCAGGACTTGTAGAGGGCAGTTGACGTGCGGGAATGCCAGTTTGTTGCTCGGTGTAGCGCTTATAAAATTTTGTTGCCGTCCCACCAAGTGTAAAAATAGCGCAGATTGATGAATCTTGAATAAGGGCTCCAATGTTGTGTGGAACTGGATTTGCAATAGAAGCGTCACTTGCACCCTTAATGTCACAAGCCTTAAGCACATCACAAAGAGCAAGATGATGTCTTTTGCAGAAGTCAATCTTTTCAGGTATGGACTTGAGGGGTTTCTCGCCATATAACGTAGCAACTACGCGCCAGAATCTATTCTGAGGGTTGCCAAAGTAAAAGCCAATTTCTCGAGACTTGGGACTAGGCATGGATCCCAAAAGCAACACACGAGAATCCGGAAAAATAATGGGATCAAGCGTGTTCTCAACATGCGTAAGCGCAGTTTTGGCAGCATCACCAGCAGGATGCGGTCTGTTTGCAGCCACGATTACTCGCCTTCTTGCAGCGGCTCAACAAACTCCTGCAAATCATCAAGGCGCAGTACAGTTACTTGGCCATAGCCGGCTCCACCTGTAGTGCCTGTGTCAATTCCCCACTTATCGCCATCTGACTGCACCCATTGCGCAAGGCCATCAGGAGTGGTGGCACTTCGATTCAAATTTTTTGCACCAAAACTTGCTAACAATGGCGTGGGTGTATGGCCGCAAATTACAATGGGATTCGCTACTTCTGACGTGCGGAAATCCGTAGGATATTGCCAAAACTCTTCGCGAATCCACAAAAGATCATTTTCAGACTGCTTGCTTAAATACTGTTCCAAAGAAGTCTTATCCCAGGTGGTTGGCAAGGGAACACCATTAGACTTTATGCCCGCATGTACCAGAACAAAATCTCTACCTTGTACCTCAACGGTGGCGTACAAAGGAAGCGCCTGCAACCAGTCAATCAGCTCACCATATTCTTCTTCAGAAAGCGTCTTGAGCTCAGCAAGTGTCGCCTCTCCCCCGTTAATCTGCCACATAAACTGAGCTTCAATATCGGCTTCTGGGTCCAACGCTTGCAGCGCAAGCTGCTCATGATTGCCCATCAAAACCGTGCAGTTTGGAAGCGCGCGAATTGTCTTTATAGTAGCAAGCGAGCTAGGACCACGATCAATCATGTCACCAAGACAATAGAACACGTCTGACTCGGTTGGATTAATACGCTCTAGAGCACGCCTAAGCGGCTCCACATGACCGTGAATATCAGAAAAAACGTACGTTGCCACAAAAACCTATTCTGTCGAACCTTCATCTGCAAGCGTCTGACCATCAAAGTTCAGATTTTGCGTAAGCTCTTTTGCAGTATCAAGATTAAAGTCTGGCGAGAAGAAAACGTCAAGTGCATACGGCACATTTGCCAGCGCATGGTCATACAAATCCCAGAAGCTCTCTTTGCGAATCTCTCCCGTAAAAGGATCAGTCCACTCATTTCCTGCTCTGTTATCAAAGTCAGAATCAGAGGATTCCCTTGCCCCGTGAGAGAGCGCCTCAATCAAAGAGAACCTATTTGTACCAAAGGTGCGTTCAAGATGACCAAGTAGCTTTCTCTTCTTACCTGTTGGCGAATATGCTAGATGCTGGATAATCCTAAAATCAACAGCAGCTGACGAGAAAATCCTGGTATCGGTAGGTTTTTCATACGTCCATAGTAACGCAAAGAAAAACACCCTATCCAAAACGTAAAGCGTATGCAGCGATGCCTTCAAAACCTCGCTATAAGGCCTATAGGCAGCTACCGTTTTACCAAGATGAGCGTAAAGAATTGCCTCATCAAGGTCCTTCTCGATTTCTGCGTGTACTTGATTTTTAGCAGATTCGTCCAAGCCCTCTACACCTTGAGAGGTAAGCATGTTTTGCCAGTAATAAATAAAGGGATGCGCAGTGGAATCAAGCATATAGTGACAGAGGAATCCCGCAATATAGGCGCGAGCAACCGCAACATCTTTAAGTGGCAGAGGCGCAATTGCGTCTCGCATAGAAAGAAGAAGTTCGGGCGTTTTTTCTTTATGCATAATCGACGCATATTTAGCGTAGCGATGTAGCAGCGGATCTGCTGCTAAATAAAACAGCGGATCTGGACCTTGGTTGCCCAACAAAAAAGCTTCTCGCTCTTCCATCGTAGAAAAACCAAGTTTGCCTGCAGCTATATCAAAGGCATCCTTGCCAAAGAAGTCATGAGTCAAAATTGCGGGCATGTCCATTCCTTTCAGATTGCTACCATCCATTTTACCCAGCAATGGCTCCCTACGTTAGAGAGAATATAAAACAGCATGTAGTCACTATTGTGAGCAAGTTACCTCTAAGCTCTCTTCAGCTACCGCCCGCCGATTAATAAGCCTTACCCCCTGTAGTAATACTTAAATATTTGATATCTTTAAACATACTTGGGGGAGATATTTTCTGTCTGAGCCATCTAGCTTGTATTGCGACTACAAGCTGGGAAAGTAAGGATCTAAGGAGTGAGGCATTCCTTACGGCACAGTAAAAAACCTGTAAAGACAGAGAATATCTAATTGAGGGGAGCAATCATGGCATGCTGCTATGAGAAGCTTATCTCTGCAGGTAAAAATAGTCTCTGCAGAGCCAAAACATCACGTTCTTCTGGCATGAAGAAGCGTGAGTAACATGAACACGGCAAGAAAAATTAAACTCTATAGGATGCTTACGGCCCTTGCCTATGGCGACGCCTATGGCATGCCAACAGAGATGATGTCACCACACCAAATCGATTTTGCATTTCCTGATGGAGTTCAAAGTCTTTCAAATCCACCTAAAAATGACTTTTTTGGAAGACCTTTTACCGCAGGTCAGACTACAGATGACACAGCAAATGCAATCATTTTGACTAAAAACATCATTGATAACCAGGGAGTTTTTAACCAATCCCGCTACTTTGATGCGCTAGAAAATTATGTGGCAACAGAGCCAAACGCTGCCCAGGTAGTTGGTCCTTCTACAAGAGCTGCGTTAGCCAATCGACTTTCTGGCCACTCGCTTAAAACGTGTGGTCGCCTTGGAACCACTAACGGATGCGCCATGAAATGTGCGCCAATGGCTTCAATTGTTAGTTGGAAAGACAAACATGCGCTCATTAACAGCGTTACTGAGCTTGCGCTTCCCACTCACGGAACCAATGTAGCCATAATGGGTGCAGCAATGATTGTTGCCGCCATCAACAGAGGTCTTACTGAAAATTCGTTTACGGTGGAAGACGCTCTTGAAACTGCGTTAAGCTACGGACACCGAGCACTCTACACAAAAATTGGTACACAAATGCCCATGCCTAGCATGTACCAAAAGTGCATCATGGCACTGGAGTTCTGCGAGGGCGCCAAAAACCTTGAGGCTCCCCTCGCGGCATCAAGAGACATCTACGACTACTGCGGCTGTGGCTACGAAACTATAGAGACCATACCTGCAGTTCTTGCGGTGGTAAAGCTCTCTCAGGGTAAAGTCTCAAGAGCGGCGAGAATAGCCGCGGAGATGGGTGGAGACACAGATACCATTGGATCTATTGCTTGCGCTATTTGCTCTCAGATTCACTATGACGTTTTGCCTGATGAAGTACGTCTGCTTGAGCGCGTCAATGGATACCAGTTTGAAAAACTTGCAAACGATTTGGAAAATGCAACTTCCCTACCGTATGATGTAGCTATCTAGTTTGCGCTCTTTGCGCCATAGCATACGTTTCTTGTAGGAGGCGCCATGAGCTCCTGTGCTCTTATCGATTTGCATGTCCATCTTGATGGATCAATCCCCCTTCCTGCCGCAGCTCAACTTGCAGCAGAGGCAGGCTTTGATTTCTCTTTGTCTGAACTTCAAGAAAAAATGCAAGTCCCAGCTCATTGCCAGGATCTTAACCAGTATCTTGCAACATTTGAGCTGCCGCTCAAGCTTATGCAGTCAGCACAGGGCATTCGTACGGTTGCAAAGGCATTTCATGAGCAGCTTGACGCAGAGGGCATTCTCTATGCTGAACCCCGCTTTGCACCAGGAAGTCTTACAGCAGGAGGTCTTTCTCAGCAAGAAGTGCTCGAGGCTGTTCTTGCTGGTAGAGCTGACTTCTATGCAGAACATCCACAATCAGAGCTTCACACGGCATATATCATTTGCGCTATGCGTGGCACAGGTGAAGAGCTTAAGCACAAAAATGAAGAGTCAATTGATCTGGCTGCAGCGTACCTTGGAAATGGTGTTGTAGCAGCAGATTTAGCGGGAGCAGAAGCGCTCTTTGCCACAGAGAATTTCTCGTCACTTTTTGTTGAAGCACAAAGAAAAGACGTTCCTTTTACCATCCATGCGGGAGAGGCCGCTGGTCCAGAGAGTATTAAGGCTGCGCTTCGACTGGGCGCACATCGCATTGGTCACGGCGTTCGCTCTTTGGAGGATGCGGGCGTTATCCAGGACCTTAAAGCTGCAAATGTTGCCCTTGAAATCTGCCCTACCAGCAACCTTCAGACGCGCATCTTTGAGTCAATAGAGCGCTTCCCTCTTGAGCAACTGCTTGATGCTGGCCTGACGGTCACTATCAACACGGACAACATGACGGTCTCCAACACTACCCTCTCGCGCGAGTTTGAGCTTTTACAACAGCACTGCGGTCTAGACAAAAATACCGCACGTGAGCTTGCTGAAAATGCTGCACGTGCGGTATTTAGTAATTCTAGCGAGAAGGACCGTCTACTTGCCCACCTTAGGCAATAGTAGCCTCATATCCTGCCTGAACAACAGCATCAACCAATGCGCTATCAGCGACATCAGAAGATAGCTCAACTACAGCGCTCTTCTCGTCAAGTGAAACGGTTGCCTTAGAGACACCCTCGACAGCCTCAAGAGCCTGTGTGACGTGTGCAACACAGTGCTGGCAAGTCATGCCCTCTACGTTTAGTTTCTTCTCCATATAAGATTCCTCCTTCTGTGACGCGGATGCGTCGTTTGTGGACTTAGTTTGAACGTCAATGACTGGTTTTGTGTCATGAGCGTCTTGGCGAGTTGCTGAGCTGGTATTCTTTGGCTTCCAGGTACGCAGGCGCAGTGCATTGCATACAACAAAGACTGACGAGAAGCCCATGGCGGCTGCACCAATCATAGGGTTCAGCGAAATGCCAAATGGATACAACAGACCCATAGCAACAGGGATACAAATGGTGTTATAGAACAGAGCCCAGAACAGGTTCTCCTTGATATTGGTCATAGTGGCTCGAGAAAGCTCAATTGAAGTTGCTACATCAGCTGGATCAGACTTCATCAAGACAATGTCAGCGGACTCAATAGCAACATCAGTACCTGCACCAATTGCAATTCCCACGTTTGCTCGCGCAAGTGCTGGAGCATCGTTGATGCCATCGCCTACCATGACAACGTTTTCTCCAGCATCCTGGAACTGCCTAATGTAAGACTCTTTTTGGCTTGGCAAGACGTCAGAAATAACCTGATCAACACCAAGCTCCTTACCAATGACGTTTGCCGTTGTCGCCTGATCTCCGGTAAGCATGACGGACTTAACACCCATAGTACGAAGACGAGCAATGGTAGATGCGCTAGTTTGCTTAACCTTGTCGGCTACAGCAATGACACCAAGAAGTTTACCCTCAAGTGCAAAGTACAGCGGTGTTTTTGCCTGTTCAGCTAGCTGCTGAGCCTGAGAAGTCAGCTCTTGTGTGCTGATGCCCTCCTGCTCCATAAGACGAGCGTTTCCTGCTACAAGGCGTTTCTCGCCAACCTTTGCCGTAAGGCCACCACCAGCAACCTGTGAGAACTCCTGTATGTCAACAAAGCTACCTGCAGACTCTCCAAGCTTCTCTTGAGCGTATGTAACAATTGCCTGCGCAAGTGGATGTTCACTCTTTTGCTCAAGCGCATATGCGTACTCAAGTAGCTGCTGCTCGGAAGTTCCACCTGCACAAAGTACGTCAGTTACGCTCGGCTTGCCCTCAGTGAGCGTTCCGGTCTTATCAAGAACAACCACGGTTGCTCGGACTGCGCCCTCAAGCGCCTCGGCAGACTTGACCAAAATACCATTTGAAGCACCTTGGCCGGTGCCTACCATGATGGCGGTAGGTGTTGCCAGGCCAAGTGCACAAGGGCAGGAAATAACCAGAACAGCAACAGCGTGCGAAAGAGCAACCGCAAAGTCACCAGGAGCTACAAAGACAAACCATGCTGCAAACGTTACCAGAGCAATTCCAATAACAACGGGTACAAAGATGCCAGCAATGCTGTCAGCAAGACGCTCAATAGGTGCTTTGGAGCTTGTTGCCTCATCAACCAGGCGAATGATGCCTGCAAGTGTAGTGTCATCACCTACAGCAGTGGCGCGCATCTTAAACCAGCCGCCGGTAGATACCGTTGCACCTGTCACGGAATCGCCAACGGTCTTACTTACAGGAACGGGCTCTCCGGTAATCGCGGACTCATCGACAGATCCTTCTCCCTCGATGAGCTGGCCATCAACAGGAATCGACTGACCTGCCCTTACCACAAGAACGTCTCCCACCATAACGGTCTCTGCAGGAACTTCCTGCTCAATACCGTCTTTGACGAGAATAGCCGTCTTTGGAGCAAGGTTCATAAGTGCGCTAATTGCACCTGTGGTATGACCCTTTGCGCGCGCCTCAAAGAACTTGCCCAGGGAAATCAGAGCAAGAATCACACCTGCGGTCTCAAAGTACATGCCGTGCATTGCTTGGTGAGCTGCAGCAACATCTCCTGCAATAAAAGCATTTGCCATCTGGTACAGGCTAACAACACTGTAAGCAAACGACGCTGCTGAACCCAGCGCAATGAGCGAATCCATATTAGGCGAGCCATGCAAAAACGCGCGGAATCCGCCAATAAAATAGTGACGACAAATAAAGAGAATAGGAATGCAAAGCAAAAGCTCAGTAAGAGCCAAGTTCATCATGCCATTCATTCCAGAAACAGCAGGTGGAACAGGTGCTCCTATCATCTCACCCATGGCAAGATAGAGCAGTGGAATGGCAAACGCCATTGAGGAAATAAGCTCGACTCTCTTCTGCTTTACCGCCTTTTCTGAAGCATCGGTAGCGTCTGCCTTAGTAGCTGCAGCAGAATCTTTTTTGTCGCTACGAGGTGTTGCCTCATAGCCTGCTTTGCTTACTGCGTCAGAAATCTGCTTAAGGGTGTCTGGGTTACCGTCATAATCAACTTCCATAGAATTCTTAAGCAGATTAACGCGAGCCTCAGAGACACCAGAAACAGAGTTTGCCGCCTTCTCTACGTGCGCAGAACAACTGGCACACGTCATTCCTTGTACATCAAAAACTTTCTGATCCATAACGTCACCTTACATAAATCGCTTAAAGAGGTCCATGACCTCATCAATAACTTCTGTATCACCCGACTGGATGCGATCAACTACGCAAGACTCCAGGTGATCTTGCATTACTTCTCTTGAAACAGCCTTAACCGCAGACTCAACTGCCGCAAGCTGTATAAGGACATCTCCGCAATAACGATCCTCGTCAATCATTGTTTTAATGCCATTTAACTGGCCGATTGCACGGTTAATACGGCGAGAAACCCCACTCTTAAGTTCGCTTGAGCGAGGGGTTGCCTTGTGGTCACAATGACAGCATGTCTTTTGTGATTGGCCGTCTTTCTGAGCCATCTGTCCTCCTTTACATACCCTAAGGGGGTATTAGTTTCTGTAAACAGTATACCCCCATACGGTATTTTTATGCAACAAAAAAACAGCGACCGAAGCCGCCGTTTTTTATCTACCTATAAAAGAGAAACTCAGCACTCAAAAATACGTGCTATTCATCGTCCTCTTGATCTTCTACACTTCCCTCAACAAGACCTAAAGTACTCTGTGCATCTTCAAGGCTCTCTAATGCAGTAACACCTCTGAGCTTGCGGTTCATAGCTTTTGTTCTAGTAGTAAGAATCTTATCAATAGTGGTTTCTGCAGTTCTAATTTGTTTTTGAGCCTTCTCAAGCTGAGCCTGATACGTCTCAAACTCTGTCTTAACTGCAGAGAGTACCTTTTGAATCTCGTCTGCATGCTTCTGAATAGCAACAGATTGAAAACCCATTTGAAGACTGTTAAGAAGGGCTGCCATAGTGGAAGGTCCACACACATTAACGCGATATTCTCTCTGTAGCTGCTCAAGCAGTC
>CAUTMX010000003.1:0-126270 GCA_963539685.1 uncultured Atopobiaceae bacterium | reverse complement strand
GGTGAAGTTCTTTGATGATGACCTCTGTAAGAGGGTCTTTTGCATGGTCAATCACATAATCGATAGCGCGAAAGTGATTCTGAGTTTCTACAATGTCATCAATGTGAACAGGATTTCCATCAACGTCGATAGTCGCCGTTTCAAAAATCATACGTGTCTGATCGAGGGAGAGCTTGCTTCCCTCAATATGATTAGAGTTGTAGGTAAGCTCAACCTGGAGCTTATGGTAAATGCCACCCTTTATTTTTGAGGTCTTTTCTTCAATCAAGCGCGTAAGCAGCGGACTTGTTGACGACGTTTTGGCATTTTTTCGAGAAGGTTTTACGGCATCGCCTGGTATGTTCCAAGTTTTTCCCACGAGAAAAGCGCCTGGTACGCGACCTGTTGCACAATAATTGCGCACACTTCTCTCGGATATGCCCCAGAGCTCAGCAATCTCTGCTGCAGAAAGAAATCCCATCGAGCTTCACCTCCCTATCGGCAAAAACTGATGAGATTATTATAGCAAATTGGGCTATTTCTTGCCGATATCGGCAATATTTAAAAGTAAAAAGATTAAGTCAAACAATGAAACGATTTAGCACAGTTGAGGTTTATCTTTCTCTTCTGGCTTTCGCGGGTTTCTTTTCCGGAAGCTCAGCATACATACCATCCAGAAGTTCCAGAACAAGCGCCGTCTCTTCAAATCTATCAAATACATGCATTAGTGTCTTTGAGCCTTCATACGGATAACGCAATTCTGAATCAGCAAGTAACCTATCCGATGTAAGCGTTCTCTTCAAAAACAGTTCATTATCGCCAATATCGCCTATCAACTTGCCATTAAGGTACACAAGATATCCACCCATCATGGATCGTATAACGATATCGCCTGCAACAGAAAAGACTTCACGAACATATTCATTGAATTCATTCACTTGATTTCGCTCCCATCAAATTTGATATTTTTGCTCAGTATTTTTCAATAGTTACATGTCTCACTTTTAAATACTTCAATGAATAACCTATGTCAAGATTTTAGACACGAAAAATCCGAGGTTTATGCCGCTTGCAACACCTCCCTCGGCTCCAACAACGCGCTCTCGAAGCGCTCGAAGAACTCGTCCATCACATCGGCCGGAACCCTGTAGCCGATTGTTGAGTGGGGGCTCCTGCAGTTGTAGTAGGACTCTATGAAGCCAATCACGGCGAACCTCGCCTCCCCGCGCGTGGCAAACGAGCGACGGTAGTACATCTCGTTCCTGAGGGTCGCGAAGAAGGACTCTGCCACCGCGTTGTCGTGACAGCTGCCGGTGTGACCGCACGAGAGCCTTACGTCGTTTTCCCTGGCCCACGACGCCAGCAGCCTCGAGGTGTACTGGCTGTCGCGGTCGCTGTGGAAGATGGTCCCTCGGCCACGTAGCCGCGCCTGCGGACCAGCTCGAGGGCCGAGGCGACTATGTCGGCGGTCATGCACTCGGACATCGCCCACCCGACCACCATGCGGGTGTCGAGGTCAATCACGGTGGCTAGGAACAGCCAGCCCTGCCCCGTGCGCAGGTAGGTGATGTCGCCCACGAGCTTGTAGGTGGGTACGGAGCTGATGAAGTCGCGCGCCACCAGGTCCAGCTTCGGGGACGCGCCCTCGTCGGGTATCATGTTGCACTTCTTGGCATTGGGCGTCACGCCGCGTATGCCCAGCTCGCGCATGCACTTGCGCACGCGGTAGAGCGTCACGGTCCCGAGCTCGGGCGGCAGAAACGCGTGCACCATGCGCGCCCCAAAGCGTCGGTCGCTCTCAAGCCACACGCGCTCCACGGCGTCGCGAACGTGGCCCCAATCGTCCGTGGACGCGACGTTGGTCAGCAACGAGTAGAAGCCCGACCTGGACACCTCGAGCAGCCTTGCCATCATTAATCTGTATCAATATTTCGGACACGAAAAGCGGGATTCTATACCGCCAGCAACACCGGTTCACCGACTGGCTGGCGACGCACTCCGGGCACTGCTCGAGGATGGTGATTGCGGCGCTATGTCAGACGTGCATGCCCTTTGAAAAGGCTTGTTTGCCGCCATCCTAGATGCTTCCATGGTTCGTAAGCCTATTCTGAAGCCTCAGACGTATGGGGGCAAGGCTCTGGTACTGCTGCAGAGTCGACGTATACAAACTGCCTGGATAGCCAGGAGCGTCGACGGTGACTGCAGCATAGTATTTGGTAATCGCGTCGGAATCGTTGTTCGTCCTAAACACCGATTGGAGCGTGAGGGAAGGCTGCAGCAACGAAGTGCTGCGCATGCGTCTGTGTTTCGAGATGACCGTATCCCACTTGAAGTCGTTGGCGCGCAGATCAGACTCTTCCCAGTATCGTTTGGCTGGCACGCTAATAGGCAGGTAGGATTTCTTATAGCCCTGATTAAGGAGCTTGGCTGCTTCGGCGGCATCTTTTGGAATTGACAGATCGAGGGTCTTAGAGCCAACGCCATCCTTGCGGAACTGATACTTCATCTCGTGTGGCACGAAAGTATCTTGGATGCAGCTCGCCGTATACTCGTCGGTGTCGTTCGGGTCAACCGCGCACACTGCGACTATGGTCCAGCGAACCGTCACATAACCAGACGTGCCGTTTATAGACGGGGCGAATATGGGCAGAGAGACGAGTTCTGCCGGCTTAAGAACGCCTTGGTAGAGAGTCGTTACGCAGTTCTCGTCGCAGGTCAAGCAGCTATCTACGCTTGACGGGCTAAGGCCGAACCCATATTCTTCCTGCGATTGAGAGTCATCATGGTCTGCGTAATGTAGCATCAACATACGCGCCATGTGAGGCGTGATGTCTTCGCTCCGTGCAAGTATGGAGCCTATTTTGTGTACAACAAGTGGCGATGCGAAGCTCGTGCCCGCGGTTGCCGTCAGCAAGTTGCCGTGCATATCGGCAACAACGAATGGTTTGCTGATGTCGCCGCCGAACTCCAGTAGGTCGGGCTTGACCTTTGCGCCTTCACGACCCGGGCCGACGCAGCTGTATGTAGCGCGAACTCGATTACCGGAAGAATCAACCGAATATGCGCCTACGCTGAGGCCATTGACGAGGTCGGCGGGAGACTGGATGCGGTTGAAAGGCTCTGGCTCTTGGCCATCATTCCCGACGGCGATGCTGAACAATGGATTCTCGTGATTCTCAGCGATGCTACTCGTGAGAGTATCGAGTGAGTAGGTGAATCGGCTGATGTCATCATCGAGAATCGGTCCTACAGGTCCGAAAGATATGTTATATAGACCAATGTCGGGGTTTTTCGGGACTACTTGTTCGATAACGTCTATGGCCTCGTACAGTTCGAAGTCGTTGGGGTCTGTCGTAGGGAGGACGCGAAAGCAGTCAACGCTGACCTCTGGTAGCGGGAGAACATCATTGGCTCCTTTCCCCGACAACTCTCCATGCAAGACCACACCACAAACAGCGCCACCATGATCAACGTAGTCCTGTTCTGACGGCGACGGTACGCAGTTGTGGGCCGTAACGAACCCAGATAACAGTGGAATTGCGGGATCGCAACCGCCGTCGAAGACCCCAACTCTAACTGAAGGCGTCGCAGCTCCGACCTGGACTTGCGGTGCAGGTGCCGTAAAACTCCTTCGCATGGGCTCAATGCTTACTCTTCCAAGTGGGTGAACAGTGCGTAGCGGATTGATGCAGGAGACCCGCTCAGCGGCATCCCTGGCAAGACGAACCGCAATGAACGTAACGCCGTTTTCGTACGGCCTCACCTCAACGTCTTCCAACTTAACTCCGGCAACCGAGCAGAACATTTCAATCGCCTTATCTGCATCGCTAGCAAGCGGATGCAGAACGACCTCCACCGGGCCGAATTCCCAAGCGTCGTCGAAGCCCTGAACTTTCTCGCTCGGCTCCAATAAGTCGAAGGAATGCACGGACATTATTTCGTTACGCCATGCAGCATTGCTGTTGTTGCTTCCGTTTTCCAGCACGCTCTGAAAGTCTCTGATGCCTTGCGTTGTGGTCCTGATAAAATACAGCTTGGCATCCTTAGGAGAGGTGTCAGTCTCTTCCGATTCTGTTTCCTCAGCTGACTCAAATCCTTGGGTGGAGCCTGCCTGCTCCTCGGAGGCCAGTTTATAACGCCTGCCTCCGATAATCTCCATCTCATCCGTGACGCGAAGCATTGCTGATGGAGTGTAGGACTTCGCCTCGAACTTAGGCTCCATACGGACGCATATTACTTTCTCATCCAGATAGAGAGTGGGTTCCTCATCAATGGTAGCGAACATCCTATCTATGTCTTTGAGTATGCTCGTTCGCGCTTCATCGTACGTATGCGGTCGCTCTTTTGGACCTCCGCTGTTTGGACGCGCGATGGGCTCGACATAAGCCTCTCCATGAGCGATGAGTGGAAGCCTATCGGTCATGTGAATCGCTCTCCTTGAGGTCGCGGGACACAGTAGCCGCTGATGTTCCAACGATTTCTGCAATGTCCCTTGTGGTCAGCTTCGGGCAGTTACGTTTAAGCGTCTTGCACGCCTGGATCCTTTCCGATTTGTCTTTGGGTCGGACTCGCGCAAATAGCTTTTTGAGTGCCAGCATGTCGATGTCATCACTCGGGTTTATGACTGTCTGCCGCTTGATGTGCTCGCATATCTTGCAGATGTCGGCGGCGCTCACACCTACGCAATGTCTACTCATATACGCGCGAACATCTACCGAAAGGAGATACTTGTCAACTGGTAAATGTCGCTCAATCAGCTGGATGCACTCTTCTTGACCAGGCAGATTGAGCTCAATCTGTCTATCAAAGCGTCTCCACACTGCTCGATCAAGCAATTCTGGATGATTTGTGGCTGCTAATATTACGCTGCTCTTTGGGCACGATTCGATTTCCTTGAGCAATACGTTCACGAGTCGTTTTAGCTCCCCCAGGTCTCCTTCGTCATCTCGCCGCTTGGCTATGGCATCGAACTCATCTAGGAACAGAATAGTGGGCTGGGCTTTTGCATAGTCGAAAACGCTCTTTATGTTCTGACCCGACCTGCCTAAGTAGCTTGATATTGAAGTTGCTAGATTGAGCGAGATGAGAGGAAGATCGAGCTTGTATGAAATCCAGTGGGCAGTATAGGTCTTGCCGACACCAGGACGGCCTGTGAACAAGATGCTGCTAGAAGGTTCGATACCATTCTCGTAAAAGCGCTGTATAAACCCGCGCTCTCGAATGAAATCCAAGAGACTGTTCATTACTTCTGCAGCGAGTATCGGATACTCAATCTCGGTAGGTTCCTCGATGTCAACAAGGGAAAACCGTGTCTCCCGATCGACCGGCAATACCTGACTCCCGATTGAACGAGAAGCCAATCTGGTACCTGAGCTAGCCAAAACTTTGGCAATCTCTTCAGATATGTCCGGTCGATCCTTCTTGAGCTTTCTCGAAACGGTTAGGGCTACGGACTCGAGAAGTTTTCGATCGTTGCTCAAACCTGCGCTTAGTAGTCGCGGCATGTAGTCGATGGTATCCAATGTATCACGCCCATATCTTATAGTCATTATGAAACACATATAATATAACATATATAGTGTGATTATGACACATATTGTTTCAACATTTTCTTGATAGCATAAATTGAAACAACTGAAGAATAGTATGAATAACTTTATGACATCCGCTTTGATTGGTTAAAAAGTCAACCGAGGCGGGTGTTTTCTATGCCTGCCTCACGAGCGGAAAACGTTTCTCGCAAATGAGAACGGCGGTAGCAGCAAGGAGATGCAAGTCGAACAGCCGGAAAGACAAGAAGACGCGCAAGCACAGTGATAGGCAGAAATAGCCGCTGGCGGCGATGGCGCCGAGAACTTCAAACCGCTTCTTATCAGGCATGATGCCCGCATCAAGTAGCTTGAGGGACAGATCGCAGAGTCGCCAAGACCGATGCGAACGCCGATAAGTTGACGGACGAGACTGTGCAGGTCAAATACAGATTGCAGCTGAGCGCATGGGGTTTCATCTCAAGTTAGCTGACGTCCACAACATGAAGGCCGCCGAAGCGCTGCTCGACGGCCACGACAGTGACTTGTGTGCCCTCAGAGTCGCAGAGCCAGGTACTCAAACGAGACAAACCGCAAACGACTCTAGTGTCATTGGCTTGGAGTCCACAGGTGTTGCAAAGTGACCTGCGTCAATATTTCGAACACGGAAAAGCGAGATTTTATGACGCCAGCAACATCGGCCCCATAACTGACTCGATGTACTTGGTGAACGTGTCCATAGTGTCTGCATGCACTTGATAGCCGATTGTCGAATAAAAGCGACGGCGGTTGTAGTAGGTTTCAGTGAAATCAATCATGGTATACTTGACGTCGACCCCGGTCGCAAAGTTCTTGCGAAAGTACATCTCTTCGCGCTTGCAAGCGCTCTCACCATGATGTCAGCGGTCATACGCTCGGCTAGCAATCAGCCAATCACTATGCGCGTGTTGAGGTCGATTGTGGTCGAGAGGCAGAGCCAAGTCTGACTGTGCGTAGGCAGGCGATGTTGCCGACGAGCTCGTACGTCAAAACAGAGCTCGTAAAGTCGCGGCAAATGAGGTCCGGCCTCTGTTCGGCGTTTCCGCCAGGAATAGTCGAGCACTCCGGCTTACAAGGTGTGCAGCGAAAGTGTAGAAGGCGGTTGTCGAGACTGAACAGCGGCTTTTTCAAGTCGCACCATTGCAACGCACTGAAACGCTATGCAGTACAATGCATCTCAAAAACGATTTATACCCCCATAACTAAGGAATTTCCTTATTCCCACTCAATGGTCGCAGGTGGCTTTGGAGTGATGTCATAGGCCACGCGGTTAACGCCAGCAACTTCGCTGACAATGCGAGAAGAAATGCGAGTCAGCAACTCGTAAGGAAGCTTTGCCCAGTCAGCAGTCATAGCGTCACTAGACTCAACGGCGCGCAGGATAACTGGACGAGCATACGTGCGCTCATCACCCATAACACCAACGGACTTAATGTCGGGTAGCACAGCAAAGTACTGCCAAACGCTGTGCTCGGAGTTACGATCGCCTGTCTCGTCAAAGAGCTGAGCATTGTAAGCGTCAATCTCTTCTCGGACAATAGCGTCGGCATTGCGGAGAATCTCAAGCTTTTCTGGGGTAACGTCGCCAATGATGCGGATAGCAAGGCCAGGACCAGGGAATGGCTGCCTATAGACAAGGTTCTCTGGCAGACCAAGAGAGACGCCCAGCGCGCGGACCTCGTCCTTGAAGAAGTGATCCAGAGGCTCAATCAGGTCAAAGTGAACGCCTTCTGGGAATGGAATCAGGTTGTGGTGGCTCTTAATGGTTGCAGCCTTGCCGCCGGTCTTACGAGCACCAGACTCAATAATGTCAGGGTAGATGGTGCCCTGTGCCAGGAACTGAACGCCGTCCAGATTCTGAGCCTCGTCAAAGAAGACCTTCCAGAACTCGGTACCAATCAGGCGACGCTTCATCTCTGGCTCGGTAACGCCAGCCAGAAGCTCTGCGTAGCGCTGCTCTGCGTGAACATGAATCAGAGGCACGTTGAACTGCTTGCGGAAGACCTGCTCAACCATCTCTGGCTCACCCTTGCGGAGCATGCCGTGGTTCACAAATACGCAGGTCAGCTGATCGCCAATAGCGCGATGGACAAGAGCTGCGACAACAGAAGAGTCAACGCCGCCGGAAAGCGCCAAAATGACGCGGCCATCGCCAACCTTCTGGCGAATCTCCTCCACCTTCTGCTCAATGATGTTGTCCATGGTCCACGTCTTCTCAAAACCACAGATATTGAACAGGAAATTAGAAAGCATCTGAGAACCGCACTCGGTGTGGTTAACCTCCGGGTGGAACTGAGTGGAATACAGGTTCTTAGCAGCGTTTTCCATAGCTGCAATAGGGCAAACGTCGGTAGAAGCGGTAACGGTAAAGCCCTCTGGGACCTCAGACACAGCGTCGCGATGGCTCATCCAAACGGTCTGCTGCTCAGCAGTACCGTCAAAGATGCGGCTCTCACCTCCACGTGTCAGATGAGCTGGGCCATACTCGCCCTTCTCGGTGTGTCCAACGGTGCCGCCCAAAGTAACCGCCATAATCTGCTGTCCATAGCAGAAACCAAAGACAGGAAGTCCAAGCTCTAGGATCTCTGGATCAATCTTAGGAGCGTCCTCAGCGTAAACGGAAGCGGGTCCACCGGACAAAATAAGCGCAGATGGATTGAGCTCACGAAGCTCATCTGCGGAAATATCACAAGGAACAATCTCGGAGTAGACGTTAAGATCACGCACGCGACGTGCAATTAACTGGCCGTACTGGGCACCAAAGTCTAGAACTGCAACAAAATGCTTGGGCCTGGACTCGCTCATGCATGACTCCGCTTCTCCGGTTTCCCGGTCACTCTTGGATTCTGTGCCGTCGCGCAATGCCGCACGTATGAGCACATATCTCTACCACGAATTTATTGCTTTTAATAATACCTTTAACCAGCCGATAACACCACGAGAGATTACATGCGCCAAAAAGTCTTCTTATTCTTTGTTAACAAGAGACGACAAAGTTCTATAATCTGACAAGAAATGCTACTAATTTCTAACAATTTAAAAACATAGAATATGGCGAGAAGAGCAGGTCAAAAGTACGGTAATTTGAAATGTAATTGTTTTGTGACGACAAAAACTGGTAACAATTTTTAAGTGCCTATCTGCAATAATTTTCTCACGCTCGCAAGACGAATTGGAGTTTAGTTTATGAAAAAAGTACTGGTCAGACTAGGTGCATTTCTTGTGCCATTTATGATTGTTGTTACTTTTGTGACAACATTCGCTTCTGCTGCAACTGTTTCACCAGTTCAAATTACCAGCATGTCTGTGGCTGATGATACCTATACACCAGTAAATGAGATTACCACTGATAATCTGTACCATATTACAATTAACTGGGAATCTACCACATCTACCGTGGCAGAAGGTGACTATTTTGATATTACTCTGCCCGATAAAGTCCAGTTCACTGCCACACAAAACACAACTCCAATTGAAGTTAAAGATCCTAACGGTGCAACCGTAGCGTGGGCTTACCCAACTCCAGCTGCAGGTAGCATCTTCGGCGGAACTCTGCATGTTGTTTATACAGACTATGCAAACACCCATACTCAAATTAAGGGTACCTTCTCGCTGTCTGCTCTCTACGACCGCGACGCCATCAACGCTGGCGATAATACCCACATTGATTTTGGCGTTAACGGCACCGCTGTTCCTCTCAACATGATTGTTCGTCCAAAGAACACCATTGGCGAAGAGTGGCTCAACAAGTGGGGCGGTCCTGTTACCGGTACCGAGTCCGAGGTACTTTGGTACGTTCGTCTTAACTACTCTGCTTCTAACATGACTGGCGTTGAGTTCTCTGACTCCCTTTCTGATAGAAACGGTGGCGACCTGCCAGCATCGGTAACCTACATTGCCAACTCTTTCCACCTCTATCGTGCAGACTTTGATGGAACGGGTAACTACAGCAACCTTCAGGAGGTCACCATTCCAAATGGTGCACTTTCTATTGCAGCTGACGGCCACTCCTACCACCTTAACCTGAGCGGCGTTGACTTCTCCCAGGGTCAGCGTTACCTCCTGCAGTACCGCACCACCTTTATCCCAGGTATGGCTCTGCACAACTATGGTGTGCTTACCAACGCTGGCGGTGCTCCAAGAAGCGAGATTGGCTTTACCTACTACTCTCCAAGCAACTCCGGCGGCGCTATCGGCAATCTTGTCGGCCGCATCCGCATTATCAAGGTTGATGCTGACAACGCAACTACACAGCTTCCAGGCGCAACTTTTAAGGTAACAAGCGTTGCTAATCCAGCTGATTCTTGGACTCTTACTACAGGCGCCGACGGAACTGCAACCTCCGAGAGGCTCACTACCGGCTCCTACACCATCGAAGAGATCACCGCTCCAGATGGTTATGTGCGTAACGCTACTGTCTACACCGTAAACGTTGACAATCAGTCCGGCACTATCAAGATTATTGAGAACAAGAAGAACGCTCATGCAGACATTCCTGTACAGAAAGTCTGGAATGGCGCAGAGGGTGGAGCAGTAACCGTTCACCTGTTTGCAAACGGCGTTGACACCGGCAAGACCCTTACCTTGAGCTCTAACAACAACTGGCAGGATTCCTTCACAGGCCTTGAGGCTTATGCTGCTGACGGCTCCGAGATTACCTACACCATCTCTGAGGACGAAGTAGCCGGCTACACCAGCCAGATTACTGGCGACGCAACTCAGGGCTTTGTAGTCACTAACACCCAGGTTCCTCCAACTCCAGAGAAACCTGCTAAGACTCGCAAGAAGTCCAACCTCCCCTACACCGGAGATGCATCTTCTGTCGCAGGCGTCCTCTTTGGATCTTTGGCAGCACTGGGCAGCGCAGTTGCACTTAAGCGCCGCAAGTAAGTCTGGCGCGCAGTCGTAGCAGCGCGGGCGCGCAGCTTCACGCACCTTCACAAGAACGTCTTGTCCTCGTGGCAAGACGTTCTTTTTGGTGAGAAACTCGTCTAGTTTGCAAGTCCTGCGGGTTTCTCGCCTCCTTAATGCATACAGAAAAATGACCTATTCGGAATAACGTATAAAAAGTGACTAATGTCCAGCATTTAGAATTACTAGAGGTAATATTTATCCATTTTTATTACGGTTTGCTGCTCATAACGTGTAATGTTCGTTGTGAACAATTGTGAAGAACCTGTGAATTTAACTGTACTTCATTTGAAAGGTATTAGAAAAAGAAACCACAAATTCCTTGTACCTGCATAAATAATTGAACTTTTAAAAAGCAGTATAGATATATGCAGATTCTCAAATAAATTCTCTTTGAAATAGGTGAGAATAGACGTATCTATTGCAAAGGAGTCCTGATGAACAAACGACTGTTTAAGCTGTTAAGTTTTGTCTTCTTGCTAGCCCTTGCGCTTCCGCTTGCTGCAAAATCAGCTTTTGCTGAGACTGCAAGTACCGAAGCTGCTACGGGCACCCCTAAAGCGGTTGTCGCAACCATTACAGACTTTAGGGTTGAAGATCGTTTTGGCAACCCAACTACCGTTGTTAACAAGGCAAACGTGTATGCCATTGCAATGACGTGGGACGCCTCTGCAAATGCAAACGTAGAGCCAGGTGATTACTTTGACGTTACTCTCCCTAACGAGATGAGGTTTACTGCAGCTCATCCTGCGTCTACCTTTAACATCACCGATGCCGCAACCGGCGAGGTCATGGCAGTAGCTCACGTCACTCCTGGTACCGATGGTTTTGGTGGAAACATGCGCGTGGTCTTTACCAACTACGTCAACAACCACACTGACCTGCGTGGTACTGCTCGACTTGGCTTTACCATTGATTCACAGCGTGTTCAGACAGGTACTGGTAAGTCTTTTGTTTTTAGTGTCTCCGGCAGCCCTGTTCCGGTAACGTTTGACGTTACCGCTCCTGGCACCATTGGTACTGAGTACCTCTCCAAGTGGGGCAAGATTATTGAGGGCAACGCTAACGAGATTCAGTGGACCGGCCGCATCAACTACTCTGGTGGTAACTTCCACAACGTCCGTCTACACGACCAGCTATCCGACCAGGGCGGCGGCGACCTTCCTTCCGAGATTACCTATGTTCCAGGAACTTTTGAACTTTGGAGCGCTCGCTTTGACGAGTACGGTTCAACCATCCCAGGAACCGCTACGCGCATCCCTATTACCCCAGGTATGCTCACCATTTCTCCTGATGGACAGTCGTTTGATCTTGACCTTTCTGGCATAGACCTCAGCAATGGCCAGAGCTTTAAGTTCACGTATCGCACCACCTATGTACCTGGTGTTGCCCTGCGTAACCTCATTACCATGTACTCCGACAACCCTGAGTACCGCTCCGATTGGGTATATCGCAACGCAACTTCCGGTGGAGAAGGCACTTCTACCATCATCGCTCGTATCCGCATCATCAAGGTAGACAAGAACGACCACAATACCAAGCTTGCGGGTGCAGTCTTTAAGGTAACCAGCACCACCGATCCAACCAAGACCTGGACTATTACCACTGGTGCAGACGGTACCGCTACCACCGAGAAGCTTCCTGCTGGCACCTACAAAGTTCAGGAGATTACCGCTCCTGCTGGCTACCAGCTCAATACTGACACGTATAACCTCACCGTTTCTGCAACTACCGGCGTTATTAAGACCGTTGAAGACGAGAAGACCCCAACAGTTGACGTACAAGTTAACAAGACATGGGTGGGAACTGTCGGCGGTCCTGTTACCGTCAGGCTCTACAAAGACGGCGTTGCTAGCACCGAGACAGTCACTCTTGACCAGACCAATAACTGGGCTGCAACATTTAGCGGTCTTCTCCGCAACGATGCAACAGACGGTCACGTTATTGCTTACACCGTAGTAGAAGAGAACGTTCCTGCTGGATATACCAGCGCAGTCTCTGGCAACCAGACTGATGGCTTCACGGTTACCAACACCGAGATTC
Organism: uncultured Atopobiaceae bacterium; assembly: GCA_963539685.1. Taxonomy (GTDB): domain Bacteria; phylum Actinomycetota; class Coriobacteriia; order Coriobacteriales; family Atopobiaceae; genus Lancefieldella. The sequence goes on along the minus strand of CAUTMX010000003.1, from coordinate 113,770 downwards.
CACCAAACACTCCTCCTACCACCCCACCAAATACACCACCAAACACCCCACCTGCAACTCCTCCATCAGAGACTCCAAAGAAGCCAAAGAAGAAGCAGCCAAAGCTTCCTGAGACTGGCGACTTCTCCGAGATTGCTCTTGTTGCAGTAGCTACCTTGGGCAGCGTTATTACCACGCTTGGCTATGCTCTGAAGGATCGTCGTAAGTAAGACAGCGTGACGCAGTAAGTAACGCCATGAGCAAAAGTTGCTCGTACTTCTCGCGCCAAGCTCCTCGAACTTCTTGCACACGTCCCCGCTTCACACGTTGAAGCGGGGATTTTTTGTGGCAGGTTTGTTTCCTTACAGCACGAAATCGCAAAATTGCGTATAGTAGATGTTTGACAAAACGCATTGGGCAAAACACAGATTAAACACAAAGGAGCCCCAATGGCCAGAAGGTCACATTCATCTCAGAATCGTGGTCGCAACAGCCGCGACAGACGCGAAGATGCCTTTGAGTACGATACAGAGGACTTTGCGCAGGACGATTATGACGCTTATGATCAGGGTGCGTATCAGCCTCGTACGTTGGGCAGTGTTCGCAACGCAGGCGCTAGTTCTGCGCGCAACAATCACGAATCTCACGGCTCCAGGTTTACGCGCGAGCCTTTGATTGGTCAGACCAACGTTGGCGACGAATGGCCCGAAGAAGCCCCAGTTCAGCAGCAAAAACACACCCACTTTGCTGCACATCGAGCGGGTGCGGTAAGCCACGCTCCTTCTCGTGCAGAAGGCGTTGGAGCATACTCCAAGAAGCGCCAAGGGTCTTCTCGCGGTCGTGGTCTTAAGATTTTTGCGGGCATCCTGGGAACGTTGCTGCTGGTAGCAGGCATAGCGTTTGCGTGGTGGATGCTGGATACTAACTCAAAACTCCGCCAGGGTCTGGATGCAAACCTGCAGGCAACGCTGGTTCAGGTTGCTCCATCCGACCCGTTCTACATGCTGCTTCTGGGCGTGGATAAGGACGAGGGACGCGCAGAGAACTGGGGCGATTCCGACGCAAACTTCCGCGCCGACACTATTATTCTGGCTCGCGTAGACCCCAAGAACAAGAAGATCACTCTGATTTCCATCCCCCGAGACACTATGGTTGACCTGGGAGAACACGGAAAGCAGAAGATCAACTCCGCGTACAGTTATGGCGGCGCATCCGGAATGGTCGAGGCCGTTTCCAAGCTGGCAAACGTCAACATCTCGCACTATGCCGAGGTGGACTTTGAGTCGTTCACCAAGATTGTGGACTCCATCGGCGGCATTACGGTTAACCTGCCTGTTGCCGTCTCCGATATGCAGTACTCGGGCATCGACTTGCCCGCTGGCGAGCAACAGCTCAACGGCCAGCAAGCGCTCGGCCTTTCTCGCAGTCGTCACGCATACGACAACTACGGCGCAGGCGACTTCTATCGCGCGGCTAACCAGCGCATGATTCTGACGGCTATTGCCAAGAAGGTCCTGCAGCTGGATCCCGTTTCTATGTCGGGCGCCGTGTCTACCATGGCCGAGAGCATAACCACTGACTTAAATGTTACCGATATCGTAGGCTTGGCCATGTCGTTTAGGGGCATGGACACCTCCAAGGATATGTATTCCGCGCGCACGCCAACAACGTCCGAGCTCATCGACGATGTTTGGTACGAGATTGTCGATAAGAGCGCGTGGAAGACCATGATGGACCGCGTGAACCAGGCGCTGCCTCCTCTGGAGGATGCAAGCACCGATGAAACCACAGGTATCGTTGGCACTGTTGCGGGCGATACCTCCGCGGCCGACAGCATCAAGCCGGACTACACCGGAGAAGTTGCCGTGCTCAACGGCACCGATGTTCAAGGACTTGCAGCTCAGAAGGCTGGCATCCTGAAGACAAAGGGTTACACCGCCTACGCCGACAGCTCGCTGGAGCATCCGACCGACTCGATTATTATCTACGACGGCACGCGCACGGGCCTGGCAAAGGCTGTTGGCGTTGCTAAAGCGCTGGACATCCCTACCGCCAACATCAAGGCAAACGACGGAAACTACCCCACCGACGTGGACATCACCGTGGTCCTGGGCACCGATCAGGCGCCTAAGCGCTAACGGTCCGCAGCGGCGACGGCGTGCGACCCGTAGCGGCAACGCGTCCGCAGCACGCGACCCTCGACACCACCCCACCCCACACAAAAACGGGCGAGAAGACCAATCTTCTCGCCCGTTTTACGTTTACAGTTAGCGATTTTGTGGCTTAGACGTTAAAGCGGAAGTGCATAACGTCGCCGTCCTCGACCACGTACTCCTTGCCCTCGATGCGTAGCTTACCAGCAGTCTTGCAGCCGGCCTCGCCGCCCAGCTCAACGTAATCGTTGTAACTGGCAACCTCAGCCTTGATGAAGCCGCGCTCAAAGTCGGAGTGGATGACGCCGGCGGCCTCGGGAGCCTTAGCGCCAATGCGGACGGTCCACGCCCTGACCTCCATAGGACCAGCGGTAAAGTAACTCTGCAGGCCAAGCAGCTTGTATGCTGCCTGGGCAAGCGTTTCCAGACCGGAGTGCTCAAGTCCCAGAGACTCCAGGTACTCCGCAGCCTCCTCTGGATCAAGATCAGCAAGCTCAGCCTCAACACCTGCGCAAACAGGGATGGACTGAACACCGTTAATAACAGGAGCCGGCTCGGTAAGCATGTCCTCGTCGACGTTTGCGACGTACAGGATTGGCTTCATGGTAAGCAGGAAGAGATCACGTGCAGCCAGACGCTCCTCATCGGTCATCTCCATGTCAGCGGCGCGATTGCCCTCGTTCAGCCACTCCTGAAGGCGCTTTGCCACGTTGAGCTTGGGCTGGAGGTCCTTATCGCGCTTGGCCTCTTTCTCCAGCTTGGGCAAGGCGCGCTCAATGGTGCCCAGGTCAGCGAGGATGAGCTCCGTCTGGATGATGTCCACGTCCTCGTCAGGATTGACGCGACCCTCAACATGGATGACATCGGGATCTTTGAAGTAACGAACAACCTCGCAGATAGCGTCAGTGTTGCGAATGTTTGCCAGGAACTGGTTGCCCAGGCCCTCACCCTCATTTGCGCCCTTGACCAGGCCAGCGATGTCCACAAACTCAACGGTTGCAGGCATGATTCGACCAGGATTGACAATCTCGGCCAGCTTCTGAAGCCTTGCGTCGGGTACGTCAACAATACCCACGTTAGGGTCGATGGTGGCAAATGGGTAATTTGCGGCCAGGCCTCCCTTACGGGTCAAAGCGGTGAACAGCGTGGATTTGCCAACGTTTGGCAGGCCAACGATACCAATTGAAAGCGACATGTGAGTCCTCTTGTTGTCGGTGGACGGTTACGGTTACTTGCGTTTCTGGCGAGAAGAACGAGCAGCTAGAAGCGTTGTGCTCTGTGTTAGCAGCCGCGTGTTACTCCCCATTATCCTCTTTTGGAGGTTGTTGTGCAGCGGCGGTAGAACTCTCATCCGAGTCCTCGGTAATCGAATCCGCCAGGTGTTTGAGCTGCTCCTTGCCGGTGTCAAAAATGAAGCGAGCTTTACGACGGGCCAAGGCCTCAAGACGCTCGGTCTCCTCGGCCTTGCGATCACGAACAACCAGCTCAGAGGTATCCATCGGCACCATCGTAAGAGCGCCGGGCTCTGGGCAGACAATTTCGCAGGCACCGCAGTTGACACAGAACGGCATCTTAATGGTTAGCTTGCCACGCTCATCGATGTCGATTGCATGTGTTGTGCAGGTGTTTTTGCAGTCTCCGCAAACCGTGCATTTGCTGGAATCCCAGATAGGAGCCGCGAGCTTCACATAAGGAGCCAGGTCTGGGTCGTGCTGGAGAGCGCCCATGACCAAGCGGCGATCCTGCGTGAGCATAGACTGCCTCATGTCAGTGGTGCGCAGGCCCATCACGTCATCAAGCTGCGTCTGAAGCTTATCCAGAGAGCGAGCGTGCGAGTTGATGCGGTCAGCGATTGCTTTGGCGCCCGCAAGAACAGGCGTCGAAGCAGATACCAGGCGTTCTGCACCGTTCATCGCGTTGGAGATGAACTGCGAGCGGATGTAAGCACGCGTGAAGTTGTGGTTGAGGTTATTGCCGTCGACCTCGAGGCCAACCGTGGCACCCGTCCACTCCTCAGCAGTTGCGATGGCCTGGGTATATGCTTCCTCGCCAGTGGTGGTGCGACAACGGTCGCAAACGCCCAGTGGCAGGTAAACACTTACGTTGTCAAAGTCCGTAAGGATCGAGAACCAAATGTCGGCCGAGAGCATACCCACGCAAGGCAAGCAAATCTCGTTGCCCTCAGGTTTTCTCGCCAGAGCTCGCGTACAGGTAATGTAGCACTGCTCGTACGCGGAAGCCGCGCGAGCTACCTGGTCATACAGCATGCGGGACGTATGGCGGCGCGTATTAAACGTCTCAGTTGGACACGCGGCAACGCAGAGTCCACACTGAAGGCACGCCTCATCGTCGATACGCACGGATTGGTTATGGATATCAATGCAGTTAGCTGGGCAAACGTCAAGACAGCGAGAACATGCCTCGGCTTTTCCGGAGGCGCACCTCAGGCAGCGATTAGCGTTTGACCAGGGGATTTCCTTGTAGTCCATTGGCTCGAACGGTTTGTCCGAATTTGGGTCAATAGACAGGCTTCCCATCAGCGCGTCAAGCGGGTTGGAAAGCACCTGGAGGGAGTCCTGGATATCAATGAGGTCGTCGAGAAAATCTCGCTCCTCGTTACGATTCTGGTTCTGAGCCATGGTGCCTCCTCTCCTTTGGCGCGTGGCGGATTAACGATGCTGTCGCAGCGGCGTGCTGGCCGCGGGTGCAGTTGCGGCGTAGTCACAGTCGCAGCGGCGGTATGGCCGTGGTCGCAAATAAACATTTTAACCTGTAGCGACCAATAATTCCGCTCAAATGACGTCACATTCATACGATTTCGATTAATGGACGCTGAGCGGGAAAACGGTGCAGTTACGACAAGACGGGTTTCTCGCCAAGTTTTTTGTGACGAAAGAAAAAATTGGGCCCAGCGAGAGGCTGGACCCGATTGAAGTGACGCGAAGGTGCGGATTAGTACATGCCGCCCTGGCCGCCCTGAGCAGCTGCGCGAGAAATGGACTCCTCGATGGTGGTGTCCTTTGGCATCTCGGAAACAGTTGCCTCGGTGATGAGGATGAGGGATGCAACGGAAGCTGCATTCTGGAGTGTGGTGCGGGTGACCTTAACTGGGTCAAGAACACCCATCTCAATCATGTCGCCATACTGGCCGGAAGCGGAGTCAAGACCCTGGCCGGTTGGGAGTGCCTTGATCTTCTCGACAACTACGCTGCCCTCGAAGCCAGCGTTGTTAGCGATGGTGCGGACTGGAGCCTCAAGTGCCTTACGGATGATCTCAACGCCGATCTTCTCGTCTGCGTCAGAGGTCTGAACGCTGTCAAGGACGGAGGAAGCAGCCAGGAAGGAAACGCCGCCACCTGCGACGATGCCCTCCTCGACAGCTGCGCGAGTTGCCTGAAGTGCGTCCTCGATGCGGTGCTTGATCTCCTTGAGCTCAACCTCGGTAGCTGCGCCAACCTTGATGACTGCAACGCCGCCAGCGAGCTTAGCAAGACGCTCCTGGAGCTTCTCGATGTCGAAGTCAGAAGTGGTGTTCTCAATCTCAGCCCTAATCTGGGTGATGCGGTCGTCGATTGCCTCCTTGGAGCCAGCGCCACCAACGATGGTTGTGGTCTCCTTGGTAACCTTGACGGACTTAGCGCGGCCGAGCATCTCTGCGCTGATCTCGTTGAGGTTGACGCCGAGCTCCTTGATGACTGCCTGGCCGCCGGTGAGAATAGCGATGTCCTCGAGCATGCGCTTACGACGGTCGCCGTATGCAGGAGCCTTGATTGCGCAGACGTTCAGAACGCCGCGGAGCTTGTTAAGGATGAGGGTGGTCAGAGCCTCGCCGTCGACGTCCTCAGCCATGATGAGCAGAGGTGCGCCCTGCTTCTGGACAGCCTCAAGGATAGGCAGGATGTCCTGGATGGAGGAAATCTTGTTGTCGGTCATGAGGATGTAAGGATTGTCCAGCTCAGCGGTGAGAGTCTCGTTGTTGGTTGCAAAGTAAGGGGAAACGTAACCCTTGTCAAACTGCATACCCTCAACGGTGTCGATGTCGATGCCGAAGGTCTGGGACTCCTCAACGGTGATGACGCCGTCCTTGCCGACAACGTCCATTGCGTCGGAAATCTTGCCACCGATGACTGGATCACCTGCGGAAATGGTACCAACGGAAGCAATCTGCTGCTTAGTTGAGACCTCCTTGGCGATGCCCCTCATCTGAGCGACGACAGCCTCAACGGCCTTGTCGATGCCGCGACGAATTGCGATTGGGTTTGCGCCAGCAGCAACGTTGCGAAGGCCCTCGTTAACGATGACCTGTGCAAGCAGGGTTGCGGTGGTGGTACCGTCACCGACGGTGTCGTTAGTCTTGGTAGCAACCTCTTTGACCAGCTGAGCGCCCATGTTCTCTACTGGGTCCTTGAGCTCAATCTCGCGAGCAACGGAAACGCCGTCGTTGGTGATGGTTGGTGCGCCGTAAGAACGCTGCAGAGCAACGTAGCGACCCTTAGGTCCAAGAGTGGTGGTTACGGCATCTGCCAGGGTGTTTACGCCCTTAGCAAGCTTGGCACGAGCGTCGGTGCCAAAATCGATATCTTTAGCCATGGTATTCCTCCAAAATAGCTGAATTTACACGTGAAAAGCGGACGAACAAGCTGCAAGTTAACGAGCTACGAACAAACGAGCTACGAGCGATTAGTCCTCGAGGACTGCAAGGATGTCGTCAGCACGAAGAAGCAGAAGCTCCTGGTCGTCTACCTTGACCTCGGTGCCGCCAAACTTGCCGTAGAATACCTGGTCGCCGACTTTAACATCAAGAGCAATGCGATTGCCATTCTGATCAAGCTTGCCAGTTCCAACTGCGAGGACCTCACCACGCTGAGGAAGCTCCTGTGCTGCGGATGCAATGTAGAGACCAGAGGATGTCTTCTCCTCTTTTGGAGCAGGCTTTACCAGAACACGATCTCCAAGTGGCTTCAAATTCATAATGAAAACCTCCCTTTCGGGCCAAGCCCGATATTGGCGCCAAGCGCCCTTTTCCAACGCTATTAGTTATTCCACACGGGAAAACAATTTATACGAAATATTATGAAAATCTTACAAAACCGACTTAGATTTTCTGTAGGCGTGCAGTATAAGCCGTCAACGGTTATGCGCAGACTGGTAGGTGCGGGCAGAGCGCGGGCAAAGCGCAGGCGACGTGCGGGCTGCGTACAGACGCGCGATGCTGCTGAGCTGCTGGTAGACGCGGTTTGCGTCGGCAGGCGCGAGCGCCAGGTGGTCTTCACCTGCAATTTCTTGCCATTAGCATAATTTTTGGTGCAAATATTCGCTGCGTGCATATTTTGCTAGTGATATTCGCGATTTTGCATAGGAAAAATGAGCACCTCTTTGGGAGGGTCCAATTTGGGTAAAAAACGCGTTTAGTTGGGGATGAAATGGAGTATTCAGAAAAATTGCATCTACATTTTACCAGGTGGCAAATTCTATCCATATTTCTGATTATTTGTCCAAAGCAAAACAGCAGGTAGATTCGATGCATAGAATCCCGCAATTTCTGTAAACTCCAACTAAACGCATTTTTTACCACTTCGGGGTCATTTTTGGGCCAAAACCACCTCTTCCCCACCCAAAGCAAAAATTAACCTGCATAAAAGTACCCGGCTATTCATATACATGAATAGCCGGGTACTGAACGCCTGAGAAATACGTCCTACCACGCTACAATCTGCCGCGCTACGCGCTATCACGCGCGCTTACGCATCCAAGCTCTCCAGCTCAGAGAGCCAAAGCGAGCTAGAAGCGTCGGACGGCATGCGCAGGTCGCCGCGCGGAGACAGCGAAACCGAGCCAACCTTTGGTCCGTCAGGCATGGCCGAACGCTTAAACTGCTGCGAGAAGAACCTGCGATAGAACACCTTTAGCCAGTGAACAATAGTCTCGTGGTCGTAAATCTCCTGGTCAGAGCCCGTGCCAAACGCACACTCGGCAAGACGTAGAACCTTGAGTGGACCACTTCCGTGACGAAGCACATGGAACAGGAAGAAGTCATGCAACTCGTATGGGCCAACCAGGTCCTCCGTCTTCTGCTCAATGGAACCGTCTGCTGCGGATGGCAGCAGCTCAGGAGAAACCGGTGTATCCAGAACGTCGCGCAAAACGTGAGCAATTTCGTCCTCGCCCTGCTCCTCATAAGCGTCGGCGCAGTAATCAACAAGGTACCTGACCAGCGTCTTTGGTACCGAAGCATTTACGCCGTACATGGACATCTGATCACCGTTATACGTTGCCCAACCAAGCGCCAGCTCGGAAAGGTCGCCCGTGCCAATGACCATGCCGCCCACCTGGTTGGCAACGTCCATCAGAATCTGCGTGCGTTCGCGAGCCTGGGCGTTTTCGTACACAACGTCGTGAACATCCTGGTTGTGGCCGATGTCGGCGAAGTGCTGCAGCACGGAATCCACAATGGAAATCTCGCGTAGGTCAGCGCCAAGCGACTGCACCAGCTCAATCGCGTTGGTGTACGTGCGATCCGTGGTGCCAAATCCCGGCATCGTCACAGCTACAATGCCCGAGCGGTCGTATCCCAGCTGGTCAAACGCTCGCACCGTGACGAGAAGGGCCAGCGTAGAGTCAAGTCCTCCCGAAATGCCAATAACCGCGTGGTCAGAGCCGGTGTGTGCCAGCCTTGAAGCCAAACCGTGAGCCTGAATCGACAGAATCTCCTCGCAGCGTGTTGCGCGAGCGTCATCCATCGCGGGCACAAACGGATGCGGATCAACGTACCTGGTCAGCGGCGTGCGAATAGCAAGCTCGCTGCCCTCGCCGTGATTGTGCTCGTGGCCATGACCTGTGGCGTCGTGACCTGCGGCGGCGTGCTCGTTGCCGCCCTCACCGTCAAACTCCAGCGAGAAATACGTGGTCAGGTGCTTGTAATCCTCCGGCGTCGGAGCAACCTCAAACGTCGACGTGCGCCTGCGGTCAGCCGCCAGCGACAGCACGTCAATCTCGGACACGGCAATACCCTCGCCAAACACGCCAGAGTCGGCAAGCACACGGCCATTCTCGACAACAAGATCATGGCCCGAGAAAACCAAATCGGTCGTTGACTCGCCCTCACCAGCACTTGCGTAAACGTAGCCGCAGATCAGATGCGCGCTCTGCTGCGCAACCAGCTGACGACGGTACGCGGACTTGCCGGCCAGTGCGGGCGACGCGGACAAGTTGCAGATTAGCGTGGCGCCGGCAACGGCGTGCGCATTTGATGGCGGCATAGGCACCCAGAGGTCCTCGCAGATCTCTGCGCCCACGACCAGCTCAGGGATGGTGTCGCACGCAAACAGTTGGTTGGTACCAAACGGCACCTCACCAAGCAGGCCAAAGTCCACACTAGTGACCGTCTTAGGGCCAGAAACAAAGTGGCGACCCTCGTAAAACTCGTTGTACATGGGCACGTAGCGCTTGGGCACCAGGCCCAAAAGCTCTCCCCCAAAGAGAACGGCGGCGCAGTTGTAGAGCTTGCCAGCTACCCGAACAGGCAGTCCTAGCAGCAGCAACGCGTCGACGTCAGCCGTGCGAGCGGCAATCGAGACCAGGCCGCGCTCGGCTGCGTCCAGGAGCGCATCCTGCCAGAACAGGTCCTCGCAGGTGTAGCCCGTGATGCAGAGCTCGGGCAGCACGACCACCTTGGCGCCGCAATTACCTGCGGCTTCTTCGATGGCCGCCAGGCAGCTCTCCACGTTAAACGCCACGTCTGCCACGCGAACGCGCGGCGTGATACTTGCAACTTTGATAAATCCGTCTTGCACAATGGCCTCCTTACATGCCGCTTGGGACAACGGGCGCCGCATCCGACGACCACGATCCCAGCTGCGCGTTGGGGTTTGCATCCAAGGTCAATGGCGAGAAACCCTGCGTACGGTAGCTACGAAGTGCGCCGACGGCAATCATTGCGGCGTTGTCGCCACAAACCGACATCGGAGGCACCGTCACTCGAACGCCCATACGACCAAAGGTTTCCTTATATGCAGCTCTGAGCGCGGGGTTGGCAGCAACGCCGCCTCCCACGCAGAAATCGGAGACACCCGTCTCCTCAACAGCAGTTTTAGCCTTTGCAACCTGCACGTCAATAACAGCCTGCTCAAACGAGGCGGCCAGGTCGGGCAGATTGATTGCTCTACCAGCGCGATTCTCGCCCTCAATGTAGGTGATAACGGCGGTCTTCAGGCCGGAAAGGCTGAAGGAATAGTCACCGCTGTGCATCATTGCGCGCGGGAAGTGGATGGCCTTAGGATTGCCCTGAGCTGCAAGTTTGCTGATCACAGGGCCACCTGGATAGCCGAGGCCAAGCGCCTTGGCAACCTTGTCAAAGGCCTCACCCACAGCGTCATCGATGGTAGAGCCCAGGACCACATAATCTCCCCAGGCACGCACGTGTACCAGCATAGTATTGCCACCCGAGACCAGGCTGGCCACAAATGGAGGCTCCAGGTCAGGCGTCTCAAACAGGTTGGCCAGCAGGTGGCCTTCCAGGTGATGAACGGGAATAAGCGGCAGGTCAGTGGCCACGCAGAAGCCCTTGGCAAACGCCACGCCCACAACGAGCGCGCCGACAAGGCCAGGACCTGCGGTAACACCAACGGCAGCCAGGTCAGACGGCACCAGCGTGTCGCAACCAAAGTGTGCGCCCGCGCGAGCCATAGTCTCTTCGAAAAGGCCCACAATAGCCTCGGTATGCTTGCGAGAAGCAATCTCGGGAACGACGCCGCCAAAGCGAGCGTGGAAGTCAATTTGAGTTGCAACAACGTTTGCGCAGACCACACCGTGAGAATCCATGATGCACATGGCAGTCTCGTCACACGAGGACTCCAGACTGAGGATCAAATCCCCTGCCTCACGAAGTGCTGCAAGCGTCTCTTCAGAGCGCTCACCTGCAACAATAGGCCACGGGCGAACCGATGCGCGAGGCTCGGGGTTCCTGGCCTCAAAGCCAGTACCAACTGCCAGAGGCAACTGTGCCGTCATCAAGAGCGCCGCACAATCCGGGCCGTAATATCCCGAACGGCGACCTACCTCAGCAAATCCCAACTTGCTGTATGCACCCTGAGCTGGAGCATTATCCTCCTCCACCTCAAGGGTAATCGAAGACGCGACCAGCATCTGGGCATCGTACGCCACGCGTTCTACCAGCTTGGATGCAATTCCTTGGCGGCGACGCTCAGGCGCAACCACCACTTCTTCCACCTCAAACTCTGCTCCCGCCAAACGGCCGCCCGCAAACCCAATGACCGTTCCACGATCATGAGCCAGCCACCAGCTACGACCAACGCCCGAGAGCTCGTCATAGAACGCCTGCTTTGACCAGGCCGAATGCGCAGCGTCAGCATACGTTGCTGCCTCCAGCTCTGCCACCTGATCCAGATCGTTTACCGTCATCGGACGAAGCTGCAGGTGAATATCGGCCAGCGCATCATCCACGCCGGTCAGAGCCACCGTCGCCGGCTCCTTCAGGCCCAAACGCTTACGCTCCGACTCCTCCGCATCAGAAAGCCGCGTGTAAATGGGCAGCACCAGCGCCGGATCACCCGCGCCCGCCTGCTGATACTCGGGCATACACACCGCGCGTACCAGGCCTTCTCCTGTTGGAAACCACGTTGCTTCATCGGTGTATGTCGAGAAACCCGCGCGCTCAAAACGCTCACGGTACTTCACGAGGCCATTGCCTGTGAGCGTGAGCTGGGCCTTATCAGTTCTGCTCGACCACTCCTCCACACAGGCGTCTGCCTTGAGGACAGTCTCTACCGGGAACGTTCTATGAGCCCCGTCGTTATCCAGCTGGTAGATGCCCGGATAGACCTCGCCACGCATAGCGTCTGCAACAACACCAACGGTGCCGCGCACACCAGCCTTCCATGCGCTAAATGCCATGGCGTCAAGAGCGCTTGCGCCATAAAGTGGCAGGCCAGAGCCGCAGGCAATACCCTTTGCGGTGGCCACGCCAATACGAACGCCCGTGAACGAACCAGGTCCTCTACCTGCGATAACAGCGTCAACGTCGGCCATAGTTAGGCCAGCGGCATCAAGCGATTCCTGAACCGAGCCCACAAGCTCTACGTTTGCCTGACGACGGCACAGGTGATCCGTTGACACTAGTACCTCAACATCAAACCCGCCGTCTGCGGCCGTCGCGCCATCCGCCACGCCTGCGCCATCTGCGCCCGCATCGCGCCTGGTCAGACGCGCAACTGTACAAGCCAGCATGTCCGTCGACGTATCAACCGCAAGTACCACGTTTGTTTCATTTTTTATAGCAAGCATAAACACTCTTCTCGGCGTTAAAACGCCATGTATCACGCCAATATTTCTTCTTGTAACTCTATAACTATACGCCAAGCCACGCCCACAAACAGCGCGAGTCCCAACCCCGCAAAACTTTTACGCAATGGCTGTTTGAACAGGAAAAATATTTGCATTCAATCACTTGAATTTTGTTTTTAGTACATACAAAATGGCGAGAAAAACCTCGTTGCTCAAACTTCTAATGTATATCTGCAGAAGCAACTTAAATGAACCTCAAACTACCCGTTTTGCACTATGAATTTTTTGTTATGCTGAAATCTTGAATTTGTGTATAGATAAAACCCTGTATAATTACTTCAACATGACCGGTTCCGCTATAGCTTTTGCATAGTCCAGGGCCGGTCCTACTTTTTATAAAGGTGATTATATGTCTGAAGCTCATCTAATAAAAAGTTTTAAAACCTATGCTGATCAGGTCTGTATATTAAAAGACCGAGGCATGATTATCGATGACCCTCAAATGGCAGAAACAATATTGTCCACCATCAACTACTACAGACTGAGTGGATATTGGTATCCTTTTATGGACAAAAAACATAGTAAGTTTATTCGAAAAATTTCATTTCAGGATATTCTTGAGTTGTACAACTACGACATGCGTCTCAGGATGTATTTATTCAATCAGTTATCAAAAATTGAAATTGCTTTTAGAACCTTAATTGGTCATGAATTAGGTAAGTGCGATGAGCAAATTCATCTAAAACCAAACTCATTGGGAAACCAAGCTCTAGTTAAAACCTATTACAATCAATGGAAAAAACGCTACGATGACGCTCTTTCCAGATCAACAGAAAAATTTGTTAAACACCATAAAAAACATTATGGTGGCATTCTCCCCATCTGGGCTGCCGTCGAGGTAATGGATTGGGGCATGTTGTCACACCTCTATCAAATGGCTCCTGAAAAAGCTCGAATCGCAATGTCTAAAAAATGTAACCTTACTTCAGCACAATTTGGATCATGGTTGAAAAGCCTAAATGTTGTCAGGAATTTGGCAGCACATCACGCCCGCATGTATAACCGTGTTTATGACATCAAGCCAAAGTTTCCTCAAAATGAGAAATGGAAACCGGTCGAAAAAAACAAAAACCATATCTTCGGTTTTATGATAATGATTGAAATGCTCATATCAGATTTCAATTTAGAGCATGGCGAGACAATGGAATCTATTCTACAAGCTTTTCCACAAAATGAAGCTGTTAGAAGTCGTGTCATGGGGGTACCGTCTGATTGGACATCAATACTGAATGACATTATCTCTAGCTAATCCCACAACCAACAGAGCCTCCTATTTGAACTGCCTCCCATTTCTTGGACATAAGAAATAGGAGGCAGTTCAAAACACACCTAAGTCAGATAATCTGTCAAAAAGACGTATACATGACGCTGAAAATACCTCAATCATGCAGATTATCGTCATTAGATGTGTAAAATGCCCGCAATTGAGCAGAATATCCGACTTAGGTGTGTTCCTTAGGTGCGGAATTTACCTATAGTTAAATCTTTTATATGACGCTATTCATTTTCTAGCATATTAGATGAAGTTTATGCATAGAGATGCATATCGGGTAGTGCGACCGCCTAGCTGCCTGCTATCTTGATTAAGAACATGTCGATTCTTCGGCAGAACCTACCAAAGCTGCGCTATTTTGTGCGCCAGGCCTAAAAGCCGACGCTAACACGCTGCAGAATCATAATCACCCGCATATGAACTGCCTCCCATTTCTTATGTCCAAGAAATGGGAGGCAGTTCAATAGCGGGTGGTTTTGTGTTTCGCGCGTTACACGCGCTCAACAGGCTAAAGCCTCGAACAGAAAAAGACAGCCCACCTAGAGCTGCCTTTTCCAAGTTCAACGTCCGCAAGAAACTGCGGTAACAACCAAATAGCTCCCCCGCTAGTCTTTAACAAATCCAAACGGGAATTCAGGTTTCACATAATCCAACAAGAAAAGTTCATTCTCTGGAATTTTTCCTACAACATTACGGGTTCCGTCGTCCTCAAAATCTCTTAGAGCAACTTCAACTTCTCCCAGGTAATGAGATAGATTGTCATTCACTACTAATACATCTCCACGCTTAATACAACGATTTGTACGCTCGCGAGCAGGAATTGAAGTGGAATACTCAAACATTCTAGGTACTGAAGAACGCAAGTAATACTCAGAAGCATCACCACGCGTTACGTGGTTGAACTGATATAAAACGCTCTTCTCAATCTCAGTTGCACCAGGATCAAATTCAACCTTAAACGTTACCTTAGTGGTGTCGACTGCGGCTAATGCAGCAAGCTCCTCTTCAGAAGCAAAGCAATTGCCAACCATAATGTCATCAATAAGACCAGTTGCCAACAAGTGTCTTGCCTGCAAATCAATAGAACGAGTACGGTCATCTTCGCAGGTAGGAAGACCATCGTAAACTGGCCATGGACCAAATGTATTATCCTGCTGACTTGTCACAAATGCCGCCTGAGTTAGACCTATTTCAAAATAATGCTCGGAGAATTCAATAAAGCGTTTCTCGCTCAAGCCAGAAAATCTCTGTGGATAAAAATTATGGCAAACACACATGTTGCGACGATACGCACCGCGTTCAATAAGCAAATCAAGCGACAGCATTTGGCTGGCATTAAACTCAACTGCAATACCATAAGGATTTCTTGTTAAGGCAATGTCCTGGCGGTCTCCCAAATGTCCGTCAAGACGAATAATATCAACTCCCATCTTGGCAAAAACAGAAATATCAGTTGCTGTAGCTCCTAGGTGCTGAAATACACGTGGATTGGTATCCACAGCAACAGTGAACCCATACCTATGAGCACGGTCCATAAACTCTGAAAACTCAGCCACTGTCTCTTCTGGTGATTTATCCACAGAAAGTAAGCACGTAAAAATTCGCGAGAAACCATATTTACTCGCTAATGCCATATAAGCATCGTCAGCCTCGGGTGTTGAGTGCTCAGGATAGAGAGAAATTCCAAGCCTATGCATCACTTCCTCCAATCAGGCGTACAGGCTGGTACCTGGCACAGCGTCTAGGCGTTGCACCAGGTACGGCTCAACTACAAAAGCTTTACAGAACTACGGAATCAAGGTCGATGGAGTCAAAGTCTTCAAGCTCAGTAGAAGATTCCTCGGAAGCTGCGGCCTCTTCCTTCAGATATTCCTTATCCAACGTCTTGATAAAAGGCAGGTAAATAAAGATACCCAGAATAATTAGGAAGAGCTGCAGGACAGCGCCCTGCCAACCACTCAGCAGGAATCCAGAAACCAGAGGAGGAGTAGTCCAAGGAAGCATGACACCATTGCACAGAGGTACTAATCCAAGATCCATAATGAAGTACGCAATGATAATGTTGACCACAGGAGTGAGGATAAAGGGGATCAACATAACTGGGTTAAGAACAATAGGAAGACCAAAGATAATTGGCTCGTTAATACCAAAGATACCAGGAGCAACAGAAATCTTTGCCAGATCCTTAATACGCTTGGAATTGCAGAACAGAAGCATCGCAATCAACAGAGAGAGCGTAGAACCGCCGCCGCCAAAGGTTGCAAAGAAGGTCTCAAACTCTCGATTAACAATGTTAGGAAGTGCAGCACCAGCAGCAAATGCAGCCTGATTCTCCAGCGAAAGCGCCGTAAGAATTGGCGTGTAAATTGAACCGGTGACGCTTGAGCCATGGATACCAATGAACCAGAATCCACTTGCCAGGACATAACTAAACGCCAGAGCCCAAACAGTTCCACCAAGTGAAGTCAAAGGGGCCTGAAGAATTGCATAAATGAAGTTAAAAGCATTTCCCCATGGGGAAATGATAAAGACAATACCAACCAGCCATACAGCGGTAAACGCAATAGTCATAGGAATAAGAGCGCTAAATGCTCGAGCAACAGTAGGAGGAACGCCCTCTGGCATCTTAATGGTCCAGTCCTTTTTGATGATGTAACCGAATACACCTACTGCAAAGAAGCCTACGATCATGGCAATAAAGACACCTTTTGCGCCCGTCCACGCAAGAGGAATACTGTCTACCAGGAATGGCTCCACGCCTTCTTCA
The DNA here is from genome assembly GCA_963539685.1 of uncultured Atopobiaceae bacterium. Taxonomy (GTDB): domain Bacteria; phylum Actinomycetota; class Coriobacteriia; order Coriobacteriales; family Atopobiaceae; genus Lancefieldella. Next base: position 97,236 of record CAUTMX010000003.1, on the reverse strand, counting down.
GGTGAAAACTCAGTTACCTGAGGCATAAGGATGAACCAACTTACCAGAGAAACAATGCCCGCTGACGCACGGTCTTTAATGCCAATGTGCTCCGCAAAGTTATAACCAATGTTAAAGGCCAGGAAGATTGCCATGAGCGAAACAGTACATGCAGAAGGAATAGCCAGCAGAGCAAATAGCGATTTATCTGGCTGAACCATCGTAGTCTTCAAAAAATCAATCCACGCAGGAATTGGGAAGTTACGAAGCAAAGTAAACATAGAACCAATAATCAAGATTGGCATAACCATTGCAAATGAATCTCGCATGGTCAAAAGGTATTTATTTTTACCAATCATTTCTGCCAGCGGCATAAGTCGCTTTTCAAATACATCCATCGTTTTCATAGAACCCTCCAAACTAACATCTCTCCATTTTTATAAAATCACAGGTAAAACACATAGCGAGAAACCCTATGCAGTAGAACCACGCTTAATCAAAGAAATAGCCATCTTCAATACGCGCTCGCCATTCAGATTTCCATAATCCGCTGATTCGATGACACCAACAGGAATTTTTGCTCCGTATTTAGCGTTTACATCGTCAAAGCTAAAACGCACCTGAGGCCCCAATAAAATGCAGTCTGGAGTGTCATGCTCTACTTGAAAGTCAATTTTCGTAGAAGAAAAGGCTTCAACTTTTACTTGAATGCCATGTTCATCAGCAACTTCTTGCATCTTGTTTGCAAGCATACTTGTAGACATACCTGCACTACAGAACAAATCAATCTTTTTCATACCTATTTCCTTTCACTGACCATTACCAACAGTTACTTGCTTACAAAGCTCTACGATTTGCACGGCCAAATCATGTGTTGTAAGAGCGCACATCAAATGATCTTGTCCGTGGACCATCAGCAAAGACAGCGGCTTGTTATCCTGTCCAATAATTTCTTGCTGAATCCTCTCCATCTGAAACTCATGCGCACAATTCAATGATTCTGCACTTTGTTTTAGCAACTCATCTGCCTGGTCAAACTTTCCTAAACGAGCGCACTTGATTGCTTGTATTGCATAGCTTTTTGCATCCCCACCATGCACAACCAAGTTGGTAACAATAGCCTCTACCTCTCTTTCGTCCATTACTATTCCCTCTTTCTCAAACCAACCGCTGACGACGTAATCTGATCAACAAAAGTTGAAAAACTTTGATGCTTAACAAGAGAACAAATTGCCTCTTTATCCATAAGAAGTGACGCCATGTTTTTGTTAAATAAACGGGTCTTCTCGTCTTCTGTACAAGAAACTGAAATCAGAAACACAGCAGCTACGTCATGACCATCCCAATCAATTGGATCGTCTAATAAACCAACCGCCACACAAGTGCATTCAGATACAGGACGAGAAGGATGAGGGAGTGCAACCAAATTTCCAAAAGCAGTCATTGCTAAAGCTTCACGGTCAAAGACCAAAGCTCTAAACTCATCTTCTGAAACAGAGATGTTTGCTTCCTCAATTTTGCATAATTGATCAATCAAAAAATTAAGTACTTCCGCCTTACTTCTGTATGCAAGATGTGGGAAGAAAAGGCGTTCGCTGAAGTGTTTGACAAACTCCGCTCGTTCATCTCGACGGAACAAGTCTTTTACTACCTGGTCTTTATTAATATCGTCAAGCAAGAATCCTGAATAGCACACAGGAACTGGTAAAGGAGATTCAATCTCAACAGTAGAGAACACATAGTCAATATGTGAAAAATCAATCGTAGAAATCTGACCAAGATTGCATGTAGAAATTGATCCGATATAAGGTCCAAATTCTTCTTTAATACGAATTCCCAAAATTTTAGAGGTGCCTAGGCCTGTTGCACAAACACACAGTACATTCTTTTTTGGAAGCTCGGTACGCTTGCGCTCTAAAGCCAAGGCAAATGCTAGAGCTAAATAAGCTACCTCATGCTCACTTAGAGTTGCTTCATACTCTTTTGCTAAAATTGTTGACGACTCCATGGCCATCAAATACGCCAGAGGCATTCGATACTGGATGTCTGTAAGCAGTGGATTCTCTATCTGCAGATTATAGTGCAGACGAACTGATAGCGGCACAATATGCCTAGCTAAACCCATATGTAGCTCAAGATCATTTCTGAAATCAAATCTAAAGCTACTCCATACCAAATCAATCATCTTGCGTGTTACCGCAAATACATCATCAGTGATTACTAGATTTGGAGATTCAGAAATATCTTTAAACATCTTTTTAGATGCCAAGTGAATTGCTATATAGGCAACCTCTGTCTGAGGAAACTCAACGTCAAACTCAGATGACAAGCGATTTACCAGCTTTTGTGCCACGGTATATTCGTACGAACACTGAATTCTCTTAAGCGAGTCTTCTTGTCCTGCAATATAGCATTGCTGTTTAATTCGATTAATTGCAACCACAATATGAACAACAAGATTTCTAATTGCAAAGTCATTCAGACTGACACCATGATAGTCAACACACTCAACCACCAACTTTGTTACGTCAGCAATGAGTTCATTATTCTCCACTGTGGCATGGCGACTGCCAGAATATTCTTCATCTGTCACCAAACTTGCTAAACACAATCTCTTATTAAATTCAGTACCTTCAACTTGAATTCCATAATGCGATTTACGCATTATCCGCACGTCAAATTTAGCGAGAAACTCTTCAGCTTGTTTTAAATCAACTGAGATAGTCTTGCGGGAGACGTACAAAATTTCCGATAGCTCATCTACCGTAACCCAATCACTTCGATTAAGCAGGTCATCCAATATATATGCCACACGATCATAGGAAGTCTGAGGCAGCTGATCCCCTTTACTAAGCCAGCAATCCAGAAGCTCAGGGTTAATAACTTCAAGATGATAACCTTGGCCTTTAATTGTTGTAATTTCAGCAATGCCTTCTAGTAATTCTTTTGCACGCTTGATATATGCACGCACGGTGCGCTCAGAGACACATAAGGAGCTAGACAGCGTTGATGTAGAAACATCTTCCTGTTTTGCCAAGCACGTTATGAGACGAACAAGTTTGTCATCCATTACGTACCCTCCTTATAGAAAATTATAAAAAGGGGTCCTGACGTTTCCATTTCCAATTCCGCCAACGGTAAATGGAAATCAGCTTCACATAACATTAATTAAATTTGTTATTAAAAAACCTGGCGAGAAGATCGCTCCTCTCGCCAGGCGACTAACCAGTCAGTTCTTGCCGCGACCCGCAGCCCGCTGCGACTGCGTGCGACCCACAGCCCGAGACCGCCTGCGACCACGACCCGCTACTTGCTCGTTAACCGCTCGACGAGCTTGTCGATTTCCCACTCGGTCATGCCTACGTCAGTCAGATACTTGCGAGCTCCAGCTGCGTAATCTGCGCCGTCGAGAGAGCCGTACGTAGGCACCCCAGCAATGCAGCGAGCGATGTCGTCGAACTTCACGTCAACAACAGCGTCGTAACGAGCCTTATCGTCCTTCTCGTTAATGCCGTAATAGTTGTTGTAGGTAATCATGTAGTCGTCGCGCATTTCGTCGTAGGATGCGCCGCAAAGTGCCTCGAGAAGAGCGCAGACAAAGCCCGTACGATCCTTACCCTCGGTGCAGTGAATAAGATAGGGCCCCTTATGCAGAATTATCTCGCGCAGACCCGCGACCAGGCGATAAGCATATTGGCCGCCCCGATAATTGGCGTTGAGGTTAAGAGCCGCAACATTTCCTGCGTCGTACAAGCTCTGGTGCCACGTAATGTCGTAGTCCGCATTCTGGTAATAGCCCTGAATCTCTTCGTTGGTGTCCGCGAGGTCCAAGATAAACTGCACGCCACACCTCTGCGCAAGATCTGCCGCGTAAGGTGCGCGATTGTTCTGGTTATCAATAGGTGACGCCGAGCGATACATCACGCCCTCGGCAAGATTTCCACCCTTCATGGGACGGAAGTTGGCAAAGACCTCATCACTTGCGTAGTCGGAGCGATTATTGGTGTACGTTGCATCCAGGGCCTTCTGAACCGTTGCGTACTTCTGCTTCTCGTGGAGCGTCACCGTAGCCATATCTCCATGCTTAAGACCAGCGATTTCCCACAGAGGCTCGCCATTATTTACGCACACATAGACGTAAGGGTAGCCCGGATATGCAACAACCAGGGGCTCGTTGGTTTTGGTGTAATAGCCGTTGTAGTACGGAATATCGGAGAGCTTGTATCCGTTGCTAAACGTTACATCCACGCTGTCTCCGTACTCAAAGCCCAGGTTATTGAACTCGTCGATAGAGATATCCAGGTAGCTGCCGCCAAACTTGGGCTCGTAAATTGCCTCGATTTCCCCCGTTGTGATTGACGGCTGTGTTGCCTGCTGGGCAGGGTTGTTCTGCAGGAACGGAAACACGTTGCACCCTACCAGCGAGAACGAGAGCACCAACGTCATGAACACACTCAAGGCCGTCGTAAAACGTTTCTGTAACTTTTGCATTTCTCGCCCCGATTCTGCCGACGCTGCGCGTTCAATGAAGCTGCGGTCAAAGGTCCTTGCGCGTCCAATGGCGCTGCAGGTCAAAAGACCGTGCGCGCCCAATAGCAACGCTTGTCCAATGGTGCCGCACGTCCAAACCACACCACTTTGACTATACGTCTGACGAGAAACCCCACCTGTTCAAACAGATGGGGTTCACATGAACGGTGTTGTTTTATCGGTGGGTGGAAACGCCATCTATACAAAAACCTTATCAACTTACGTTTATTCTGAGCGCAGCCAGTCGCTATCTGGGCGACAGATAAGTCGAGCATTTACATATGCCTGGGCCATGGTGAGAACTGTCTGACCAATGTACTTTCCAGAGTCTTGAATCTCAACTACAAGGGCAGCATCAGCATCATGTTCATCAATTAAGCAGAGAGGTAGTAGTAGGCTCATAGTATCTTGGCGTGGATAATATGAAGGAACTGCAGTTCTAAAATTCCACTTGACTCGACGCTTAGCAATATACACTGCATCTTCCAGACGATTTCTAAGCGTTCTAAAGGTACGAGAATCGGTCTCAATTAGCTCAGAAAGCTCATCATAAGTCTCTTCTCTCTTATTACCATCTGCGTGTTCAATTTGACGGAGCAAGTCCATTGCTTCTTCGTTATCTCTAAGTTCATTTACCAGGAAAGTCAGAGGAAGACGGTCAATGTTATCAATCAAAATATGCTCACAGTCCACGTAAAGCTCTTTTGATGAGTCAAACAATAAGTCCTCAATTTTCTCAAAGTACTGAGCCGTTGGTGGCAAAGTGTTAAATTGTCTTATGATTCTCTTCTTCAAAGCGCGGTTGTTTGCAGCTGCAAAGCCACAGAATCTCCACTCACTTTTTCCACTAGATGGCTCAAAACACACGTAAATATCATCATAACGATTGTCTACCAAACCGCTGTTAAACACCGCAAACGATTTATCTGTTGCGAAGTAAATCTTATTCTCTTTCTTGAGGCGGAAGAAGGTATTACAGATGTAATTTTTTAGCAAGCCGAATTCGTAAGAGTCACCCATAGTGTTGTGGTATTTCCAGTTTTCTGGGAGCGCAATGCTTGCCAGCTCACTTAAAAAATCGTTCCACTCGCCCATCCATGCAAACTTTTCAATTTCTTTTGTTGGAGAGGTGTTTATGGACTTAGTATAGGTGTTTACATAGACAACACACCACTCTATTTCAGATCCATTAGCCTTTTCGATGTGCTTGATAGAAATCTCGAGAGGGGTCTCTCCGTCATCACGCATAAGCGCAATTGGGAAAATGTATTTGTCCTCGTAAAAGCGAATTGTTGAATATGTACGTGCTGCCTTCCAGCTTGCATCAAGCAGCTTAGTTAAATCTTTTTCGTCCTCAATAAACTTGGAGAGAATGTCACGATGATTGAAATGAAGTTCAATCTGGCCAGAGAATGCTTTTGGCAACGATTCAAGCTCTGCTAGAGAGATTTTATTACTGTATTCGGGTGTATCGCTCATTGCTAGTGCAACGGAGTTTACTTGATCAATGTTAATCATGATATCTCCAATACTACAGATAAGTTCTTATAGAGTAGATATGCGAGAGAATCGAACAATCCAAACCCTGACTTAATATACTTGTGGTGTTGATAGAGTTTATGATAGCTAAAGTAGTAAATCGAGAGTAAGGAAAAGAATTTTAAGAAACGGTGCAATTATTTCCTTTGATTTATTTAAAGTGACCGCACTTAGGAAATAATTGCACTATTTTTAAAATACTGAAATACTTCTCTTACATCACTTTTATAAACAAACAATATTAGACAGCCTTATAGCTTGAAAAGAGCCAATTAACCTATACCATTACCGCATTTCTATAACATTGATAACCTCCTTACTTAAACCAACCTCTTCTTAAAATAGTTAATAAAGTAACTGAGTAAAACTTATCAACTTGTCACTAAAAGAATATTCTGATGGCAGAAGATGGACTCCAAAACAACCAACTAACCCTTCAGGTTCAGGATAAAGTCATCTCATAAAGGAAGAATATTAGAGACTAATCAATTGGTAGCAATCTTATATTCTTGCTCTAGATCATCAAATTCTTTGTCAATCTCTAATGTATACACCTCGCGTTGTTCATCGAGGTCTTTGAGCTGTTTATAGATCTCTTGATAAATGGTTTTCTCTATCGGATTTTTTATGTCACGGTCTGATGTGCATTCATCAAGTATCACAGTACTGTTTTCAGCTACAGCTTTAATTAGAGCAAGAAGGTCATCCTGCTCTATGTCTCGAACAGACGCCCACTCGTTGTCTTTATTGAAAAATGCATCGCCGCCGTCATCAATCTTAAGCAATTCCATAGTAAGATCTCCTATCAAGATATGCTTCTTTTCCAGCTTCCATTGTACTCAGTAAAATATCCGCGCGGTCACACTGATTCCCGTAAATATCAGTAAGATTATGGGCGGTAAGTGAACCGGAATAGATATGATATTTATTTTCAGAATCCTTCTCCGTATATATAACACAGTCCGGCTTTAATGAAACTCCCAGAGTATTATTATGCGTTACGAGAAAGACTGTCGAGCGTTCTGCAATGTCATTTAATAGTCTAGTTACCTCACTGTTAAGAAACGGATTATCAAAAGATGATTCTGGCTCATCTATTAGTATTACGTCCTTACCGACAGAATTCGCAATTTTGTGTATCAACAGATACTCAGCTCTTTGCCCGCCAGACAATGAGGCGTTACTACTATTGTTGAGCACAATGCGTGACTCTATAAGAAACAGCAAACTACACGAATCGCGGCGTATATCTGGGTTAAATTCTCGAAGCGCTTGCAAACGCTCTTCAGATGTTATGTCCGTGCGAAAAAGACTGCTTACAGCTATGTCTCGAGGAACGGAAGCTCTATTTATCTTTTTATAGGCAGACTTCGCGTCATTCACACCTGTACACATTCTTCTGGTGCGTTTCCTGAGATACTTATATTCCTCTTCCGATTCCAACTCTTTTGACTTGCTGAGCATATCAAGAACTTGAGATAAACGATATTGCCGATAGCAATATTTAAAATAGTCTTTGAGAGACGCGGTGGAGGGCAAGGGCTTCCGTGACGACTGCTTGCTAAGCTCTTGTTTAATGACAGCGACCATCTCATCGCATTTTTTTCTCTGCCATCTATCAACATGTGATGCATACATTAATGCGCGCAGCTGCTTACTCAAAGCCTGCAACTTCGAGATGTCCAGATATTCTTCGATAACTGAACGTCTTAATGTATTGTTTGAAAGTACCAGAGAAGCCCTCCTAAGCTCAGCATCTTCCTTAGATTCAGCTTCACTCTGACTCAAGTCATACTCTCTTGCCTGATAAATTGGACGACTAGAATATTCATCGCTAGGGGAATTAGCGTATGTAACAACTGCGGTGCAGTATGAGCGCACGTCGCTCTTCAAAGACATTACATCAATGTCGAAATAATCATTCATTGCGGACTGAAGTCTCTTGAAGTATGCGATAAAGAAATTTGCATCTTCAGCAGCAACAGCCTCATTAAATCTATCCTCTTTAGCCTCATTGGTAATTTCAAATTGCTCGATATAGAGAACATCAGAGTCATCAAATGCATCCCGTATTCTCTTCAAAGTATAGGTCTTTCCGGATGACCTTTCTCCCAAGAGAACGTTCATTCGCTTTGAGACAGGCAAAGATTCTGGGAGTATTTCAAATTCCCTGTTATCAGCGAAAACAGAAACGTTTCTCGGTGTTGCCAATGCAAGCTTTATGGCCGGAACGGTCATTTCGTCACACTGGATGTAAGTAAAGCCGTATGCATACCGCATGGTATCGTCAGGCGGATTATCATCAGACATTCGCAGACCAGGTCTACAATCGCTAAAAGTCACGATTGATTTAGCGTTAGGAAATATACTTTGAGAACCTGACTCTACAATCCATTTCTTTGCATTTGACACTTCAAGAGCATCGCAGCCAGTTAGTTCTTCTATTTTTTTGAGAGTAGGAGTGTCAACTCTCTTTTTCTTATTGTAGTGCGGAATCACAAGCCAGTTCTTCAGTTTTGGGAATATCTTAATGACCTTTTCCCATTCAACACTATCTTTTTCACCCGGACACTCATTCGCAAAAACTTTCATGCCTGAAACAAAATCTTCAATATCATTTTGATTAGCAATTAAAAGCACGTGGCCAAACCCTGCTGTCGTTGTGATGTTAAGCTCAGCTCCAGGGAACACCGGAACCTCAACTGCCTCACTAATTGTTTCCCAATCATCTTTATAGAACGCGTTATGGTTAGTGATTGCAATTGCATCGAGCTTGGACGATATGATGTAATCCTTTAATACCTCTAGATCAAAAGTAAAGCCATTTGGATCAGAAGGTGTTTGTACTGTATGAATATGCAAATCAATTTTTTTCATTCTTCCTCCAAATCAACCGTTTGGATAGCGGGCAACAACATCAATTTTGCTCAGCGTCCACCGACATCTCAAAAACAAGCTCACTGGCATCCATCTCGCAAACTTCAAAAACACGTTTGAGTAGGTCTATCTTTGACGAAGTGCTTGAGCTAATCTTCACGTATACACCACTAGTGATTTGTGAAAATCCCTGCGCTTCATCGCTGCGGAAGGAAGTACCTGGATAGCTATTGCTGCTTACAAGCGAATGAATTTTCGCAGGCTCTAACTCACAGAGCAGCTTCAAGACTTTTACTTCCATCTCACTCCACTGCGATGTTGCATACCGATCTCCGATGAACCTGAATGCTGCGATTTGCCTGCCTGTGAACTCAATATCTGAATCCAATTCTGCGAGCTCGGGAAGCGTCTTTTTTGGCTCATAGCTCGTCGTAGGATATGGCCACATTGCGAGGAACTGCTCTTCAAGCATTTTCTCGCGTTCTTTTATCTGACCTTCACCCCAGGTAGGCTGTTGGCCAATCCACTGATTCATGCGGAAACCGCTATCTTTGAAGCCGTCCTTCATATCGCGTTTTATCTTGAATGGACGGTTGCTGTAGTCGGAGTTGTAGGCCGTGAGCGTAAGATTCGCCATCTTATGACACCATTCCTCATGAATGCGCTCCCAGTCGTCTCCAAGGCTTTTCTTCCAGTCGGCATTGAGGGTCTGCGGCATCACGTGCTCGACTGAGAAGTCACCTCTTTCAAGGCCGGAGACAACTTCGATACGCTCTTCGCTGGTGCCGTTCTCAAGCCGGTCGTACAGGTAGTACTTGCGGTTCTGAATACGGTAGAAATCGCGGGTATCCAATGCGTAGAGAAAATCGTTATCGTCCGGGAATCGTCCTGTTCCTCCCTTGTGTGTTAAGAGGTATTTCACGACTTCCGGATAAGATGCGCCATCTTTAACGCCCTTGAGAGCATCCCCGTGTAACGTCTCGAATATCTTGTTCAGGGCGTTTGTAGGCACGCTGCATACCCATCTGCGGAAAAGGTACGAGTCGATGCACCAGAGAACCGTTGCCACTGCCGCATCATCTATGTTCCCGGATGCTCTGTAGTCGAGCAAATTGAGCAGATAGGGATGCGTGACACTCGCATCGAATAGGTGAATCACCCTGAGCGCTGAATCAATCTCTTTAACACCCGTATCGGGATGATTGCAGAGACGATAGTACTTCGAGTAACGCAAAAGCTCTTCGAGCAAACTCTTGGCGTCGATACCCAGGCCACCAGCTTCAAAATCGTGAAAATGCTTCGCTGCATAGATACGGAAGGACGGGTAAACCTTCTTGATCGCCGGCGTCTTCGCTTCTCGTGCCGCCAGGTAGAAGCGAATGTAGTCGCTTACTTTGTAGTCGGTGTTTCGCTCGATCATGTTCCAGTAGTTCTCGTAATAGGCCTCCTGGCGCTCTTGGTCGAGGTTCATGAGCACGAAGTTGCGAATTTTGTCTGCCTCGGAGAGGTCGAGGCCGGTTGAGTTCAGGCTCTCGAAGATGAGTTGTGCATCATCACCCGGGTCAAGCGTGATATCAATAACGCACAGAGATTTGATGGCCTCGTAAAGCTCGTCGATACTAATATCCATATACGTAAGACGCTCTAGGAAGTAGAAGAAGTTCTGAGTGACATTCGAACTCTGAACATAGGCGTCCTTATTCTGATTAAGGACGGCCGCAAATGCCTCGCTATCGCTTTTGACCAGCTTAAGTCGGAGTTTCTGTTCCTTCTTGTGCTTTCTGTCTATGAGGTAGTAATCATCAATATCTTCGGCGAGATCTTCTTCCTCTGAGGTCACAACGCCTGCGGTTAATTGATCTCTAATAGCAGCCAGGAGCAGAAATACAGTGGTTATTCGCTGCTGTCCATCAATAACAATACGCTCCCCGCGCGGCGTTTGCGAGACGATGCTTCCGAAGAAGTGCTCTTTGCGCCCCGTCTTTGACACCTCAACAAGATCGTCGAAAAGTCTCTTGCACTGCTCTGGTTTCCAGTCGTAATTTCGCTGATATACAGGGATGACAAATCGTGTGAGCTTACCCTCAATGAGGTCCGTAAGATACTGTTTGTGTCCGTCCATAGGCGTCTATCCTTCTGTTTTGCTAGCTCTTTAGTAGTCCCCCAGCAGTAGTAATCCAATCAGTCTATTCATGCTGTGTATTGCTAAGAAGAAAACTAAAGTTTTTCTCCAAACGTTTGCTCGACGAACTCGGCCAGCTTTCCCTGCTTGGCGAGCTCGGCGGAATCGGCCTTCACGAAGTTCGTGTCGCAGTCGCCGCCTACCTCGCCGTTCGCACCCAAGATGTAGTTCGTCGCTATCTTGTAGATGATCTCGGTCGGCGCGATGCCGAAGACCTGCTCCTCGAGGATGTGGTCGAGCCTGGTTCGGTTGTCCGGGAAGAGCTCACGCATCTTCTCGCTGTTGAACAGGCGCTTAATGACTTCGGTAATGTAGAGGCCGCTCTTCATGTAGAGGTCTGCGAAGGTGTGGCCCGGATTATCGAAGCAGCCTGGGTTCTCCTGCTCGAACAGGTCAACCATCCTCATGACCACGTTCCTGGGCGTGAAGATCTGATTGGTCTTCTGCGGCGGTACGTAGTCGAAGATATCCTCGTCCTGGTTGTCATCAAAGTAGTTGGCAAGCTTTCCACGCAGATTGATAAACTCATGCACTGAGTCATCAAAAACCACGGGATCAAAAAGCTGTCCCTCAAAGTGAACTGTTTCTCCGCTCTCGGGGTCGGTAACATCTCCGCCGTCGCGCAGCAAGCAGAACTGTTCCACGGTCACACTCGTGACCTCAAGGAATACATCTGCTGGGATAATCCGATCGAAATGCGCGAGCGTCGTATCTTCGTCGCCGTAAGCCATAAGGAACGATGGGATTGTACGAGAGAAACCACGTAGGTGATCACGAATGCTACCCTCAATGCTCTGCTTTTTGTTCTCTCTCTTAGCGGTCTCCACCTCGCGAACTACGGTCTCGCCGGCGCTCTTTACCAGCTCGTCGCGGGAGTCCTTGAGGCTCTCCACAAGGCTCTGGCGTGCGTTCTCGATCTTCTCGTCATGTGCGCGGTTGATCTCGTCAGCCTCCTCCTGCGTCTGTGCGAGGTCGAGCTGGCTTGCGCGGTCCTTCTCGATGCGGTTTCTCTCGATGGTGAAGTTGCCCACCTCGCGGTTGAGCTTGATGTCAACGTCCGCCTTGATGCGTCGCTCCACCTTCTTCTGCTGCGAAGCGCGGAACTCGTCGCCGTACCTCTCGTTCGCCACCTCCACGAGGGGCTTGGCAATGCTGTCCGAGAAGATCGACTGCAGGTTGTTGAGGAACACGTCGTCGGGGTCGCCGTCCTCGTCGACGGTTATGGAGTTGATGGCGTCGTCGAGCTCGTCCGCGATGGAACCGTAGACCTTCTCGCCGAACATTCCCTCTGCAAGGCCAATCACCTGGTCCTGCGGGATGTCCACCTCGCCGTTCTCGTCAAGGTCGAGCTCGTCAGCCGTGTCCTCGCGCACGCCGAGCTCTTTGCTGGGAGCCTTGAAGGGCTCGAACTTCTGAAGCACCTCGAGCACCTCGGCGGGCGCACGGAAGACGTTGCCGATGTTCTGGAAGAGGAAGTCGCTCATGAATCCGCGGCGCACCACCTCGCGCGAGCGGATCCTACGAGGGATGGAAAGCACGCGCTCGGCGTCGAGCTCCATCATCTCGCCGTTCTCGTCCTCGCCGATGACCGGGAAGAAGTTGAGCAGCGTCCGCACACGCTGCTTGCGGTCGTCTGCAGTGCCGCCGCCCGAGGCGGTATCGGTGTAGAGGTCGTTCGCGAACTCCTCGAAAATGGTGAGTGTGCGGGCGGGGTCGAAGTCGAAGACGTAGGCGTTCTCCTTGCGCAGGAACTTCCCATCCCTGTTGAACAGGCACGGGTTCTGCGCACGGAAGGCCGCCTGCATGTAGAGCGATGGGCTCTTCATGTTGGAGAGCATGAGTACTGCTGTCCACTCAGGAACGGTGACGCCGGTAGTAAGTTGACCCACCGAGAGCGTGATGGTGCGGTCGTGCTCGGCTATGGCCTTGCGCACCTTGTCGAAGGCCTGCGCGCTCGCCTCATCGTCGTCCAGCTTGCCGTCGCCGGCGGCGAGCACGATCTCGTAGTCCGTGAACACGGGATGAGCCTTAAGCTTCTTCGCGAGCGCCTTGGCAGAGTCCACGCGGTTGAGCATCCAGAAGGTGTGGCGCAGCTCGTCCCTGAGCTCGGGCGTGGAGAACGGGAACTTCTTCTGCGTGGTGAGCGCGTCCAGGAAGCGGTCCACGTCGTCGTTGTGCAGGAAGTAGCCGTTCTCGTTGGTGGCGAAAAACTCGTTGAGGTCAAAGGCATACTCCACGGTCTCGCCGTCGATGTCTATGCCGCGGCTGACCTCATCTGCCACGATGTCGGACATCTGGTAGGTGAACATGTTGAGGCGCGGCAGGTCCGCATAGGGATTTGGAAGTTCCGGGTTGTTCCAATCTTTCTTTGCCTTCTGTTCATCGGCGTAAGTCCAGTTAAAGATAGCATTCTCAGAGAACTTCTCGTTAGCAATCGCCTTAAAGGGCGTACCTGAGAGGTGCAAGGTGAACTTACGCTTTATATGATCAAACGCCACATCAGTCTTGAAGGTATCTACGCCCTCGTGAGCCTCATCAATAATAAGAACATCCCACTCAAGTTCTGCTACATGGGCGAGCTTGTCATATTTTCCACCGAAATCAATAGCGCCCTTGAGATCTTGTAGACTCACGAATTCAATAAAGCCCTTAGGGACACCGTTATTGAGCCCTTCTCGATACTGTTCGCGAGTAAGACAATACGGTTTGTCTTGAAGCGCGCTTACAGAGCTGATAAATGCTAATCCCGACTCAAATCCGACGAACTTAACATAGTCGTCGTACCAAGAGTTGGCGATAGCAGGGCGATTGGTAACGATAAGGATCTTTTGTGCCCCAATACGCTTACAAAAGTCGTACGAAGTAAGAGTCTTTCCGAAGCGAGGCTTAGCGTTCCAAAGAAACTCACCACGTTCATGTAGGCGTGCATAATCGACCGTCTTTTCCGAAGCCCTCTCCTGCTCATCGCGCAGTCGATACTCAACAGGTGTAGGTGCACCCACAATTCCATGATTTTCACGAAACTCGTAAAAGCGCTGATGAGCAGAAGAGGGCTCTATTTCAAACCACTCGGTTCCTGGCTTGCTCACAACGTCAAGTTTGCGGAGGTAACCGTGAAAGTCGGTATCGTGAAAAGTCTCCCCTGTATCCTCATAAGTAGCATTGCCATGCCATTCAAGCTTGTATTCCACGTCTGCGGTATGCATCTGCTGCTTAAGGCGTGTATCAACGTTTTGCTCCGTATAGCCGATTTTGGTCCAACCATCATGGCGGGAAATTTCGGGCGTCGTATAAGCATAAATCTGAGGTAGCGCCGGATGCGATGTATTTACGAGCTTACTGATATCGGTGAAGGACATGACTAATTCATCTCCTTCACATGAGATTCAATAAAGTCAATTTCTTCTTGACTTAGTCCGTACTTCGCATAGAGCTGTTGGTCAATCTCAGAAATTGACTTTGACCAGTCGATATCTGAGGCGGAGGTAAAGTTCTGAAGTGGAACTTTTAACCACTTGTCCAACGTATTATCTTGGGTTACTTTCAATAAACCTAGCATCGCACGCGCGAACTTGGTTTTTAGATATTTGAGTAAAGCCTCTCCTTCTTCATAGAACTCAAAATTGCCAAGACTCATAAAGGTATGTGTATATCCCTGATTCGGCTTCTCGAGTTCCAGCGTACTTAACGTCTCACCGAATGTACCTGAACCAATCGCCTTTGGTAGGACCACTTTATAACCATTCAGATTACTGTCGGTCTCATCGATATATTTACGTGAAATGTACTTATACACACGTTTTGATCTCTCGAGTCCCAATATTGCAACATTATCTTCTGTATTTGGACTTATAGAAAAGATATCGTACTTCAAGACGTTGCTCGACATACGGCGTTCTCTATCGGACATTTCGGGATAATCCTCTGAAACTTTATCCAAATTAAATTTATTTGCCACGAATGCGATTGAAGTTAGTGTTCCATCGCTTCTAAGAAATGGTTCAACCTTGCCCAAGACAGCTTTCATCTCGGTAAATGGAACAAAAATCTCGATGGAGCCGAAATTTACATCGCTGTCCCGATAAGTGATTGCTACGCCACCTTTAATTTCTTGTCCTGGAAAGACTTCAGATCCATTTGAAAAGTACTTTTCAACTTTTAGATGTGAGTCATTTAACATACGCTGGTTAAAATCTTTTGGCGTTCTACCAGCATTAAATAGGAAACGTGCTGGTGTTATCAACTCAACTTTCTTTCCTATCTTGAACGCTTCATCCATGAAGTGATTATAAATTGGAAGTGCTGTATGGCTGCTGCCTTCTGTCTCTTGCTGGTATGGAGGGTTACCAATCACCGCATAGAATTTCTTAGTCATAGGACGTGCCTTGCCTTTCATCGCTTGAAACTCGACCGGTTCGTTTTCCTGCCAGTCGTATATGACGCAGAGAGGCACCGTTTCGCCGGGCTCTTCTTTCTTTTCTTCTTCTACCGCATCGTCGAGGGGCGGTTCATCCAGGAGGTCGAATAGCGTGGGTTGCAGAGGCTCCGGCACGGGCTCCTCGTATCCGAAGAGCACTGACTCCACCTCAGCGCCCATCTTATTGGTGGGTACAGCGTCGGTGAAGCCGTTCATCTGCCAGAAGTTCCACGATACTATCCACGCGGCCTGGTCCAGCTCCTCATCTGTTATGCCCGCACCCCAGCGCTCGCGTAGATGCTCGCAGAACGTCTCAAACACGTTGATGCGTGCGAGGAGCAGGTTGTCACCCTGATACTCGAAGCCGTAGGAGGCCTTGAGGGCGGCAAGCGCCCAGCGCACCCATTCCTTGCGAGATCTGGTCTTCTCGCTCACGACGCGGAGCTTCCGGTCGAGGAAGCCGATGCGCTCTGTCACGGGGAGGACCTCTCCTGTAACGGTGTCGTAGCGCGAGCACACAAAGGGAGCTTCACCGCAGGTTATCTCAAACCTTGGACTCATGACATAGGCGTGCCAGCCATGTCCCTTCTTCTTAGGAAATACCACGGACACCTTGTTCGTGTCCCACGATTGATCACCTTCGGCGTTAAAAACATCCCGCCTGCCAAACCAAACGTTGTCAATATCGTTGTTCATCTGGTTGCAAAGCCAGGAGGGAGTAAAGACCTCGGCACGTGTCCTGGTGCGCTGAGACTGGTGCTCCTGCTCCTTTGCGATACGGGGCTTGATGACGCCAGATGCCAGGCCGGTAATCTTTTCAACGGTTATCTCATCGTCGCCCATGTACCCCTCACCAAGGGCCTCGTACTCGCTATCCGCCCAGATGATGTTTCGACCGGTGGTACGATCCTTCAACAGCGTCTCGAGCGTTCGCGTCGGATAGCGCGAGTCAAAGCTCTCGATAAAACCAGAGTCAGCAGTATGTAGTTCATCTAGCACCACTGATACTACCCTTTCTTCGTGAGCGCTTCGATAATGCATATGTTTATAGAATTACTGAAACTGATGTAACGTAAATTTGAGGTTTTTTCACGCTCCCTTGAAGCTTCTTGGCATGCATGTTCTAATGATAATCTTGTCACCGACAGCAAGCTTTTCCAGTAGCTCAGTCTCAACATCACCACCACTCATAAGCTCCAAATACTTAAACTCGTGTATCTTTCTCTTAATTTAATTCAAATGTGATTACATTCTATCAGTAACACATTTGCAAAAACGCTAATTTCTGCTGTATGCAGTAGAAATCTAGCTTTTGGCTAGCTGCTCTTCTTATACACACAACTCATGAGATAGTATTTAACAACTTTGGAAGAGATCATATACATCATACTTTCGCTTTGATGGCTTATCTTTTCATCCAAATCTCACTACTAATAAATTTGTGAAGGAATTCCAGGTGCAGCTGCTTGAAGAAAAAATGCTGTAGATGCAATTTCTAGGCTTTTTGATGGGTCAGTATTAGTAGTATTAACACTCAAATCAAAAATCTTAACTCATTAATTGAATGTCCAAGTCCAAATGTAGCTGTAGTATTCGCGCTCAGAAACAGCCAAAAAACATTTGGACAAAATGGATTGATGGTAACAACAATCCTCTACACTCGTTATATAGAAAAACCTAAATAGATTTTTAATTAAGTTTCTACTACTCCCTCGTGCCTGTAAACACAAAGTCTCGGTTAGCAATGTGGGCAATGCCTTGAATGGTATCGCCATCAACGGAGCCACCAACAGCAAAAATAACGGGGCCCACAAAAGACTCAAGCTTGCCGCCAAAGGTAAACGAGTTGTCGGTAACCTTGCCGTTCTCAATATCAATCTGAACACCCATAGCAGTCAGCGAACCAGTGAGTTTCTCGCCAGAAGTGATAAGGACAGCGATACCCTCTTTGGCTCCAACGGGAGAGTCCATTTGAATCTTGTATGTTCCGTCGATCATGATGCCTCTATTCTTTCCAGGCGTTGTACCTGGTGTTTTATTGGGTTGCAGCCGATGGTTTTGTTGGAGCTCGGCCGGACGGCTGTGTTGAAGACAGCCGCTGAGCTGCGCTAAAACCAACTGCTTTGTACGCCTCTATTCTACCCAAGAACGGTGCAGGATAGATGTGGTTTCTCGCCAAGGGGTGATTTGAAGAATTTAAATGAAAGTTGGAAATTTTCCGAACGAATGTTTGACGGAGAGTTTCTGGGGTATAGGGACGGTAGATAATTTGCGCGGCACTTCTCGCCACGCTTGTAGAAAGGAACGTCCTATGGACATTTCGCAGGTTAAGAAAGTTGTAGTTGCTGGCGGCGGCGTTTTGGGCAGCCAGATTGCATTCCAGACCGCTTATCGCGGCTACGAGACCACTATTTGGCTGAGGTCTGAGGCTTCAATTGAGCGCGCTCGTCCAAAGATTGAGCACCTCAGAGAGGTGTATCTGAACACCCTCGAGGCTATGAAGAGCGATCCTAAGGCGTACGCTTACGGCCTTATTGCTCAGGACGAGATTACTCCAGAAAAGCTCGACCAGCTTAAGGAGCAGGTAGAGCGCGCATACAGCAACCTCAAGCTCACTTCCGATTGGGACGAGGCTTTTGGTGACGCTGACTTTGTTATCGAGTCCGTCGCTGAGAATCCAGAGCAGAAGATTGAGTTCTACACTGAGCTGGCCAAGCACCTGCCCGAGAAGACTATTGTTGCAACTAACAGCTCAACCATGATTCCAAGCATGTTTGCTGCA
Source organism: uncultured Atopobiaceae bacterium (assembly GCA_963539685.1). Lineage (GTDB taxonomy): Bacteria > Actinomycetota > Coriobacteriia > Coriobacteriales > Atopobiaceae > Lancefieldella. The sequence goes on along the minus strand of CAUTMX010000003.1, from coordinate 78,930 downwards.
GCTACTGGTCGCCCCGAGAAGTACCTGGCTCTCCACTTTGCTAACGAGATTTGGCGCAACCCAATTGGCGAGGTCATGGGTCACGCAGGTACCGCTCAGGAGAACTTTGACATGGTCGTCGCTTTTGCGGCAAGCATCCGCATGATTCCAGTCAAGGTCTTGAAGGAGCAGCCTGGCTACCTGCTGAACTCTATGCTGGTACCTCTTCTGGTCTCCGCTGAGCAGCTCTGGGCTAACGGCGTCGGCGACGTCGAGGACATCGACAGGGCTTGGCGCATTGGCACCGGCTCGCCAAAGGGTCCGTTCCAGATTCTGGACATCATTGGCCTGGTCACCGCATACAACGTTGCTCTGATGAATCCTGCAGCAAAGGATCCTGAGTCCGTACAGGGTCGTATTGTTGCCTCGCTGAAAGAGAAGATTGACAAGGGCGAGACCGGCGTTGCCGCTGGTAAGGGCTTCTACGAGTACAAGTAAGGGTCCGAGCGCGGGCAGGTTGCAAGTGCTTTCTACCCGGCATCCATTTCGTGTGGATGCCGGGTTTCTTGTGCATAAGCGCTGCTAGTGGACGGGGTTTCTCGCCAGGCTGCGGGCGGCAGGCTCGGCGCGAGGCGGGGGGCCTAACGGGTGCCTAGCGTGCGCCTGATTTCTGCAAAGAATCTGTAAATTTTGCCTAAAAGCATCAAAGAATCTGTGGATTTGCCTGATTTTGCAAAAGAATCGGTGGCTCAAATACAGATTCTTTGAACATTTCAGGCGGGTTTTGAAGTGTGTCTGGCCATGAGTCGCCTCCCTGCCGTAGAATCGTTATAGTTTCGGTGCTGAAGTCCATGGGGGGTGTAAATGGTTGAGTCTTTAAAACTATTCGTTCGGACCTACGTGTATTGGGTAGGGCTCATCCTCGGCTTTGCGATAGTGCCCGGTTCCCTGCTCTTCATCGGTGGAGTCGCCCCGGTGAGCACCCCATTGTGGCTTGCCCCTCTAGCAGGACTGCTATTTTTTATCATTGATAGGCCATCAACATGGGAGACGCCGCTCTGTCGAGCATTACTGATCCGCGTATTGGGTACAGGGGTTGCGGCCATCGCGTTAGTCGCTTTTGATGCAGTTGCTTCCACCCAGTATGGATCTCAACATTGGAGTGAGACGCTCCTATCTCTCGGTCTCGGCTGGATTGCCTTCACGGTCATGGCAGGACGGATGCTCATGAGGAGCTCAGCCCGATTTGCCACGCCTACTTTCACGAACAGGGATGCGATCCGTACGTACACGACATGGATTGGAATCTGCTTCGGGATTTTCTATATCCCCGCCACGGGGCTCGCTGCAGCTGGCACTCTTTTGATGGTACTTCCACTTTACGGAACGTTTCTCACCGGCCTGGTTCTTTTGATAGTTGACCCGCCACAACGATGGCCGCAACCGCGAGTGAAGGCACTGTGGATACGACTCTTGTCAAGCGGGGCAGCAGCATTACTACTTGCTGTCACGAACTCGTTCTATCGCAGTACTGACACACACGAGATTTTCGTTGGGGACTGGCTGGGAAACCTGCTCTTCTGCGTAGGCGCTTGGGCACTTTATGCCGCAGTGGCTGGGGCCGCGTATCTTATGCGTGGCCCCAGCCACGAAGCAGATAACAACTCAGTAGATGAATTCAGCTAGAGCTTGTCCTTTGCGGTTCCTCCGTCGCTACACAGGTCGGAGTAGTTGCAGTTGTTCGGCAGATCATTGGGGATGGTCAAACCTTGAAGTCCGCTGTGATTCAAAAGCCCTTCTCGCCAGATGACGAGAAGGGCTTTGTTTGTGCGACGGTAACGTGCGACGGGCGCGCTGCCGTGCTTCGAAGCGCGGAAATCCGCCAAAGCTCGAAGCGCCTACTTCAAGAAGTCCTTGACGGAAGCGAGAACGCTTGGGGTATCCAAGCCGTACTTGGCAAGAACCTGAAGTGCAGGTCCGGACTCGCCATAGGTGTCCTGGACGCCAATGACCTTAACGGGAACAGGAGCGTTCTCGGAAAGAGCCTGGCAAACCGCACTGCCCAGACCGCCGATAACGGAGTGCTCCTCAATAGTCACAACCTTGCCGGTCTTTGCTGCAGAAGCGGTAATCAGCTTAGTATCCAGAGGCTTAATGGTGTGAATGTTGATAACCTCGGCGTTGACACCCTCTGTTGCTAGCTGCTCTGCAACCTCAAGAGCCACAGGAACCATAAGGCCACAAGCTACCAGCGTAACGTCAGTACCCTCCTTGAGGACAATACCCTTGCCAAGTTCGAAGTGGTAGTCAGGGTTGGTATTGAACACAGGAACAGGGAGGCGGCCAAAGCGCATGTAAACAGGACCATCATGGTCGTAAGCGGCCTTAACAGCAGCCTCAGCCTCAACAGCGTCGGATGGAATAATGACCGTCATACCAGGAATGGTGCGCATAACAGCAATATCCTCATTGCACTGGTGAGTAGCGCCGTCCTCTCCTACCGAGAGACCTCCGTGCGTAGCGCCAATTTTGACGTTTAGGTGAGGGTAGCCCACCGAGTTTCTGATCTGCTCAAACGCGCGACCAGACGTGAACATTGCAAACGAGGTTGCAAAGACCTTGTGACCCGTAGCTGCAACGCCGGCTGCCATGCCAATCATATTGGCCTCAGCAATGCCGCAGTCCACGAAGCGCTCAGGATACTCCTCGCCGTACTTGCCGGAGCGAGTTGCCTCTGCCAAGTCAGCATCAAAGACGAGAAGATCGTCGTGCTCTTTACCAAGCTCTACCAGGGCTTTTCCGTAAGCCTCTCTGGTGGCAATTTTCTGTACCTCTGCCATGTTATGCCACCTCTCCCTCAAGCTCTTTAAGTGCCTGCTCGTACTGCTCCTGGTTAGGAGCCTTGCCGTGCCAGCCTACCTGGTTCTCCATGAAAGAGACACCCTTGCCCTTTACGGTGTGGGCAATGATAACGGTTGGCTGACCCTTAACGGTACGAGCCTCAGCAAATGCAGCAGCAAGCTGGTCAAAGTCGTGTCCATCAGCTACATCAATAACGTGGAATTTGAACGCCTTGAACTTCTCGTCAATTGGGTTTGGTGTGTTGATCTGATCAAGCGAGCCGTCAAGCTGCAGGTTATTGTTGTCAACAATAAGCGTGAGGTTATCAAGCTGGTGGTTGCCCGCAAACATAGCAGCCTCCCAGACCTGACCCTCTTCAATCTCGCCGTCACCCAGGAGTGCGTAGACGCGGTAGTCCTTGTTGAACTTCTTGCCAGCAAGCGCCATACCAACAGCGGTAGAAACGCCTTGACCCAGGGAACCGGTGCTCATGTCAACGCCAGGCGTATCGTTCATGTTTGGGTGACCCTGAAGGCGTGAGTTGAGCGCGCGGAAGGTTTTGAGCTCCTCCTTGGGGAAGAAACCGCGCTCAGCCAAAACACCGTAAAGTGCAGGAGTAACGTGTCCCTTTGAGAGCACAAAGCGGTCTCTGCAGGGGCAGTTTGGCTTGGTGGGGTCTACGTGCATCTCCTTGAAGTAGAGATATGTCAGGATTTCTGTTGCAGAAAGCGAGCCACCGGGATGGCCGGATTTGGCCGTAAAGACCTGCGTGAGGATGCTTTTGCGCACCTCACGAGCAACCTGTTTAAGGTCGACGTCCATGTAATTTCCTTTCACGTGCTACGTGCGAGTCGGTGCTTACAGACCGAACTTCTCGCTAAGCTTTTCCTTCATCTCATTCTTATCAAGGATGTTGGAGAGGATGATCTTCTCGTCCTCTGGAATGTCAGCGATAAAATCCCCGAGGTCGCGAGCAACAATGAAGAGGTCAGCTGCACCAGGGGTGACGTCAGAAACGGTTGAGTGCTCAACCTCAACACCACTGACGCCCAGCTCATTCAGGACGTCCTGGATCTGCATCTCAACCATAAGACTGGAGCCAAGTCCACTTCCGCAACAACAAAGAATCTTCTGGATAGCCATAAGAACTCCTTTCAATTCACCACGCGTAACCTGTGGGTTTACGTGGGTTTTCTGAATTAAAAGTCGGACCCCATCCACGGACGAAGCCCGACCTAGATATCTAAATTCTACTCGCATTTTCTGCAGCTACTACGATGTTCAGCTGCAAATCTGTGAGCGGATTTCTACTCGGCCTTCTTCTCCTCTACCTTCTTAGGAGCAACAAGGTTGAAGAGAATTGGGAGGCAGAAGCAGACAACGCAGATGCCGGTAAGAACTGCGCCCTGGACGTTCAGAGCAACGTTACCAAAGATCAGAGCCATGATGGAGAAGTCAGCATCGGAGAAGGTAGCGGAGGTGAAGCCCATGAGGGTGAAGACTGGCATGCACAGTGCAGGCAGGAAGGTAATGAGCAGGCCATGGACAAAGGAGCCGGCGATGCAGCCCTTGATGCCGCCCTCTGCGTTACCAAAGACGCCTGCGGTTGCACCGCAGAAGAAGTGAGGAACAACGCCTGGGAGAATCAGAGCAACAGCTGCGAGCTGCGCATTAATGACACCCAGGATAAGCAGGCCCAGGATGCCGCCGACGAAAGAGCTCAGGAAGCCGATAATAACGGCGTTTGGAGCATAGGTGAATGCGATTGGGCAGTCGATTGCAGGCTTTGCACCAGGGACAAGCTTCTGAGCGATACCCTTAAATGCAGGAACAATCTCGCCAATGATCAGACGAACACCGGACAGAATAATGTAAACACCACCAGCAAAGGAAAGACCACGGGTAAATGCCCAGACAATCCAGTTAGTGGTAGTCTCGGTGCCAATGTTCAGCAGATCGCCGAGGTGCTGAAGACCAGCGTACTGAGGGTTAGAAGCAAACTCTGCAGCGGTAGTTCCTGCAGGTACCAGGGTTAGAAGGCCGCGGCTGACAGCAACACCCGTGATAACCAGGAACATGATAATCATGGTCAGGCCGATAGAAACGGTGTTGTCGCGCAGGAAGATGAGGCGCTTGGAGAACTTGATATTCTCGGTGCTATTCTCGCGATCAGAAGCAAAGAGTTTACCAACCATACCTGCAAGCCAATAACCAGCGCCACCAAAGTGACCAAGTGCAACGGAATCGCTGCCGGTGACCTTGCGCATAGTTGGCTGGCAGTATGCAGGAGACAGAACCATAATCAGAGCAAGCAGGCATGCGCCGGAGATGTAGAGCATCCAGCCAGAAAGGCCGCCGACGTGCAGAATGATGGCGAGCATAGCTGCCATGTAGAGGGTGTGGTGGCCAGTAAGGAAGATGTAGTTAAAGCGAGAAAAACGTGCAAGGACAATGTTAAGGATCATACCGATGCACATGATGATTGCAGTTGCCTGACCAAACTCGCCCAGTGCAAGGGAGACAACGGCCTCGTTGTTTGGTACAACGCCCTGCATATCAAAGGCAAAGTTGAAGATCTCGCCAAAGGCAAGGAGGGATCCGGTCTGCAAGAAACCAGCACCTGCAGAAAGAACAAGGAAGCCAACGATAGTCTTGAGGGTACCCTTAATGAGGTCCTCAATTGGCTTTCCCTGGAGCGCCAAACCTAGCAAGGCAACAAGGCCAACTAGGATGGCTGGTGTTGATAACACGTTTACAAAAAACTCAACAACAGGCATACAAAACCCCTTTCAACAAAACACGTGTGTACAAACATGTAGGTACGACGGTGCGCGCGTTGCCTTAAACGTAGTGCTCTTCGTCTGATTGTAGCCTACTTGTGTTTATTTTGTGTCGATTTATTTATGTTTTTATAGGCCTAAACGTTCATAATGTTCATTCGATAGCAAAATGAGGCTCAAAACAATGAGGAAGTGTACTCATGGAGCTGTCATGTAGATTTTTAAGGAACGGTTGATACAAGGTCCAGGCGATTATGTGTCCGCCTAACCAAAAACGTATAAACAGCCTTGGATATGCGCGAAAACTAGTCAAGAAATTGATATGACAAATAGTGGGGTCTGATTTGGGTAAAAAACCCGTTTAGTTGGAGATAAATTTTTTAGTTCGGCGTTTTGGCACTTACGTTTTCCCAGTTGGGTTTTCTCATAAAAGTTTCAATCAAATTTGACCGAAAGTTTACGCTGGTAGATGACCTGCATAGAATACATGCGTTTTTGTATATTCCAACTAAACGCATTTTTTACCACTTTGACTGCCAAAATGCCTATTTCACGTTAAAAACGGTGGAAATTCATTGATTATCAGGAAAAATGGTCGGGTTGACTGGATTTGAACCAGCGACCTCTCGGTCCCGAACCGAGCGCTCTACCAAGCTGAGCCACAACCCGTTATGTTTTGCCTCGTCCGACGGGATAAATCCATCAAACATTTGCCGCTCTATGTTACCACTACAACTTGCAGGTGGTGGAGAAGCCTCGCCAACCTTTTGCTTGAGCTGCGGCTGCAATAGCATTGGCGGCATCCTGTGATTCGCAAAGCGCAAAAGAGCTGCTACCTGAGCCGGAAACCTGAGCACCAAGAACGCCGGACTGTGCTTTTAGCCACTCCTCTACCTCGGCTACCTGTGGTTTTAGCGATTTTGCTGCAGGGGCAAGGTTGTTGAAGAGGAGGCTTGCTACCTGCTGAATGAATTGCTTACTTGCATCGTGATCGCTGGCAGCAGCGGACTTGTCAGCGGAGCGCAAAAGCGCGGACAGATTCTCGTAGGGCTCCGGTGCAATTGGCGATGCATCAAACTGGTCGTATGCCTCTTTGGTAACGACACCTGTTTCTGCTGGTAAAACAATGGCAAGCGGAGCGTCAACAGTAGACGTATAGGCTTCTACCAGCGTATCTCCGGCGCCCAGCATAAGCGATGGCCGCGGATCCAAGAAGAACGCAACGTCTGCGCCCACAGCCTTGGCTACCTCAACTACCAGCGGGTCTAGCGGGTCAACACCCCAGCGCTGAGCCAACAGATAGAGCGTCGCGGCAGCGTCGGCAGACGATCCACCCAAACCGGCCTTCTCGGGAATATGAACCTGTACGTCAATGGAAACATCTGGGGAAATGCCCAGCTTATTGGCGAGAAGAACCGCAGCCTTCCAGGTTGTTGTGCGCTCGGGCAACACACAGAGCTGCGGCTCATGCGTAACCGTAAGCTCCGGTGCGTCATCGACAACAACAGTGTCGTACAGCGCAACGGGAACCATGAGTGAATCTACTTTATGGTATCCTCGCTGGTCCTTCTGGGCGTGAATGCCCAGGTGAAGATTAACCTTGCAAGGAATTTTGATAGTTTGGTGTCCAAACTTGGACGAAGAGGCAGCCATGAGTGTGAGCCTAGTCGAAGTGATGCGGGCGCTTCTGAACTACTCTTCAAACTCGAAGTCAAACAAACGCTCACCGGTCTCAAAATCAAAAAGCTCAACGGTGCCGGTCAGAACATCAACGTACTGGTAGGACTGACGGGCAGTGCGACCGCGGCGCTCGCCAACCTCAACAATGAAAAGAGATGGATGGGCCATAACCAGGGTACCTGTGCGCTCAACAATACGAGAACGACCCATGTTGGCCTTGACCTTGAGTTTTTGACCCTGAAGTGCGCTGAGCTTCTCGTGAATCTCGTCTACACGATTAACTGGTGGAATCTCGTTTTCCATCAATCCTCCAAGTCAATCAGTACGTTTGCGATGCGACACGTTGATGTGTCGGAGATTTGTACCGGTCGACAAACAATAGTCAGAATTTCCGAAACTCCACTATACGAGGTAGAAAATAAAATCTCAAGGTTTTACGACAAATGTCACGGGAACAACATCAGTCGTACTTTCTGATTCGCGTCAGATTCGCGAGAAGATCGTGTCAGGTTCGCGTCAGATTTGCGTCAGGTTGGCATCGGACTTGCAACGACAGCGCGTCAGAACCCCAACAAATTTATGACAAATAGGGGTCCTCTGATAAAATTAGTAACTAACTTCAAAACACAAGGAGGCCCAATGTCTGAGACTCTGGGATATGCCATCAGTAAGACCTGGTATATCGTGCTTATTTTTGTTGCTCTTGCTATCGGAATCGCATTCCTTTCCAAAAAGAAATCATCTAAAGCTCTTGTTGCTTTATCAGCGCTTTGCCTGGTATTTGGCGTAGGGTCATTCGCATTTGGTGGATTGACTGTTTCTGAGGCACAGTCCAAAGGCGCTTCATCTGACCAGCTCAATTCCATGAACCTCATCGAGCTTGTCCAGGCTAACCAAGCCGCACCAGCTCAGACCTCTGTTAATGACGTCAACGAGCTCTATAACAAGATGGTTTATGTCTATCAGTACGGCTCGCCTATTGCGCAGTCGCTCGCAAGCGACAATCCCTTTGTTCACCATGATCTACCTTGGGTAGCAGCGACTCTTCCTGAACTGAAGAAGCTGCTCGACAAAAACGAAGTAGTCTATGTGTCAACAAACAGTCAGATTTTCAAACAGTTGCACATTAACCTTGGTGAAAACGCCGTCGCGCCTTTTTTATTCTTTGTTACTTCGGTCAATCCAGCCGGTAGAGTTTTCCCACTTTCAACTGGTGATATGTCTCGTGCTGGCAAAAAAGATGGCGATAAAATCACGTTTGGTGACAATCTTGAGTTTACGCTTCGCACGGTTCATACCAATAACGGCGACTATGTGCTTGGCCTTAATTACCAGACCCTTTTAGCTCTCAGTCGTTACTTCAGGGATTATAAGTAATTTTTGGAGCGTCGTTAAACACGCGCGTACAACGCTTACATATCATAAACTGCAAGAAAAAAACTCCCATTCACATGAATGGGAGTTTTGTTTTTTTCTCGGCAGATGCTTTTCGAGGCTTTTTGGAGACTTTAAGAAGCTTTTTATCAACCAGATCTTACTCGGCTGGGCAGAGCGAGAGGGCGGCCTCGTCAGCAATAACGGTGCAGTTGGTGTGAAGCTGCAGGATAGAGGCTGGGCACTGAGGCGAAACGTTGCCGTAGCACATGTCGTAAACGGCCTTGGCCTTGTCCTCGCCGCTGGCCACAATCAGGATGCTGCGCGCGAACATAATGGTCTGCGTGCCCATGGTGTAAGCCTGGCGAGGGACGTCCTCCATGCGCTCAAACAGGCGGCTGTTTGCCTGAATGGTGCTTTCGGTAAGGTCAACGCAGTGCGTGCCCTTGGAGAAGTGGTCGTCAGGCTCGTTGAAGCCAATGTGACCATTGTGGCCAATACCAAGAAGCTGCAGGTCAGGATAGCCGGCTTTAGCAACAAGCCTATCGTACTCGGCGCAAGCTGCCTCGACGTCAGGATTAGAGCCGTCGGGCACATGAGTGTTCTCAAGATCAATATTTACCAGGTCAAAGAGGTTTTTGCGCATGAAATAGTGATAGCTCTGAGGATCGTCGTGAGAAAGACCGCGGTACTCGTCAAGGTTATACGTAGAAACCTGCGAAAAGTCCAGGTCTCCCCTCTTGCACCAATCAGCGAGTTGAGCATAGGTGCCAATTGGCGTTGAACCAGTTGCCAGGCCAAGAACACAATTTGGCTTCAAAATAATTTGTGCAGAAATGACATTTGCAGCTTTTCTGCTCATGTCCTCGTAATCGCGGGTGCGAACAATCCTCATGCTTTCCTCCAAGACAGAAGTCACAGTTATATTTAGTTTAACATTTGAAGCAAGCAAAAAAGTAACCGGTCGGCGAGAAGAACAAATATCTCGCTGACCGGTTTTGACCTGTTATATGGCGTATTTCTGTCGCTATTCTGTCGCAATTCTGACGTGAAGCTGACACGTATTCGATGCGGCGGTAGCTTTCTGTCCGAAACCTGTCGCGGTTCTGACGCAAACCTGACGCGAGTCTGACGCAAAACTGTCGCAGGGCCTCCGTTGTCTAGCCTAGAATCTGCTTGGAAAGATCTTGCAGAGCGTGGAAACGGTGAGAGATAGCGTTCTTCTCGTCTGGCTCAAGCTCTGCCATAGTTTTACCTGGAGTATCCTCTGGCCAGAAAAGTGGGTCGTAACCAAAACCGTTCTGACCCTTTGGCTCGTGGCCAATAACTCCCTCGCAGTCACCCTCTCCCACCAGTACAGCTCCGTCTCTGTATACCAAAGCAACGGTGGAGTGGAAACGAGCAGTACGATCCTCATCAGCAACGTTAGCAAGCTCTGCCAGCAATTTCTGGTTATTTGCAGCATCATTGCCATGCTCGCCAGCATAACGAGCTGAATAAATTCCAGGAGCTCCGTCCAGGGCATCAACACAAATGCCAGAGTCGTCCGCAATAGCTGCTACGCAATCTACCTCGTCAAGCGCAGCCATTGCCTTGATCAAAGCGTTATCGCGGAACGTCTGACCGTTCTCCTCTGGATCAGGAAAATCGCCCAGCTGGCCAAGCGCCACAAAGCTTATACCAGGCATTACCTTAGAGAGGATAGCCTCAATCTCAACAAGTTTGTGAGCGTTGCCCGTTGCAACTACCACCGTCTTATCTGGATCAAAGTTCACAGCGTTGGAACCCTGATTTGCACCGCTTTGGCTCATAGTTACTCCCTAAATCCTGTCACTTGATTCTGCAGGTCAACGAGGTGGGCGATGCCCGCCTGACCAAGATCGAGCAACTGATTGAGTTGCTCACGATCAAACGGGCCACCCTCGCCTGTTCCTTGCACTTCAATTATCTGTCCAGTTTCTGTACCCACAAGATTCATATCAATGTCCGCGTGAGAATCCTCGGGATAATCTAGGTCAAGAAGTGGCTTACCATTCACGTAGCCCATAGAAATCGCAGCTACTTGACCTGTGAGAGGAAGTCTGGGCAAGAGGTCCTTCTCGACAAGTGAATAGAGTGCGTCGTGGAGCGCCACCCAAGCACCCGTGATGCTGGCGGTTCTAGTGCCGCCATCTGCCTGAAGGACGTCGCAGTCCAGCGTGATGGTGTACTCGCCCAGGCGATTGAGGTCAACAACAGAGCGCAGCGAGCGACCAATTAGGCGCTCAATCTCCATGGAGCGGCCTTTGCGGTTGGCGCGCTCTCGCTTGGTGCGGCGGTTGGTCGACGCAGGTAGCATAGCGTATTCTGCTGTGACCCAACCCGCTCGAGAGCTGCGTCTCCAAGCGGGAACGCCTTCCTCGACGGTAGCGGTGCACATCACGCGCGTATCGCCAAACGTGACCAGGCACGATCCATCAGCGTTCTTCATAACGTTACGCTCAAGGGTGACGGGGCGCATCTGGTCCCACGCGCGGTTATACGAACGTAAAACTTGCAAAGAAGCGTTAGATTGCAGCGTAGAGTCAGATTTCATAGCGTTCCTTTTCACATCTGCATAGAAAAGCAGTTAATTATTTTTGAAACGACTCTAGTATACCTGTCTGTACACCGCCCTCTGAAACACTTTATTGTTGCTCTTGTTGGTATTACTTTGTTGCTATTTATTGCTATTTGTTGCCACTGCCTTTAACGTAATGACTAAATATGCATTGATAATGCGTTCTTTTTAGCTCCGATATACGTAATAAAGAAATACACTACAAAACCAAAAAGTGTGAGTAATGCAACAGGCCAAATGCTTGGCTCGATGGCAGTTTGGAACATTTCTACGCTCATAAAACGAATAACATTAAGTCCAAAAATTGCATGAATCACGGTAAAAATACCCGGGAACAAAAAATTACACAGTACGCCAGTAAGCAAACTTTTTGAAAGTATTTCTCGAGAAGCCCCTAATTCATACAGCTTGTAATACCTCTCTTTATTGTCTGCAGCAAGCGAAAGCTGTTGAACTGCCAAAATGACGGAAGAAAATACAAGTAACACAACCGCATAAAAAGAACAGGTGAATACAATAACGCCAAAAGGTCCAGAAACATCCGAAGCACTCATATCCTGTGAAGAAATTACCTCAAAAATTTGAGTGCGAAGAACAACAGCAAAGACAAACATGCACATACCTACAGAAGATAGGGCTGCTGAACACGTCATGGCTTTGGAAGCGTTGCGTGCCACACCTTCAGCTTGACGCACAGAAAATGCGTTTAACCCCCGATACCATATACCTGGAATTTTCTTAAGAACGCGTGGAAGTAACACAAGTGTTGAACGGAACACAAAAAATGATCCAAAAATGGCACAGGCACCAAAAGGAATCATGAAACCAATAAAGGCAAACGGAGCCTGAGCGCACACAACATAAACAATTGCCAGCAACAAAACACCTATACATGCATCAAAGATTGCTCGTAAAATTGAAAGTGGTTTTGATGAATCATTTTCTTTTTTTGCAGACATCATCTGCAATAACGTAGACTTCTTTAAAATGCGCTTACTACCCCGGGAGAGCACGAGCATCGTTATAAAAAATATTATTGTTGTCACAATGGCACCCAATGGAGAAGCAACAACAACAAATTTTATTGGTAGGGCGTATGACCAGCTTACAATCATTTCTACAAACGGCGAAATAGCAATACCTACTACAATTCCACCAATAAGCGCACTTCCTGAAACCAGAATAGTTTCATATCGCAATATGCTAATGACATCTTTCTTTTCAAGACCCGCAAACTCATATAAAGCAAATTCGGGAAGACGTCGACGAATCAAAAATTTATTTGCGTATGACGTAACATTCAAAAACACCAAAAAAGGCAAAATACCAAATGCTAGGCTGTAATTTGCCTCCGAAACAAAAAGTGAACGGACCGATTCGTCATTCACTAAGGCAAATAAATAATCTCCAGATGCTGCATATGAATACATGAGACAGGCACCCGTTGCCAATGCAGCAAAATAAACTCCAAAGTCGCTAAGATTACGGCGTACATTTCCAACTACAATTTTTATTAACAAATTCATAGTATATTGCCCTTACTCTATTGGCTTTAACAACATCGTCTTTATATTTATCTGCATTTTTATAATGCGCCACATACCTAATTGATACCATCGAACTAACTTACAAAAAGGTGACGATCTTATAAGAAAAAGAGCAGTCGATAAGAAAAAACGCGACACCCAAAGGCGCCGCGTGAGGTTCCATGGTGGGCGATGAGAGATTTGAACTCCCGGCCTTGTGCGTGTAAAGCACCTGCGCTAGCCGCTGCGCCAATCGCCCGTGACTGTAGAAGTTTATCACAGCTTCCACAATTCTTAAACAGCAATTATGAATTCACAGGTTTCATTTGTTCAACTTCAGCACGGACCGCCACACCATCTAGCTGAGCGAGTGGCGTTGACGTTTGTTTTGCCAGAGCACATGCCGTACCCATAGCATCTCCCATGTCGGTGACCGTTGGAATAATGCGAACACTAGCCTGCATCAAAAATGTTGTAGAGATACAGCGGCCAATAACCCCCAGGTTATTGATGTGTTTGGTGACCATTGAACGGAATGGAATCTCGTAATAGTCACCCTGCTCGTAGGTGTTTTTGTGGAAGAGTCCGCCCTTATTGGAGTGAACGTCAATGTACCAATCGCCGCGAACAAGACCGTCGTCAAATCGAGCCTGGTTGACGTAATCTTCCTCGGTAAGCATTGTCTGGCCTTCAACACGCCAGCTCTCACGAACACCTAACAATGAAGCCTGCTCCATAAGGTAGCTTTGCTCAAATCCAGGCATCATGCGCTGCAAGAACGTAACTAGTCGGCGAATGCGAGCGTGTGCCTCAACTGTTGCGTTAGAACGCGCAGCTCCCGAGGTGTTTGTACGCATGCTTGCAATATGTGGACAATTCAGCGCCATGCAACCTGGCTTTCCAGGAAGCGAGAAAATCTGGTAATAGCGCAGGTCCTCTTCTTCAAGAATGCCCGCTTCAATTCCCTCACGGAACTTTGGCTCCAGCTTAAAATTCTTACCCGCAACCATCGCGGACTCAAAGAAATATCCTTCAACCAATGGCGAGAAGTGATCATCAAGTGAGAGCACATACTCCCTATAGCGTTCAACATCAATTCCACCCATAGTAAAACGCAGGCTGCAAACCTGATTTATGCCGTCCTCATCACCGGCTGCAACTGGAACACCAGCAGCTCTAGATAAAACCGCATCGCCAGATGCGTCAATCCATGTTTGAGCAGCTACTGCGATTAAACCTTCTGTTGAGGCGAGAATAACATGTGTGATGGTTTTCTCGTCATCTGCATCAGACAAAACTGCAGCTACAAGAGATGTGTCATAGAGGATTTGTCCACCCTTAGTGGTGTAGAGCTGCTCATACACTTCTCCCAAACGCTCAGGAGCAAACCAGATCATGGTTGTGTAATCGTCGCGCGTAGCGTCACCTGAAGCCAAGAGCTGCTGCTCGATGGTAGAAAGAACTGGCAGATGACGCACATATGACGGCATCATAGGGCACACAAGCGCTCGTGTAGCAGAGCCTCCAAGCAGATTTGACTTGTCCACAATAAGTGTAGAAAGGCCCTCACTTACGCAGCGAATTCCACAAGCAGATCCAGAAACGCCGCCACCAATAATAACTACATCAAAACTTCCAACAACAGGAATCTGTAGGTTGTTCCAGGTAATCTCTTTATGATTCATCGTTTCCTCCTGTGTCAGAAACGTTATACAGCAATCCGTAATAAGTATTGGTAAACGCATGTGCAGCAATTTCAGATAGTGCGTGAATGCCTGTTTTTCCCAGCTTACAAGGACCAATAGTAATAAGCGGAACGGTATATTCTTTGCTGGTTAATCCAAGACGAGTTGTCTCCAACACGTGAAAAAACTCATGCATCAAAATAAGATTTTGAGCATCATGCAGCTCGAGTTGATTTTGTTTTGCCCACAGCGCGCACGACTGCTCATAGAGCGTGATTTCTTTTGTACCAGAAACATAATCACTGAAATAACGCTGGTTACCATACACGCAATCAATATCTTTTTTGATAATAGTCAAACCTGCATCTTTGCAGATCTGAAAAAAGTCACTTTGACCGTTTGATTCTTCAAACACCATATGCGCAGCAGACTCACCTTTTGACCAAGCTAAATCAATCACGCGCTCTTTATCCTCTTCAGGAATACGAGCAACAGAGCGATCCCACAAGAGCTCTTTACGCGCAAGCTCACGAGTTGGGAACGGAAACCGTGAAGCAGAGTCAGAAATAGACTCCGCTTCAAGGCTCACCGATTTTCTCGCCAAAGTGTCATCTGCGTTCTGCATGTGAGTTTAGTCGCCCAAACGAAGAGTGGCGGCAATGATAACAGGCTCGTCAGATGGGTAGCCGCCCAACTCCACTGCTGCAAGACTCAAGATCTGCTCAAGTGAAGTCATTCCAGACAAGTCAATGATTCGCTTGCCAACTGCCACATAGACGTTTGGCAAGTTAGCACCACCGTCGTTGTATACGGTCAAGTCCTCTACCAGGGCTGTTACTCCCTTGCGCCAAGAACTAATGGTCTCTTGGAGTACATCAGCATTAGGACGCTGAAGTCTAATAACACCCTCGGAATCAATAAGACGAAGAGCTGTGCGTTTCTTGGTGAGAAGACCAAAGAGCTTCTTTTCTGTAGTTGTTGCAGTGTAAGCAAAGAGCTCAGAAGAGTGAGCAACCTCGGAAACATTTTCTGCACCCTCGCCAAGGTTCTCTACTACAAGTTTTTTAAGCTCGTCTGCACTCAGACGTGTAGCATTAACGTCTTTACTACGCAGCTCAGTGGCACCAACAGCAATCGCGCGGACAACGTGGCGCTGGGTATCAACCTCAACAGTAACCTCAACAGTTCCAGGAGCTGCACCCATCTTAATAGCACGAGCTTCTGCCTCACGCCTGACACTGACAATGTCATCGTCTGTTGGGTTGGTAACACTGCGCTCAACCATGTCACGGACCATAGCAAGAGCAACGCCAATAGTTGAGATAACAGGAGCATTCTTAGCAATGCGGAACGTATGACCCATGGTCTTTGCCAAGTGTGGC
This sequence comes from uncultured Atopobiaceae bacterium, assembly GCA_963539685.1. Lineage (GTDB taxonomy): Bacteria > Actinomycetota > Coriobacteriia > Coriobacteriales > Atopobiaceae > Lancefieldella. Next base: position 63,084 of record CAUTMX010000003.1, on the reverse strand, counting down.
ACTACCGTAGAAGCTCCGCCGCCACCGCCAACATAAACGGTTGTGCGAGGGTCCATGCCGTAGTCTTTCATAAGCTGTTCTGCTACAGCACCGTTCTTCTTTGCGGCAAAAGCAAGGACCTGAGCTGCTGCTTCTTCAACGCTCATGCCCATATTCTCTGCAAGAGGAGCCCATGCCGCACGAGCAGCTTCAACAGAGCCGTATGCATAATCCCCCTCAGGAACAAAGCCTGCAAGGTTTGCAGCGCCAGCCATGGTCAGACAAACGCGAAGTCCACCATCGCACTCAATAGCTGCGTACTCAGGATCTCCATCCATAGGACGAACAGCAACCAGGCGTGGATTCACAATTTTTTCTGCGTCGGTGTATACCTCGTAATCCAAGTTAGCAATGTGAGCAGAACGAGGTCCTACGTCAACGGCCTTACCATCAGAAATCTGCACCATAGAACCGCCACCAATACCAACGGTTCTCACATCTAGTGACGAGAGGTACGTCTTGTGACCACCAACTTCTGCGTATTTGACCATAACCTTGCCGTCTTTAACGCAAGAAATATCGGTAGAAGTGCCACCAACCTCAAAGAATAGGCCGTCGGTAAGCTTCTCATACATCAAAGCGCCAGCTACACCAGCTGCAGGACCAGAAAGAATGGTCAGGATGGGGCGATGACGGACCTCATCAACAGTCATAACACCGCCATCGCAGCGCATAACCATAAGTGGTGACTCAATGCCTGCCTCGCGAATACTCTTGTCAGTCATATTTGCAGCTTCAAGCATCTTAGGCATGATGGAAGCATTAACAACTGCTGTACGAGTACGAATAGCTAGGCCATAAAGCTTGGAAATGTCATTTGTAGCTGTAGCAGGAAGTTCTCTATCAGAGCACTCTGCAATAACAGCATTCTCGTTAGTTGGATCGTCTACACTAAATGCCTCGGCGGCAACATAAGAAGTTGAACCATCCGAGAAAAGCTGCTCGACTGCGCTCTTAATGCCAGCTTCTACGTCGGAGGATGTGTCTACAAAAGCATTTTTGGTACGCAGGAATTTACCGGCAGCAAGTTCAATATCGCCAACGTTAGTATCACTTTTACTCTTAGCTCCCTGAAGGCCGCTGCCAAGCGTTACGATACCAACCTGAGCAACATCACCCTCAAGCAGGGCATTTGTTGCTTGAGTAGTACCGTGAGCAATAAAGACAACATCTTCAGGCTTAATGTTGTGCTGCTCCATAATACCATGAAGCACCTGCACAATACCTGCTGCGACACCCGCTTCAGCGGTGTGTGTGGTAGGTGTTTTAACCGTGCCGATAATTTCGTACGTATCATTGTCGATGGCAACAGCATCAGTAAATGTTCCGCCAACGTCGATTCCAATACGAACTTTCACGTTTCCTCCTCGATTTACAGCAATCTATCAGCTGCAAAGATAAAACGAGGCGAGAAGCCCACAACAAGAGGGTCTTCTCGCCCCAAGGTCAGAACTTAGAAGTACAGAACACCAGACAGAATTACACCAACGATGGAAACTGCCCAGAGGTAAGGAAGCATCTTACGAGTAACGGTGTTGACGTCAACCTCGCAGAAGTTTGCAGTCCAAACGTTCTGAGTGTTGGTTGGGTCGCCACCTGCCTGGATGCGCTCTGCAGACAGGAATGCACCCATGACAGCAAGAGGATTCAAGGTGTTCAGGCCAATGATAAGAGCTGCGATACCAGAACCAAGACCAAACATGTTCATAGGTCCACGATACAGAGCTAATGGCGAGAGGACCGCAAAGAAGATGATGTATGCAACAAGGTTCTGTGGCATGATGCCGAGCAGGAATGGGTTAAGAACTGCCTTAACCGTTGGGTTGGTAACTGCAAGGTAAAGGATACCAATGCCAACCATCAGGATAATTGCAGGACCAGCGTCGGTTACACCGTCATAGCAAGTCTTTGCCAGAAGATTCATTGCCTTGCTAAAGCTCTTAGAGGTGAACAGCAGGCACCACAGAATACCAACGGTAAATGCTGGGGTAACAGGAACCTTCAAGAAAGCAACAAGCACAATAGGAATCAGTGGAGTCAGCATTGCAAGACCACCAGCAACGCCGGTGAGCTGCTTGGAGTTGCTCTGCTCAGCAACTGGAGCGCTAAAGGCAAACTTAATGCCATTACGCTTGAACTCAACAACAATCATGATCAAGGTTGCAATACCAGTTGCAACAGCCAGATAAACCTCAAAACCCTGAACCTGAGCAATGTCTAGGTTGAAGAGCTTAGCGAAGGTTGTCCAATTGGCAATATTGAGTGCCAGACCAGTGGTAAAGGACATCAAGAAGATACATGCTGCACTAGCTGCGGGAACACCAACAGAAATCAAAATTGGCAGAACAATTGAGCCAACCATGATGATGGATCCCAAGCCAGAAAGTGTCGTGAAGAGGACAGCCACTGCAATAGACATAATCAAGGTGATTACCAGGGGCTTACCGCCACCAAGCTCTGCACTCTTCTTGATGATTGTCTCAGTAACACCAGTTTTGTTCATAAGCTGACCCAACCATGCACCAAAAATAACAGCCATGATTGCGGCGCCCATGCGAACGGTACCAGCCTCAAATACCGATGTCAGCCAGCCAATTTCTTTTCCGTCACCATCTTTTCCAAACATTGGAACGCCTGCGATGACACAAATCAAAATGGCCATCAGTGGCAGGGCAAGCAGAGTTGGGATCTTCTTAGTCATCATCAATGCAGCTACAGCCACAAAGACCAAGAGGATCAAAATACCCTGAACCATGTTTCCTCCTTAGGAACACATTGTTTGATAGCAAGTGCAGCTATCTCTCCTTCAAACAACCTACACGTACTTCTATAGGTGCATGAGCACCATGTTGACGACTTTGATGAGCAGACAAAGTCGAGAAACACCTTTGTTCCAGCGCAGCACATAGCGTACTACTTCCCCGCAAGCGCCCTACTGATTTCTTACGCAAGCCTTAGCGATTTCTAGCGCATGGCCTGCGTAAGTCTTACCAAATACCTACGCCGAACTTACTGGATGCCAGCCAGAAACAAGTACTTGTTTCCAAAGCTGGACAGTTTCTGGACAAAGACACGCAAATCTTAGGGCAGAAACAGCATCCCTTAGTAAGTTTCTTGAAGTCATTCTTGTTACGATCAGTTTTGGAAATTCCTCAAACTGAGCAAATTTTTGCACCAAAAGCGCAGGAGTAGACAACGCCTTATTCAGCGCATCTGTCTTAAGCAAAGAGGCGGAACCATCTTCTTCAGGTACAGATACAACTACAGCATCAACAGAAAAAAGACTCTGAACAGCGCTTATAAGATTCATTAATGCATCAAGCTGCAGGCCATCTGAGGTAACAAGCTGCTGAGTAATATCTGCATTTAGTCCCTCTTTCATTGGAAGAGGAGCGTTATCGCAAACAACTTGAGCTACAACTCGTGGTCCAAATGAAAGATGCAAGTACGAAGAAACGCCCTCAATGTTATCCGTGCTCTCAACATGCGAAAGCGCAAAGTCACTCTGCTCAAACTGCTTCACCACTACCCTAAAGGTGCTCTTTAATGCTTGTACCAGAGAAATTGTTGCCGAATCATGACCCGTTGAATACATGACGGAAAGCTCTGATTCCAGCACATCGCCTTCGAGCAAAACTCCAATTCCCTTAAGAATTGCGCCATCAACAATCAGCTCAGTAAGAGCAGCTTCAATCCCCTCAAGAAGGGTTTCTCCCGAAGGAGCATCTTCTGATAGCGTGACGCGGGCGTGCTCGTTAAGAGTCATGTCCACGAGTATAAGTTCCTGACTCTGGCGAGAAACTCTGACGAGTCCCAAGAGACCAAATTCTGGAGCAAGTTGCAGAAGAGTCTTTGATCTACCAGCGGTTACTACGCGCTCTGAGCTTTCTTCAACCATTTTTGACTGAAGCAAGTCTTGGACAATAGTAGTAACGGTACTAGGAGAAAGAGATAATTCACGCGCCAATTCAACACGAGACAGAGCGTTTTTCTCGCACAGCGCTTGAATAACAGCGCGTTTATTGGAGTATGCAATATCTTTAGTGCTGACAATTGACATACGTGTTCCCTCCTCTCCATTTCTGCCTGTACTACCTTATTTCGACTCTCGAAATAAGTCCATCAAACTGAGAAAGGAACGGGACTAACGGTATGAAATTATCGCCAAATGGTCATGCTGAACAATTTTGAAAACGGCGCCGATTCTTTACGACAACTCTTCCAGAATTCGACGCATTTCTTTCTGAACGCCCTGCTCGGTATTAGGCGCAATGACCTTGGTAGCAATGGTTTTGAGCGCGTAGCGAGCGTTGTCCATAACGTACGCGGTGCCCGCATAACGCAGCATGGCGTAGTCGTTCATAGAGTCGCCAAAAACGGCAATCTGGTCGCGAGAAATGCCATAGTATCTGCGGATTTGCTCAAGTCCTGTGGCCTTGTTCACACCACGAGGCACCACGTCAATCCACGTCTCGCCGGAAGGCATGAACGAAAGCCTGTCGCCCATCTCGCGCTCAAGAATCATGGCCATATCCATGGAGCGAGCCCTAGAATCGCAGCAAATAGCAGCCTTGATGATGCTAACGTCAGGTGAAGGCGGATCAAACACGCGCTCAGCGTTAGGCAGGTCTTTGTCCAGCTCGCGTACAAACGAGCTCTGATCATCCAGCAAATACGTGTGCGTGCGGTCATAAACTACCAGGTGAATGCAGTCAAATTCGGCCGTCAGCTCAAACAGCTTACGAATAGAAGCTGACGAGAAAACCTCGCGGTCGATGACCTCGTTCTCTACATAGACCTGCGTGCCCAGGGAAGCCACGTAATCAATCTTGTCTGCAACTGGCTCAAACAACCAGCGCAGCGTATCGTAGCGACGACCGGAGCTTGCGACAAAGTGAACGCCACGTTTGTACAGCTCTTCGATCAGCTCAAATGTCTCTGGCGGAACCTCGGAATTCTGGTCCAGCAGCGTACCGTCCATGTCCGATGCAATGAGTTTAATCATGCTAGTTCTCCATCATAAAACGGGGAGTCTCCCCTGCTTTTGTTGCGCGTACCAGCTCTAACAGGGCATGTGCAACACCGTCATCTGCAGATGCACCGACGTGATGCTTTGCTACCTGCTTGACCTCTGGAATTGCGTTTGCCACCGCCACCGAGTGCGGAACTTTACTAAGGATATCAATGTCATTCTCGCCGTCTCCAAAAACAAGCACCTCTTCTGGAGAAATACCTGTTCTTTCCAGAAGCGTTTCAAAGCCAGTCAGCTTGGACACACCCTTAGGCAGCACGTCAAACCACTGCGGAACAACCGACATAGTGTACACGTCAGGGCAGGCTGCGGCCACTTTCTGGCGACAGCGCTCCATATCCTCCTCCGTGCCTGGACAAGCAATTGTTGCGGCGACAAAATCGACGTCGTCTGGAACCTGGTCAACAATGCCTGAGACAAACACCAGCTTACGCTCATAATCGGCGAGAATATCTTTGTCCAGCGGACCGACAACATAGGCCGGGTTAAAAAGGTTAGTCTTCTCTGGATAGCAGACCAAGAACATGTTCTTCTCGTCAGCAAGAGCATCTGCGACGCCCTGCAACGTTTTGTGGTCAAAGATGGAGAGCGAGATAGTCTTGCCTTTGTACAGCACGCGCTTGCCCGTGGACATGACGCCCGTTTGCATGCACGCCTCGTCAAGGCTGAAGAGGCGCATCAGCTCAACGTAATCTCGGCCGGTACAAGGGCCAAACGCGATGTCCGTTTCTTCCAGGAGCGTGTGAATAGCCTTGCGCGTGAAGTCCGACACGCGTCTGTTGCCAAAAGGCACCAGCGTGTTATCCATATCAGATAAAACAAGCTTAATCACAAACGTCCCCCGTTACTGCATGCTGCGTAGCTGGGCAAACGCGACGCGCGTCGCAGCCCAAGCGGACGCAGCTCTACGCCGAAGCAGCTTGAGCCGGAAAGATCCAGACCGGCACGACTCCAAACTGCGGCGTTGCACTTCTACCTTGTTGAACTATGTGCCAAGACGTCAAAGCGATCAATCTTGAGCAACACTTGGTCTAGTCCAATCATACCCGAGAGACGCACCTTTGACGTGTCCGAAGTCCAAATTAGAAGATCTCTAAATCCAGAACCTCGACGGCCGCCAACCCACTCCATACGCTTAATGTCCTGGTAATTGATGGTAATCTCGTGTCCAAGGAACGGGACCATGACCATCTCATCATCAAACAGCGAGACTTTGTAGCGGCTCAAGATGTACCACGCCATAAACATAACAACCGAGAAGGACGCAAAAAACGCCATAACAATGTCTGGGTTTGGCGTGAACACGTTAACGTAGCAGAGCCAGCCGAGAATAACTGCGATGGCGCTGACAAACGCCATATCGATAATGAGCGAACGCGTGAGCGAAGCGGGAGTTACGTAGGTATCGTGGTGGCTGTGGCGGCGCTCGGAGATTCCAACATTGCCCGAGTGCTCTAAAATCGCAGCTGTAACGGGTGCCGCAACGACAATTATTCCAAACAACACTGCGAGCATTGCGCCTCCCTTTCCCCACGAAAAAAAGAACGATGACCCCTCTTAATTATGCTACGCTCCCGTCCACCATTAGTTGACAAGGGTGAACGGGAGCGTAGACGGTAGCAATCAAGCTATGAGTGGCAAAGCTGCACGTCAAGCGGGCGCGGGCGCGGATGCTAGCCGCGAGCGCGGACGCGGCGTGCGTGCGCAAGCGCAGGTGCGTCCGCAGCGCGGCGTGCGAGCTGCGACGGTCGGCGCGGGTGCGGACGCTAGCCGCGAGCGGCGAACTTGGCGACGAGCTTCTCCAGAAGGTCAACGGTGACCTCAAGACTTGGCACGGGAACAAACTCGCGCACGGAGTGAGCATTGTATCCGCCGGTAGCAATGTTAGGGCATGGTAGGCCACGGAACGTGAGCTGAGCGCCGTCGGTACCACCACGAGCAGCAACGGGCTTAGGCTCAATGCCAACCTCGCGATTTGCCTCGAGTGCATAATCAATCAGGAACTCGTAGCCGTCGAACTTCTCGGCCATATTGCGATACTCCTGGTGAATCTCAACACGGACGGTATTCTCGCCATAGCGCTTATTCAAGAACGCGGCGATATCCTGCAAGACCTGCTGGCGGTTGGCAAAGATCTGGGCGTCGTGGTCGCGGACGATGTAGCTGAGCTTGACCTCGGACGCGGAACCCTCGATGGCGATTGGGTGGTAGAAGCCCTCGTAGCCCTCGGTGTGCTCAGGACGCTCGAAGGCGGGGACCATCTGCTGGAACTCGGATGCCACGGTAATTGCGTTGATCATGACGTCCTTGGCGCTGCCGGGGTGAACCATGACGCCCTTGAAGTAGACGTCGGCGTGAGCTGCGTTGAAGCACTCGTAGTTGAACTCGCCGAGGGCCTCGCCGTCGACGGTGTAGCCGTATGCTGCACCAAGTTTGTCCAGGTCAAGCAGGCTTGCACCGTGACCGATCTCCTCGTCAGGGACAAACGCAATCTTGAGTGTAGGATGAGCGAGCTCAGGGTTGTCGCCCAGGCGTTTGAGCAGGGCGCAGATCTCAGCCACACCGGCCTTATCGTCAGCGGAAAGCAGTGTGGAGCCGTCGGAACAAATGATGTCCATGCCCACAAAATCCTTGAGGTCAGGGACCTGCTCCTGGGTGGTAGCGATGGTCTTGCCGTTGACGACGCCGGCGACCAGGTCACCACCCTCGTAGTGGACGACGTGCGGCTTGATGCCCGAGGCAGGCGCGTCGATGACGGAGTCCAGGTGCGAGCAAAGCATCAGTGCGGGAGCCAACTCGGCGCCCTTGGATGCGGCGAAGGTGCCGGTGACGTAGGCGTGCTCGTCGACGGTGACGTCGGTGCAGCCCAGCGCCCTGAGCTCTTCGCCCAGGTAGCGAGCCATCTCGTGCTGAGCAGGCGTGGAAGGAGTGAAGGTGTCGTTGTCGGGGTTGGACTGGGAGTCAACCTGCACGTAGCGCATGAAGCGCTCGGCGACATCGGGGAGCTGGTGAGTTGCGGTTTCAGACATGGGTATCCTTTCTGGATCGGGCAAGGTCGGTGCGGCGGGCGGTGCGGGCAACGCGGGCAGTGCGGGTTGCGCGGGCGCGAGGCGGCGCGTTAACCAGCCTTGCTGTGTGCGTTGAATGTTGTATGCATTTACTGTACCGCAACTCAAAAAGAATTAAACCTACCTGCACGAACTTTGCGCGCACATGCCATAATAATTGCAAGAAATGCGAAAGACGGAGCGCTATGACAAACGACTTTTGGACGCCACAATTTCACCTCTTCCCACCTCAGGGCTGGATGAATGATCCAAACGGACTGTGCCAGTTTAAGTCTGTCTATCATGCGTTTTACCAGTACACTCCAGAGTGGCCTGCCAACGAGCTGCGTTACTGGGGACATGCTGTAAGCAAGGATTTGCTTTCTTGGAAGACGCTTCCTATTGCGATTTCTCCAGACGCAGCTTGCGATAAGGACGGTGTGTTTTCGGGTTCGGCCTGGATTGAAACGCGCAACACTGCGGCCGACGGCTGCGGTCACGGCGGTGTGGCGGCCGGCGGCTGCGATCACGGCGTCGACGGCAACGACGACGCCCGCGGCAGTGCAGCGGCCCGCGAGGTCATGCGACTCTTCTACACCGGCAACGTTATGGACGAAACACACCCAGAAGCCGACGGCATTGACGTCGGTCGAGAAGCCTATGAGGTCATGGTGACCTCTGAAGATGGACTGAATTTCTCGCCAAAGTGCGTTGTTTTGAAGCCGGGTGACTACCCCGATACCTGCACAAACCACGTGCGCGATCCGAAGGTTTGGGAGCAAGACGGGGCTCTGCGCATGCTGTTAGGTGCTCGCGAGAGGGACACTGCGGCTAGTCCCGCGAAATCCGCAGATGAACGCTGCGATTCGGGAGCGGCGTTGATTTACGACTCCAGTGATTGTGGCAAGTCGTGGACGCTCCACTCGGTTATACGCGGGGCTAATGCTCTGGGTCATCGTGAGGCGTTTGGCTACATGTGGGAATGCCCTTTTTTGGTGCAGCTAGATGACCAGGAGTTTCTATCTGTGTGTCCGCAAGGGCTAAGTGAAGGCGCTAGTACGGAGCCAAGTGCTGGTACGGAGTCAAGCATCGGTGCGTCCAAGGGGTCGCGCTTGAGCGATTCCGCTAACTTGCAAGAAAACACTTCAAGCGAGCCTCTCGACAAATGGCAAAATATCTGGCAGTCGGGCTATTTTCCGCTTCCAGGAAGTCAAAAGCTTATCAATGTTGAAACTGTTTCCACCGATAGCTTTATGCTCTGGGATCATGGTTTTGACTTCTACGCACCTCAAACGTTCGTCGACAATTCTGGCCGAACCATTTTGATTGGATGGATGGGCATCATCGATCCGACTTACCATAGTTATCCTGAAGGCATTAGATTCTGCCACAACCTTACTCTGCCCCGAGAACTTTCGCTGTCTGGTGATGGTGTTATCCTGCAGCGTCCTGTTAAAGAGCTTGATGCTAAGCGACGCGAATGTGTGGAATTTTTTGCCGACACTGTCGTCAAAATAGATCAACTATCTGCAGATATTGAGATTACTGGCATATCCGGAGACGGAACACTTACTCTCAACGACGCGCTTGAGCTTTCTTACTCCAAGGGCATTTTTGCCCTGAAATTCATTGACGAGGACATCGCTGCAGGCAGGACTCAACGCTCTATTAGGCTAAAGGAGCTTTCTGAACTGCGTCTTATTGTTGACGGATCTACCGTGGAGATTTATCTGAATGATGGTCGCGTAGTTTTCTCGACGCGATGGTTCCCTGCATCCGAGCGGGTAACGTTGAGCAGCACTTTTGTTGCTGCTAACTCACGAGCATACAGCCTAATCGCGTAACTCGGTGGATTTGCTTGGCATAGTCTAGCTCCGACACCAAGGGAATACTGTTTGCAGGCACGGATTGAAGCCGTTATGCATGAAATTGCATATTCCGTACGTTTTATAAGCAAAATTTTCACAGGACTCGGAAAATTGCCGTTTTTGGGACCTCAGGCGGTAAAAAATGCGTTTAGTTGGGGATGGAGAAATTTAGTTCAATTTTTTATCTTTATGTTTGCCCAGGAAAGACGAAAATGTTTTAACTATTCCTTTTACTAATTAAGTCAAAATGGCTCATTTTCAAAATGAATACACCAACTAAACGCATTTTTTACCTTTTTGAGCCTAAATTCGCCAAAAATGAGCCCCAAACCAAAGTTTGGGGCTCATTAACGTGCAAATCTCAGTTTTTGCGTCTGGCCGAAAGTGTTTCGTGCGCGTTCGCCGAAGCTGGTTGCGCGCCCGCCGCAGCTCTGCAGCCCGTTCGCCGCGCCGCCGCACTACTTGACGCCGGCCTTTTTCTTGGCGCGTTCGATAGCAGCCATTTGCTCCTCGGAAAGCCTAATGGAACCGTAATCTTTTCCGTGGTCAGGAGCGGTACGGCCGTGGTCACCCAGGTTGGCACCAGTTGCTTCCAGCGCAGACATGTGGTGTGACGAGCAAGAGTGGCCGCCCTCACGAACAACGGAATCCAGACCAAACTTGTCGCGACCGGTATAGGGCATAGTTGCGTCGTTGGTAACTGGATCGTCAGCGTTTTCCAGCTTGAACTCGCCATTTACGCCGTTCTTGTAGTTCTCCTTAGCAACCGAAATCATCAGCTTGATACGGTTGAGCTGGTTAACCTCGGATGCGCCTGGGTCGTAGTCGACGGCAACAATGTTGGACTCGGGGTGCATCTGGCGCAGGCGCTTGATGACCGCCTTGCCGACAACGTGGTTAGGCAGGCAGGCAAACGGCTGGGCGCAGACAATGTTTGGCGTGCCCGTCTCAATGAGGTCGCACATCTCGGCGGTCAGCAGCCAGCCCTCGCCCATCGTGTTGCAGAGCGAAAGGATCTGCTCGGCCTTCTCGGCCAGCTCATTGATGTTAGGGTATGGCTCAAAGCGCTCGGATTTCTCCAGCATCTTGTTGATTGGTGCGCGCAAGCCCTGGACCATCTTGATGCCCGCGATGTGCGTCATGCGGCTCTTGAGCGTGGTGCCCAGCTCCTTGTGCGTGTTAATCGCGTTGGAGAGACCAAACAGGAAGAAGTCGACCAGGCCCGGAACGTTAGCCTCGCAGCCCTCAGACTCGATGATTTTGACCAGCTCGTTGTTGGCCGTTGGGTGGAACTTGACCAGAATCTCGCCGACAACGCCGACGCGTGGCTTCTGGCGGTCGTTGACCACGGGCAGGCTGTCAAACAGCTCAATGGTACGCTGACACTGCTTGTAGAATTCCTTGCGAGAAATTCCGTTGATCTTGGAACGTGTATCGGCCATGAGCTGGTCATACAGCTCGTTTGCGGAGCCCTTAACGGCCTCGTATGGACGGACGCGATACAAAAGCTGCATAATCAGGTCGCCGTATAGCAGCGCGTAGACTGCCTTGATCAGCAAATCAGGCTTGAACAGCTTAAATCCTGGGTTGTCCTCGTCCAGGCCGGAAGCAGCAGAAACGGAAATGACCGGAATCTCTGGATGACCTGCGTCTTTGAGCGCCTTACGAATCAGCGCGATATAGTTGGTTGCACGGCAGCCGCCACCGGTCTGCGAAATCAGAACCGCGGTCTTGGTCAGGTCGTACTTGCCTGAAAGCACCGCCTCCATAATCTGGCCCGTGACCAGGATGGATGGGTAGCAGATATCGTTGTTGACGTAGCGAAGGCCCATATCAACGGCGCCCTGGTCAACCGAAGGCAGCAGCACAACGTTGTAGCCCGCACCCTTCAGCAGCTCCTCTACCAGCTCAAAGTGGATTGGCGCCATCTGCGGAGCCAGGATGGTATAGCCCGCTTCCTGCATCTCCTTGGTGTAGCGGACCTTCTCGTAAGCTGCGGATTCTGCCTCGCGGTACACCGGTGCACGGCGAGAAGAACTTGCGCTCCTGGCCTTTTCCAGAGAGCCATCGGCCATGCGAACGCCCTGTGGTACGGCCTCGGTAACCAGGCCGGCTGCTGAAAGTCGCTCGAGTTCTGCCTGCTGCTCGTTCAGGGCAGCCATCAGGGAGCGGATACGAATTCGCGCGGCGCCCAAGTTAGAGACCTGGTCAACCTTGAGCATGGTGTAGATCTTGCCCGAAGCCTCAAGAATCTCCTGGACCTGGTCGGTGGTCAGTGCGTCAAGGCCGCAACCAAATGAGAAGAGCTGGATGAGATCCAGGTCGTTTCGGGACGCAACAAAGCGAGCCGCACGATACAGACGAGAGTGGTACATCCACTGGTCAACAATGCGGATGGGGCGCTCAGGCATCATCTTGTGAGCAATGGAATCCTCGGTGAGAACAGCAAAGCCAAACGAAGAGACCAGCTCAGGGATGGCGTGGTTGATCTCCGGGTCGTTGTGATAAGGGCGACCTGCAAGAACAATACCGTGAGCGTCGTGCTCCTCAATCCAAGCAAGAGCCTCGTCACCTGCGCGGTGCATCTGGTCCTTGACGTTGATGTCTTCCTGCCATGCAGCCTCAACAGCGGCGTCAATTTCGGCGCGCGTAATGTGCTCGCCGCGGAAGCGACCCTTACCAGCCTGGGCGTCCTTCTCGCGCTGTTCACTGATGAGCTCGTACAAACGGCGCTTGAGCTCGTTCTTCTTGTCGTACGGAATGAACGGCGCCATGTACTGGATGGATGGATCGGAGAGCTCATCCACGTTGAGACCCAGAGCCTGAGGGTAGCTCATGACAATTGGGCAGTTGTAGTGGTTGGTTGCGGAGTCGTCCTCCTTGCGCTCCCAACGAATACAGGGCATCCAAATAAAGTCTGGATCCTTGGCCAGCAGGTTCATGATGTGGCCGTGAGAAAGCTTTGCGGGATAGCAAGCGGACTCGGAAGGCATGGACTCAATGCCCATGTCGTACGTCTTTGCGGTGGTCTGATCGGACAAAATGACCGAGAAGCCCAGCTTAGTGAAAAACGTATGCCAGAACGGATAGTTCTCGTACATGTTCAGCGCACGAGGAATGCCCACGGTGCCGCGTGGAGCCTCGTCTGCCGGAAGCGACTCGCGGTCAAACAGCAGCTTGTTCTTGAATGCAAAGAGGTTTGGTGCCTCGTTCTTCTTAGCACCACGCTTCTTACCTGCGCCTTTCTCGCAACGGTTACCGGTGATAAACCTGTGGCCGCTGCCAAAGTCGTTGATGGTAAGCATGCAGCTGTTAGGACAGATGCGGCAGTGTGTGTTGGTAAGCTTAACCTGCAGGTTGTCGATAGACTCGCGGTCTAGCAGGGTGGATACGCCGTCAATGCCTGCGCGGTCGCGGGCGAGAAGAGCGGCGCCGTAGGCACCCATGACACCTGCAATATCAGGACGGATGACATCTCTGCCGGTGAGCAGCTCAAAGGCGCGGAGCGTTGCATCGGACATGAAAGTACCGCCCTGGACGATGCAGTGCTCACCAATCTCGCTGAAGTCGCGGAGCTTGATGACCTTGAACAGGGCGTTCTTGATGACGGAATATGAAAGACCAGCAGCAACGTCGCCGATGGTTGCACCCTCCTTCTGCGCCTGCTTAACGCGGGAGTTCATGAAGACGGTACAGCGGGATCCCAGGTCAACAGGGAGTGTTGCCTTGGTTGCAGCGGTTGCAAACTCTCGGACGTCCATCTTCATGGAGTCGGCGAAGGACGCAATAAAGGAGCCGCAGCCTGCAGAGCAAGCCTCGTTGAGCATGATGTGCTCAATGACGCCGTCTTTGACCTGCAGACACTTCATGTCCTGGCCACCAATATCAAGAATGAAATCAACGTCTGGGACAAATGCCTTAGCGCCACGCAGGTGAGCAACGGTCTCAATCTCGCCCGAGTCTGCACGCAGAGCCTCAATCAGGATGCCCTCACCATAACCGGTGGTTGTGACGTGGCCAATAATGCAGTCGGAAGGCATCTCGTCGTAGATGGAGTCCATAATCTTGCGAGCGGTACCCAGGATATCACCGTTGTTATTGTCGTACCAGGTGTAAAGCAGCTCGCCCTTCTCGCCAACAACAGCAGCCTTCATAGTGGTAGAACCTGCGTCGATGCCGATAAACACGCGGCCGTGGTAGTTGGCCAGCTGGCCCTTGGGGACTACCTCTTGGTCGTGGCGGGCCTTGAAGTCATCAAAGTCCTGCTGGGTAGCAAAGAGTGGGTCCAGACGAGCAACCTCGGAGCCCTGGATGTCCTTGAGGTTATCCAGTGCCTCCATGACCTGCGTAAAGGTGATTGGTCGGTCGGACTCGCCCGCCAGAGCAGCGCCTGTTGCAACAAAGAGGTGGGCGTTCTTTGGCAAGACGATGTGCTCATCGTCCAGGTTAAGCGTGATGTAGAAGCGACGGCGCAGCTCAGAGAGGTACTGCAGAGGGCCGCCGAGAAACGCGACGTAGCCGCGGATGGGGTGACCACAAGCCAGGCCAGAGACGGTCTGATTTGCAACGGCCTGGAAGATGGAGGCTGCGATGTCGGCAGGAGCGGCACCCTCGTTGAGCAGCGGCTGAACGTCGGACTTAGCAAAAACGCCGCAGCGAGATGCAATTGGGTAGATCTGCTTGACGTCTTTTGCCAGCTCGTTGAGGCCGGTTGCGTCGGTCTTGAGGAGAGACGCCATCTGGTCGATAAACGCACCGGTACCACCTGCGCAGGTACCGTTCATGCGCTGCTCAATGCCGTTGTCAAAGTAGATGATCTTTGCGTCCTCGCCGCCCAGCTCAATGGCTACGTCAGTCTGAGGAATCAACGTCTCAACAGCGCGCTTGGAAGCGATGACCTCCTGGACAAACTCCAGGTCAAGCCATTGTGCCAACAGCATTCCGCCAGAACCGGTGATTGCGGCGTACATGGGTGTCTCGCCAATGTGCTTCTGGGCTTTGACAAACAGGGAACGAGCCGTTGCGCGGACATCCGTGTGGTGACGCTCGTAGTTTGCGTAAACCAGCGTGCCGTCCTCGTCGATGACGGACAGCTTTACGGTTGTGGAACCAACGTCGATGCCCAGCATAAGGTGGGCCTGAGACAGGTCAAGTGGGACGTTTGGTGCCAGCTCGGCACCATTCTCTACCAGCTCAAACTTTGGACTAATCATTGTTTTCCTCTCCGAGAACAAGAGTTGCAAGCGCAAATCGTGGGACATCTAGCTTGATTGGCTTGCCGTACAGATCGCCAGGCGCAACAAACATGAGGCCGGTCATGAGGCCCGCCATCTGCTCGTCGCTCTCGCGCATGCCGCCGATTAACCAGCGGATAAGGACGCCGACCTCGGCAGAAATTGCGAAGGTCAGATAGTAGTCAAAGAAGGGACCAAGTGCGCGCGGATCAAGATCGTGCAGGGCGCGCTGGGCGATAACCTCGTGTACCAGGTGCTTTAGCTTATCCTGGAACGCAGGGTCTCCACCGTTGCCCAGCAAGGGACGCAGGTAGAAGCCGTGTTTGCGAATGCTGCGAAGCATCTCCGTTGCGCCGGGGCATGGCTTGTAGGAGTCAATGGCCTCCTTAAGCTCAACAAGGTTGACGCGGGCAAGCTGTTCAACAGCAGGTCGCAGCTCCGCCAGCGCTTCCTTTTCGATGTGAAGCACCAGGTCAGGGATGTCTTTGTAGTGGGAATAAAAGGTTCGACGCGTGAGGCCAGCGCGCTCCGTTACGCCCGTGACGGTCACGGAGGTAAGGTCGCCGGTTGCGTCTATCTCTTCTGCCAGGGCTTTTCTAAGCGCCGCGCGAGTTCTGGCGGTGCGTCGATCAAGCTTGCAAGCTGACAAAACAGCAGGTGCAGACAATGTTTGCGTCATACGTTTCTGAAGCCTCTCCTGGTTGCAGGTACATACTGGGTGCGCGGGCGCGTGTGAGCGGCGCGGATGGCGCGGCAGCGCAACAACACCGTAGCATCCGACTTATTGCACATATTGAGTATTATTGCACACACTGTGCAATAACTGCAACCACGAGAAGAGCGATTTTCTCGCCAAGCCTGCTCTGTCTGCTGAGTTTCTATTTTGGCCTGCTAGCGCGCCTAATTTCTGCAAAGAATCTGTGGATTTTGCCTAAAACCATCAAAGAATCTGTGGATTTGCCTGATTTTGTTAAAGAATCTGTGACTCAAATACAGATTCTTTGCACTATTTAGGCGGACTTTTCATGACGTAATTTTTGAATCCAGGATTGATTGTCATAAGCGTTCCCATGGAGCCTGATTTTATCGCCATGTCTGAATGATTTGCCGGAAAAGTGCACCATGTCTGAGTGGTTTGCCGGTTTTTGTCACCATGTCTGAGTAAATTTACTCAGACTTGATGCCCTTTTCAGGCTCGAAGACCGCAAACTGTCTGCAGCAGTGCCTGGCGAGAAACCCCGTGCACTCCCCGCCGGCGCTTCGCGCACTGACCTGCAAGTTTGCCCGCACACGACGCTGTTACCGTACAAAAAACCGGTGTCCACCTGCGTGAACACCGGTCTGACCTGCATGTTATGTGGAGCCTCCAGCCCGCGTCACACCCGCGCCCGCCCGCGCCGTGCCTGCGACCTGCACTTACGCGAAGCGCTCGACGCCGTCCTTGGAGACGCGTGCAAAGAACAGCGGCTCCAGCTCAGGAGCATTCTCGCCAAAGACCAGAGCCTCGCGGAAGATGCGCTCGCCCTCATCAAGACGGCTTTCGTCACCGGTCAGAAGCGTTGCAATCACATCGCCCTTCTCGACATAATCGCCGGTCTTGCGCTCAAGGATAATACCAGCTGCTGGGTCAATTGGATCGCCCTTCTTCTCGCGACCGGCACCCAGAGCAACGGAGGAAATGCCCACCAGCTCAGCGTTCATTGAGGTGATATATCCGCTGGTCTCGGCCACAATGTCGCGGCGGAATGGCGCAGCCTCGAACTTGGTGGTGTCGAAGATGACCTCGTCGGTGCCACCCTGAGCCTTGACCATCTGTGCCAGCTTAGCCAGGCCCTCGCCGTTTGCAATCTGCTGACGAGCCAGCCTGCGACAGTCCTCAACACTTCCCTTACCTGCGAGATTAAGCATGTTTGCAGCAAGTTCAACGCAGACGTCGGTCAGATCCTCAGGACCCTCACCCTTAAGCGTGGCCACTGCCTCAATGACCTCAAGAGAGTTGCCGACGTTTTTACCAAGAGGACGGTCCATGCCGGTAATCAGCGCCGCGGTGGTGCGGCCGACGTGCTCGCCAATGGAAACCATGGCATCTGCCAGCTCAATTGCGGAGTCAACATCCTTCATGAAGGCGCCGGAACCGCACTTGACGTCCAGCAAAATGCAGTCGGAGCCGGAAGCGATTTTCTTGCTCATGATGCTCGATGCAATCAGAGGCACCGAGTCGACGGTTGCGGTAACGTCGCGCAGCGCGTAGAGCTTCTTGTCCGCGGGGACAAGATTGCCCGTCTGACCTGCAACGGCAACGCCAATCTCGGAGACCTGCTTGAAGAAATCAGGCTCGGAAATCTCAATGGAAAGACCTGGGATTGCCTCAAGTTTGTCCAGTGTACCGCCCGTATGGCCTAGGCCGCGGCCACTCATCTTAGCAACCTTGACGCCCAGAGATGCAACAATTGGAGCCACTACCAGCGTGGTTTTATCGCCAACGCCGCCGGTAGAGTGCTTGTCCACCTTGATACCAGGGATTGCCGAGAGGTCCATCATGTCGCCAGACTCGGCCATTGCCATGGTCAGGTGAGCCGTCTCGTGTGCGGTCATGTCTTTGTAGAAAATAGCCATCGCAAGCGCGGAAGCCTGATAATCAGGAATATCCCCAGCTACATAGCCCGAGACAAAGTAATCAA
This sequence comes from uncultured Atopobiaceae bacterium, assembly GCA_963539685.1. GTDB lineage: Bacteria > Actinomycetota > Coriobacteriia > Coriobacteriales > Atopobiaceae > Lancefieldella. The sequence goes on along the minus strand of CAUTMX010000003.1, from coordinate 45,183 downwards.
TCTCGGCGTCGGTAAGCTCGCCGCCGTCGCGCTTCTTCTCAATCACGTCGTACATGCGCATAGTTGAACCTCTTTCCGCTTTCGCGTCCGTTGCCGGCGCGCTAACTCTCTAGTAAAAGAGCCGGTAGCGAGAAACTCTACCGGCTCGCAATTTCATGTAACCTACCAGGTTATCTGCACCCGCAACCACAACCGTGCTCGTGGCCGTCCGCCGCGTGCTCGTGGCCGCCTGCGGCACCCTTCACGGCGTCGTCGCACGATGCACCTGCAGGGCTGGACTCGCCCAGGTCCTCGGGACCAAATCCCATAGGCAAGATGTCCTGGAGTAGATACTCGCGAGGAGCTGCATCTGCCTTGCCCAACACAATACGGAATGTTGCAGGGTCACACCACTCGCGAATCACCTGCCTGCATACGCCGCAAGGAGTGCACCAAGCTGTTGGGGCTTCTCCCTCAGGGCCACCAACAACCGCAATGGCCACAAAATCCCTGCGACCCTCAAACACCGCGCGGAAAAACGCCGTGCGTTCAGCACAGTTAGAAGGCGTGTACGCAGCGTTTTCTAGGTTGGCGCCACCGTACACGGTACCGTCGGAGCACAAAAGCGCAGCTCCAACAGCATAGTGAGAGTACGGCACATAGGCGTGATTGCGCGCCTCAATAGCAAGCTGAACAAGCGCCTCGTTAGAAACGTTGCAAGATCCCTTAACCTCAGCCATTATGCACGACTTCCCTTGATGTATGGCACGCCATCTGCCTTAGGCGCAACGGATTTACCAACAAAGAGGACCAGCGTAATGATGGTGATGAAGTAAGGAAGCATTGCAATAATCTGGCTTGGAATTGGAGTTGCGCCGCCGCCAAGAAGAATTGCTAGTGCCTGGGTAAAGCCAAAGAGCAGGCAAGCTGCGTAGGTGTTCAGAGGCTTCCACTTACCAAAGATGACAGCTGCCAGTGCAATAAAGCCCTGACCAGAAATAGCTGTCTGAGTAAACTGGGAAATAATTGCCAGCGTTACGGATGCGCCGCCAAATCCTGCAAGCACACCAGAAACAATAACGCAGAGGTAGCGAGTCTTACGAACGCTAATGCCCAGCGTCTCGGATGCGTGTGGATGCTCGCCAACGGAGCGAATACGCAGGCCCCACTTGGTACGGTAAAGCACAAACCAGACGAGAAGGGCGGTCAAAAGTGCAAGTACCACAGTAATGTCTACGTTCAAGCTGGAATAAGGCGTGTCGTTAAACGCACCCTCGCCAAAAAGCTTTGGCAGCTTATTGACTGCTGGAGACATTGCAGCGCCATCAAACAAAAGACGGCAGGCAAACAGAGCAATGCCAGGTGCCAAAAGGTTAATTGCAACACCAGAAACTGTCTGGTCAGCGTTAAACGTAATAGATGCCATGGCGTGCAAAAGCGCAATAAGACCGCCTGCAATACCTGCACAAAGGAAGCCAATCCAAGGGTTTCCGGTGAGGTAGCTGCCCGCAACGCCTGCAAAGGCGCCAACGCCCATCATGCCCTCAATACCAATGTTGACAACACCGGAGCGCTCGGAGACAACGCCGCCCAGAGCACCAAAAATAAGAGGCGTCGAGTACATGAGAGTGACGGAAACAAGAAGAATCAGGTTAGTGAGCATTGTTTGCCTCCTCCTGAGAAGGGTCGGACGCATCACTCACTTGAGCAGCAAGCTTTGCCTCTTCTTCCTTGGCTTTCTGAGCGCGCTTATGATCAAGACGGTCGGCAAGCATTGGAATAACGCCACCCAGGGCCATGAAGAACACGATAGTACCAATAACAATGTTGATAATCTCGGAAGGCGCACCAACCGTCTGCTGAACAGTCTGGCCACCATAAAGAAGACCAGCAAACAGGAAGGATGCAGGAATACATGCCACAGGGTTGCAGTTGGCGATAAACGCAACGGACAAACCGTTAAAGCCGTTGTTCTCAAATGCTGCCAGCGTTGCGATACTGTGAGGAGCAATACCGGTAATGGTCAGAGCGCCTGCAAGTCCGCAGAGTGCGCCAGAAATAGCCATGCAAAGCGTAAGGTTTTTCTTAACGTTGATGCCGGTAAACTGTGCAGCGTCGCGGTTAAAACCAACAGCGCGCATCTCATAACCAACCTTGGTGCGCATAAGCAGCCAGCCAATAAAGATAGCTGCGATAATAGCAACAAAAATACCAATGTTTACATCGGTACGCATAATAGCGTCGCCAATAACAGGAATATTGCGAATTGCCTCAGCACCGTCCTCGGAATTCTTCATGCCATAGAACAGTGTGGTGTAGCCAGACTCGTTAATGGGGTACGAAGAAGTTGAGTTTGGCTGGTGGAACTGTGGAAGAGAAACCACAAAGTTGCAGAGGTAGAGGCTGATCCAGTTAAACATAATGCTAGTAATAACCTCATTGATACCAAACTGAGCCTTAAGCCATCCAATGATGGCGCCAATACCTGCTCCACCTGCGGTACCTACCAAAACAACTACGGGAATCTGAAGTACTGGAGGGAGGTCAAGGCTGTAGCCAACAATAACAGCAAGGATGGTACCAACAATATACTGACCTTCGGCACCAATGTTAAAGAGGCCAACGCGGAATGCAAAAGCAACAGCAATACCCGTAAAGAGCAGAGGTGTTGCCTTAATAATGACATTTGAAATATATTTTGGCTTACCTACCATACCGCCAATAAGAGCTTCAAACGAGCTGATAGGATCATATCCTGCAACGACCAAAATAATAGAAGCAACCAGAAGACCAACAAAAATTGCAACAATTGCTGACGTAATTGGCTTTCTCATTATCTTTGTAAGCGTACTCACTCGGCGTCACCTCCTGCCATCAGCAGGCCAGCCTGCTCTTCAGTGATAGTACCTTGGTCAAACTCGCCAACATTTTTGCCGGCATAAATAATTGCCATCTTATCGGCAACGTCCATAATCTCGTCCAGCTCAAAGGAGATCAGCAAAATTGCTGCTCCACGGTCCCTCTCGCGAATAAGAGCTTTGTGAACAAACTCAATAGCACCAACGTCAAGGCCGCGCGTTGGCTGAATAGCAATAAGGACGTCTGGGTTAGAAGAGACCTCTCGGGCGATAATAACCTTCTGCTGGTTACCGCCAGAAAGTCCTGCTGCCTGATGATCTGCGCACTCAGCAGGACGAATATCAAACTCATCAATCAGCTTCTGAGAGAATTCTTTAATCTTTGCCAGGTCAAGTGCGATGCCCTTACCAAAGGTTTCCTCGTTGTGACGCTCAAGCACCATGTTCTCGGCAACCGTAAAGGGCAGAACCAGACCCCAACGATGACGGTCTGAAGGAATGGTTGCAACTGCGTGGTCAATGACCGTCTTAGGGGTTGTGCCCTGAATCTCTTCACCTTTAACGGTAATGGTGCCCGACTCAGGTTTGACCAGTGCGTTTATGGCATCGGCAAGTTCTTTCTGACCGTTGCCGTCAATGCCTGCAAGACCAACAATCTCGCCAGCACGAATATCCAAATTAAAGCCGTTTACCTGCTCAATACCACGCTCATCCTTAACATGGAGGTCCTTAATAGAGAGAACAACCTCGCCAGGAGTTGCAGGCTTCTTTTCTACATGCAGGTTAACGTTTCTACCCACCATAAGTGTTGCAAGCTCAGTCTCGGATGTCTTAGAGACATCAACAGTGCTCATGTACTTACCGCGACGAATAATAGTACACTCATCAGCAGAAGACATAATCTCTTTAAGCTTGTGGGTAATAACAATGATAGTTTTACCTTTGCTTACCAGGTCATGCATGATCTGAATAAGCTTCTCAATCTCCTGCGGCGTAAGAACTGCCGTAGGCTCATCAAGAATCAGCGTATCAGCACCGCGATACAGGGCCTTTAAGATCTCGACACGCTGCTGCATACCAACAGAAATGTCTTCAATCTTGGCGTCAGGGTCTACGTCAAAGCCGTATTCCTCAACAATCTCCAGGACCTTCTCGCGAGCTCGCTTTGGATCAAGGACGCCACCAGCTTTGGTGACCTCGTTGCCCAAAACAATATTTTCTGTAACAGTAAAGTTCTCGACCAGCATAAAGTGCTGGTGAACCATACCAATACCGTGAGCGATAGCATCGGTTGGGCCAGATATGGATACACGCTCTCCGTTGAGGTAAACATCGCCCTCGTCAGCAGAATACAGGCCATACAGTACGTTCATAAGCGTACTTTTACCTGCGCCGTTCTCTCCTAAAATGGCGTGGACAGTTTGCTTGCGCACGTTAAGGTCTACGGCGTCAAGAGCTTTAAACGATCCAAAAACTTTGGTAATGCCATGCATCTGAACAGCGTAATCCGAACTGACTTCCACGAGCCACCTCCTTTACACACTTGCTAGAGGTGAGGAGTGCCAAAGAGCACCCCTCACCAGCAAATCCAAACTCATCAACCTTTTGGGCCTATCAGACGGCAAAACCATCTGGCGAGAAACCCTAAGGCTTAGATACTAAGCCAGAACTTAGCTCAAAGACTTGACGTATTTGTCCAAATCATCCTTGCTTGCAGGAGGAACAACAGAGCCAGCCTTAATCTTGTCAAAAAGACCAGTAGCAGCCTTGTAGGTATCCTCAGCCATAAGGTGATGATCTTCAGCAATTCCGACAGCATCCTCGGAAGCGCCCAGAGAAATGGTGGTGCCACCCTTCTGGCCATCCTTCAAGATCTTCTCGGAAATCTCAACAATAGCAACGTTAACACGCTTAAGAGCAGAGGTCAGAACGTTCTCTGGAGCAAGATATGCCTGGTCACGGTCAACGCCAATTGCAAGCTTGTTTGCATCCTTAGCTGCCTCAATAACACCAGTTCCTACGCCACCAGCAGCGTGGAAGACAACATCGCAACCATCGGAGTACATGGAGTTAGCAATAGCCTTGCCCTTTGCAGCATCGGAGAAAGACTCTGCGTACTGTGCAGAAACCTCAACGTTGGTGTTGTTCTCCTTATTTGCATAAGCAACGCCGCCACGATAACCATACTCAAACTGGTCGATAAGTGCAGAAGAAATGCCACCAACAAAGCCAACCTTACCAGTCTTTGTGGTTCGAGCGGCAATGTAACCAACAACAAAGGAAGGCTCCTGAGCGCGGAACATAACGCCAGTGAAGTTAGAAACCTGAGACTCGTTGCCGTTGTCAATGATGGCAAACTGGGTGTTTGGATTGTCCTTAGCAGCCTTAAGGGTTGCGTCTGCCATAGCAAAGCCAACGCCCCAAACAAGGTCGGACTCTGCGTCAACAGCCTTATCAAGGTTGGTTGCGTAATCGGAATCCTGCTTGGACTCAAGGTAGCTGACATCCCAGCCGTTCTTGTCCTTGAGCTCGGTCATTCCCTCCCAAGCGGACTGGTTAAAGGACTGGTCGTTAACACCACCGGTATCGGTAACCATGGTGAGCTTCTTTTTCTTGTCACCTGATGCCTTCTGGCCACCATCGTCCTTCTTCTGGTTGCAGCCTGCAAGACCTGCGAGTGCTGCAAATGCGCCAGCGCCAGTTGCGCCGGTCACAAAACTACGACGAGAAACGTTCTTGTTCATTCCGTGCTCTCCTTACCTCATGTGGCGGGAACGTCCAGCTTTAGTGCTGGATCTTTATGAGAAGTTGACCAAACTCCCCTAACTTAAGCGGAAAATCCGCATGGTTCCAAAACAAACAGCAATGGCAAACTGCCTATCTGCAATGCTTTACACAACAAGTGCCTTAAGCAACAACAGAAAGAGCAACCTCCATCATCTGCGTGAAACTAGTCTGACGCTCTTCAGCAGTAAGTGCTTCTCCTGTAAGAGGCAAATCAGAGATAGTTAGCAGCGTAAGCGCATGCTTATGAGCGTGCATGGCGTTGAGATACAGGGCTGCCGACTCCATCTCAACGGCAAGAACATCCATGCTTGCCCATTTGGTAAGCGAGTTGTCTACGGTATAGAACACGTCGCTTGCCAGGATATTACCAACGCGAACGGGATAACCCAGCTTTTCTGCACCAGCAACAGCCTTGCTTAGCAGGCCAAAGTCTGCGGTAGGTGCAATAGTTCCAGGCATTCCGTACTGTGATGGATAATTAGAATCAGTGCTGGAAGACATACCAATAACAATGTCTCTGAGCTTTACGTCAGGAGCAAGACCACCTGCGCTACCAATACGCAAGATATTCTCGACTCCATAGAAATTAAAGAGCTCGTAAGAATAAATACCAATGGAAGGCATACCCATACCAGAACCCATAACGGAGACTGGCTGTCCCTTGTAGGTGCCGGTGTAGCCAAACATGTTGCGAACGGTGTTGAACTGCTCAACGTTCTCCAGATACGTGTCTGCAAGAAGCTTAGCGCGCAGAGGATCGCCTGGCATGAGGACAGTTTTAGCAATCTGGCCCTCAACAGCAGCGTTATGGGGAGTTGGGGTAGTAGCCATTAGTTCTCCTTAAGAATCTCTGACAGGTGAGAAGTTCCAACACCAAGTTGCTCAACGCCAAAATAATCAAGAATTGTCTCGGCCATGTCGGCAAACGTAGTGGTTGTACCAAGGTTGGTGTTTGGCTTGACCTTTGGACCCGTAATAAGCAGTGGCACGTACTCACGAGAGTGATCAGTAGATGGTGTTACCGGATCACAGCCATGATCTGCGGTAATAATGAATAGGTCATCCTCACGAAGGCCCTCAATAATCTGAGGAATACGCTCGTCAAAGTAAGAAAGAGCGTTGGAATATCCCACAGGGTCATTGCGGTGACCGTAAATCATGTCGGTATCAACAAGGTTGGTGAAGCACAGACCGTTGAAGTCTTTGCTAGTAGCCTCAATAGTCTTCTGAATTCCGTCTGCGTTGCAGGTAGTAAACTCAAACTCAGTCATGCCGCGGTGAGCAAAGATGTCATAAATCTTGCCAATAGAAAGAACGTCAAAGCCGTTCTCTTTAAGGCGATCAAGCATAGTTGGACCTGTTGGCTCAAGCGAGAAGTCATGACGGCGAGAAGTGCGCTGGTATGGCCACTCCCCCTCAAAAGGACGAGCAATAACACGAGCAACGCCGTGCTCACCCTGAAGAATCTCACGCGCAATGCGGCAATACTCATAGAGTTTCTCGGGACTTACCACGTCCTCATGAGCAGCAATCTGGAAAACAGAATCTGCTGAGGTATAGACAATCAGAGCACCAGTCTCTACGTGCTCTTTACCAAAGTCTCTAATAACATCAGTTCCGGAGTAAGGCTTATTGCAGAGAACCTTACGGCCCGTCTTCTGCTCAAACTCCTCAATGACCTCCTGTGGGAAACCATCAGGATAGGTTGGGAACTTCTTTGGAGAAATGACGCCTGCCATCTCCCAGTGACCAACCGTAGTGTCTTTACCAGCGGATTTCTCCTGCATGCGAGCATATGCGCCCTCGGGAGACTCAATTGGCTTCAGATCAACGTCATACACAGTATCAAGTGCTCCATCAATATTAAGAAGGCCCAGCTTTGTCATATTTGGGATGTTAAGAACGCCACTTGTTGCGCATGCACAAAGGGTATTGCTACCCTCGTCTCCGTATGCCGCTGCATCAGGCTCTTCGCCGATGCCAAAACTATCAAGAACAACTACAAAAACACGTTTAGGCATACTACCTCCTAAAACGCCCGAAACAAGCATTTGCGCACGATACATACGCAAGCTAACTTATGTGGACGAGTCATTACTATTCATTAAATATATTATTACAGTTGCATAACACCGACGCCCAATTTAGAGAGATTTTCACGATACAACCGTTTGCAGATACTAAAATTCTGTAAACGGTACGCAGCAAACGCTTAGAAAAATCAAGCAGGTAAAACCAATGTAACGAGAAAATCGTTGAGCTCACCAGGGAAAAATTTAATGAATTCATTCTTTACAGACTCTAGCTGCTGTCTTATCGTTGTCCAAAGCAAGATTTAAGCACTAGCTTAAATAAGATAAGCACCTGTTTAGAAGTTTTATATAAGCACCTGTTTAGTCGGATTCTATTTTTGCTGCTAGGAGGCCTGATGCTCACCAATCGAGAACAGATGATTTTCAACTGGATTAAAGAGCAGCCTTCCATTACTCAGAAGGAAATCGCAGAGCGTGCAGGTATTTCGCGTTCTTCTGTTTCGGTTCACATCTCCAACCTTACCGCAAAGGGCGCAATTTTGGGCCGCCGCTACATTTTGAGCGAGCGTCCCTACTTTATTGTGATTGGCGCTGCCAACATGGATATTGCTGGACGCCCGGACACTTCCCTTGTGGCTGGAGATTCAAACCCTGGCAAGGTCACCATGTCCTTTGGTGGCGTTGGAAGAAATGTTGCCCACAACCTGGCCATTCTCGACAGTGACGTTCGTCTGCTCACCGCTTTTGGCGAGGACTATCGTGCTAGAGAGCTCAAAGAGGGCTGCCTGGATTGCGGTATTGACATTGACGCTTCTATTACCGTGCCGGGCGCTTCCACTTCCACCTACCTCTTCATTATGGACGAGCACGGTGAGATGCAGGAAGCCATCAATGACATGCAGATTTACGAGTATGTCACCCCTGAGCGTATCGAGGAGCGCCTGGATGTTATCCAGCACGCCGCAGCTTGCGTAATTGATACCAACCTGCCTCAGCAGACCATCGAGTTCATTGCCAAGAACGTGACCTGCCCCATCTTCTGCGATCCCGTTTCTTCCATCAAGGCGCAGAAGCTCAAGAAGGTCCTGGGAAAGATTCACACACTCAAACCAAATCGCCTTGAGGCCGAGATGCTCTCGGGTATCAAGATCACCGACGATACCTCCCTTGAAGCCGCAGCTCACGAGCTGCTTGCAACAGGCCTCAAGCGTGTGTTTATCTCCCTTGGCGAGAAAGGCCTTCTTTGCGCTGATCACGAGAAGACCGTTCGCTTGCCGCTGCTTCCTGCAAAGCTGGTCAACATGACAGGCGCAGGAGATGCCATGATGGCGGGAGTTACCTGGGCGTACACTCAGGGTATGACGCTTGAGCAAACCGGCCTGGTAGGCATGGCTGCTTCCAGCATAGCCATTGAGGGTGAGGACACCATCAACGGCGAGCTCAACGTTGACGAGGTTATTAAGCGCGCAGGTATTTAGCGCGACTGCACGGCACAAAGCGTTCGCACGGCACAGCGTGTCTGCACGGCACTACTTTCGGTTCCATTAGTCGTTTACGATTGGAGTATATATGTCAAACCTGAAGGATTTTCTCGTTGTATCTGACGAGGTCAAAGAGGCTCTTGAGCAGAACAAGCCTGTTGTAGCTCTGGAGTCCACCATCATTTCTCACGGTATGCCTTACCCACAGAACGTCGAGACCGCTCTGAAGGTTGAGCAGATTATCCGCGACAACGGTGCAATTCCTGCAACTATCGCAATTATTAACGGCCAGATGCGTGCCGGTCTTTCTGCTGACGAGATTGACTACCTGGGCAAGAAGGGCCGCGAGGTTGCCAAGGTTAGCCGCCGTGACCTCCCTGTTATCATCGCTGAGAAGAAGGACGGTGCAACTACCGTCACCACTACCATGATGATTGCTCACATGGCAGGCATCGACGTCTTTGCAACCGGCGGCATTGGTGGCGTTCACCGTGGCGCTGAGACCACCATGGACATCTCCGCTGACCTCGAGGAGCTTGCACAGACTCCTGTTATGGTCATTTGCGCTGGTGCAAAGTCCATTCTTGACCTTGGCCTTACCCTTGAGTACCTGGAGACCAAGGGTGTTCCAGTACTTGGTTACCAGACCGAGGAGCTTCCTGCGTTCTACACCCGCAAGAGCGGCTTTAGCGTTGACTACCGCGTTGACTCCCCTGCTGAGCTGGCAGAGATCTTTACTACCCAGCAGCAGATTGGCATGAACAGCGGTCTTCTGGTTACCAACCCAATTCCTGAGCAGTATGCAATGGATAAGGACACTATTGACGCAGCTATCGAGAAGGCCCTTGCAGAGGCAGAGGCTAACGGTATCCACGGCAAGGAGTCCACACCATTCTTGCTGGCAAAGGTTGCTGAGATTACCGGCAACAACTCCCTTGAGTCCAACATTCAGTTGGTCTTCAACAACGTTGCTCTTGGCGCAAAGGTTGCTGCAGAGGTTTGCAACCGCAAGTAAGTGCTCGCACGCGCTCAAACGTACAAGCGTACATAAGTACACGTGCAAGCACCGCGTAAGCACCGCATTTCTTTTGGCCCCTACGTCGTTTGACGTGGGGGCTTTTTCTGTCTTGCAGCAGCTTTGGTAGGTTTTGCTAAAGAATTGACATGTTCCTAATCAAGATAGCCAGGCAGCTAGGCGGTCGCACTACCTGATATGCATCTTTATGCATAAACTTCATCTAATATGCTTGAAAATGAATAGCGTCATATAAAAGATTTAACTATAGGTAAATTTCGTATCTACGGAACACACCTAAGTCGGATAATCTGCTCAGATGCGGGCATTTTACACACCTAATGACGATAATCTGCATGTTTGAGGTATTTTCAGCGTAATGTATACGTCTTTTTGACAGATTATCTGACTTAGGTGTGTTTTGAACTGCCTCCTATTTCTCGTGTCCAAGAAATGGGAGGCAGTTCATTTGATGTGGGGGCTTTTTATGTCTTGCAGCAGCTTGACCGCAGGTTGATCGCTAGTTGGCCGCAACCTAATCGCAGCCCAATCGCAGCCCGATACCGTTTAAGAAAATTGTCTCAAAAAGTGGACAAAAGTCCTTATTTTTATTTTAGGGAGCAGGTACAATTACTCAAACTTAAGCCAAAACTGTCCTGTAATGAGGACTTACGAAGCAAGAACAGCGAGGTCTCGTGTGAACGTTCTAACCTACCTTGACAGTCTTGATTCCGACGTTCGGAAGAAGATCATCAAATGGGCTTCTCGCGTTCCCGCTAATCGTCTTTCTCACTGTAGGCAGATTCGTCTTAACTCCGGACAGACCCTTGTCCACATGCTGGACCGCGTTGATAACGTGTACATTCTGTGCCGCGGCACTGTGCGCACTACGTCGCATAATTCCGCAGGTAGCACGTATGTTATTGACGAGTATCGTGCGCCCGTTGCTTTTGGCGAGATGGAAGTTATTAGCGAGAGCCCGTTTTACCTGGGATCGCTCACCGCAACTTCCGGCTGCGAGTTTATTTCGGTTCCACGCGAGGACTACCTGCAGTGGATTCGTTCGGACCCTGAGGCACTTCTCACCCGCTCGCGCTGGATTATCAAGAATCTGACGCGTCAGTCTGGTTACGAGCGCAGCCTGCTGACCTGGAGCGGAACCAAGCGCCTGATGTACATGCTTAGCGAGCTGACGCGCGATCAGATTCACCGCGGCGTTGTTGAGTGGCCGTTTACGGTGCGTCTGACCAGGCAAGAGCTGGCAGACAAGATTGGTACCAGCACAAAAACTGTTGCCCGCGGCATCGACGAACTTAAGGAGAGGGGCATGGTTTCTGTTCAGCACGGCAAGATTGTCATTACCGAGAGGCAGTTCCAGCGCCTCGACGACGCAATGAAACACGAGGGAGAATCCCACCTTCTGGACTAACCTCTGTACCTGGCACAACGCTTGGGCAAGACCGTTCTTCTCGCCCCAGGCAGCGCGCCGCGCAATGCGGTGCACCATAACTTGGAACGACCGACGTACCCGTCGTAATCACAACCCTGTTTTTGCAGGATAAACGTAAGGAGCACTAATGAGCGAGTTCATGGACATCATTACTTCCGACAACCTCTCGTACAAGCAGAAGGTTCTGCACCTGGCTCAGGCTGCCGAGAACTCCGAGCACCCTATCAAGACCACCGCTGAGTTTGACCGCCTTTTTGCAGCTCACGCGCTTGACGACATGTGTGAGGGCAACGCTCCTTACCGTCCTCGCTACATCTGCCCTGACTACCAGGTATTTGCTCAGAACGGTTCCGAGTTTTTGCGCTTTGACAAGCCAGAGACCCTCGATGACCTACTCTGGGGCCTTGCCGCTCTCTACGACAACGTTCCTTCTGTCACCAGCCGCCCTGTCTATGTTGGTCAGCTGGACAAGATTATTGACCCATTCCTGGAGGGCATGACCGACGCAGAGATTAAGCCTCGTCTGCGCCGCTTCCTGAACCACATCGACCGCACCGTTGCAAGTGGTTACTGCCACGCAAACATTGGACCAGAGGACACTCGCGCAGGTAGACTGCTGCTTGAGGTTGATCGCGAGCTCATGAACGCCGTTCCAAACTTCACTCTCAAGTACGATCCAGAGATTACATCCGACGAGTTCATGCGCCTGGCAGTCAAGACCACCATGGTCTGCTCCAACCCTGCTTTTGCTAACCACCGCATCCACAAAGAGACCTACCCTGGCGAGTACACCGTCGTAAGCTGCTACAACGTTCTTCCTATGGGCGGCGGCGCTTACACTTTGAGCCGCGTACTTCTCTCTGGCCTTGCAAAACTTGCAACCAACGTTGACGACTTCATGAACAACCTGCTGCCAACCGCAACCGGCGAGGTCCTGAACTTCATGAACGAGCGCGTCCGCTTTATTGTTGAGGATTCCAACTTCTTTGAGACCAGCTTCCTGGCTAAGGAAGGCCTCATTTCTCGCGAGCGCTTCTGCGGCATGTTTGGCGTTGCCGGCATGAGCGAGTGCGTGGCTGAGCTGCTGCACCTTGATAGCAGCCGCACCTACGGCAAGGATGATGAGGCAAACGAGCTGGCCGATCAGATCATGGTCAAGATTGCCGACCAGGTCAACAGCTTTGACGCCGTCTACTCCGAGGTCTTTGGCGGCCGCTTCACCCTGCACGCACAGGCTGGCTTCTCCGACCAGCAGGGCGTTACCCCTGGTGTCCGCATCAAAGTTGGCGACGAGCCTGCAAACCTCTACGACCACATTCGCCACAGCGCACGCATGCACCGCTTCTTCAACAGCGGCGTCTCCGACATTTTCCCAGCTGAGCCAACCGCTGAGCGCAACCCAGACGCTGTCGTTGACGTGGTCAAGGCCGCATTCTCCATCGACGACAAGTACCTCTCGTTCTATAGCTCCGAGGGTGACCTGGTCCGCATTACCGGCTTTTTGGCTAAGCGTTCCGAGATGAAGAAGTTCCAGTCTGGCGACGTTGTTCTTCAGGACACCGCTCACGACGGCCTGGGCAACTTCACCGCTAACCACCTTGCCGACCGCAAGGTTCGCATGAGCGACTAGCGAGAAGAGCTGCGCAATCGTGACCTTCACTGCAACAGAAACAACTTTGGGAGTAACACGCGCCGAAGCATCGCGTCCCGCGACCGCAAGCGACGCGGCAACCAATTCAGGAGCAGCACATCCTACCGGGTGTGTTGCTCCTGTCAATAAGATCATTCCCTTCTCGCTGGTAGATGGCCCAGGAAGCCGAACCGCCGTCTTCCTCCAAGGCTGCAACATTCGCTGTGCCTACTGCCACAACCCCGAGACCCAGGTAGAGTGCATCTCCTGCCAGGCGTGCGTCAAACCATGCCCAGCTCACGCCCTGTCCGTATCTGACGGCAAGGTTGTGTGGAACAACTCCATTTGCATCAACTGCGACAACTGCATCAAGGTTTGCCAACATAAGTCCACGCCAAAGATTGAACTGCTCAGCGCCCGTGAGGTGGCCGACCGCTGCATTTCCAACATGCCGTTCATCCGCGGAATCACCACGTCAGGCGGCGAATGCATGCTCCGCCCCGACTTCCTCTACGAGCTCTTCACCTACTGCAACGCGGCCGGTCTGAGCTGCCTCATCGACTCAAATGGCACCATCGACTTCACCGAGTACCGCGATCTGCTGGCCCTCTCGAGCGGCGTCATGCTTGACGTTAAAGCCTGGGACGATCAGTGGTTTGAGCATCTGACCGGCGAGAATGGCGTCACGGTCCGCAAAAATCTTGCGTTTTTGGCCGAGCAAAACAAGCTGGAAGAGGTTCGCGTTATCGTGACCGAAGGCTGGAACGACGCCGAAGCCGCAGTTGACGGCATTGCCTTAACACTTGGCGAGAAGGTTGGTCAGACGCGCATTCGCCTCATGAAGTTCAGGCGCTTTGGCGTGCGCGGACCGATGGAGAACTCCCCTTCTCCAAGCGACGAGCGCATGCAAGCAATTGAGTCGCAGGCCCGCAACCTGGGCTTTGGCGAGGTTGTCGTCAGCTAGTTGCCACGGCGGCGCGGACCACGACTCACACGGGTTTCTCGCCAGTACCAACAGTTTTTCTCGCCAGTTTCCGCGCTTTACATTGCAACAAATAACGACCTCGCAGCACATGCCACGAGGTCGTTTTCATTTATCTATCAGTAAGGTGCCGGCTGGCAAACTCCAGTTCAGTGGACTACCGGCCTGAAAACCCCAGTTCAGTGGACTATCGGTCCGGCAAACTCCAGCTCAGCGAGCTACTCGGTGACGATAGCGATTCCGCTGGAGCAGCCCAAGCGATCTGCGCCAGCCGCAACCATTGCCTCAGCGTCAGCCTTATTGTGGATGCCGCCAGCAGCCTTAACCTTGCAAGTGTCACCGACAGTCTGCTTCATCAGGGCAACGTCGTGAACAGTTGCGCCACCGGTGCTGAAGCCAGTGCTTGTCTTGACGAACGCAGCCCCAGCAGCCATGCAATCCTTGCAAGCACGAACGATCTGCTCGTCATCAAGCAGGCAACACTCCAGGATTACCTTAACGGGCACGGTACCCGCGGCCTCAACGACAGCCTTGATGTCAGCGATAACGTAGTCGTCATCGCCAGCGACCAGGTGGCCACCGTTGATGACCATGTCAATCTCGGTGGTGCCGTCGGCAACGCTCTGCTTGGCCTCAGCGACCTTAGTTGCAGTTGAAGCGGCGCCCAGAGGGAAACCGATGCAGGAAGTAATGCCAACTCCAGAGCCCTCGAGCTCGGCGTGAGCCAGGGAAACCCAGCAAGAATTGATGGCGACAGTTGCAAACTTGTACTGCTTTGCCTCGGCGCAAAGTTTCTTGATGTCTTCAGCAGTCGCGTTTTGCTTCAAGTTTGTATGGTCGATAAGGCCGTTGACTTCCACGATTTTCTCCTTCTGACTGTACGTTATGAGTGGTTTGTGCCCTCTATTGTACGGCAAGCACAACGTAAAGGACGCGGCTACCTAGTTTTGCTGTCCAGCATAACTGTCTGGCTTAGCTGTCTGACATAACTACCTGGCTTAACTACCTGGCTTTGAATAGTCGCATCCACAGTGCTTGTTGACGATCTTCAAGATCAGAAATAGTTGTGTCACGCGCGGCTATTCCTGTAGACTCTCGAATCTGACGGACCAGACCTTGAACGCTTGAGAAGCTTTTAAGCATCTCTCCAGAAACTGAAAAATGTGGACATTGCACGCCCGTTACCAGCTCGTTTTCTCTGTCCAGATCGCGCATGACTCTTTGTCCGCCAGCGTGCGTTACCGCTGGATCATAATCTAGCAGCACCGTGGCCTGCTTCCTTCTTTTATCCTTGAGCTGAATGGTTAAGTCAGGAATTCGAGTGATTTTCTCGCCATATCGATTTTCAAGCTCGATTGGCCTATTGAGTTCGACAGTTCCGAGGTTAAAGCCACCAAGGTTATACGGGAGGCATAAGAGAAGGGCAAGCGAAGCTTCTCGGGGCGACCGAGCTTTCTCTACGATGTGCTGAAGCGCTCGTTTAGCTGGGATGATGCCACGCTTTCTTCCTTGCGTGGAAAGAAACTTTGCGATTGCAGCACGATTTGTCAGAGGGCCATTTTGGCGTTGCGAAACTCCACCATGGCCATCCTGATTCAAAAAATAATCGGAACACAAGGCACTACCTGCAAGGATTGTTCCAATAAAATCAAGCTTTGAAGCAATCTGCAAATAAGTGAATTCTGGAGAAGTAATAAATCCTTTTAAGTCAGCACCTATGGGCAGGAGCGACGATGGCGAAACCTTTGAATTACAGATGTGAAGCGTAGCGTGCTGTTTTGCAAATGTGGAATTCACATCATTAATAAGCAGGTCAACCTTGCCTTTAGGCTCCTGGTGAAGACGCATGCCTTGTATTTCTGGAAGGTGTCCATAGTAGGCGGCAAGCTCTCGTTCAGTCGATACTCCCGGAGCTGATTCAGGAACAAGTGGCGCTCTGACCATAGCATTTGATGCCGGCAGCGAATCAAATGGCCTAGAGGAACTCATCAATAAATTAAACGCTGAAAAGTACGAAAGACAGTAATCCATAGCACTCCTTCGCGAAAAAAGTATGAATTCCATACCCGGAAATGGCGCAAGTAATCTGACCGATTTGAAATCACACAGAAAATCTGTGCAAGATTTGTTGTTCTAGCATCCTCCCGGAGGCTTGCCGTGCAATTTCACTGGTCGACTTTCAAAATTCTGCATAATTACACTATTAAATTCATTTCTATGAATACGTAATTTTTGCCCTCAAAATTATGTGCCGAAAAAGGTAAAAAACCCGTTTAGTTGGGGATGAAAATTTAAAATTGGCCGATTTAACCCCAACTAAGACGATTTTTTACCGCGCCAAAAACTTTTATCTGGGCAAACACTGTATGCAGAAAAATGAAAACCCCAACTAAACGGATTTTTTACCACTTTGATGTGAATTGTGGTGTTCTTTGATCCCGATGCACTTTTTGCGCACGTTACCTGCACGTCGCCGTGACTGCCCGCACACGTATCCACGCACGTTACCAGCACGTCGTCGTGCCCGCCCGCACTTGCCCACCTGCAAGCCTGCCGTCCGCCAACGCCGGCGCACACAAAAAAAGCCTGGTAGCGCAACGCTGCCAGGCTTTTAGCGAAGCTAAGTCTCTAAACTAGATCTTAGAACTCGACAGGAAGGTCGAAGTAGACGCACTTAAGCAGCTGCTCCATCTCCTCCTGGGTAGGCTTGCGTGGGTTGGAAAGGGTGCAAGCGTCCTCGATAGCAAGGCGAGCAACCTCTGGAGCCTTCTCGAAGAACTCCTTCTCGTCGATGATGGAGGTCTCGGACTTGGTTCCACCCTCACCGTAGTTCTTGATGCCCTGTGGGATGTTAAGAGCGTCGTTGATGTCGCGAATCTTCTGAACAAGTGCCTCTACCAGCTCATCCTCAGTGTTGCCCTCGAGGTGCAGAATCTCCTTAGCAATGAATGCATAGCGAGTCTTTGCGCGCTCGTCGCGAGCGTTGAACTGGATGACTTTGCCCAGGTACATAGCGTTTGCGCAACCGTGGATGATGTGTCCACCGGAGAATGCAGCGCCGGTCTTGTGAGCCATGGAGTGAACGATGCCCAGAAGGCCAGAGGAGAATGCAATACCAGCGAGGCACTGTGCGTCATGCATGTGCTGACGTCCCTCTTTGTCGCCTGCGTAGGACTTTGGCAGCCACTCGACAATCTCGCGGATTGCGTGCAGAGCGTCGCCGTCGGTGTACATAGAAGCAACAGTAGAAACGTATGCCTCGATAGCGTGGGTCAGTGCGTCCATACCAGTGTGAGCAACAAGCTTAACAGGCATGCCGTAAGTGAGCTCAGGGTCAACAATTGCGACGTCAGGAGTAATCTGGAAGTCAGCAATTGGGTACTTAACACCCTTCTGGTAATCGGTAATGATGGAGAATGCGGTTACCTCAGTTGCGGTACCGGAAGTAGAAGAAATTGCGCAGAAGTGAGCCTTGGTGCGGAGCTCAGGAAGACCAAAGACCTTGCACATGTCCTCAAAAGTGGTCTCTGGATACTCGTACTTGATCCACATAGCCTTAGCTGCGTCGATTGGGGAGCCGCCGCCGATAGCAATGATCCAGTCTGGCTGGAACTCGCTCATCTTAGCAGCGCCGCTCATAACAGTCTCAACGGAAGGATCGGACTCGACGCCCTCAATGTGAGCAACCTCAAAACCTGCGGACTTGAGGTCATTCTCGATGTCATCAAGGAAGCCACCGCGACGCATGGAGCTGCCGCCAGAAACGATAACTGCTCTCTTTCCCTTGAGGTTCTTAACCTCGTGACGAGCGCCCTCGCCAAAATACAGATCGCGTGGATTTGTAAAACGTCCCATAAAACCTCTCCTTAACTATGTGCCGCTTCCCTTAGCGGCTAGCGAAGCCATTCTTCGCAATTACTTCTTCTCAACATTTCTATATTAGCTCATTTTGGACAGCTGTACCAAAATGAATGTGCCATTTTATGCAATATCGTTCAGAATTTATGCACTCCCCTGACAGGAACCTGACGCACGTCTGGCGAGAAACCCGTTCACTCCAAACGTTTCCGTCTGCCGTTCACAATCTTCTTACGACGCTCGCGGACTTACCCCGCACACCCAAATAACCTGCGATATCATTACGTAAGAGAGAAAGGAATCACGTGGCGTTTGACCCAGTAAAAGAAGACTACCAGCGGCTTATCCTCCGCTTTGCTCGCACGCAAGTCAGCGACGAGGACAGCATTGCTACGCTGATGAAGGACTTCAACTGGCGATTCTCCAACGACCGCAATTCCCTCCCTCAAACCGACGAAGACCGCGCGTTCAATCTAGTTGCGCAAGCGGCCGAGATTGTTGATTATCGCCTGCCTTTTGTCGAAGAATCTCAGGCGCAGACCCTTATCGACCAGGGAAAACGCCTCCTCAATCAGGCCATTCAGCTGGACCCCAATTGTTTTGATGCCCAGCGCATGCTCCACGCCTCAAATAGCAGGCTTTTTGACGCCTACTACCAGTTCCTTGTGGAGAAACTTCCCCAGGTCGAGGCAGCGTGCTACCAGAAAGCGCAAGAGTCCTCGCAAGGGCTTCCTGCCGAGCAGGCAGAGCTTGCCCAGAGGCTGGCAATCAACCCCTATAAGCGCTGGTTGGCAACGCTTTCTTCTCGCGCGCTTATCTGCGGCCGAAACAAAGATGCCATCGCATATGGCGAGAAACTCCTGGAGCTTGACGCTGCAGATGCGGCTGATGCTCGTTTTACGCTTGCACTCGCATACGCAAAACTCGAGGACGAGGACGCTCTCGACAACCTCATGGACCAGTACCGCAAGCTTGATCCGCCTCGCGGAGCGGATGACCCGTGGATTTTGCTGGCTCGCTTGGCTATTCATTTCAAGAAGCGTGAGTTGGTTGAGGCGGAACACTACCTTGACCTGCTGATTGAGCGCTATCCCGAGGCAACGCTTTGCTGTTTTGTGCAGAAGGACTTGCCCGAAGGAGAGTTCTCGCGCCTTAACGTGCTCCCCTATTCTGAGGACGAGCTCATCATTGCCATCGCAGAGGCCACCGTGCTGCTGCAAGAAGGAAATGACCTGATAGGACGCGGTGTTCTTGGTCGTTGGCTTGCAGATCAGGTTAGGGCGAGAGACCCAAAGACCGTTGAGCTGGCAGAAAAAGAACTTCAAATGCAGGCAAATGCCTTGTTCGCTTCTGCCGATTCGTTCCCTGGTGAATCCGGCGGCAGCGTGCCCGACGGCCCAGTTGGCCCCGACTTCCCCGGAGGTCCCGCTGGCCCGCGACCAAGCGGACCGCATATCGACGGGCCAAATAATCCATACTCGGGTGGTGATGCAGAGTGATTAAGCATTCCGCTAACGATATGGTCAGTGAGCAGGCAGACCGCCTGGTAGCTAAGTGTGCACAAGAGAAGAGCATCGTATCTGAGGCAGCTCTCTATGAGTTGAAGCTTGCGGTAGAAGCTTCGCCTGAAAACTTCATTGCCGATGAAGAAGAAAAGGCTTTTGCTCAATACGTCAATGTCATTGGCAAGTATCAGGATGGAATTACTAAAGAAATTGATTCCGATGCTGACTTCTTTGCAAGTCGGATGGATCTGCTTAACTTCTTGCATAATCAAATGACAAATATCATTGAAAACCCAGCTCTTGCTAACACAAGCATTAATCTTGAAGCACAGCGAATTCTTGCACAGATCTCCAACAATCATCCTGCAGCAATCCTCAACGACCTACTTGACCTGCAAAAAGAATTTGACTCTATCTTTAGACCAAAACTAGAGCAAGCAAAGCAAACTCACGGCGACGCTTGGACCTGCGCTGAAGCTCGACCACTTTTGCGCCTCTATGCGCAGATTGCCCAGGTAGCAACAGATTGCGCCTGCTTCAAGCTCTCCAAAAAAGCCTGTGAAGACCTCTTGTTTTTCTCGTCAACAGATTTTCTGGGTGCGCGTTTTACCTTGGCATATGTTCTTGCTCGCCTGGAAGATGAAGAAGGGCTCCACAAGCTTGACGAGAGTTGCGGGTATCAGTCGAATGCCTGGATGCGTCTGGCGTTTACGCTGCTGTTCTTCAAGTTGAATCGCATGCCCGCGGCAAAGCGCGCGCTGAAAGGCTTTGTCAACCTCGGCGAGGGAGCGGCATATGCGCTGCTCAGGCCATCTTTTGTTGATCTCTACATTCCGTGCAGAATCAATTTCACACCTGACACGTTTGCCGAAAACGTTATCGCAGTTCACGAGGCCGAGGCGATTATCGCCGACGTGCCGGAATTTATTTCGTGGGCAGAGTCGATGCCTGGCGTGATTCAAAGCGCTCGCGACTACGCATTTAAAGCCGGACTGGACTGGTGGGAAAACGAAGAATAGATGAAAGCCCAAAATCGCGCCGTTTAGCCCTAGAAATCTGCAGCATCTTTGCTATACTTTTTCTTCGCGTCCCCATCGTCTAACGGTTAGGACATCGCCCTTTCAAGGCGGCAATACGGGTTCGATTCCCGTTGGGGGCACCATACGCTATTTGTCATTAAGCTTTTCTTTTATTAGTTTAACTAATCTAGCAGGTGTTTTTATGCCAAGCTTCTTTAAAGCTTTTATTGCAGACATACTTTCTTCAACAATATAGAATGTCATTGTAATTTGAACCATAGAAATAGGGCCGATTTTTGCGAGAAGGTCAAAAAGCGCCGAAAGTATAACGACTCCCACAATAAGGAGTTTTTTTGTTATCACCGTTTCAATAAATTTCAAAGTTAATTTCTTACGATTTGTATAGCTATATATGGTAACTAGGCTATTAGAGCTAATACATAAATCAAACCGCATGTTAATAAAGCGTAGTTTGCAATAAAAATAGTCAATCCTTGGTTAAATTTATCCGCAATTAAAAATACAATGCATCTTCCAATCATTGCACCTCCTTTCTATGTTAATTTACTCATTACTGTAACCTTTAAAATAAAGACAGAAATGTTTAGAGAATTAACCTTTGGCAGTGAATTTGATGAAGAAGACCCTGTATTTAGCTATAGACTCTTTTGATTTACTTATATACAATAGTTTGCAAAATTCTACTGAAATGTCTTTATCTACCTACAGAATAGGATATCGCGATGGACAGGTCAAAAGGGGTTTTTATCACGGTAATTTGCTTCGTATATTTTGTTATTTGCGTCCTGGCAGTGGTTTATTTCTTCTTCTCAAATTTCTCTTTCTTCTCACTTGATTATAATACTCCAGTGAGCTTTCTTGGCACTTTGTTGACAATACCACAGGCATTATTTCTTATGTCTATTTTCATTCTGATAACTTCACTAATGCTGTTTTCTAAAATAAAATCTATGGTTGTTTTTTTTAAAAAAGCAACTTACCTTTTTGCTATTTATAATATTTCTGTTGCTTTTTGTGCAGCATTATTTTTATTCATTCCTTGCATTTACTCCTGTCAACGTGATTATAAATCTGTAGTAAATACTGGAGAAATTTCATTATCCAGAGTTGTTTTACTTGAGGATTTTGATTTTGGAGCAGAAGAAACTCTCCATTTTTATGTTTTACGTTTTCCATTCGGTTTGGGAGAAAATATAGCAACTATTAGGTTATATAGCCACTCAGTACCAACTAAAGATATTGAGTGGCTACTAGTTCATGAGAATAACCAATATGACATTACAACTACAAACTCAGATGCCATTGAAACTCTAACGGAATTTAATTCTTTCCCCATACATACAAATCTTATCCGTCTATGAAATCATGAGTTAATGCATGAAATAATACATTACTGAGATATTTAGATTCAGATTCATCAGGAAGTCGATCGGAAGCTGAGGCGCGTAAGAGTACCGCATCAAAAAATGGGATCTCTTTTCTTGGTAGCCCATTAACCAAACTATCAAACACACTCTCAACACACTTGCGTTCACCTTTAAATCGCTTTAAGCAAAAAAGAGATCTGCGGTTAAGTGGTGTTAATGAGAATATATATCGAAGAACCTCTGAAAGAAGAGTGTCTTCATCATGAAGCATCACTGCAGCTAGATACCCATCTACGTCACTCATTAAGTCTTTATAGCCAAACCCTGACTTTATAACTCTACTTCCAAGACAAACAGATAACCAATTTGGTAAATATTGTTTTTGAATTCCCTCTCTTTGACTATCTCCCCAAATCTGAAGTAAGTCTAAAATCCAACCACCTAAATCCGCAAACATAAAATAATTATAAGATGTTGAATCGAAATGGCAGATATTCCCTAAAGCTGTAGCAGCAAAATGCTCTAAGTCATATGTAGTTTTAAACTGTTCGGGATTCGGAATAATTGATTTGCATATTTTATTCACTTCTTCTTTCAAGATTGCTTCAGATGAATCGTATGACTCTGGTGTATATACTTGCCACATCAAAGCAGTATTCTCATCTTCCCAATATTTTGGTTTTCTCAAGTACTCAAGGATAAATTTAGACCGCTGCTGATTTGTAATTGAATCCTTTAACTTTCTTATAGCTATCATCTCAATTTGAGATATAGCATTAATAATATCTTCATGCTGAAACTTACTTTGTCTATTATGAACTACTAGCGAACAAGCTGGAAATTTTCCTGAATAGGCAACTCTATCAAGATCCCATCTTCCTCTATATCCAGTAATTTCTGTGAATTGATCGAATACCCATCGGTCTGGAATTGAGAAACCTAGGTTTCCTGAATATCCTGTACTCATATCAGATACAAACGCTGCTTCTGCAAGTCCATGATGGATAATCCTAGAACAAATATTTCTAGAAGCGTAAATTCCCACTAAATATCCGTCTCGTATATTCTCCTTTAATGCCTTGAAATATGGAATGATATTACTGTCTATCTCAGGATCAGTTGCATCATAATCTACTGTGAAATATATTACTGTTTTGGGCACTCCTAAGCGTTTTGCATGTTTAACTGCTTCAAGTGCATGGTTTTTTCCTTCGCTGTAAGAAAAATGATTCAATTTAGTTGAATACATTTGAAAAATAGGAAAGTACTCTAAGCCATAGCTAACAATTCGATCAAGCTCTCCAGTTCGAAGTGCTTTAAATAAATCATTCTCTGCCGTCATTTCTTGATCTGGCTCACAAAGATATCTTCCTACAATCCGATAGCCATCTTCCTTTAAACAAGAAGCCAAATCATCTGTAATTTCAAATCGTGTATCACATGCAACACATTTTCTATCAGGATCTCCCTTTGAGGTAAGTAAGCTCATCCATGTTGTTTTATCAATAACAGAAGTAACTGGAAGGGCATAGCTCTCTTGGAATTTTCGTACATCTTCACTCAACTCAAACGACCAAGAACGCGTGATATTTTTTCTAATTCCATTACACACTAGAGCAGAACTAGCCAGCCAAACCCAATCTGAAGAGCCTGAATCAATTGTTTTTAATCTGGCACGTGTTCCATTTCCAAAATATCCTGTAGCCTCTTCTGGCGTAAATCCTTCTATTGCTTGCAAAACTTGAATCATAGCCTCATTCATTTCGCGACCATAAATACCATCAGTAGGAATAATTCCAGTATATTCACGATAACGACGATTAATTTCTTGCTGAATTTCACGTATTGACGTTTTTCCTCCATACATTGCAAGAAGTCTAAATTGCTTCATTGAAAGGAGTGCGCCCATCATCTCGATATCCACCACAAAATTGTTTTGATAATCAATAAGACCCATATCATTCTTTAACTTTAGAATTGACTCTACGGTCCCACCATCAATTACATTTGTAATTGATCCATAATGTGCCGCATATCCTTTACACCAAAGAGCTCCTTGTATAATTGCATAAATATTTGATGTTGGCTTTTTCCCCAAAGTTTGACGACTTATTCCGTTGGGAAACATCTCAGAAAACTTTGCTTTTGTGCCTTCTCCAAAATTATCAGCAGTAAACTGAATTCCAAGCTCAATTTGAAGTGCCCTAATCAAACCAAAGATGGTGTTCCATCCAGTATGACCAGATTCCTCTACCTGGTTAAATCGATTATCGTTAACGTAAGTTCTATTCAACCACTTTTGAGTTGCTAAAACCATTTCATCCATTGAAGATACTCCAATCGACCTCCCCATATTGATGGGGAGGTCACTACTAAAGAATTAATAAACCGTAATGGATTTCTTTTGAACATTTCCAGGCTCGCCACCTGAATATGTAACACCAACTCTTCCCGTTGGACCTAGAGAGATTGCATCTGTACAATAAACTGATCCAGGAGACCAATTGCCTCCTCCAGACAAATGATTTGCTCCATACGCAGATCGCTTAGGCGTCCATACTGAAGCAGTGCTTCCAGGCTCCATGTTACTACCCCGACGAACAGTTACTCTAACCCAACACCACCTGTTACCTCCGTAAATGCCCAATCTGAGCTCTACTCGAAAATAAGAAGTACTAAATTCAGACAGTGTCTCCGTACTAATAAAATTCACGCTAAATGGATTAATGTTGCTACTCACACTTTCAATCATATCTACTCCTTGTTTATGCGTCTCATTACAAAATCCAGAACGATATCCCACAGCCTCTAATGATTCATCTTTTGCCTCCTTACACAAATCACATATTTATTGAGTCAAATCTGATAATTCAAATCCGTCTCTAAACTAAGGACAGAAAAAGGAAGGGAATTAACCTAAAAACTTATATAAACTTATCGATTTATGCTAAGCGATGACTGATGGACTATTTTCAATTAACTATTTATAATGATGTGTAGAGATAGCATTGATGTTATTTCTCAAACTTGCAGAATGAGGTAATGAGATGCTTTCAAAGACTAATCGCCTTGTTCATTTACTAAGAGCGGCCATTTATTTAGCAGCTCTCTTTCTCGTGTTCTATGCAAATGAATTCATTCCGTTCATAACATATCCTACTCCAGTGTGTTTTTTAGGAGTATTGTTTTTTAGACACTGGATGGTATGCTTTATTTTAGCGGCTATAGTCATTTTTTTAATCGTGTCATCTCGCAGCTTTTTTGAGTCTTTAAACTATAGTAGAAAACTTGTGCACACCGTTTTACAAACCATTGCGATAATACCTATGTCTGCATTGATTATATATATTCTTTTTACTGGGAGCTTGAACCCCCGAAGTATTAAATGGGTCCAATGTGACACCCCTAATCCTGAGACTCAAATTGCATGTGTAACTTTTACTGATGAATATTCAGATAATGTGTGGTTCTATTCAATGCCATCACCCATTTGCGAGGGAGAAATGATTGGTGGGATATATACACCTCCGCAAGAACCTGAAAAATCAGTCCTTTACTGTGACTGGCATGTCACCTGGAATAATGGAATCGGGCGCATTACTACAAATCAAGAAGTTGAAAAAATAATCAATCAAGAACATGGGGACTATCCCTTGTTCATCATCTCAATGGGCAAGGGATAGTTCCAACTAACTAACTATCTTTATGAGGGCTAATTAAGATGTATCTTTTATTCCACGATGATCTTTTCCCAGGCATCTTCAAATCTTTTTTTCATTTTCCTTTGGATGGATTTTATTAATTTTGTAATAGCCGGCCTAGATCTGTTGGTTTTATCAGCAATCGAACTTGCAGAGATATGTTCGATGAAGTGCAGTCTAAACACTTCTATCTCTTTTTTAGTCAGAAATTCTTGTGCTGATGTTGTGATTTTCTGAGCTAAAGTTTTTATCTGCTTTTCATTTTCTTGTTGAATCACCTCATCTTCGGCAGAAGGTATAATAACTTTGTAAAATAACGCCTCATTTTGGTTAGGACTCTCTTCTGAAATTGAGCAAATAGAAGAGTATTTCCTGTCCTGACGAAAATAGGACTTGGATTGATTTAGCTCGTCTTTTGAAATACTATTTAGCGCATTCTGTAAAATAGATAGACACAAAGTTAGTTCACGTTTGCTTTTGCCGCAATTATGTCGATTGGCATATTGCTGCATTTCCTTCTTACTGATGGTTAACTTTTTCTGCTTTGGAAAGCTACTAGCATTATTGTCTTCACTTGAAATTAGTACTGAGTAATCCCTTTTCATTTTTCCTCCAAAAGGAGGAAGACCACTGAGCTATAAGGAAGACTACTCATAGCGCGGAGTTATTAACTCCGCGCTAAATCAGATGGTCTTCCTAACGAGATTTTGACTACGAATGAAGCACTCTAGAAATGCACCATTTACCGAAATCAGATAAAAGATACTTAAATCTTTTATCATTTTTTATTATCCTATTACATATGGCCTCCTTTTAAGAAAGCTGATGAACATGTTTAAGAATCTGTTTTGAAAGCGCTTATAGAATAAAAGACTCATTCAAATAGAAAGATTCAAGTAGATTCATTTGGTTCACTTTTTAAGGAGAGTTAGAGAAAATGAATCAGTCGTGGAAAAGCTTCTTTGAATTCATGTATAAATATTTTAGTGACGATAGATCAAGGGTTGCTTATCTACGTACACTTATTACTCAGATAACTACTTGTTCCAACAATGAAACTGACTTAATAGTCAACTATCCTGACTACACTCTAAAAAATTGGATTAACAGGAGCCTCCCGAAGCGTATAGTGAGCGAAATATCTTCCAGGATTTCTTATATTGAACTTAAAAACTCAATGCAAAGACACTTTGAACAGATGAATAGGACTGCAAAAGCGGTATTTTTTAAAGATTGCACAGTTCAACTTGGCTTAACTGATGTTTCAGCGAATAATTTTGCAGAGAAAATTATTCGCTTGCTTTTCCTTCTGTTAGGTATTCCTACGAATAATCAAAGGAACATCAGAAACAATCAATTGCCTTTATTAGAATTGTCAAATGATTACATAGATAAATTTGGAGCTTATCTCCTTAGAGATGCAAATAACATATGTATGAACAAAGGCTGCAATACTCTATTAGCTTATATAGATAAAAATAGAACTATTAATAATTTCCAAGTAATTGATTTAAAAATGAAAACAAAAACCAAAGCAGGGCGGTATGAAAACTTAATTGCGGTCTGTCCGCTCTGTTTTGAAAGACTACAAGGGCATCTTTCATCAGAGCAAACAGAATATTTCACAAAATTAAAACAAAGCCATATCTCACAAAATGAAATGCAAAATCTCCTCTTGGAGACAAGCATTGATCAATCAATTAGTGAGTTGTTGACTCAAATATCCAATATAGGCCTACATATCGAAAATAACGAAATTAAAAGTCCGGTCAAACCCTCAGAAAAATTTGATTCTTCGCTCGATTACGGAAACAAAATTCAGATTGAGGCTTTAGTAAAAAGGACGTACTTATTTGTACGCAATATTATTAAACAATTAGATGAAAAGGGTGATATTAAATATGAGCTACTTCAAGCCAGTGTTAGGCTGAAGTATTTACAGCTAAGAGATAAAAGTAACTCCCAAGAAGAAATTTTTATTCAGCTAGTTGATTATTTTAAAAACATAAGTAATCAAAGTGACTCTGTTTGTCGAATAGTAGTTTCTTTTTTTATCCAAAACTGTGATGTATTTGAAATACCAAAAGGTGATTAAAGTGAAACTCCCCAATAAAATCTATTCGTTTAGTGAGAGTGATATGATGTGGATTTATCAGATTAAACAATCCCTAAGATCAAATTCATGTTCACCAAAAACTCTTTTCCACTTATTGCATCAAGAAAAAGGAATTGAACTTGCATCTTTTTTACAAGCATTGGACGAACTGTATGCACTAGGAGAAATCAGATTAAACGAGGATAATGAGGTTGAACTATGCTGTTAGAATTATGGTCTCCCGCTATTCCACAGGCTAACACGGCCGAAAAACATATTCAATTTCGCTCAGGACTTAACGTGATTCTAGGAGAAAAAGGAGCTTCTAATTCTATCGGAAAGTCTACATCATTATTGATATTGGACTTTGTTTATGGCGGAAATTCATATGCCAAATCGGACGCTGTAAAGCATCTTGATAATCATGAGATATTTTTTGCTTTTAAATTTAATGAAGAAGTATTTCGTTTTTCTCGTTCTACGGACAAACCAAATGAGATAAAGAAATACAGCGATACTTATCAATCTGTCGAAACGATTCTAGATCATCCTGAGTATGTTCATTTTCTTGCCCTTAAGTATCAGTTTATTGAGAATGAAGCTGTTTTTAGAACAGCTATTAGCTCACATTTTAGGATAGCTGAAAAGTCCAACTTAAAAACTAAAGATCCATTAGAGCCTCCTTTTCCATCTAGTAAAGAGAAAAATTTAATAAGTCTAATTCAGCTATTTGATAGATATAAAAAACTTGAAGAAGTTAACAATACATTGGCGACAAATAAAAAGAAGCTAAACTATTTTGAATATTTACATAAAGAAATTAAAAAGATTCCACAATCTAGTGCGAAGATAGCGCAGTATGAACAAAGAATTATTCAATTACAGTCCAAGCGTTTTCAACTTGAATCAAATCAATCAAAAATTCCTGACGCGACGGATCGCAAAATTTATCAAGAGAAAAAGCTCTTAGAAGATAAAATTAACAATACAAAATTACAGCTTAAAATCATTAATGAAAGAAAAAGAATTCTTGATTCATCAGATCATCTTGAGTCGTTTATTAGTTCAGATGAACTTGAGGAGTTTGCTAATTTTTTCCCTGGCGTGAATCTAAAATTATTGATTCAAATTGAATCTTTTCATCAAAAATTGTTTACGCTTCTTGAAGAAGACTTCCAATATGAAAAGACCTTAGTGCAGAAAGAGTCGATAAATCTTACTGAAGAGTTATCGACTCTATATCAGCAGTTGGATAACTTACCAATAAAAACCATTTACGCAACTGATTTCATAGACGAAATTATAAAAATTGAAAAAGAGATTGACAGCCTTCAAAGAAAAATTGACCTTTGGAAAGAATGGCATTCTTCTAAGAATCTTAAGATTGAGCTTAATAAAACTAAAGAGACGCTTTATACGTCTATAATTCAAGACATTCAAGATTCTCTCAATAACGAACTCTCTCAGTTAAACAATAAAATTATTGGATTAGACCATTTCTCACCACGCTTATTTATAAATAGCAGCACATCATATAAATACGAAACTCCACATGACAGTGGAACGGGAGCAAATCAACGAAGTGTAATTCTTTTTGACGTTGCACTTTTAAATCTTACTGTTTTACCAGCCATAGCACATGACTCATTTATGTTCAACGATATTGAAGACTCTACTATCTCTAAAATCATCAGACTATATTCTGAGCAAACAAAACAAGTCTTTATATCTTTTGATAATGTGCAACATTATCAAAATGACACAAAGTCCATTATTGATGAATCGGTTGTATTGAAATTGTCGAGCTCTCAAAAGTTATTCGGCCGTTCTTGGAATGTTAAATCATCAAGCGAGTATACAGAAAGACTTCCAGGATTCGATTAGTTGATTTAGCAGTTGGCGAGAAAAACCTCTTGTAGACCCTCAACCGATAGCCCAGCACGCGCAAGAATGTTGTGGTGAACGTCCGCCTCCAGGTACCTATCGGGCATGCCCAAACGCAGTGCCTGCGGGCATGCACCTGATGCACTGAGCTGCTCGACAACTGCACTGCCAAACCCACCCAAAACACTGTGCTCCTCGACAGTAATAATCACGTCAGAATGCTGACAAAATTCCGTCAGAGTTGCGTCAAGCGGCTTTATGCACGATACGCCATAGACCTCAAGACTCACTTTTACAGCAGCTACCTGCTCTGATGTAGCAGCAATCTGCTCTGCAGCTCGCTGAGCTGCCTCGACGACTCTACTGGTTATCGCACCAGTTGCAAGTACGGTCATGCGCTTTGGCTGAATGGCGGTTGTGACTTCGGTAGCTGCAACTTCGGTGACCGCCACGCCGTCTACGCTTGCCGTATCCGCCGTGCAAGACGACTCAAAGAGTTTCTCGACACCAGACGCATCAAAAACGTAACCATCTGGATGTAGATTGACGCCGTCGCACGAGGTCATACGCACGTAAGCTGGTCGCGGATGCTTTGCAAGCTCCATGAGCGTGGCCGCAAGCTGGGCATTATCGATCGGATTGAGCACGGAAAGCCCCGGGATGGTCCTGGTAATCGCAATGTCCTCCACAGCCATGTGAGATGGGCCTGTAGCTGCGGATTCGCAACCAGCAGCAACACCTACAAGCACCACGGGCGACTTCATCATGCCAAGGTTGACTCGAATCTGGTCGAGCGTTCGTGAGGTCACAAACGTGGCATAGCACGGCGCAAAAACGTGGAAACCTTCATTTGCACAGGCAGACGCCACTTCAATAAGGTTCTGCTCTGCAATTCCACACTGGATGTAGCCGTCTGGTCGAAGCTCTCGAAAGCGATCTAGGTTCAAACGACGACCATAGTCGGCAACGGCAACAGTCAGCAGCTCGTCATCCTCGGCAAGCTTACCCATAACCCAGCCGAACACTTCCTTTGTATTCATACCCGCAAGCATCTGCGACTCTTCAGCCGAAATGCACGCTGGCTGCAAAGATGTGCCTAGCATAAGCATGCCTCCTCTGCAACTTTCAGATCAAGTAATGCCTGCTCATAGAGGTCGTCCGTCACGCACGCGTCGTGGAACGAGACGTTATTCTCGGCAAACGAGAGCCCTTTGCCCTTGATGGTGTGCGCAATAATCGCACGAGGCCTGGAAGTTTGCTGCTTTAATGCGTCGTACAGTGCAAGCATGTCATGTCCGTCTACCTCGACAGACTCAAAACCAAACGCATCAAACTTTCTTGCAATTGAGCCGGTGTCCAAAATGGACGCGCAAGGGCCGTCCAGCTGCATGCGGTTCTGGTCAACAATGACCGTCACGTTGGAAAGCTGGTTGTGGCCGATAAACGCCGCGCTCTCCCAAATGGAACCCTCGTCACACTCGCCGTCGCCTAAAATACAAAAAACGCGAGAAGGAAGATCTTTTCTGCGAATGCTTAGCCCCAGGCCAGCGGTGTAGCCCAAGCCCATACCAAGGCTGCCACCAGAAATTTCAAAGCCGCGCTGAGGATCTCTCAGTGGATGCTTAAAGAGGACGGCATCGGGTCCAAAGACTCCGCGGTCAATATCCTCTTGAGAGATCATTCCTGCACGCAGAAGAGCTGGGAATAGCGCCAGCGATGTGTGAGCCTTAGAGAGAATCAGACGGTCTCTGAGTTCCCATTCGCAATCCCTGTGGCCCACTTGCATAACCTTACTTAAAAGCACAGAGACTATATCTGCCACAGAACACGCGCCGCCGATGTGAAATGGCGTTGAGCTGTAGCGATGTGCCAGCTCGATAATGCCTTGACGCACCGCCAGAGCCTCGTGGCGCAAATCAAGTTCAAGCTGTTTGCGCTGATCAGAGTCTATTTCTACAGAAGTCAGCGATGCACCCACGTGTTCTGACTGTCGAACAGAAGAGATGTCCAGAGGTCCAATAGAGCCATCTACCTGCTCAGATACGCCAACAACACTCTGATGTGGGGCAAGCCAAGTCTGACTCCACTCAATGCAATTGCCGTCGGATAGCTCAATTACCTGCTCAAGTACAAGCAAAGCCTCATTTGGAGAACACTGCAGGTAGTCGGCATGGTCTTTACCTGCAATTTGCGACTGATAGCGCATGCGAGAGCGTGCAATCTCTTTTTGAGAAGTTCTTTCAACCGCGTCAAAGAGCGACTCATTCTCAAAGTCCGCCTCCTCAAGCTGTGGACAAACAAGCAGGTTAGACCATGATTCCTGACACACTACCGGCCGATCAGAAACACTCCTAACACGACGCAAAAAGAGTACGTCAGAGCCAATGGGAATCTCTAAGTGCTCGGCAACAGCTTGATCTGCAGAAACTACCTGCTTAAATAGGACTTCGGTTCTATACTCAAAGCCGCCATCTCTGAGCGCGGCTGCAAATGAAAGCACAGTATTTCCTGCTGCATGACGAACGGTGTTAGAGATAACCTGTGTTGCTCGCCCCTTTTGAGTAAGCAGCAAACCCTCTTTGACCAGGGATTGAATGGCTTTTCTGATGGTTCCCCTGCTCACACCATACTGCGCCATAAATTCGGCCTCAGACGGAATGTACGTTCCTGCCTTCCAGTCTTCTGACAGAATTTTGACACGCATCAAATCTGACAACTGAACATGAAGAGGTGTAGCGGACGACGCATTAAGCCCTCCCCTGACCTGGGGAGATAGTGACTCAGTAGCCGCATCTTCAGAAACTAAAACCGGAAAAACTCCTGTCTCAAATGACATAGGTCCTCCGAAGTGAGTTAGAAATTAGTCATGCATACGTTAGGTACAAGACAAGTAGTATACAAGTTTCTGAAGGAGAACAGAATAGGTATGTAAATAACTTTTAACGATCTCTATTGCAGAATAAAATAAAGTTGCTTTGCTGAAGATACTTGTTCAGATTGAATAGCAAATCACTATTGCTGTAGTAAAAGAGGCCTCTCATGGTAATTGATTATGATGCTCTTTGTGACTCGTTAGATATTTCTTTTGATGCCTTAATGCGAGGAAGCAATTCTTATGCACGTGAACACGTAAAGTTACTTAAAAAGTATGGGAAAAAGCTTGATGTAAAGAAAAATATGGCTATCTACATGAGCCTTCCGAGTAATGAACAGGTTGCAATAATCCGCCGTAGAGAACTATATAAGTTCTACCCAGAGTATTTCACTTGGGATGGTCCCACTAAAAAAGCTGAGCAAGAACTTACCCCATTGTTAGAAAAATAAAAGCTTTAAATTTTGACCGCACTCCACTTTGTCAGCACTGGGACAATTTGTCCCAGTGCGCTCTTACTCAAGGAGTGATTGACTGCGTTCTAACAGCCGATTCCATTCCGAGGAAATGTCGTCGTTTAGCTCGAGCAGGTTTCTGGTGTCTCTCTCTGCGACGGCTTGGAGCTCTCTTGCTCCTTGCAATCCGAATCGCGCCCAAGCAGTGATATTCAGTTCCCCGAAGAACTTTACCCAGTTGCCCCAGGACGTTGCCGCGGCATGACCCAGATCGATCAGGCACATAGAGCCGACTCCAACCGTAAGCATTCTCTGGAGCTCAGGGCATTTTCCGACAGGAAGGCATTCTGCCCACGGAACGCCTGCGCCGAAGTGGCGCTTGATAGTGTATACAGCCCTTACGAGCAGCTCGTTTATCAGCACGGGGAAGGTCGTCGAAACTCCGTGCCTCAGATCGTAACCCTGCTCGTAGACCTGGGTCATGACGGTCGCGAATGACTGCCATTGGCCCTTCTCGTTCGGGAACTTCCCGAAGTTGCAAAGCTCGAAGAACTCCCAGAAAGGCAGAGGAAGCCCTGTTCCGCGTCCGCTGGCGCCACTGCTGCCAGCCACATCGGACATGCAGTGCCCGAACCAATTAATCGTCCCCGCAAAGACCTTGGCCGTTAGGGTCTTGCCAATCAGCTCGACTCCGTTTCCTGTTCCAGGAACGATGGCGATCTGACCGTTATTGCTATCGAAGAACGTCGAAGTGTCAGTGAACTGGTTGCAGATGGAGGCGATGAGGCCTATGAAATCGGGGTAGTGCGATGCCGATTTCGCATGGTGGTTCTTTGGGAGCATGTTTTTAATGACGCCTGCTGTGTCGGCCGACTTCGCCTGGTCGTATCCGACTTTGCACACCTGCTCCAACCTTCCTATGGCCGACGCGACATTGTTCTCGTTCCCGGGCTTCGGATTCCAAAGCGGATTGCCATTGTCGTCCTTGAGGGTCTTCGCGAAGCGCACTACAACTGCGTCAAAAAGGTTGTCAGAGGCTTTGCCTGCCAAGCCTTCGCCAGGCGTCCCGACGAAGATAACGTCCACTATTCCGCTGACGAGTCCGCAAGCCGCCGACAACGCATAATCGAGGGCGTCGCAGTCGACCCCTTTGTTCAGCGCCTGGGAGTACTCGAGGGCGATTTCCTCTAGTTTCCCTTCCGAGAGGAAGTCCTCGTATCTCACCGGCCTTGCAAGCATCTGGGATCTTACGATCGAATCGACCCTCTCGGCATCGAGGGTGTATCCGGATTCAAGAGCATCCAGGCACGCGTCGATGCCTGCTGTTTCGGCCTGGATAGCGCGCAACCTGTCGAGATACGGATCGCGCCTTGGTCCTGATGGCATCTTAGCTCTCCATGCTGGCGGCTATCTCCGCCTTCTGTGCAAGCAGGTTCGCAATCTGGAGCTCGATGCTGGCGATGTCACGCCTGCTCACATGCAGCTCCTCCAGCTGCTTGAGACGGTCCTTTTCGAGCTCGATTGCCTTGATGAGGTTCTCAGTGATCTCCTGCTTGGTCATATTGTCCTTCTGCTGCTGTTTGATGGCAGCCTGGAGCTTCTTCTTGTCATGGGCGGCGGTGATATTCTCCTTGACGCTGATTCCGACAGCTGCGGCGCTACCGCCTGCAACTGCACCCGCGGTGATGATCGCAGCCGTTCCAGCGGCCACGCCACCTCCTCCTGCTGCAATAGCTCCGCCGCCAAGCGCGGCCAAGCCTGCGTTTACCGCGGCAATTCCTGTCAAGCCTTGCATGCCGCCGATCGCCGCGCCGATTGCGGGAGCAGCCACTCCAGCGGTGACGGCGCAAATCGCAACGCCTGCCGCAATCGCCCCGACTCCCATGGCGGCCTTCGCAATCGTCGCTTTCTTGGAGACGTCGAATCCCTGCATCGCCATGTAGAGCTCGTACATGGTCTTCTCGGCCTTGTCCTCCTTGATGCCCATCGCCTTAGCGACCTTCATCATCGCCCTGTCCTCCTCGGCGAGCTGATATCCCTTTAGGTAGGTAAGCGCAGCCATCTCCTCAAAGAGCTGCTGACGGTACTCCCTTGATCCGGCGGTGGCAAAGGAGTCGATGGAGGCATCGGGATCATCGTTAATCTCATGCTCCATATAGGTAAGGGTGGACTCGTTGATTCCGAGCGCACATGCCGTGCCTTCAACGAGCGCCTTCTCGTCCCCGGTGTAGTCGGCATCGACTAGTGAGATGTAGTAGAGGCCCTTAACGAATCCGAGGCGCTCCTCCTGGCTGCCGACCTTCTTGCGAAGCTGGATGACAGCCTCGAGGGTTTGGTCGTCCGCATCAGCGACCATCATGTTTATCGGGTTCTTCTTGACTTCTTTGATACCCATATTTCCTCCCTATCGTCTCTGCTGAACGTTGGTTGGTTTTCATTATTCTACATATCCGGAACCGGCTAAAGACAAAACGCCCAACAGTTCCTAATTGCGGCCCTACTGGGACAAATTGTCCCAGTAACTAAAACTCCTCTTCGCAATCGTTGCAATGCCATTCCGGATCGTTACCCGTGATGCAACAGCCTCCGATATGTACGCGGCCTTCTCCTTCTCTTCTTCGGTGAACATACGGACTCCTAACCGGACCGATTCGGTCCAACTATTTGTCCACACCCCTAAGCTAAATGATGAGGTAAGTTTTACCAGGTAAAGAGCTATACACTCTTCACGCTCAAAAATACCTAATACTTAAATATTTTCTAGAAATGCACAGCTAAAATGCTATTTATTCTGCAACAAAAGTGGTAGGGGCGGCGGGACTCGAACCCGCAAGACCGAAGTCGAGGGATTTTAAGTCCCCTGCGTCTGCCAATTCCGCCACGCCCCCGGATATGTCTAGCTATTATGCCACTACTTTTAATTCAGAGGGCGCAAAATTGGCTGCCAAATCACAGGCGACTGCTTTCCCTGGTGAACGGCAGCTGCAGTTACCACCAGGCCAAAGAGCAGGTCACTCTCACTTACTACCAGGTGTTTAAAGCCCGAATTCTTCATCAATTCTGCAAGCAAAATAGTACCCGCGAGCATGACAAGCGCGCGTTTTGCTTGCAATCCCGTTATGTCTTCTCGCTCCTTTAGCGTTTTGCTGGCGAGAAGCTCCTCTATCTGCGTCACCTCATCAATCGAAATGTGATTGAGGTGCACCTTTGATGGATCGTACGGGTCGAGGCGGTCCCTGATGGCGATGAGGCTGGTTGCGGTTCCGCCAACGCCAACCAGAAGTTCTGGCGCTGCACATAGCTGCTGAGCTCGGCCGATAGCTTCAGACATCATCTGAGCTGCCATTTGGTGAGCTCCCTCGATGTCCTCAGCTGAAGGGTGATCTGCCGACAGATTAAAACGCTCAGTCAGGCGCCTGCAACCAAGGTCAACGGACTCAACGAAGTTGATGTCAAGCTGCTGGCCCGCCAGCGTGCCAACGACCAGCTCAGTCGAGCCACCACCACTGTCGGCAACAAGAATGCGATGATTTTCAAAATCGTGAGAGACACCCAGAAATGTGAGCGCGCCTTCAATTTCACCTGGAATAATCATGGGCTCAAGTCCCAGCGAGGCTAGACCCATTCCCAGGTCAGGAGCATTTTCTGCATCGCGAGCAGCGCTTGTGAGCGTGCACACAACCGCCTCAGCACCCTCTTTTCTCGCGTGATTAACATAGGAAGAAACGCATCCAACGCAACGGTGAATTGCCTCAGGTAGCAGACGCTTTGCCGTATCAACACCCTCGCCTAAATTAACGATCTCGGTGTATTTGGCCATGCGAATGACGCGGCCGTCCTCTACCTGCGCAAGCGCAAGTCGAGCAGTTACGGTTCCAATATCAATTGCAGCTAGAAGCATTAGTGTGAGTTCCCACTATCAGACTTTGAATTGTCGGCGCCGGACCCTTCAGAAGATCCGCCTTCTCCGGAGTTCTTCTGCTCGTGAGACTCTCCAGGAGCTGGTGCAGAGGTAGAATCGTCAGAGTTTGCGCTCTTAGGAGCCTCAGTATTGCCGGAATCGCCTGGTGTAAATCCAAAAACAAAATCCCCAACCTTGATGTACCACGGATAGTCAGGATGCTGAACGGTATTCTCGTCCTTCTTTTTATCAAGGCCCTCTACTCGCGCAGATTCCTCGTCACCAGAAACCAAGCCCTGCTTATGAGCCTCATCTATGATGCCCTCTTTTGTCTGCAGGCCCTGAACCTCTGACTCAAGACGTTTTTGATCTTCCTCGAGCTTCTGCTGATTTAGCAGCAACTCGTCATGCTCGCGAACAGCATGGTAGTAGCCACGAATTGGCGGATACAGGCCCACAAGCAAAAAGATTACAACGCCGAGAAAAACGACAAGCTTGGTATGATTGCGCGCAAAATCAAGTGCGTTGTCCTTAAGCTCTACCAGAGAAGCTACGCTGAACTGCGGTTTATTGGTTCTTTCAGCCTTCTGTCCGCGCTCGGACTTCTGACCTCTTTCGGACCTCTGAGTCCTATCAATCCTCTGAACAGGAGCAGTTCTTTTAGACTTGACGTCCTTGGAACTCTCCTGGGAAGAAGCATCTTTGGTTGACATAGCATGTTTTGTTACCGCAGCGTCTTTTGAGGCCGTCGCAGCCTTTTCAGACTCAACAGCTTTTGAGTAAGATTGAGATTTCTCAGTTACCTGGGGTTTCTCGGTTTTTTTAGTTGAAAATATTTTGAGAGCACCAGCGGCGTGCTCCGCGGTAGTCTCTTTAAGAGGCTCAACGGAACGCTTGGTGGGCGTTGTTTTTCTTTTTGTACCACTCTTTTTAGTGGTGTCTTGACTCATCACGGATCTCATTTCTGGTTTGTTTGGTGATGCGTCGCAACAAATTGCAACATCTTTATTATGGCAGAGGCAACGCCGATAGCCCTGCCTCAGTTTGGAATTTCATCGTTTTACCGAATAGAAGTCGTCGCTCCATGGCAAGTCGCAAGCTTTGCGGCACGTCGCACGTCTTCGCTACAATCTGTGCAGCTTGCTTACGCATCAAGATGACGTTTAGCCTCTTGCCACAAATCTTCTTGTAGCTCGGGTTTCTCGTCAAGCGAGAAGCCTCTCTCAGCAGCAGCTTTCTCCATATACGACCAGCGAGCGCGGAACTTCCTGCAGGCGCTCATCAGCG
This sequence comes from uncultured Atopobiaceae bacterium, assembly GCA_963539685.1. Lineage (GTDB taxonomy): Bacteria > Actinomycetota > Coriobacteriia > Coriobacteriales > Atopobiaceae > Lancefieldella. Next base: position 7,003 of record CAUTMX010000003.1, on the reverse strand, counting down.
CTTCTTCCGCATCAACGCCTTCCCAGCGAGCAACGTTTATCAGCGCAAACAAGATGTCGCCAAACTCGTCCGTTTTCTGCTGCGTACCTTGGGCTTCAGCGTCAAACTCCGCGCGCTCCTCGGCAACCTTGTCCCACACATCATCGACAGACGCCCACTCAAAGCCCATCTTTGCGGCGCGCTTTGAAATCTTCTGCGCCTGCATGAGCGCAGGTAGAGACTGTGGAACCGAGTCGAGAAGACCCTCGGTGTGCACGGTATCATCTGCACTGGCGCGCTCCTCAGCCTTGACGCTCTCCCATACGTCCAAGACGGCCGCGGCCGACGACGTAGAACCCGCTTCTGGCCCAAATACATGCGGATGCCTGCGTACCAGCTTCTGGTTGAGCGCTCGGCACACGTCGTCGATGTCGAAGCCCGCTGCGCGGTCGCGCGCCCCTCTGCCCGCACTGGCACCGCTGTCCGCCTCAATCTGCGAGTGAAGCACTACTTGCTCAAGTACATCACCAAGCTCTTCTTCAAGGTGTTCAGGAGAGCCCTCAGCAATCGCTTCGACCGCCTCGTAGGCCTCCTCAATCATGTTCTTTGAGATGGACTGATGTGTCTGTTCCTTATCCCAAGGACAGCCGTCCTCCTGACGAAGTCGCCAGATTGTTCTGATCAGACGGTCGAACTCCGGATGCGTCTTCGGTGCACCAGGACGAGCCTTTGTTTCTTCATCAACTGCGGCTGCTAGCTGGGCGATCTTCTCGTCAGATGTCATAGAACTTATTGCTCCTCGGGATACAGAAAATTCCAGTCGTTGCGCAGGCCGGTCATGAGCTCCATAACGTCCTTTGAGACCTCAAGCTGCGCCTGAGCAGAAGCGTCTCCTGCAACAGCGGACTCCAGATCTGCCAGCACGTACGCCAGAGCATCAGCCGTGCGACCCACCTGGACTTGCTCCTGCTTGCCGTCGTCAGTCCACGTGATTGTGGCAACATCTGCGCGTGGGTACTCCATAATCTCAATGAAGGCTTTATCGGCGGAAATCATAGCGCGTTTTGGCTGCTTGGAGTGGAGCGTCAGCGCCAGAACAACCATCTGACCCTCAGCGTTTCTGAGCAAAATGCCGTCCGTCTGATCAACGCCGGTAGGGGCCGGATTCATCATAGAGAGCACGTCATGAGGCTGGCTCTTCAAGAAAAGACGGGCCAGCGTCAGCGAATAGACGCCAATGTCCAGAAGGGCGCCACCGGCAAGCTTGGGATTGAAGAAGCGATTCTCCATGTCAAACTCTTTGTAGCTGCCAAAATTCTCCTGAATCAGGTTGACTGGACCAAACTCGCCCGCCTCCACGCGGCTGACCAGCTCTTTGTAGAGCGGCATGTGCAAAATGGTGCAGGCGTCCATAAGCTGAACACCGTTTTGACGTGCAAGTTCTTCGGCCTCAAGCAACTCAGCCGAGTTGAGCGTAATGGACTTCTCGCACAGCACATGCTTGCCTGCCTGAAGCGCTTTGCGCAGATAGATGATGTGCGTGTTGTGAGGTGTGGTCAGGTACACCGCGTCAATCTCGTCGCTGGCGAGAAGATCGTCAATGCTGTCATACACACGCTTGACGTGGTGTTTTTGTGCAAATGCGACGGCCTTTTCCTGCGTTCTGTTGGCTACGCCGTCAATGGTTCTACCAACCGAAGCTAGCGCCTCTGCCATCTGATTTGCAATAACTCCACAGCCAATAACACCCCACCTAAGGTGTGGCGCGGTAAAGATGGTGTCCACGGCGCTCGCGGCATCCCGTGCGCCACCTGCGACGTCCTGTGCGACGTTCACAGCGCTCTGCGCGGCACTTGCGGCGTTCTGTAACGTCTGACCTGCTGTTTTGCTCATATTTACTCCTCAACCTCGTCGTCGCCACCAAGCTCTTCAAGAACTCCCAGGGCGGCGGGCATCAGCTGCTCTTCATTTCGGTGGAACGGATACGCCAGTTTATGCGTCTTTGGATACACAATAGCACCGCGACCCTTCAACTTGAGGGCTTGTTCGCGAGGAATTTCTACACCCAGATATACCAGGCGACCATTTGTCAGGCTTACTGACGTTGCGCCCAAACGCTGCGCGCGGATGCGCACGCGGGCACGATCAAACAAGTTCTTACCTGCAAGCGGCAGGGCACCAAAGCTATTCTCGGTATCTTGCTGCAGGGCGTCAACATCGGAAAGCTCTGTAGCGGCGGCAAGACGACGGTACACCAGAACACGGCGGTCAACCTCTGGCAGATAGTCCTCATCAAGATAGAAATCTGCAGGTAGATTGATGGTAACTTCAGCCTGCTCCAGCTCAGCGGACTCACCGCGAGCCTCAGCAACTGCCTCGCCCAGCATCTGTGTAAAGAGGTCAAAGCCAACGCTGGAAAGGTTTCCGTGCTGCTCAGCACCCATAAGGGAGCCTGCGCCTCTAATCTCCAGGTCGCGCATGGCAATACGCATGCCGCTGCCCAAATCCTGGAACTCGTTGATTGCCGTTAATCGCTCGGTGGCCTCTTCTGTCAGCGGCAGCTCTGCAGGGAACATAAAGTACGCGTATGCTTGCTGTCTGCCGCGACCAACACGGCCCTTGAGCTGGTACAGCTGAGCCAGTCCCAAGCGCTGTGAGTCCTCGATAATCAGCGTGTTAGTGTGCGAGTTGTCAATGCCGGACTCAATGATGGTGGTGGCCACCAAAACGTCAATCTCGTGCTCCTGGAAGGCGAGCATGACGTTCTCTACCTCGCGAGCGCTCATCTGGCCGTGAGCCACGCCCACGCGAGCTTCCGGCGCAGCTTCCTCCACGCGAGCCACCGCCTCATCAATAGTGGTCACACGGTTGGACACGTAGTACACCTGTCCTTCTCGCTCCAGCTCACTTCTAATAGCTGCGGAAACAAGATCTGGGTTGTACTCGCCCACCATCACCTGAACAGGCTTTCTGCCAGGCGGTGGCGTTAGAATCAGGCTCATGTCACGAACGCCGCTCATGGCCATCTGCATGGTGCGCGGAATTGGCGTTGCCGAGAGTGTCAGCACGTCTACCTGCTCACGCATGTTTTTGAGCTGCTCTTTGTGCTGCACGCCAAAGCGCTGCTCTTCGTCGATGATAACCAAGCCTAAGTCGTGTGGATTGACGTCAGCTGAGAGCAACCTATGAGTTCCTACCAGCACATCTACGGTTCCGTCTGCAAATCCCTCAAGTGCTTTTCTCTGCTGAGCAGGCGTAACAAAACGCGAAAGCACGCTCACCTTCAAATCAAACGGAGCAAATCGCGAGAAAAACGTCTCGTAGTGCTGCTGAGCCAAGATGGTAGTTGGACACAAAATCATAACCTGACGAGCATCCTGGCACGCCTTAAACGCAGCTCTCAGCGCCACTTCTGTCTTGCCAAAGCCCACGTCACCGCAAAGCAGGCGGTCCATTGGCTTGCGCGCTTCCATGTCCAGCTTAATGTCTGCAACAGCGCTTTCTTGGTCTGGAGTCAGCTGATACGGGAAGCTGGACTCCATCTCCTCCTGAGCGGAAGTGTCCAGCGAGAACGCATAACCCGGCACCGAAGCGCGACGCGTATAGAGGTCTACCAGGTCAAACGCCAGTTTCTTGGCGGACTTTCTTGCCCTGTTAGTAACGCGCGACCAATCTGCCGTATTAAGCCTGGTCAGGCGTGGATTATTGCCGTCAGGTCCCACATAGCGGGTAATGCGGTCAACCTGCTCCAGGGGCACATAGAGTTTATCGTCATTGGCATACTCAAGCAGGAAGTAATCACGCTCTCTACCTGCAACTTCTTGACGCACAATAGCTGTAAAGTGCGCAATACCGTGCGTTGCGTGGACAACGTAGTCACCCGGCTTAAACGGGAACGTCACCGTTGTGGGGTCAATACGTTTGGAGTGCTTCTTGTTGCGCGCGCTTCTGGCCGTCAAGTCCGAGACAGAAAGCACTGCTAGATTAGCTGTAGGGATAATGATTCCGGCGGGAACAGGTGCATCGGTAAACGTGACACGGCCACGCTTGAGTGGCGCGTAAGCACCGTTTTGATCAGGTTCGTTTTCAAGCGCCGTACCCAGCGACTCCTCAAACGGAATGGACTCATCCGAGAAAAGCAACTTGAGATGCTCTCGAGCGGCACGATCTGGAACCGCAAATACCACGGCATCGCGGTCTTGCACCAGCTGCCTCACGCGACCCAAAAGCTTTGTGTCTGAGCCTGCAATAGACGGCTGCACCACAGAGAGCTCCGACGTTACCGCAGCTCCCGTACGTAGAAGTGACGAGAAGGACAAGCGCTGCTGCGAGCCAAAGTCCATGGCCTTGGGATCTGTATACAGACCATCTAGTTTCACTTTTGATGCTGTTGCGGATGCAGAAATTTCGTCAAAGGCACGCTGACAGTCGTCAAATAGCGAGCGTGGCTCCGCAAGAACTACCAGCGTCTTTGAAGAGATGTGCTCAAGTGGACTGGCAGTACCTCCGTACAACACGGGAAGATAGCGCTCAAGTGCAGGAGCCTGAGCTCCGCGCTGAATAAGCTCCAGGTCAGCAGCAAGTGCAGAGTTTTCTTGCGCACGCGTATAGAGCGCCTCTTCTGCGCGGCGAATGGTTTCTTTGGTAAACGCAAGCTCTCTAGCTGGGGCAACGGTAACCTCATCAATGGCACCGATAGTCTGTCCAGTTGCTGCCACCATGCGCCTGATGCGGTCAATCTCGTCTCCGAAGAACTCAATGCGCACAGGACTTGTGGCTTGAGCTGGGAAGATATCAACCGTATCACCGTGAATGTGGAAGGTGCCAGGAGCATCTACCTCACCTGTGTCGGCGTATCCCATGCCGACGAGCAGCGAGGCCACGTCCTCAAAGGGGACGTCGTCGCCAACGGTAAACGTTGCAGGAAGAAAATAGCCCGAACCAACAGGGGGAACTCTGCGCATCAGCGCGTGAGCACTTGCAACTACAATGACCTTCTCGCCAGCGGAAAGCTTGGCGATGGCACGGCACCTAGCTCCAATAAGGGCGTCGTCTGGCGTGGTATCCGACCAGGGACGATCCTTGCGGTTGGGATAACGCAGCACAGCGTCGTTTCCTAGCCACGCTGCAAGTGAGCGCGCCGTACGGTCCGCGGCATCCTCGCCTGCAACGACTAGCAGGCACGGGCAGGGATTTTGCGCCCAAAGTGCAGCCAGCATCAACGGACGAGCGCTTTGCGAGAGGGACAGTGCGGCGTCTGATCCACGCGAAAGCTCTCGCTTCAGCTTCTCTAGCTCGGGCGCGCTCAGTAGTTGAGCTGCAACTCTATTGATAAACACACAGTCTCCCGCCATGCCGCTAAACCCACATGCAAACGCATGCGGGTTACACCAAACCTTGCTGGATGCTGCTGCGTCTGGCGCACAACGTCCGGCGCGCTTGCCAGCGACGTCCGGCGCGCAAGCGCAGGTTTGATAACTTTTCAATTGGGCTGTTATTGTAGCTGTTATGCAGCTATTTTGCTATTCTCGCCTCACGTGATAACGTAACTACATACTGGGTACACATAGAAGGAATTGAGGAGAGGTTATGCCCAGAGAATCAAAGAAAGTCAAGGTAGAACGCGGCATTGAGCTGTGCCGACGCATGCACGAGCTCTATCCAAGCGTCCAGAGCGCGCTGGATTATCACGACGCGTTTACCCTGCTCATCAGCGTTATGCTTTCGGCGCAGACTACTGACGCCGCGGTAAATAAGGTCACACCCGAGCTGTTCCGCCGCTGGCCAGACGCCCCATCCATGGCGGCCGCCAATGCCGTCGAGGTCGGAGAGGTCATCCAGACCATCGGCTTCTGGCGCGCAAAGGCCAAGCATTGCGTGGAAACCGCCCAGATTCTGCTGACAGAATATGGTGGAGAGGTTCCAGGTACCATGGAAGACCTGGTCAAGCTCCCCGGTGTTGGACGAAAAACCGCAAACATCGTCCTCAACAAAATGTTTGACGTGGTTGACGGCATCGCGGTGGACACGCACGTGTACAGAATCTCCAAGCGCATGCGCCTAAGCTCGGCTTCTACGCCACTAGCTGCCGAGAAAGATCTGCTCGCGCTTCTCCCCCACGAGCTCTGGAAAGACGTCAACGAAGAGTGGATTCACTTTGGGCGAGAAACCTGCACCGCTCGCAACCCCAAATGCGTCGGCTGTCCCATGAGCGACATCTGCCCCTCCTACGAGCAACCTAATCGCTGGTTCAAGGGGTAGTCGCGGGTGCGAGTGCGAGCGGGTGCACGGGCTGGAAGTTCCACATAACATGCAGGTCAGACCGGTGTTCACGCAGGTGGACACCGGTTTTTTGTACGGCAACAGCGCCGTGTGCGGACAAACTTGCAGGTCAAGCGCGCGAAGCGTCGTGCGAGTGCACGGGGTTTCTCGCCAGACGGGTCCTTCTCGCTTAGCGCACCATGCGAGCCTGAAAAGCGCATCATGTCTGAGTAAATTTACTCAGACATGATGCGAAAAACCGGCAAAACCACTCAGACTTGGTGCACTTTTCCGGCAAATCGTTCAGACATGGCGAGAAAATCAGGCTCCATGGAAGGGCAACTTTAGGTACGTCTCAAAGTCCGCCTGAAAAGTGCAAAGAATCTGTGTTTGAGACACAGATTCTTTAACAAAATCAGGCAAATCCACAGATTCTTTTATGGTTTTAGGCAAAATCTACAGATTCTTTGCAGAAATCAGGCGCGACCCGAGCGCACAGCGCGCCTGGCGAGAAACCCGTCTCGCCGCAACGTTTACGCACAAAAATACCCGCCAGCAGGCCATTGACTTGCTGGCGGGTACATTTTTAACGCACTAGAAGGCTGAGCCGCAGCTCAGCACGGTCGCGCAGCTCAGAGCACCTGCAACTTAGTAGTTGAGGGACTGCTCCTCGAAGTATGCCTGTGGGTGACCGCAGACTGGGCAGATCTTTGGTGCAGATGCGCCAACGTGCAGGTGACCGCACTTGAGGCACTTCCAAACC
>CAUTMX010000002.1:0-152760 GCA_963539685.1 uncultured Atopobiaceae bacterium | reverse complement strand
CATACGCATAAAAAGCCTCCCATTTCTTATGTCCAAGAAATGGGAGGCAGTTCATAATCAGATGCTTTTTTAATCTATATCTCAGGGAATAAGTCAAGGAAGGTACTACCTGCTTTCTTTGGCCCCTTCTTAATATCGCGATATTCTTCATTTACGGAAAGGCAGCATTTTTTAACTTGAATAATGTTTTCTCTCTTACTCAAATATAGCTTCGGTCTGGGGTCAATCATAATTGCTGCTTTATTTTCTATAAAGAATGTCTTTAAAGAAGCCTCGATTAGCTGAGACATGATATTCATCAAGATACTGTCGTCGTAAAGACTTATGTCTTCGACCAAAGCTGAATTCATTCCATTTTTAAGCCAGAAGCTCACATCAGAAAATCCTAAGATTTTTTGGCAGATGTCTGGAGAAAGTTTTCCGTACTTTTGAGAAAGAAGGAACATTGCCACTTCTGAGACAGCATGTGACATTTGCCCTTTCCATATGGCATGTGTGTACTCAGTGTTTTTCGATAAGGCTTGAGCAATTTCTTCACGTGTTTCTTTTCCGGTTAAATCATGACTTTGATTCAATCTTTCTATTAATTCCTTTTTGAAATTTGGTTTAGGTTTTAAGTAGGCTGAGAAATAAGTTGAGAAAGCCATAGCTAATAGATACTGATATGGACTTGGGATACCCGCTTCTAGATCATTGCTATTGAACTTGTAATCCGCATAAGACATATTCTCGAGCATTAGATTGGAAGGTCGTTTTTCAAAAATATTGCTATAAATATTTCCTTCAAAAAATTTAATGCCACCTGTATTTACTTTGTCACTATTACCAATCCATGACCACCAGATCTGAGCAAGGTATTCATTGTCAATATGACGATATTTATTTACACCCTTTCTTTGTGAACCCTCAATTGCAAACAAAGATTTTCTGGGCTCTCTCGATGCTATTCCGTTTTCGAGGAAGGAGTCAAACTCTCCATCTTTTCTAATATAGAAGTACTTAATTTCAGACGGAATTGGACTGCTATAAAACATTCGCTGAATCTCTTTTTGTTCAAATGAATTAGATTTAAGATTTCTGCGATTCATTGAGTTTTGGTTGTTAGATGCCACAATAATCTTGTCTAACAATCCATCTTTTTCTGAGATTGATTTATCAAATATTCTTATAAAAATTTGAATGTTGTCTGATAGATTTTGTCTCTTAACAGAATCAGCTTCATTTAGATAATACTTCCAAATTGTGCTTAGTGTTTGGCAGCCATTGACAACTTGAGCGCCTGTCAGTTTGATTCCATCGGATTTAATGTTGTAATGCTCGCATTGAATGACCAGTCCATTGTTTAGATGAATAAATTCCTTCTGACCCTTTTCCGTAGAAATGGTCTGTCGGATAGAATCGTTAACTGATGATTTTGCAATTTTTGATCTAACATTCAAATCGAATAAGGAATCTCCATATTTTTGAATGGCATCAAGCAGTGATGTTAGCTTAAATATTCCGTAAATCCATCCATTTTTTTGACGAAGATATGAGTCATCAGAAATTGGTTCAAGATAAATGCTGATCTCAGATATTTTTTTATAATCTTCTACATTGTGCCATTTGTTGAAAAAACTAGTTTCATCAATAAGTTCAATACTCACATTACTGTTTATGAACTTATTTTTTAGTTCTATAAATCGTTCCTCTGCTGCTTTGCTTAATCTACCCTCGATAGCTAAAACTGCAGTCAAGCTATTGTCATTAGGAGATAAATTAAAAGAATTTTTAAAGTAAGTGACCTCTTTTTTTGCAGTCATATGTTCTGGAGATAAAATAAATGACAATGCTTCCTCAAGTTCGTTAACCGGCGTAGCATCAAAGACTTTTCCATTTGGATTAACGTCTAGATCGATGGATTTACACTGATAAAACTTGAAGGAGTTGTCCTCTACAATAGTAAAATCAATGCCTTTATCATTTGAGCCATCAGTATAAGTAAAGCTATTTTCATCTAAAGTCTCAAACATAGAAGCAACTAAATAAGTAAAGACCTTGTCATCAGGATCTGTATGCTTTAATTCAGTTGAAGTCACACGGATATCATTAAGAGCGGAAGAGATGTCAGCAATGAACTCAGATCGATTAAAATCACTCATTTATATCTCCTTAATTGAACCTGTTTTAAATTAGATCATTCAGAAATTAAAATTTCAAGATCTACTCGCCTAATAATTTAATTTAATAAAAAACGCCTCCCAGCACGTAGCTAGGAGGCGTTTCAAGGAAAGGACTAGAGGGGTTTCTCGCCAATTAGGCAAGCATCTGAGCAAGGTCCTCGGAAGCATCGCCGATTGGGCCAATACCGTAGTTCTCAACAAGAATGTTAAGGACGTTAGGGCTGACAAATGCAGGAAGGGTTGGTCCAAGCTTGATGTTCTTGATGCCAAGGTGCAGCAGGGTCAGAAGGACGCAAACTGCCTTCTGCTCGTACCAAGACAGGACAAAGCTCAGTGGCAGGTCGTTAACGCCGCAGTCGAATGCGTTTGCAAGAGCGGTTGCAATCTGAACAGCGCCGTAAGCGTCGTTGCACTGGCCAACGTCAAGAATACGAGGAATGCCACCAATGGTGCCCAGGTCAAGGTCATTGAAGCGGAACTTACCGCAAGCAACGGTGAGGACAACGGAGTCTGCAGGAGTCTGCTCAACAAACTCGGTGTAGTAGTTACGACCAGGGCGAGCGCCGTCGCAGCCGCCAACAACAAAGAAGTGCTTGATAGCGCCCTGCTTAACAGCATCGATGATCTTATCGGCAATGCCAAGAACGGCACCGTGGCTAAAGCCGGTGGTTACCTTGTGGCCACCGTTGATGCCGGTGAGCTCCTGAGCCTCAGCGTATCCACCAAGCTCCTGAGCCTGTTTGATAACAGCGCTGAAGTCCTTCTTGCCGTTTGTGTCCTCGTCAATGTGGACGAGCTCTGGGAAAGCAACAAGCTCAGTAGTGTAGACGCGGTCCTTGTAGCTAGGACGAGGTGGCATGAGGCAGTTAGTGGTAAAGACAACAGGAGCTGGGATGTCCTTGAACTCCTTCTGCTGGTTCTGCCATGCGGTGCCAAAGTTGCCCTTGAGCTGTGGATACTTCTTGAGCTCTGGATAACCGTGAGCTGGGAGCATCTCGCCGTGGGTGTAAACGTTGACGCCAGTGCCCTCGGTCTGCTCAAGAATCATCTTGAGGTCAAGAAGGTCGTGACCGGAAACAACAATGAAGGGACCAGGCTCAATAGTCAGAGGAACCTCAGTTGGAACTGGGGTGCCATAAGCGCCGGTATTTGCGCTGTCGAGAAGAGCCATGCACTTGAGGTTGACCTCGCCTACCTCAAGGGTAAGAGGCAGCAAAACGTCAACGGAGGACTCGGTAGCAAGAGCAGCAAGAGCCTTTACAAAGAAAGCGTCAACTGCGTCATCAGTCTTGCCAAGAACGCGTGCGTGATAAGCATACGCAGCCATACCACGGATACCAAAGAGAATGAGGGACTTGAGGGACCTAATGTCCTCGTTGTCGGACCAAACGCCGCCAAGTGGAAGATCCTCAACAGGCTCTACGCCAACCTCTGCAGCTAGACGGTTCTTCTCGTCACGAACCTGAGCAGTAATTGCGTCAACAGCGCCCTTGTCAAAGTTGACGTTAGTAATGCAGGTAAACAGACCGTCAACAATCAGCTGGTCAGCACGGTTAGAACGCTTGCCAGCAGCAAGCTCGGTACGAGAAAGGCCAACCAGAGCGCCGGTGAGCTCGTCCTGAGCAAATGCGACGTCAAAAGGCTTGCCACAAACGCCAGCAGCGCCGGTACATGCAGTACAAGCAGCAGTCTGCTCGCACTGGAAACAGAACATCTTGTTATCCACTATTTTTCCTCTCCATAAAACCATATAGCGAGAAGAGATTTGCTCTTCTAGGTTTCATGATTACAGGAATGTGGAATAAGGTATGTTGTAATTACAACAAAACGATTTTCATGACGAAATTTTTGGAGCGTCAATGAACTTGCAAGATATTAAGCCTTCGTTTTTGCTCAATACCGTGGTGTTTAAAGGCGTGAAGCCTGAGCAGCTTGAAGCTTTGCTGAAGCATCTACGCGCAGTGGTACGCACCTATGATCCTGGAGAGATTATTCTATGCGCTGGCGATAAGGCACATCAGTTTGGCATTGTTGTTTCCGGCGCTATTCATGTTGAGGGATCAGATGCTCAAGGTAACATTTCTGTGATGGGGGCCTTCCATACGGGAGAAACGTTTGGAGAGGCATATGCAGCTCTTGGAAACGTACCGCTTTTGACCTCGGTGGTTGCCACGGAGACGTCTGCAATTCTGCTGCTTGACCTGCGACAGATTACTACCAGAACGTGTGATATCTGCGGCGGCGTGGATATTATCACCAGAAACCTTATGGCATCTATTGCGCAGAAAAACATCATGCTGAGCCGTCGTATTCAAGATGCTGCTCCAAAAAGTATTCGTGGCAAATTGATGGCGTACTTGAATACACGCTCACAAGCTGCGGGTTCATCGGAGTTTGATATCCCCTACAATCGCCAACAACTTGCTGATTATCTTGGTGTAGATAGAAGCGCCTTAAGCGCAGTAATATCTTCTCTATGTAAAGAAGGCGTCTTTGAAGTAAAGCGAAGCCACTTCAAACTTTTATAACAGCATTTCAGCCTAAGGAGGCTTTTATGGCAGAGATTTATCTAGCAGGTGGATGTTTCTGGGGTCTTGAAGAGTACTTCTCTAGAATTAAGGGCGTTACTGCAACCACTGTTGGCTATGCAAATGGAAAGACCTTGGATACCAACTATCAGGAGGTCAAGGCTACAGATCATGCAGAAACAGTGCATGTAACCTATGATCAGAGCGTTGTAAGCCTCTATGACATCCTGCGCTATTACTTTAGGGTTATTGATCCCCTCTCAGTAAATAAGCAGGGCAACGATGTTGGTAGGCAGTATCGCACGGGCATCTACTACACAAACGACGCAGACTTGCTTGTAATCGACCGCATTATGACTGAGCAGGAGTCTCTGTTTGGTCAGAAGCTTGCCGTTGAGGTGGAGCCACTGGATAACTACGTTCTTGCCGAGGAATATCATCAGGACTACCTGAAGAAGAATCCTGGTGGCTATTGCCACATCAATGTTGATGACGCATATAAGCCGCTTGCGTAAGTTGTTCTCCTAAACAGTTCAGTTCACGTTTACAAAAAAGACGCTCGCTTATGAACTGCCTCCCATTTCTTGGATACGAGAAATAGGAGGCAGTTCAAAACACACCTAAGTCAGATAATCTGTCAAAAAGACGTATACATGACGCAGAAATTACCACAAACGTGCAGATTATCTTCATTAGGTGTGTAAAATGCCCGCAATTGTGCAGAATATCTGACTTTGGTGTGTTCCGTAGATAATAAATTTATCGATAGTTAAATTTCTTATATTAGTCTATTCATGTTTAAGCATATTAGATGAAGTTTATGCATAGAGATGCATATCAGGTAGTACGACCGCCTAGCTGCCTAGCTATCTTGATTAGGAACATGTCGATTCTTCGGCAGAACCTACCAAAGCTGCGCTATTTTGTGCGCCAGGCCTAAAAGCCGACGCTAACACGCTGCAGAATCATAATCACTCGTATATGAACTGCCTCCCATTTCTTATGTCCAAGAAATGGGAGGCAGTTCATTGTGCGGGCGCCTTTTTGGTTCAACGTTTTTGTTGCAGCTAATAAGTGCAGCTCAAACTACTTCTTGACCTCGTAATGACTCTTTACGGTAAACGTAATAACATAGGTCTTACGATACGACTCGGGTGCAGAGGTAAGAATTGCGCAGTCAGTCAGGTTGTAGTTTGTTGGGTGAGCAAGAGCCTGGTCAACAGTGTTGCCAATCTCTTCTGCAGACTCAAGTACCTGAGCCCTCTGAGCTGCATCGATAGTTGCTTTTCTCATCAAATCAAACTGGTCTGCTGTACCCTCAATGCGAATAATGATTGGCCAGAGGCTGTCTTTATCAACCTGCGTAGTAATTTGCAGATCTGGATACAGGCTGTTATCAAAGCTGAATCCATCAGGAATATGATAGGTGCCATAGCCGGTTGCGTTTGAATTGTTTGACGAGGAGTTAGAAGAGCTAGAAGAATCCTCTTTTTTCTCGTCTTTCTTTTCTTCTTTTTGTTCTGACGTGGTGGATTTAGTCTGGTCTTGTTTGTTTTCTGTTTGTGAGCAGCCAGACAAAATGCCCACACTCAAGGCTGACGTTACCAGTAGTACAAAAATTGCAGTAAAGAACTTGCTCATGCTAGAGCTACGCGTCATTTGACCTCCATTAAACGGAACGTGCCAACTACCAGGAACTCACTGCGATTGTACCCAGCAAACAGCGCTTCTTAGCTGGGAGAACATTTCACAAGATAAAATAATGTTTCATCTTTTTATGCTTCCCAGAGGAAGTGCCTCATATCTACCTTACCGTTTTCTAGAAACTGCACACCTTCAGCCTCAAGAAGCTCTCTCTGTGCATCTGGTCCACCAAAAGCAAAGCCAGGAGCTAGCGTGCCGTCTTTAAAAACTACCCTGTGGCAAGGTACACCGCCCGCAACTCCCGGACTCTGATGCATAGCAAATCCCACATAGCGAGCCTTTCTTGGCTCCCCTATCATGCGAGCTATCTGCCCATACGTACTGACCCTGCCCTCGGGAATCTGTTTGACTACTGAAAACGCACGCTGAAAAAAATTATCCATATGTAGCTCACTCTATCTTCACGCTTGCCGGGAATTGCTTGCTCATTTTATGTTGGAATGCTATCGTATCAAAAGCAAACGGGTGGTGGCGCAGCTTGGTAGCGCACTTGACTGGGGGTCAAGGGGTCGCTGGTTCAAATCCAGTCCACCCGACCAGAATTTCTCGCCAGGAATATTCCTGGCTTTTTTATATTGAAGTAGTTTTTCAAAAACCGGTGTGATCTAATTTGTAGCATAGACAAAGTGACAAATTAGAAGTTATCGAGGTGAAATATGCAAGATAAAAAAGGTTTTGATTTATGGGCAGATGATTATGATAAGAGTGTAGGTTTGTCTGACAAATACGGCTCGTATCCTTTTGCAGGCTACAAATCTATTCTTAATGTAATCTATAATCGTGTAATTTGTTCATCTGCGAAGACTGTCTTAGATATTGGGTTTGGAACAGCAGTACTGACTTCAAGATTATATGAAAACGGCTGTACGATTTACGGACAAGATTTTTCAGATAGAATGATTGAAATTGCAAAAGAGAAAATGCCTAAAGCAAGTTTGTATGAAGGCGATTTTTCCAATGGCTTGGTGGAACCTATACAGAAACAAAAGTATGACGCGATCATTGCTACATATTCTCTCCATCATCTTACAGACTTTCAAAAAGTAGATTTTATTACATCATTATTTAAGCTGTTGAACGAGGGAGGATGTATATATATCGGAGATATAGCATTTGAAACTCGGTCATTACTTCAAGAATGTATGCGGATTGCGGCAGATGAATGGGACGCTGATGAAATGTATTTTGTATGGGATGAGCTAAAAGGTCAATTTCCAGAAATGCGATTTGAAAAAATGTCTGACTGTGCAGGACTTATCACCTTGCAAAAATAACTGCCAGTTTGTCGAGATTAGCAAAGTATAAGTTTCTATGAGATATAGCGTTCAATGGAGCCCAGGGGCGCATTCTTTATGTGCTGTGGCAGGAGGATGGAATCTCGATCAGGTCGCTCTCGGCCAAATGCGGATTAGCAATAACATCTCTTACGACGATGGCGGAAAGAATGGAACATCAAGGGCTGATAAGCCGTGTTCAGTCTGAAACGGACAAAAGGAAAACACTCCTGTTTCTGACTGAGAAAGCACATGCCTTAAAGGGCGAGTACGATTCTGTATCTGATGAGATGGGCAGCATTTACTACAAGGGTTTTTCAGAGGAAGAAATTACCCAGTTTGAGGAATACCTCGACCGTATCAGAAAGAATCTTGAGGAGTGGTAGAAGTCATGAGTATTTGTATCAAAGATCAGATTCAGAACATGAATCTCGTCATGCGCTGGACATTCCGGTGTTTATGAAGGAAGACTTTGTCCCTATCATAGGGGATCAAAATATGATTCAAGAAATGCCAGAAGAATTCAACAAAGTGTTAGAGGTACAGAGATTATGGCAGAAGTAATCGATGGAATCCTCATTTCTGAGGTAGAAACAAAAAACATCATGACCAAATCCAGTCTGCCGGTAGGTGGTTACTCGGTCAATCCTTATGTGGGCTGTACGCATGCCTGCAAGTATTGCTACGCTTCTTTTATGAAGCGCTTTACCGGACACACGGAGGAATGGGGCACTTTCCTTGATGTGAAGCATTGGCCGGAAATTAAAAATCCGAAGAAATATGCCGGACAGCGGGTGGTCATCGGTTCTGTGACGGATGGCTACAATCCACAGGAGGAGCAATTCGGGAATACCAGAAAACTTCTGGAGCAGTTGATCGGCAGTGACGCAGATATTCTGATCTGCACAAAGTCTGATCTTGTGGTACGGGATATTGATCTGCTGAAGAAGCTTGGACGAGTGACCGTTTCATGGTCGATCAACACACTGGATGAAAATTTCAAGAACGATATGGACTCTGCTTCGAGCATTGAACGGCGTATCGCTGCTATGAAGCAGGTATATGACGCAGGAATCCGTACAACCTGTTTCGTATCCCCGGTATTCCCCGGGATTACGGACTTTGAAGCCATCTTTGAGCGGGTAAAGGATCAGTGCGATTTGTTCTGGCTCGAAAACCTCAATCTTCGGGGCGGCTTCAAAAAGACGATCATGGATTATATCGCCGGAAAATATCCTGATCTTGTACCGCTTTACGATGAGATCTATAACAAGCATAACCGCAGCTACTTTGAAGCGCTTGAAGTAAAAGCTGCGGAAATGGCTAAGAAGTATGATTGTCCCTTTGTGGATAATGAAATGCCTTATGGCAGGGTCACGCAAGGACATCCGGTGATTGTGGATTATTTCTATCATGAGGAAATCCGAGGGACAGAAAATACCGGAAAAAGAAATCGTTAAACAGAAATTTATTGCTGCGGTGCATTCGTATTTTGCTTCGCTTCAAACGCACAATTCCAGTTTGTCAATTACAGGTGACATTGGAAGAGCCAGCCCATTCAAGGTGCTGGCTCTTTCAAAAATTTCATTCTAATTTAGGCGTCTGTACCTTCAAACTGACTCTCGTACAGATTGGCGTAGAAGCCGCCTTTAGCTAAGAGTTCATCGTGAGTACCGCGTTCAAAAATGGCACCGTCCTTGATGACAAGAATACAATCTGCACCTTGGATGGTTGAGAGCCTGTGAGCAACAACTAGTGAAGTTCTGTCATTCATGATGGTATCAAACGCCTTCTGTACCAGCTGTTCTGTACGCGTATCAATACTTGAGGTTGCCTCATCAAGAAGCAGAATAGGTGGATTGGCAAGCATGACACGAGCAATGCAGAGAAGCTGCTGCTGGCCCTGAGATAAAGATCCACCAGACTCTCCCACCATGGTGTCGTAACCCTGTGGAAGCTGCTGAATAAACTCATGAGCCTGCGCTTTCTGAGCTGCAGCAAAAATCTCTTCATCGGTTGCGTCTGGCTTTGCATAACGGATATTCTCTTTGATGGTTCCCTTAAACAGCCAGGTATCCTGCAGCACCATACCAAACTGCTCTCTCAGCGATGCTCGCGTGAGCTTTTGCGTATTGTGTCCGTCTACATAAATAGCGCCGGAATCAATTTTGTAGAACCTAAGAAGCAGGTTGATGAGGGTAGTTTTACCGCATCCCGTGGGGCCAACAAGAGCAATCTTCTGACCGGGCTTTGCGGTGAACGAAATATGGCTAAACAGCGGGTGCTTGGGATCATAGGAGAACGCCACGTCATCAAACTCAATGGAACCCTGTGGATTCTGGATGACTTCAGCGTCTACTGGATCAGGCTTGATTTCCTTTGCGTCGAGAAGATCAAAGACTCGACGAGCGCTTGCATAGGCTGTCTGAACCTGTGTAACAACTGCAGAAATGGCGTTAAAAGGCTTCATGTACTGGTTGGCATACGAGAGGAAGCTCTGTACCTGACCGATGGTAAGTGGAGAAGGAACGCCCGTTAGAACGCAAATGCAACCAAGAGCAGCTACCAGAGCGTAAATGAAGTTATTTACCAGACGCGTAGAGGGGTTAGAAAGCGATGATGCAAATTGCGCGCGCTCTCCTACTACGCGGAGTTTCTCGTTAATAGCTTCAAACTGCTCAATAACGGCATCTTTGTGGGCAAATGCAGTAATAAGCTCCTGGTTGGAGACCATCTCTTCTGCATATCCGCCAAGCTGGCCCTGATAGCCCTGCTGCTTGCCAAAAGACGAGCTTGCGTACTTGGTAATGGCGGATGCAACAATAATTGAGAGCGGAGTAGCCAGAGCAACTACAAGGCCCATAGGGACCGACATATAGAACATAAAGCACAAGGTTCCAATAATAGTAACCACGCCCGTAAGGAACTGAGTGAGGCCCTGCTGGAGGCCATCGCCAAGCTGATCCACATCATTTACTACCCTCGAGAGCAAATCTCCCTGGGAATGCGTGTCAATGTACGAGAGCGGTAGGTTTGCTACCTTGGCGTGAGCCGCGTCTCTGAGGTCACGGGTGACCAGATAGGTGAGCTTATTGGTAGACCAAGAAGCAAGCCACTGCGTAGCGCTTGCAAGCAAAACTACCAGCGAAAGCTGAGCAAGTGTTGGCAGAAGTGCTGCCTCGCCACCCTGCACCAGTCTAATGAGCTGGTCGATAGCGGCACCTACAATGATGGGCACCCAGAGCTGCAAAAGCACGGTTGCAATTGAAGAGGCGGCTGCTAGAACCAGAAAACCTCCGTGAGGAGAAATCCATGCAGCTAGACGGCGCGTCACTTCTGCTGCAGACATGGAAATGACGTCTGCTGAGCCGCCCTTGCCATGCTCAGGTGCGCTTGATGCAATAGCGGAGGTGCTTCCACCAGAATACATATCGGCCATTACTCCACCTCCTCGGGACGAAGCTGCGAGAGACAAATCTCTTTATAGAGCGGGCATGCGGCGAGAAGTTCTTTGTGTGTTCCCAATCCCACTTGTTTGCCATGGTCAAGAACAAGAATCTTGTCTGCCTGCATTACCGCAGCTACACGCTGCGAAATAATGATGCTCGTTGTGGTGGCACTGAGCTTACAAAGCGCTGCGCGGAGGTGAGCGTCCGTAGCAAAATCAAGTGCGGAAGCGGCATCGTCCAGAATAACAATGCGCGGGTTTCCTACCAGGGCACGGGCGATGGTCAAGCGCTGACGCTGGCCTCCCGAGAAGTTCTTACCACCACGCTCGACAATGCTGTCAAGCTGATCGGGTTTCTCGCGCACAAAGTCTGCTGCTTGAGCAACCTCAAGAGCTGCCCAGAGTTCCTCATCGGTAGCGTCTGGATTCTTCCAGCAGAGGTTGGTACGGATAGTGCCGCTGACCAGTGACGTGTGCTGTGGAACGTAGCCAATAAGAGAACGTAACTGCTCAAAGGTATAGGTTTTGACGTCGTGACCAAAGACGCTCACAGAGCCAGTTTCTGTGTCAAAGAGTCGCGGGATGAGTGCGGCAAAACTAGACTTACCAGAGCCAGTACCACCAATGATTCCCAGCGTCTGACCAGCCTGTAGCTTGAGGTTAATGTCAGAAAGAGCTGGCTCTCCTCCGCCATCGTAGACAAGCGAGGCATCCTTGAACGCTACAGCAGTGCCAGTGAAGTCAGATTCTATAAGGTTGATGTGCTTGTTTCCCTTATCGGTGAGCGTCGGCTTGGTGTTCAGAACCTCCATCACACGAGTGGCAGAAGCTGCTCCACGCGTGATGATAATGACCAGGTTAGCAACGTAGCCGATAGCCAAGAGCGCGCTGGTCATATAACTGACAAGAGCCACTACGGTTCCTTGAGAGAGCGTGCCAGCGGTAATCTGAGGTGCTGCCAACCAGAGCGTTACCGCAATTCCCAGATACATAACAAGGAAGGTTGCAGGGTTCAGAAGAGCTGAATAATTTGCTGCATCAGTTGCTGTCTCCGTTTGAGCCAAAACTGCCTTGGAGAACTGTTCCTTCTCCTCTGCCTCATGCCTAAAGGCTCTAATCACACGAATACCAGAAAGCATTTGTCGCATATATAAAGAAACGGTATCAAGGCGTTTCTGCAGTTCAGCAAAAAGAGCGATAGATTTACGTGCTACAAAAAAGAAAATAGCTGCAACCAGTACGGTTGCCAGCAAAAAGACCATACCAAGCTTAGCGTCAAGCATAAGAGTTGCAATAATGGAGCCAGCAGCAAGGATTGGCCATCTGACCAGCTGACGAATACCCAGAGCAACGGTTACCTGTACCTGGTTAACGTCGTTGATCAGCCTTGTTACCAGCGTGTCTGTTCCCAGCGCAGAAATATCGGCACTTGAGAGCTCTTGAATCTTCTTAAAGAGCTCATTGCGCAAATCGGTTCCCGTACGCTGAGACACAATGGAAGCAATTTTTTGACAGATAAGCGTAAAACTAAAGCCAACGATAGCAATAACTACCAGCAAAATTCCGTAGCGAATAATGTCGTACATGTTTGACCCGTGAATACCCAGGTCAATCATGCGTGCAATAATCAATGGAGTCAGAAGGTCACCAATGACCTCAACTGCTTTGCAAAGCAAGGCAACAAAACTCTTGCGCCCATACTTTGGCCACACAAACTTAGAGAGCAACTCTCCCATTTACGCCTCACCAAGTTTCTCTGCTAGCGTTAACCATTCGTCTTCCAAATCCATAAGCGCAGCTTCTGCGTCATCAAGCTGCTGTTGCAGCTCCATCAAACGCTGGGCGTCGGTAGCATCAGCGGAGCTCATCTGCTCCTTAATCTGCTCAGGCAGCTCTTGAGCCTTGCCCATACGGCGCTCAATCGAGTCAAAGCGCTTCTTGAGCTCGCGGCGTTCAGCGTTGCTCAGCACCGTGCTCTCCTGGCGAGAAGACCCGTCTACCTGCGGCTCATTTGCACCTGAGGCTCCGCGTGCACCCGACAACTCCCCCGCTCTTCTCGCCGTCTGTTTTGCAGCATCAACAAGCTTGAGGTACTCGTCAACGCCACCAGGAACGTGGCGAATGTAGCCGTCGATGAGGGCATATTGGTCGTCGGTGACACGCTCAATTAAGAAGCGATCATGGCTGACAACCAGAAGGGTTCCAGGCCATGAGTCCAGTAGGTCTTCTAGGACAGCAAGCATATCCGTATCAAGGTCGTTGCCAGGCTCGTCCAGTACCAGCACGTTTGGCTCTTCCAGAAGAACACACAAAAGCGCCAGACGTCTACGCTGGCCACCGGAGAGGTCTTGCAAGCGATTGGTAAACTCTCGGCGGTCAAAGCCAAGGCTTTCAAGCAGCTGCGTAGGACTTTGCATCTTGCCGTTTACCAGGTAGCTAGTCTTGTACTGGCTCAAAAGCTCTAGTACCGTCCAGGTTTCTTTAGTGGCAAACGTATCAATCTGCTGAGAAAGCCAACCAAATTTGACGGACTTTCCTACCTTCACCAGACCCGACGTTGGTTGTAACTGCTGCGTCATCAGTTCAAGAAGTGTGGATTTACCAGCGCCGTTCTCGCCTAAAATGCCATAGCGGTCGCCGGGGCCAATGAGCCACTCGACGTTCTTGATGACCTCTGTCTGAGGTTTAGTAGCATCTGCCTGCGTGCTTGGTTCTGCGCTCGCAGCTGTCGTGGTGTTCTTGTAGGCAAACGAGACATCATGCATCTCAATAACCTGCTTGCCCAACCGAGAGACTGCCATGCGTTTGAGCTCAAGGGTATTTCTGAGCGGAGGATCTTCGGCTAGAAGCTCCATGGCAGCATCAATTCTAAACTTAGGCTTTGACGTGCGAGCCTTGGCGCCATGTGCAAGCCAGTTGAGCTCTTTTCTTAGCGTGTTTTGGCGGCGCTCTTCCATAACCGCCGCCTGTCTATCACGCTCAACTCGAGCTTGAATGTAGGCAGAATAACCGCCATCAAAGGGGTCAATTACACCGTCATGGACTTCCCACATGTGATCACAGACCTCATCCAGAAACCATCGGTCATGTGTGACAAGAATGAGGGCGCCGCTTCCTTCCGACCAGCGATTATTAAGATGATTGGCAAGCCACTGAATAGCGTGAAGATCAAGGTGGTTGGTAGGCTCGTCGATAAGCATTAAGTCCCAGGTACCCACCAGTAAACGAGCTAAGTCACAACGCCTACGCTGACCTCCTGAGAGCTCGCCTACCAGGCCGTTCCAGTCCAAGTCTCCAATAAGTTCATCAATAATTTTACGAATACGAGCATCAGAAGCCCACTCGTATTCTGGCGTGTCTCCCACAACAGCGCTGCAGACCGTCTGTGTATCAGAGAGTGAATCACTTTGGCCCATATAGCCTATTTGGATGCCACTTCTCCAAATTACGTTGCCAGAATCGGGTTCAATTCTTTTGGCGATAAGATCTAAGAGGGTTGATTTTCCATCGCCGTTTTTGCCTACAACGCCAATACGGTCGCCCTCATTAACACCAATGGTCTGGTTGGTAAGAACTTTCTTACCAGGCCATTCCATAGAGATTTGTTCGCAACCTACCAGAATTCCCACTAGTTATCACCTAAAAAAGAACGAAGTAGTGCAATTTCTTCTGCCCAACCAGAAAGCTCAGAATGCGGAGTCTCCAAAATCATGGGAAGCATATTGATGCGCGGATTAGTTACCACGGCTTGGAACGCATCTAGACCAATAAAGCCCTTACCAATCTGTTCGTGTCTATCCTTATGAGCTCCAAGAGGATTCTTTGAGTCATTAAGGTGCAAGGCTTTTAGCTTTTCTAAGCCTACTATCTGGTCAAATGTATCTAGAACCTCATCAAGATTTTCAACAATTTCATAACCGCCATCATGAACATGACAGGTATCAAGGCACACACCCATAAGCTCGGGGTGGTTTACCTTATCTAGAATTGCAGCAATTTCTTCAAACGTTTTGCCGACTTCAGTGCCCTTACCAGCCATAGTTTCAAGAAGCACGGTGGTGTGCTGGCCTTCAAAAAGACAATCGTTCAGTGCACTTGAGATTTGTTCGATTGCTACGTCAGAGCCTTGCCCAACATGGCTACCAGGATGGAAATTGTAATAATTACCAGGTAGATGCTCCATACGCTCAAGATCTTCTGTGAGCGCTCGACGAGCAAAATCCCTGGTCTCTTCTTTAGCTGAGCACAAATTCATGGTGTAAGGAGCGTGTGCTACCAAAGGTCCAAAATGATGAGCCTCAAGAAGCTCACGCAGCTTTGCAACATCAGCCTCATCTAAAGCTTTAGCGTTGCCACCACGAGGGTTTCTAGTAAAGAAAGCAAAGGTAGTTGCCCCAATAGAGAGAGCATCTTTACCCATTGCCTCCCAGCCCTTACCTGCCGAGAGATGGCATCCAATAAAAAGTTCTTCTGGTTGCACGCTATGCACGCTCCTCAAGCATCTTGGAAACACGATCCAATAGCTCCGAGGCCACATCTTCTAGCGGCAAAGTCTCAAGCTGTTCTACACCTTGAGGAGTCACAAACGCCACACGGTCTGTATCTGAACCAAAGGTTGAATCTGGTCTAGAAACATCATTTGCCACAATCATGGAGCAACCTTTACGCTCAAGTTTAGCCTGAGCATGCTCCAAGACGTTATTTGTTTCTGCCGCAAAACCTACAACAACCTGGCCTTTCTTTACCTTAGATAGGCTGGCGAGAATATCGGTGGTTTCTTTAAGATCAATGGACTCAAGATACTCTACTGATTTCTTGAGCTTATGGTCTGCTGGATGAGCTGGTGTGTAGTCGGCAACAGCTGCCGTCAAAATAGCAGCGTCAACGTTGTCAAAAGTGCTTATGCACGCCTTATACATATCTTCAGCAGATACCACTCTTTGCACGTTGACGCCCTGAGGAGCCTCCAAGTGAGTGGGTCCAGAGATAAGGGTGACATCCGCTCCACGACTAGCTGCAACTTTAGCCACGGTATAGCCAAGTTTTCCTGTTGAACAGTTGGCAATAAAGCGAACTGGATCGATCTTCTCGTGAGTTGGTCCTGCGGTAATAAGAAGCTTTTTACCTGCAAGATCTTGCTTAACTGGCGCGGCATCTTTGCCGAAAAGAACCTTAAGTGCAGCGTCAACAATCTGCTGAACCGGAGCAAGTTTTCCGTCTCCGGTATAACCGCAGGCAAGGCGGCCTGACTCGGGCATAACCATCTGGATACCACGTTGACGCAGCAGTGCCACGTTTGCCTGAGTGGCTGGATTTTCCCACATGTGCGTATTCATAGCAGGAGCCACAAGAACTGGCGTATGAGCAGCTAAAAGCGTGGCACTTGCAGCGTTATCAGCAATACCGTAAGCCATCTTAGCCATGATATTGGCGGTAGCTGGTACAACTACCATGCAATCTGCCCAATCAGCAAGGTCTACGTGAGCAACGGGAGACTCCACATTGTTGTAGAGCGAAAGCACCACCTCATGATGCGTAAGAGCCTCAAAGGTAGTCTTTCCAACAAACTGAGTTGCATCTTCTGTCATAACAACTCGAACGTCGCAACCTGCTTTCTGAAGGCCTCTAAGCACTTCACAGGCTTTATATGCAGCAATGCCTCCGCATACCACAAGGCATACAGAGGGCTGAGCGGTTTTATCCAACATGGCAAGAAATTCCTTTATTCTTCAAACGCTGTAGAAGTAATAAGCATCCTATGGCAATAAGGGCATTCAGCAATCTCAGAGCTGTGCTGAAGATCGTGGAATGAACTTGGTTGCAGCTTAACGCGGCAAACGCTAGGAACATTACCTACAAGGTGCTCAACTGCCAGGCCCTTAAAACGTTTACGTGCAGCTTCATAACGCTCAAGTGTGTCAGAAGAAATCTGAGCTGCAAGTTCTTCTCGAGACTTAGAGAGCTCTACAATCTCTGCACGAAGTGCCGCAGAATCAATCTCAAGAGACTGAGAAAGGCTCTCACGCTCTTTCATAAGCTTTACCTGCAAGTCTTGTGCTGTTTGGTAAGCCTTCTTGCACTTCTCAAGCTCTTCTACTTTTGCTGCAAGCTTAAAATCGCACTTCTCGATATTCTTTGCCAAAGAAGAAAGCTGCTGGTCAAAGTCTCTAAGAGCACGATGATTAGTAGCAGTTTCTACAGCAGCGGAAACCTCTTCTGTCTTTTGGACATAGTGGGCACGCTGCTCGTTGAGGTCAGAAATATCAATTTCTACGTCTTTTTTAACGCCAAGTACCTGCTTAAGCTGAGAAGCAATCTTTTTCTCTGCAAGCTGGGCGTTTTTAATCTTTTGAACCTGGGGCATTGAGGCCAAGTTGGATGCGAGTTTTAGCAGCTGCAAATCAATATCCTGGAGCTGCATCAGATTAACAGACTCACTCATAGGGCCTCCTCATATACGGTTACTCATCTAGTCTACCGTAAATAAGGACGTATCGGACGCAGAACATAACTAATGCAGAGATTAGTATGTGAAAAATTTATCCAACAATCTGCAGCAAAGTTGCACAGAAGGCATCGAGGTCGGCCTCAGAAACGCGCTCGTCAAAGGTAATGCGCAGGCTGCCCAGGGCTTCGTTTCTAGAAATTCCCATTGCTGAGAGAACATGGCTTGCGTCAAGAGAACCTGAAGAGCACGCAGAGCCAGCCGAGACTTCAAAACCTGCCTGGTCAAGCTTTAAGATAAGCGTCTCAGAGTCCATTGAAGGAACCATAATGCTGACCGTACCAGGCATGTGGTCTTTGCCAGCGTAAGCCTTTGTAGTTGGCTTAATCTTGGGAGAAGCACAAAGAGTCTCGTACACCTTATTAGCGAGCGTAGAAACGCTCTCCTGCGTTTGAGTAAGGTTCTCCTGGCACCACGCGGCAGCGGCAGCAAAAGCTAGGGCGCCACGAACGTCCTGGGTACCATGACGCCTACCAGACTCCTGTCCCCCGCCATAGCTCTGCGCCTTAAAGGGAACCTTGGAACGCATAAGAACTGCAGCAAAACCCAGAGGGCCACCAATTTTATGAGCAGCAATGGTCAGAGCATCTACGTCTGACACCTCAAGAGGAATACGACCAAACGCCTGAACCGCGTCAGTGTGGAAAAGCGCACCCACCTTATGAGCAGCGCGCGCAAGGTCTACAACTGGCTGGATAACGCCCGTCTCATTATTGGCATACATGACAGAAACAAGGGCCACCGACTGGTCTAAAAGACCCTCAAGGGCAGAAGCCTCAATCTTTCCCTGACGGTTAGGCTGAACAATTCTTACCTCAAAGCCCTTCTCGCGAAGAATGGGTGCTAGATCCAAAATAGAATCATGCTCAATTGCCGAGAAGACCACCGTGTTGCGCTTGTGGTCTTTGTTGCGAATACCTTCTGCCATTCCAAGAACAGAAAGGTTATTGCCCTCAGTTCCGCCAGAGCAAAAGACCACATCAGGAGCCCTAAACTTTCCGCCCACCGCACGTGCGATAACGCCACGAGCGCCATCAAGCTCTCGCGATGCTTGACGACCAAGCGAGTGCAAAGAGTTTGGGTTCACCCCAGCAATGGGTGAAGCCTCATAGGTTTTCTCGGCATCTAATGCCTCTGGGCGCATTGGTGCAGAAGCTGCATAGTCTAGGTAAACGTAATCCATAGCGTGTTTCTGTTGATTCAATCTTGGTGATCTAGCTTAAATGATGCTTGAGAGCGTAGTTTAGCCCTGAACGGTAAGAGCGGACTCGCCAGCAGTGCGGATAGCCTCAATAGTTGCACCGCGGTCTTCCTGGCCAAACACAGCGCTACCTGCAACAAGCATGTTGGCGCCAGCAGCTACAACATCAGCTGCATTAGCTGCACTAATACCACCATCAACCTCAATCAGAGGGTTAACGTTGTGCTTACGGCAGAGCTCTTTGAGTGCCTTGAGCTTCTCAAGTGAGTGAGGAATAAACTTCTGTCCTCCAAAACCAGGGTTAACCGTCATGATAAGCACCAGGTCAAGGTCTTCAATAAGATCCTCAAGAACGCTTACGGGAGTGCCTGGGCAAAGAGAAATGCCAGCCTGAGCACCAGAGTCCTTAATAAGATGGACAAGACGATGAGCGTGAACCTCAGCCTCGTAGTGGAAGGTAACAACGTCAGCGCCGCGGTCCAGGAATAGAGGTGCAATCTCAGCTGGATTGGTAACCATCAGATGGACATCAATGGGCAACTCAGAAGACTTTTTGCAGTACGAGAAAATATCTGGTCCAAAAGAAATGTTTGGAACAAAGTGACCATCCATCACGTCGTAATGGATGTAGTCAGCGTTTGTAATTGAATCAAGCTCACTCTTAAGCTTGGAAAAATCCGCGGACAGAACAGATGGTGCTACCAGGACGTTATTCATTAAACTCTCCTATCGAGTCATTCCATAAAATTCTTCATTAGGTAGGCGGTTGGTAAGGCGAGAAGTAATGTCTTCTGGCGTAGCACCTTCGTAAAGCACAGCATGAACAGCCGAAGTGATAGGCATCTCAACGTTCATCTGCTGACCAAGCTCATAAAGACCAATGACTGCCTGAGCACCCTCAACAACCATACCGGTCTCTTCCTGATAAGACTGAAGCGTCTTACCTTTGACCAGGGCTTCTCCAAACGTTCTATTTCTAGAATGCTCGGAGGTGCAGGTAGCTACCAAGTCTCCCATACCAGCAAGACCCATGCAGGTAAGCGGGTCTCCGCCGATAGCGCACACTACGCGGCCAAGCTCTGCCAAGCCGCGTGTCATCAGTGCAGCAAGGGCGTTATCACCATTACCCAAGCCAACAGCAATACCACAGGCAATAGCAACAACGTTTTTAGCGGCAGCACATGCCTCAACGCCACGCACGTCAGAGCTAATGTAGGTTCTGAAGTACGGACGAGAAAGTAGTGCCTGGAAGCGCTTAGCAACCTCGGCATCTTCAGACGCTACAACTGCTGCAGAGATTCCCTGCTTAATAACCTCTTCTGCATGGTTTGGACCGGAAAGAACGGCGATTCTTGCAGGGTTTCCAAGCTCGTCAGCAGCCACCTCATGCATAAGCTTGTGAGAACCTGCTTCCATACCCTTGGAAAGGATTAAAACATCAACCTCTGGATCAAGATATGGTGCGCAAGCAGCACAAACAGAGCGCAAAAACGCGGAAGGAGCAGCCATAACAACAGCATCTACACCGGTGAGAGCCTCAGCCTCACTAGTGGTAGACACAATATTGTGTGGAAGCTCAGAATCAGAAAGATGTCTGCAGTTGACGTGCTCTTTATTGATGGACTCGGCAACATCGGCCTCTCGAGACCAAATAATTACCTCATCAGAAGTTGAAGCAAGAAGTGTTGAAAGCGCGGTACCCCATGATCCCGAACCAATAACAGCAACTTTTTTCATGATTAGTTGTCCTTTTTCTTTTCGCCGAAAGAGAATTTAGACTCACTACCAGCATTAAGACGATTGATATTCTCGCGATGAGCCCAAATAACTGCCGCTGCTACAACAAATACGGGAATGGTTGCCACAAGATCCATGCCAAATAGCAGGCAGAATAGTGGAATGGCAACAGCTGCGCCAATGGAGCCAAGCGATACGTACTTAGTTGGTACGGCAAGCGTAATAAACACTGCAAGAGCTACAAGAGCAGCAAGTGGATTTACTGCAAGGCCACCGCCAAATCCAACAGCAATTCCCTTACCGCCATGGAAATGAAGCCAAGGCGAGAAAATATGACCAAGAACGCAGCAGGCATACACAAAAGAAATGATGAGCTCAGCCTCTGCGTGATCATTTCCCGAGACCAGAGGAGTAAATCCCTGGGCTCCCAAGAACCAACGAACCAGCATGACACTGACAATGCCCTTACCTGCATCGCAAAGAAGCGTAAGAATACCTGCGGCTTTACCAGCATTTCTTGCAACATTGGTGGTGCCAATGTTTCCTGATCCAAGCTTACGAATGTCTTCATGAGCCATGACGCTTGCAATAATCAGGCCAAATGGAATGCCACCAAGGCCAAATGCAATAAGTCCAAAAATCAGAGCAACAACAATTCCAGACATTAGTTAGATTCGACCTTCTTACGGAACTTCAAACGAATAGGTGTACCAACCAGAGAGAACTTCTCGCGAAGTCTATTCTCAATAAAGCGCTCGTAGTTGTCATCAACAAGGTCTGGAGCATTGCACCAGAACGAGATAACAGGAGGCTTAGAGCCCGTCTGAGTAGCGTACTGAATCTTGAGACGGCGGCCTCGGTCAGATACCGTATGTCCGCCTTCTCTAATCTGGGCGAGAAGCTCGTTGAGCTCGGAAGTCTTAAGCTGAAGTGCGCGGGATTCTGCAGCCGAAAGAGCAGCGGCAAGTACCTTATCAATAGCGCGACCAGTAAGAGCAGAAACGTTGATAGATGCAATCCAAGGTGCAAAGGCAAGACGCTTTGCTACAGAGACTGCTACCTCATCACGTTTTGCTTCGGAATCAATAAGGTCCCACTTATTAAGGAGAAGTACTAAGCCGCAGCCACGCTCAACAGCCATGTTTGCAAGTTTCTGGTCCTGCTCGGTTACGCCAACAGAGGCGTCAACAACAAGAAGACAGACGTCTGCACGGTCCATTGCCTGCAGGCCTCTGACCAGACTGTAGTACTCAACGTCCTCGTGTACCTGACTCTTTTTGCGAATACCTGCAGTATCAACAAGACGAATGGGAGTTCCCTTCCATTCAATCATGGTGTCAATAGCGTCACGCGTAGTACCAGCAACATCAGAAACAATAGAGCGTTTCTTGTTAGCTAGGCGGTTTGCCAGCGAAGATTTACCTACATTTGGTCGGCCGATGATGGCAAGGTTGAGAATGCCATCATCTTCTGGCTCTTCATCAGCCTCAGGGAAAGCATTGACAATGTCGTCCAGCAAGTCACCAGTACCGTGACCATGTGAAGCAGACAGAGGTAGGGGCTCACCACAACCAAGGGCGTAGAAATCCCAAAGACCATCCTGCTCTGTCGCAGGGTTATCCTTCTTGTTTACTACCAAGAAAACGGGCTTAGTAGTCTTGCGAACAATGCGCGCAACCTCTTCATCTTCATCGGTTACACCGGTAGAGCCATCTACCACAAAGACAATAACGTCTGCTTCTTCACACGCAAGAAGCGCCTGCTCACGAATGTGTGGAGCAAAGCGATCCTGGGATTTGACTGATTCAATGCCGCCGGTGTCAATGAGCTTAAACTCACGACCGTTCCAGTCAGCGTCGTGATACGAACGGTCTCGGGTTACTCCCCTAGACTCGTGCACAATTGCATCGCGTTTCTCGGCAATTCTATTTACCAGCGTGGACTTGCCAACGTTTGGGCGTCCAACAATAGCAACAATGGGCTTAGCCATGTCTCACCTTTCATCCAGTTGGCTTAATAATACCAGCAATACGTGGCTAATCCCACTCTTTGAGCGCTTTAATGCATGACTCAGCAATGTTTGTGGGACCAGGAATTGACATGATGACTTTGGCGCCGCGTGCCTCTAGCTGCGCAGTTAAATCGGCTAGTGACATGCCATCAAGGGTGACCTTATCAAAGTTAAACATGACCTCAGGGAGCACTACCAGAACATCTGTGAGGTCCTCTGGTACCTGGGTGAGAAGATCAACGGCGCAGATAAGTCCTGTGACATTAACGTCTCCACCAAAGAAATCGTTGCGCACAGCAAAAGTAGAAACGTTGCCATCAGCTGACCAGTCATCACAGAAGGTCTGAATGGTTTGCTGAGCAGCTTCTCCTACAATCAGCAAAATCTTGCGAGAGCGAGCGGAAAGATACGTATCTGCCTCGTCAAGAGCAGTACGCATAGTGTTACAGACCTCTTCAGCCTCATCGAGGAAGCTTCTGAGCATACCAATACCGTCATAAAATTGCGGATAACCGTCATAGGTATACGCAGGTGGAATAGGTAGCTGAGCGTCTACGTAGAACTCGTCAGAGAGCTGGAAGCGCGTAATGCCCAATGACGCACGTGCGCGCTCCTGGTAGGGTTCAACAATCTTGACTACAGAACGGGACAGCTCCACATCATCAGAATACGAATGCGTAAAGCGTTTAGAATCTTTGGTATAGCCAAGCGGAACAATCGCTAGAGAGGTAATCTGCTGATGAGCCTCTACCCAATCAAGCGTTTTATCAAGCTCTTCACCGTCATTGATATTAGGGCACAAGACAATCTGGCCATGAATCTCAATACCAGCGTCCATGAGTTTCTCAAGAACTTCAATGCCCCTAGCAGCGCGAGCACCAATCAGATTACGACGGACGTCAGGTGAAATTGCATGGAGCGAGACGTTCATGGGCTCAAGCTTATGAGAGATGATGCGCTCAACGTCCTCATCGGTAAGGTTAGTGAGCGTAACAAAATTGCCCTGCAAGAAGCTCAGGCGATAATCGTCATCTCTGATTGAAAGAGAAGGGCGCATGTCTTCTGGCAGCATAGCCATAAAGCAGAACTGGCACGCGTTTACGCAGGTCTTGATGCCATCAAAGAGCACGTCAACAAAGTCAACGCCCCAGTCTTCTCCAGATTCACGCTCAAGCACGCACTCATAGAACTCATCATCACCTGGAATAGAAACTTCAAGCTCACAGAGGGAGCCGTCGGCCTCCCAACGCCAATCAATCAGATCTTTTGGCACAACACCATTGACCTTCTCGATAATCATGCCGGGCTCAAGGCCAGCCTTCCACGCGGGACTACCCTCTTCAACGGACTCAATAAGCGCACCAAGTCCACCAGATTTTGTATTTCCGTAGTCTGCGCGCTGTTCCATGTTAGGCGCCTACGATTTGTTCGATAGCTGATTTAACTGCATTGATATGAGCTTCCGGCGTAGAAGCGCCGGCGGTAATACCAATATGCTCTGCTCCCTCAAACCAAGAAGCTTGCAGCTCATCAGCGCCTTCAATGTGATAGGTTGCGGGGCAATAGAGCTTTGAAATCTCTGCTAAGCGAGTGGTATTTGCAGAGATCCTGCCGCCAATAATAATCATGACGTCAGACTCTTTTGCAAGTCTCATGCACGAGTCCTGGTGACCTGCAGTTGCCTCGCAGATGGTATTCATAACGCGAAGCTCGTCAACAAGCGGAAGCACCGCGCTAACTACCTCAGAGAGCTTAGCAGCGCTCATGGTGGTCTGTACTACCAGGCCAACCTTCTTTGCAACCCTCATGGCGTCTGCCTGAGCGGCAACTTCTTCTACTGAGTCAATAGCCAAAGAGCCTGGTACATGAGCCAGCGTAGCTTCTACCTCAGGATGTCCGGACTCTCCTACCACGTACACGGCATAGCCCTGTTTGGCGAGAAGTTCTGCAGCTCCGTGAGCCTTCTTTACGAACGGGCAGGTTGCATCAAGTACGTCAACACAGCCGTCCTTGGCAATCTGCTCCTCTTGAGGAGTTACGCCATGAGTGCGCAGCAGAAGCGCACTTCCTGCAGCTTCAGAAGCGGAATCAACTACCTCTACGCCCTGGTCTTTAAGGGACGTGACAACGCGAGGGTTATGGATAAGCGGACCAAGCGTGCGTACGGGAGCATGAGCATCTTTGACGGCCTGCTGGACCATCTGAAGCGCTCTTTCTACGCCGTAACAAGCACCTGCTTCGTCAGCAATTCTAATAGTAGGCACGAACTAATTCCTTCCGGGATGCTCTTTGAGCATTGCATCTCTTAGTTCGTATACCCGCTCCATGGCCACTTCTTCCATCTCTTTTGCCTGATCTTTACGCTTTGTAGAGGTCAAATCACTAAAAGAAACCTTCTGACCAGCACGAAGATACACCTTTACAGGCTTAACCAGAGGAGAACCTTTTTTCTTAATATCAAGCGCACCAATAATAGCTAGTGGCTGAACATCTACCTTGGCAAGCTGTGCGATAAGCGCAAAGCCGCCGTGGGTTTCTCCACGTTCAGTGTTACTTCTGACTCTGGTACCCTCAGGATAAATGAGAAGCATTTCTCCCCTAGAAAGTGCGGTAGTTGCACGACGAATTGCCTTCATATCGGCAGTTCCGCGGTCTACGGGAATACCGCCAAGTCTAGAAAGCGCCCACTGAAGCGGTTTGAATTTGTTGAACTCACTCTTGTAGATGGTTCTCACGGGGATACCATGAACAAAGAGGTGAACAACAGTAACAATAGGATCCAAAAACGTTGGATGGTTCATGATAAGAACGCGAGGGGTCTTATCGCCAACAAAGAGCTGGTCATTATTCCAGCGCCATCTAAACCAGATTTTTGTAATCAGTCCAAGTACACTTACTGCCAGCCACTTAAAGAACTTGGCTGGAGCTGGAAAATCAGCAAGCGCGGTATCGTAATAATCGTCAAATGAGTTTCCACCAAAAGGACGCAAACGCTTAGATGCCGCTGCTATAGAAGACTTTTTCTCGGAACGCTTAGGCTCTTCCGTGTGAGACTTTCCATCATCAGAAGAGCTGTCCTCTGATTCATTTCCCTGGTGAGAAGACCTGTGGTTACGTGCATCTCTTTTACCAAGTCCTGGATGCAGGGCAATAATAGCCGCAATAACCTCTTCAACAGAAAGCGTAGAAGAGTCAATGTGATGAGCGTCTTCTGCTGCACGAAGTGGCGCTGCCTTACGCTCAGAATCAGCCTTATCGCGAGCCTTGATGTCTTCGAGGATCTTCTCCTCACTCTTGGCGTCTACCTGGGAATCGTTTCCGGTAGCTGCGTCTCCACCCTGGCGCTGAACAGCGCGGCGGTGAGCTCGAGCAGCAGGGTCTGCAGTCAAGAAAACCTTTACATCAGCCTCAGGGAATACCACGGTGCCAATGTCACGACCCTCTGCGACTACATCGCCATTCTCGCCCGCGCGACGCTGAAGCGTAACCATAGCCTCACGGACCTCAGGGATGGCGGCAACAGCGCTAACGTTTCTATCTACCTCGGGAGTACGAATCTCTGTCGTAACGTTTGAGCCGTTTGCGTAAACGGTCTGACCGTTTGCAGAGTTACCAAACGAGATGCTAATGCTGCGTGCTACCTGAATGATTTTCTCGGTATCAGTCATATCAATGCCCTGACGCAGGCACTCTACGGTTACCGAGCGATACATTGCGCCCGTATCAAGGAAAATCAGATCTAGGCGATCAGAAAGTGCGCGAGCAACCGTAGACTTTCCGGAGCCTGCTGGACCGTCAATAGCAACAATCATTACTTATCCCCCTTGGTGACACCCCAAATGTCACGAAAATCGTAAAAACTTGGCTCAGTGGAACGGCGTATAACCTCTTCTGGATCAAGGTTAAATCCACCAAGCTTAAAATCAGAACTGCCTGTACTAGTAAAGAAGATTGAAGAAACATTTGCAAGATGTACGTTCCAGCTTGAACTTCCTGGAATGCCAAAAATCTCTGCCATCATAGAGCGCAGATAACCACCATGAGAAATACAAATGGTGCGTCCAGAAAGACTGGAAAGCTCGTTAAGAATAGTGCGGCATCTGCTTCTTACCTGCTCATATGACTCTGCCTCTGGAGCAGGTATGGAATGGCCGTTTTTGTCTGAGGCCCAAGGAAACGTAAGGCCATAAGGCTTTAAAATCTCTTCTGCATCAGCAAAACGCTTGCTCTCCAAAATGCCAAAATCCATCTCTGCAAGGTCATCTTTTACCTCACAAGGAATACCAAGCTCGGCGGCAGCCATCTGGGCCATGTCTTTGCAGCGAGATAAAGGAGAGGTCCAAATTCTATCTGGATGAAATGCAACAAGTGCACGAACAGCGTGCTCTCGCTGTTCAATGCCATGCTCGGTAAGCTCAACGTCTCTTCTGCCGCTGAAAAAGCGCTGTGTATTAGCCACACTCTCTGGGTGGCGCATAAACAAAATGCGATGAACCTGAGCTGGAACTTCAAATGGCTGCATTATGTCTCCTCTCTGGGCGTATTTGAGCTGTTTGACGTGCGCTTAGTAATAGTGCGACTAGTAATTATTTGCTGGCATGTAAAGGCATTATGGGAGAAGCGCCAGGCTCTCTACCAATAGTGCGCTCCAGAGCGGCAACTTCCTCTTCTGTGAGAAGTCTCCACTCACCCTCTTTAACGCCTGTAAGGTGGAGCGGCCCAAACGTGTCTCTGTGGAGTGCAAGAACTCTATGGTGAATAGCAAGAAGCATCTTTTTGACCTGGTGCTTTCTGCCTTCTCTAATAGTTACGCTGACCAGGGAGTTTGGCTCTCCTCCACCGGTTTTTCCCAAACCCTGTGGGGCGAGAAGTGCCTTCATCTTGGCATCGTTGGAAACAATCTCAACCTCAGCAGGAGCTGCAGGACCGTCTTCAAGCTCAATACCTTCGCGCAGGCGATTGAGCTGCTCTTCTGTAGGTGTACCTACTACATGAGCAACATAGTGCTTCCATACATGCTTTGAGGGATGCAAAAGCTCTTGTGCCATCTGACCATCAGTAGTAAAAAACAAAAGGCCCGTAGTATCCATATCCAGACGTCCAACAGGGAAAAGTCCCGGATATCTGTCAGTGGGAACCATGTCCGCAATGGTTGGTCTACCCTGAGGGTCTTTCATAGTGGTCAAATATCCTGCAGGTTTATTAAGCATCAAGTAGACGGGTTTCTCGGCAATTGAGCAGACAATGCCGTCAACTGTTACAACATCAACCAGCGGATCAACCTTGCTACCAAGCTCAGTGACTACCTGGCCGTTTACCGTGACGCGACCAGAGGTCATCAGGCGCTCTGAGCCACGGCGACTAGCCACTCCTGCGCGCGCCAAAAAGCGCTGCAGGCGCATGGGAACAATACGCTCTTCTTCCACGGCTTATGCATCCTCTTGCGTATCGTAGCTGTCTCCCAAAAGAGAGCGCTCATCGTCAATGTCTTCTGCGGCTTCCTCAAGCGTTGAAGTGAAGCTTCTGCCGGAGAGTCTCTCGCGAATAAACTGTTTTGACTCCTCGTCAGGGGCAAAATCTTCCAGCGGCGGCAGCTCTCGCAAAGACTTGAGACCAAAGCGCTCCAAGAAAAGGGCTGTTGTGCCATAGAGAATGGCTTGTCCCCTATCTGCCTCTTTACCCACTTCACGCACAAGGTTTTTCTCGCGAAGTGAAGAGATGACGCCATCAGAGTTAACACCACGAATAGCACGGACGCCTTCACGAGTAACGGGTTGGTGATAAGCAATAACCGCCAGCGTCTCAAGCGCTGCCTGAGAAAGGCGGCGCGTATCCCAGGAAAGCACAAAATCGCTGACCAGCTGATGGTGAGCTGGGTGCGTAAAGAGACGCCAACCGCCGGCTACCTCCCTGAGCTGAAAACCCCTGTTACAGCGCGTATACTCCTCTGCAAGCTCTTTGAGCGCTTGGGCAACCTCGGCAGGAGCTGCATTGGTGACCTTGGAAAAGTCGGCTGTGGTGATTGCATCTGTTGCAACCAAAAGCAGTGATTCTAGTGCACCTTTGAGCGACTCGGAATCTAAATAGGTAAGCTCTTCTGCCATAAGTTATTCCGCCTCTTTCTGTGCTTCATCGGGCGTTTGAGTTAACGATAATAGCGTCTGCTGGACGTCTTGGAGCGCATTTTGAGACAAGTTAAATCCTTCAAGGTCTGGTTCATCACCAGATAGTTCTTCTAGTTCCAAAAGAACTGACTCATCAAGCTGGTATGAATCTGCACCCTCTATGTGCTCAATCTCAATCTCGCCAAAGATGACATCCTGCTGAACACGAACAAGACCGCGCTTAAAGAGCTCAAGCACTGCCAAAAAGTTTGCAACCACAATTTCTGGCGTGTCTTGACCGTCTAAGAGCTCAGAGAACGTCACCTTGCCCTTAGAGCGCGTGAGTCGGTCCACAGAAGCTACCGTCAGGGCTACTGGGAGCCTTTTTGGTGCCACATGTTCTGCTTCAAGCAAGAATGTCTCACGTTTTGAGTCAATGTCCGCACAGATAACGGCAAGGCTTCTGAGGGTAATGCCCTCAAGATAGTCTGGCATGAGGTTCAAGAAATCAGGATCTGGGCCCACTGAGCGTGGGAACATGTACGACTCTGCCTCCATGCGGCTACCCAGCGCAGCACCCGCATTTCTAAACTGCTTATAGGCAATAAGGCGAGCAATAAGAACTTCTCGAGCCTCATCAGGAGTAAGCCCGTCAAGCTCGTCATCATACTCATCTTCATCATATGAGCTTTTGAGCGAAACGTCTTGAGGCACCAACGCATGAGCTTTCATGTCCAAAAGCGTTGACGCAACAAGGACAAAGTCACTGGCAACGTCTAGGTCAAGCTCTTCCATGGCGTCAACTTCTGCCAAATACTGATCAGCAACCTCAGAGATAGAAATAGAGCCGATGGCAACTTTTTGCCTACTTACAAGCTGAAGCAGCAGGTCAAACGGGCCAGAATATGTTGCAGTGTTTACTTTGTACGACATTAGATGATTCTCGCAAGCAGGCCCAAGATGATGTTAGAAATGCCCCCAATAATGGACGAGAAAAAGCCAGGCGCAAAGAACATGAGTCCCACGACAGCAATCATACAGTAAGGCTCAATAGCGTAGAACTTTTGACGGTTTTTCTCGCCAAGAAAATAGAGCAGCAGTTTAGAGCCATCCAGAGGTGGAATTGGCAACATGTTAAAGACAGCCAGGCTTACGTTAATCTGAATGTAAAAGATTACCAGTGAAGAAACGTAGTACATTACAAGCGGATTATATGCTGCACCAAATGCAACAGCTAGCGCGTTGAGCAAACGCAATAAGAGCGCGCCGAGAAACGCCTGCAAAATGTTAGACGCTGGGCCTGCGAGTGCCACAAGAATCTCGTCACGACGACGATCTTTGAGGTAGTTGGGGTTATAGGGAACGGGCTTTGCGTAACCAAAGCTAGGACCACCCATCAATACCAACATAAACGGCAAGAGAACCGTACCAAACAAGTCAATGTGTGCCAGTGGATTGAGCGTCAAACGGCCAGACATTTTAGCGGTAGGATCTCCGCACTTATATGCCACAAAGCCATGCGCAACCTCGTGAACCACAATGGCAAAGATTACCAGTGCAAATTCAGCGAGCGTTGTCAAAAGCGATGGAACTGATGTTAAAGCAGTAGGCACAACAATCCTTATCTCAACATCTGCAAAAACCGCGCAGACAGGCACGTACAACAAAGACTCTCAAGAACATGACGTTAGTTACAAGACAGTAGGTACAAGACAGTAGGTACAAGACAATTTTACCCAAGATTGGCAAAACTACCTACTCATCAATGTCTGCTTCCATTTTTTCTGAAAGCTCCAACCATTCAGCCTCAAGCGCAGGAATCTTCTTAGAAAGTGCCTGGTATTCAGCCATACACTCATCAAACTTTTGAGGATCATTATAGAGAGTCTCGTCAGCCATAAGCGTCATGAGCTCATCGTAGCGTTTGTGTGCGGGAGTAAGTGCTGCCTCAACTTCGTCCAGACGTTTTTTGGTCTCCCTCAGCGCACGACTTCTACGATTGCGCTCCTCTGCCTCAGCTCTCCTCTGCTCCTTAGTCTTCACATTGCGAGAAGATCCTGCAGCTTGACCTGCCTCTGGGCCAGAACTCTTAACCGCTCTTGCACCCGATGTTCCATACGAGGACACCGTCTTGCTCGACGTCTCTCCCTGCGCTGTTGCCTGAAGCTCGGCAAGCTTAAAGAGAAAGTAATCGTAGTCGCCGTCATAGACCGTAACCTTGTGGTCGCGAACGTCCACAACCTTGTTAGCTACAGCTCTAACCAAGTGTTCATCGTGACTGATTAAGATGATAGTTCCTGGGAAGTCAACAAGGGCCTTCTCTAGAACGTCAACAGAGTCAATGTCCAGGTGGTTAGTTGGCTCATCCAAAAGTAACAGCGGATCTGGAGAAACCAGCATCTTAGCAAGTGCAAGACGGGCACGCTCACCACCAGAAAGTACGTTTACGCGTTTCTCCACGTCATCGTCGTGGAACAGGAAGGCTCCAAGCAATCTACGCTCTTCAGAGGTAGTCCAGCCCGCAGCAACGGTATCAAGCTCTGCAAGTACCGTATTTGCAGGGTTCAACTCTTCAAGCTGGTGCTGTGCATAGTAAGCTTCAGTGACGTTTTGACCCAGGCTAATCTGTCCCGCATCTGGCTTAAGCTTACCAGCAATAAGCTTCATAAGAGTAGATTTACCAGCGCCGTTAGGGCCAACAAGCGCAACGTGATCTCCGCGATACAGCTTAAGGTCAACGTTATCGTAGACAAAGTTATCCTCGTACGATTTGGCCACGCCCTCAAGAGAGATGACAGTATCTCCGGTACGAGGAGGTTCTGGGAACCTAAAATGCATGTGATGAGATTGCTCTGGAAGAACTACCAGTTCTTCACGGATCTTCTCGACCTTTGCCACGCGTTCTTGAACCTGTTTTGCCTTAGTAGGCTTATACCTAAATCGCTCAATGAAGGTCTCCATGTGAGCAATGTCGCGCTCTTGGGCTGCACGTTTAGCACGTAGCTGTTCTAGGTTTTCTTCTCGCTGATGCAGATAACCGGAATAATTGCCGGTATAGGTTACGAGCATACGATTCTCAAGCGCCGCCACGTGCGTTACGCATGCATCCATGAACGAGCGGTCGTGACTTACCAGCAAAACCGTACCATCATATGACGATAAGAACCTCTCAAGCCACTGGACAGATTCCAAGTCCAAGTGGTTAGTAGGCTCGTCCAGAAGAAGAACATCAGGACGACGCAGAAGCAGCTTTGACAAAGAGATACGCATCTGCCAGCCGCCCGAAAACTCTTTAGCTGGCTTGTCAAAATCTTCTACAGGAAATCCAAGACCTGCAAGAATCTGGCGAGCTCTACTCTCTAGTTCATAGCCACCAAGACGTTCGAAGCGCTCCATAGCATGAGCGTAGTCTTCCAGATACTTATTGAGCGTTGCACCTTCGGGAGTTTCGGCAATTTTTATTGAAAGGTCATTTACCTTTCTCTCCCACTGTTTAATCTCATGAGCGGATTCGATAACCTCGTTGAGGGCGGTTCTGTCTCCCATGAGCTCTGTTTCTTGCTCAAGATATCCCAGGGTAGCATCTTTTGCAAAGGTAATGGTTCCTTCATCGGCAGACTCTAAGCCCATAATGATCTTTAGAAGCGTAGTCTTACCAGCACCATTAGGACCAACTAAAGCCCAACGCTCTCCCGCATTGAGCTGAAGTGTTGCATTTGAATAAAGAACTCTGCCGCCAAATGACTTTGAAATCTTATCCGCAAGAGCAATCAAGTGAACTCCTCATACATATCTGAACTGGATAAGTATAAGTCATTCACTTGATATACGTGGTGAATTATGTAAATGAAACCAGGCTTATGAAGATTTATTGACGCTTCTTATGAAGGAAAAGAGCAGCACCAGCAACAACAACAGTTGCGCCAGCAACACCAATGATTAGAGGAAGCGTAAGAGCGTTATCACCGGTATCTGGAAGAACGGACTTCTTAACCTTCTTAGCCTTTGGAGCCTCTGGCTGAGGCTCTGGTGCTGGAGTTGGCTCAGGCTGTGGCTCTGGAGCAGGTGTTGGATCTGGTGCAGGCGTTGGAGCAGGAATACGAGGATCAACAAAAGTTACTGTGGCAGTAGTCTCTGTACCAGTAATCTGACCAACACGAACCGTGGTGTCAATCTGATAGCCATCAATGGTGGTGAGCTGCGTGATGGTAGTGGAAGTATTACCAATAAGGTTAGGGATAACAACAGTACCATCTGCGCCAGTTGTAAGAGAGTAGCTACCGTCAGCCTCCATGGTAAGAATACCGGTCTGGGTAAATGGAGGGGTTGGGATACGAGGTCCAGCAACGTTTGCGGCAGTAGCCTTAAGAGTTGCACCGGCAATAGGATTGCCATCTGTGTCAACGACTTTAACAATAATATTGCCTAAAATTGGCTGGTTCTTCAGTTCAGCAGTGACCACATCACCTAAACCCGACGAAGCGCCATCAAAAACGTAAGAAACAGAGTCGACCTGATGAACATAGCCATCTTTATAAGTGGTCTGTTCAACTCTATAAGCACCGTCAGGAAGAGGAAGATGAGGATTAAAGTAACCATCAGCGTCTGTTTCTCCCTCGGCCACGATAGTAGAACCACCTTGATAAATTACAACATGTACGCCCTCAATTGGTTCACCTGTGTATTTATCAACAGCGAGAGCACTAATCTCATTAGAGTCTGCAAGTGCAATTCTTGGAGCGATGACTGATACAACAAGCGTTAACGCAACAAAAATAGCAAAGACAATGTTTTTATATCGTTTCAATTCAATTCCTTAAAACCAAATCACCAAATCTTACTTGTAATTATTTTTATCTATAGTAAGTGAATTAGACATTGAATTAAAGATAATATCCAAAACTAAACACAATTATTTCAAAATTTTAACTGGCAAAATTTGGGAAATCCGTACTCACCTTATAAAAATCAAGTGAACTCCCCGTGCATTTTCAAATTACTAAATGCACAGGTTGTTCACTTGATAAATACAATTCAATTTTGAAGCAGATTCAATAAATTTTATTGTCTTAGAAACGCTTCTTATTCAGATACATCGAGACACCAGCAAGAGAGCTTAA
The DNA here is from genome assembly GCA_963539685.1 of uncultured Atopobiaceae bacterium. Lineage (GTDB taxonomy): Bacteria > Actinomycetota > Coriobacteriia > Coriobacteriales > Atopobiaceae > Lancefieldella. The sequence goes on along the minus strand of CAUTMX010000002.1, from coordinate 118,966 downwards.
TGTACCTGTAATTCCAACAATTAAAGAAGAGATACCAGAAATGTCAGATGTGTCTGGAAGAACAGCCTTCTTTTTCTTTGGAGTCTTAGGCTTTTCCGGAGTCTGTGGTTGAGGCTCTGGAGTTGGCTCCGGCTGGGGCTCAGGAGTAGGCTCTGGAGTTGGCTCCGGCTGGGGCTCAGGAGTAGGCTCTGGAGTTGGCTCAGGCTGAGGTTCTGGCTGTGGCTCTGGAGCAGGTGGCTCTGGCCTACGATTTACAAAAGTAACCGTAGTTGTCTCGTTAGAGCCAGTAATCTCACCAACCTGAGGATTAGGATCATCAATAGTGTAACCATCAAGAGTGGTTATTTGAGTAATGGTGGAGCCAGCATGAGTCAAATAATCAGGAATAATTACAGTACCATCTGGTCCTGTAGTCAGGTTGTAATGAGTGTCATTCTCTTCATTAAAAATTGAAAGCTGACCTGTTTGTGTATGAGCTACACCACGTGCTGGAGCAGCCTGCGTTAGAGGTCGAGGTACATCAGTACCTGGTAACAGAGCTGGATTTGGCGGATCAAAACTTGGAAAACTAGGTGGCATTGCAGGAGAAGGCTCACCAGGTGTGGCTACCTCAGCCATGGTAGCAGTCAAAGTTGCTCCAGCAATAGGATTACCGTATTGATCAACAACCCTAACAATAATATTTCCTATTCTGCGTTTTAATCTATAAACCGCATAAACATTAGTATCAAATGTTCGCGTAGCAGAATCATACTTAAAGGTAACTGCATGTGGGGAACTATAAAGTTGGCCAGTGTGATCATAATTAACAATGTCATATAGACCTGATCCTGTGTCATACGAGTATGAATCAGGAATATTTTTTGGAATTAAGGTATAGCTACCATTTACAGGAACACTATTTGGGTCAACAACAGTATTTCCAAATTCATCTTGGACATCTACAGTAACTTCTGAAATAGATTGAAGATCAGAATCTGGACGATGTTTATTATCTAAGTTTTCTGCTTTTACGGTAATGTTAAGTTTACCTAAGATTTGTTTATCAACGATGTTGAGTGTAGTTGAGCTTCCTGTGCCAGAAGCAACTCCATTAAGCGTACGTGTATAGGTTGTGTCCTCTACTTCAAATCCAGCTTTGAACTTTGTCTGCTGAACCTTATAAGTTCCGTCAGGAAGATTTACCTGGACTTTACCATTTGCATCAGTAACTTGCTCTGCAACAACAGAACCAGTTGCTGTATCTGTGACTGTAATTGTTACACCATCAACTGGCTTTGCATAATAGTCATCAGTAACATTGACCGTGAGCTGATTGTCCCCTGCCGCTATAGCAACTTTTGGAGCTCCAATGACAATTACGCAGCACAGTGCAACTAAAATCGACGCTGCTACATACTTGAACTTTTTCACTTCAAACCTTCCAAATCCATTTAGGATTACTAATTTCTAATTCAAATGATAAAAGAAAATATCATTAAAATGAATATAAACTACATTCTAAATTGCAATTTATTAAATTTTCATATCATCAACAATAAGAATTGCCTATAAATAGCCATTCCCTATCCACCCATATATTCAAATGGCGAGAAGACCCTTTACTAAAAGATCTTCTCGCCAAAAAATCGTCAGTTGAGTTTGATGGAAGTGGGGCTATTTATCCATGGTGAGGTGAATAGCAAAGCCGGCAATCTCGTCTTTGAAATAGACCAAAAACGTACTGCCGTCTGGATTAAGTCTTCTTGAAGACTCATCGATTTCAAAGCCACGACCTGCAAAGTATTTCTCGGCAGCAGGAATGTTGTTAACATGGAAGCCAATATGACCCTTTGTGCCTCGGCCATTTTGTTTCATGACCTCTACCAGGGTCCCTGCAAAAAATGAAGGTGGCTGCTCAATAGTCGGAAGCCCCATAAGAGCGGTAAACAGGTTTGCAATCTTTTCTGCCTCGTCCGCATTGCTTGCGTTAATGCCAACGTGAGCAACGTACATATCAAACTGCTCAACTGGATTAAGAGCGCTGGAATTGTTAGTTGAATTTGTCATACATCTCCCCTTTCCTAGGGCTCAAGTATATAAGGGAAGCTCTAAGATGTGTGCTTGGCAGTAAATATTAGTCATTACTGTAACTAAGTACTAACAAAAAAGGCCCAGTTACCTAGGCCTTTAAATTTCTATGGTGGGCGATGCTGGATTTGAACCAGCGACCCCTTCCGTGTGAAGGAAGTGCTCTACCCCTGAGCCAATCGCCCGAACGACTTGCAATAATAACAAACAATGAAGCTAATTTCTAGCTTTTGACTTTTTTGAAGGTGAATACGTAGACACAGCTTTATTCATCTGAACAAGAATAATTCCCAGGAAGATAAGCTGAAGAATCATTGGCGTAATTACCATAGGCTGAGATGAAAGCTGCGAGACAAAAACCCATTCAATGGTAAAGAGAATGAGCTCAATACCAGCAACAAGACGGACAATGCCGTGGGTTTTCTCAAAGTCTTTAGCCAAGCTGATGCATTTCTGAAGAATATAGCAGCAATAAACTGCCATTAAGCTGCACAACAGAAGCACAATCATGCTTGAAGAGAAACGACCATAGCCAACTGAGAAGGCAAAGATGACAATTCCGGCAACGCCAAGCGCACCAAGCATAGAGGAAAGAGCCATCATCAACTTAGTTCCACGATCCATACAAACCCCCAACAAGTCAGTTCACAGAGAAAAAACGTACACAAGAGGAGCTAGAACAATAAAACGACGTCAACAAAATAATTTACTTGGCTTCAAGAGACTTTTTAACTTTATGAGATCCTCGAGCAACAGCACTTGCCATTGCCAATAGCGCAAACAGCTCAATAAACTGCAAGGTAACAGATGGTTTAAGTACCAACTGTCCAACAACAATAGCGGCTAATACAACGCATGATCCAAAAATCATGGGATAAGCAGCTGCAGCTCTATTAGGTACATTAGCCTCTCTAGCTGCATAACCACCAGTTAGAAGCGAGATCATACTTGCAAGCAAAAGTAGAGCGGAATCAATTGATGGGCCAGCACCAATTACAAGAACCGCAACATTAACGAGACCTAAAAGTCCGCCAATCAAAAGCGCCAGACTAAAGAGCTTCATTTTGCGAGTCTCAGGAGTCATATATCCCCTATCTATCAAATATCACTTTGGATATTGTACCCGTCTTTTATATAAATTAAGTAATCGAATCATTGAACGGTAGAGTGTTTCGGTAAAAGAAATGGCGAGAAAACCAAAGGGTTTCTCGCCACATGTGTATTTGGTGGGCCCAGAGGGATTTGAACCCCCAACCCAGGGATTATGAGTCCCCTGCGCTAACCGTTGCGCCATGAGCCCGTAAGAAAAAAGCGGCGACTGATGCCGCCGCCAGAATGCGTGGTGGAGAATAGGGGGATCGAACCCCTGACCTCATGACTGCCAGTCATGCGCTCTCCCAGCTGAGCTAATTCCCCGGACGTGGTGCGGGAAATACTATAGCAAACCAAAGCTCTGTTTTTATCGACAATTTTCTAATTGGTTGTATATAAAACGAATTTGCATAAGTTTTACTGGGTACACAAGTAGTAATGATTACTCTTAAATAACATTTAATTGGAGTTTTTGATGAATATAGAACTAGTACAAGGAATTTTGATTCCTTTTGCAGGAACTTCGCTGGGCGCAGCGATGGTACTGTTTATGAAGAAGGCCTTAAATCGCACAGTAGAGCGTGCTCTTACGGGCTTTGCCGCCGGCGTCATGGTTGCTGCTTCTATCTGGAGTTTATTGATCCCAGCTATTGAATCCTCTGAAGCTATGGGACAGTTTGCTTTTGTTCCCGCGGTAGTTGGGTTTTGGGTAGGCACTCTTTTCTTGCTTCTGCTTGACCATGTAATCCCCCACCTTCACCTAGGTGAGACAGACGACGAGGCTGAGGGTATTAAAACAAGCTGGCAGAAATCAACGCTTATGGCACTAGCAGTAACACTCCACAACATTCCTGAAGGAATGGCAGTTGGTGTTGTTTTTGCTGGATGGGTCTCGGGTAACTCTAATATTACCTATGCAGGTGCTATGGCTTTAGCACTTGGAATTGCTATTCAGAACTTTCCTGAAGGTGCCATCATCTCCATGCCTCTCCATGCAGGAGGTACCTCCAAAGGTAAGTCGCTCATCTTGGGAATTTTATCTGGCATAGTTGAGCCTATAGGAGCAGTACTTACTATTCTTGCAGCAGAGCTTGTTGTTCCAGTTCTTCCCTACTTGCTCAGTTTTGCTGCAGGCGCCATGATGTATGTTGTTGTCGAAGAACTTATTCCAGAAATGAGTGAAGGCAAGCACTCAAACGTTGGAGTACTCACCTTCGCATTAGGCTTTACCGTAATGATGACTCTTGATGTAGCGCTTGGTTAATAACCAGGCGCTTATTTTTTTAAAGCTCGCGCTCTGGAAGGATCTTCTCTGCCAACCAAGAGGCAACCTCATCAAGGGCAACCTCAAAGCGCTCACCGGTGGCACGCTCTTTGACTTCTGCGATGCCGTTTGCAACGCCCTTCTTGCCCACAATAACCTGCCATGGGAAGCCAATAAGATCTGCATCTGCAAACTTAACGCCAGGACGCTCTGCACGGTCATCAACAACAGTCTCAAGACCAGCTGCAACACAGGCGTCAGCTACAGAACCCGCTGCATTCCAAATCTCTGGGTCTTTGTCAGAAAGACAAAGAACAGAAACCTCATAAGGAGCAACAGAGACTGGCCACTTGATGCCCTTCTCGTCATTGTATTGCTCAACAACAGCAGCAAGCAGCCTGGAAACACCAATGCCGTAGCAGCCCATAACCAAAGGCTTATCCTCGCCGTTTTCATCGGTGAAGGTGGCGTTAAGAGCCGAAGAGTACTTGGTGCCAAGCTGGAAGACCTGGCCAACCTCAATACCGCGAGCAGCATGCAGAGGAAGACCACACTCAGGACAAATATCGCCCTCCTGAGAAGTGACAAGGTCTTTCCACTCGTTAATCTCAAAGTCACGACCAAGCTCAACGTGATCAAGGTGATAGTCTGCCTTGTTAGCACCGCAGAGCCACCACTGAGTATCCTCAAGAGAGAGATCTCCAATAACGCGGATGCCCTCAGGCAGACCAACAGGTCCAATGAAGCCCTTGATGAGGCCATACTCTTCAAGCTCTTCATCGGTCATCATGTGATAGTCACCAAAGACGTGCTCAGCTTTGACCTCATTGAGCTCATGAGTACCTGGAACGAAGCACACAACTGGCTTGCCATTTCCATCAACAAGCGCAAGAGCCTTGCGAGTTGCTGCAGGTGAAATGTGGAGGAACTCAGCGACGTCGTCAATCGAGCCAATACCAGGAGTGTGAATCTCGCACATCTTGCCAGACTCGCGCTCTTCTACGTTGATTATTGCAGCAGCTGCCTCGGTATCTGCAGCGTAGCCACAATCGCAGTAAACAAGGCTTGCCTCGCCAGCCTCAGCCAGAGCCATAAACTCAACAGAGGTGTCTCCACCAATCTGGCCGGAGTCTGCAACTACCTGGAGAGCCTTAAGGCGTGTACGGTCACAAACGTTCTGGTAAGCAACCTTCTCCTGGTCATAGCACTCTTGCAGCGACTCTTGATTTGCCGAGAAGGAATAGCCGTCCTTCATAATGAACTCACGGCCACGCATAAGACCAAAGCGTGGACGGCGCTCGTCACGGAACTTATCCTGAATCTGATAAAGCGTTACAGGAAGCTGCTTATAGCTCTTGAGCTCATTTCTAATGAGGTCTGTAAAGGTCTCCTCGTGAGTTGGACCAAGGGCAAACTGACGATCGTGGCGATCATGCATACGCATAAGCTCGTCGCCGTAGACGTCCCAACGACCAGACTCTTCCCAGAGCTCAGCTGGAGTCATGATAGGAACAAGAATCTCCTGAGCACCAATACCGTCCATCTCATCGCGAATGATGGCCTCAATCTTTAAAAGAGAGCGCCATGCAAGTGGCAGATAAGAGTACAGACCCGCAGCGGTCTTTCTGATCATGCCAGCACGAAGGAGCAGGCGGTGACTTGCAAGTACAGCCTCAGCTGGGTCTTCTTTGAGCGTTGGTGCATACAAAGAAGACATGCGCATCCAGTGCTTCAAGGTAGTTTCCTTTCAATATGAAGTAATACGTATAGTTTACTTATTTTTTGCCAAAACGATTCTCAATTTCGGCGAATAGCTCATCAACAATCTTATCTTCAGGCACTTTTCTAATAGGATTGCCGTTTTCAAACAACACAGCCTGGCCTTTGCCACAGGCAACGCCAAGGTCAACGCCCCTGGCCTCACCAGGTCCGTTAACAACGCAACCCATGACTGCCACAGAAATCGGAGCACGAACGCCATCCAGACGCTTGGTAACCTCTTCTGCAATAGGAATCATGTCAACGCCACACCTGCCGCACGTAGGGCAGCTTACCAGCTCTGGCTTAATGCGACGCATACCAAGAGCAGCAAGAAGCTCCCATGCTACATGGACCTCTTCTACAGGGTCGGCTGTTAGAGACAGACGCATGGTATCACCAATGCCGCTCTCAAGCAGAATGCCAACTGCGGCAGAATTCTTTACCGTTCCCTGCCTCAGCGCGCCAGCCTCCGTAACGCCTACATGCAGGGGAATCTCTGGAAGCTCTTTTGAAAGCGCACGATAGACTGCAAGCGTAGTGGGGACATCATGAGCCTTTGCGGACAAGACAATATCCTCAAAACCGCGAGAAGAAAAATGCTCTACAAATGACTTTGACGACGCCACGAGCTTCTCGACAAGGGTCATATCCTGTCTTGTATCAAATTCTTTAGCAAGAGAGCCCGCGTTAACACCAATTCTGATAGGAATATGAGCCTCTTTAGCAGCGTCAATGACGGCGTCAACACGCTCCATAGAGCCAATGTTTCCTGGGTTAATACGGAGCGCTGCCGCACCTCGCTTTGAAGCTTCAAGTGCCAGCTTATAGTCAAAGTGAATATCGGCAACAACAGGAAGCGGCGAGTATTTGCAAATCTCTTCAAAGCCGTCGAGGGCCTTTGCGTCTGGAATTGCTACACGAATAATCTCGCAACCGGCTTCTGCAAGCTCTTTGATCTGATGGAGCGTGGCATCTGGATCATCAGTTTTAGTGGTGCACATGGACTGAACAGAAACGGGAGCGCCTCCGCCAACCTGGACAGATCCGACCATAACGGGATGAGTTTTTGTGCGAGCAATCTCAGACATAAAATCAGCTACCTAAACAGCAAATGAAGGATATCGTTTCTCAGTGCAACAACAAAGACAAACAAGAAAAACGCCAGTCCAATGTAGGACAAAATGTTTTGAACTTTGATGGACAGAGACTTTCTGATAATCACCTGAATTACCTCAATCAGAATCTTTCCGCCATCGAGCGGTGGAATGGGCAAAAGATTCATGAATCCAAGTGACATAGAAATGGCTGCTACCAGCATAATAAGGGTCGAGAAACCCTCTGCAGCAGCTTCTGAAGCCATCACAGAAATACCCACAACAGACGACGACTGGTTAAGAACTTCCATGGTCTGTGTTGGAATGAGCAACCTTAGGGCAAACTGTCCAACCTGTGCAGCATACGATACAGCTGCGGCAGACGCGTCAATAAACGAGAAGTGATACATGGTCATAACAGGTGACACGCCGATGATCTTATCGTCAGGACGTAAAGCAGGCTTAATGGTAGTTTGAAGCTGAATACCGCCGCGATCATAGGTGACAGGAATATCCTCTACGCCAGCAGACATTGCATCTTTAATGGCAGCGGTCAGGTCTTCCCAGGTATGAACCTCTACCTTGTTAAACGTAAGAATAGTGTCCCCAGGAGTAAGACCGGAAATAGCTGCTAGAGAGCCAGATTCAACTGAGCCCAACTGTGCCTTGTTTTGTGCGGCAGGAACACCAACAAACATGAGGGAGCCTACAACCAGCACAAAGGCAAGCGCAATGTTAACCAGAGGTCCGCCCAAAATCATAAGCAGGCGCTTAGGAACAGTTGCGCCAACGTAGGTATGAGCTTTCTCTTTTGCAAAGAAGTCCTGAGCAGACATCTGTGGAACACGAGGCTCCCCTGCTGCTGTAGAGCCTTCCAGCTCAAAATTGTGACCGCGGTCATACTCGCAGCGCAGCTCAGCGTCTCGTGCAAGAGTCTGGAAGGTAATATGTGTCAGCTCATCTGACTCCGACTCTTTGACAAGCTCAATAGAGCCCCAGTCCGCCAAGGTATACAGCAGATTATAAGCGCGGTCATCCTCGCAGTTAAGTTTTGCTGCAAGCGTGCCAACCTCAAGTGAGCCCGCTTCTTGAACGCTCATCAGAGCCTGAGGCAGAAGCTCATCAAGCTGGCCTTCCATACCACAGATGCGGGTATAGCCGCCAAAAAGAAGCGGCGTTACACCAACCTCGGTGCCATATTTCTTGCTCTTATGAGAAAGCTTGTACTTGAACGGCATGCCCAAGAAGAACTCAGTAACACGAACGCCACACAGGCGCGCCATACCGTAATGGCCAGCCTCGTGAACAAATACAAGAAGCGAGAGGACCAAGAGTCCCCAAAAAATTGGTGAAAGAATAGCTAACAAATTCACAAAATTCCTATCCCACAAAAGAGCGAGCTAAAGCTCGTGCTTCTGCGTCTACAAGCGTCAATTGTTGAAGGTCTTCTACCCTTTGGACATGAGAGGCATTCATGGTCTCTGCAACAATGCGCTCGATATCAAGAAATGAACATCTTCCTCGTCTAAACGCATGATTAGCAACTTCATTAGCAGCATTCATGATGCATGGAAGTGTTCCACCAACAGTTCCCGCATGACGAGCAAGAGCTAGGCATCCAAAGGTCTTCTCGTCAGCATAATCTCCTGTAAGAGGAGCTGTGTCTTGCCACTCAACCGGCTGAGCAATTGCTGGCCAACGATGTGGATAGCTCAGCGCAAACTGGATAGGCAGCCTCATGTCAGAGGCTCCAAGCTGAGCCTTTACGGAACCGTCCACAAACTCAACCATAGAGTGGATGCGGCTCTGACGATGTACCAACACCTCAAGCTTGTCCATTGGAGTATCGAAGAGATGATGAGCCTCAATAAGCTCAAGGCCCTTGTTCATGAGCGTGGCGCAGTCGATGGTGATCTTGGCACCCATCTTCCAGGTTGGATGAGCTAAAGCGTCGTCGGCCGAGACGTGCTTAAGCTGCTCACGAGAATATCCGAAGAACGGACCGCCAGAACAGGTGAGCCAAATCCTCTGGATGTCAGCGGGTCTCTCGCCAATAAGGCACTGGAAGATGGCACTGTGCTCGGAGTCAACAGGAATGAGCTGGCCAGGCTTAACCTGCGGCATCAGAAGGTCTCCGCCAACAACAATGGACTCCTTGTTGGCGTAAGCCAGCACCTTACCAGCCTTTACAGCGGCTAGACCAGCGTAAATGCCAGCCTCTCCCACCACTGCGTTGACCACACAGTCAACCTCATCCAGCTCAGCAAGCGCCTGAACTGCCTCGGGACCAAAGGTTGCCTTGCAGCCTTGAGGCAGTGCGTCGAGAAGAACGCTGCCCTTGACACTTGCATCGGCAAAAGCAACATATTTGCAGTTGAACTCATTTGCTGCCTTCACGGCAAACTCAGCCGACGACCTCACCGCAAGAGCAACTACCTGCACCTTTTGCGGGAAATGGCGACATACATCAAGCGTCTGCATACCCACAGAGCCCGAAGCTCCAAGGACAGCAACACGTAAAGGCTCATGCCTAGCGGCACGAGGCGCAGTATCTTCAAAAATGCTCAAAGCCTATGCTCCAAACGGCAGCGCAATAGGAAGCTTGACCTGGCTAAAGAGCACGGCAAGCTGGAAGAGAAGAAACGCCGCCATAGTTCCAAAAATCATCGAATCGGTTCTATCAAGCAGGCCCCCATGACCAGGCATAATTGAACCGGAGTCTTTAAGTCCTACGCCTCGTTTAATACGAGACTCAAAAAGGTCTCCCACAACGGAGAAAATACCCTCAGTTACGCCAAAGAGCAGTGCAAACAGAGGATTCATATCAATGGCACCAAACACGGCAATCAAGAACCACACCAGCATTGAGCCTAAAAGACCACCGTAGAAGCCTTCCCAGCTCTTATTTGGAGAAATTCTTGGCGCCAGTTTATGCTTGCCAAATTTAGATCCAAACAAATACGCAAAAGAATCGTTAGCCCACACAGAGAGCATGACAGCAAGCGTAATCCAGGGAATAGAAAAACTAGGCTCTGTAGACCTCAGCAGTACCACCGTTGAAAGTGAGAGCGACGTATATAGAGGTCCAAAAGCCGTAACCGCCACGTCTGCAAGGTTTGCTCGCGGAGTAAAGACATACCAAAGACCACAAAGGATAATCAAAAGCAGGGAGAATGCCAGCGGAAAAACGTGACCAAAATACGCAATTATGGGGAAAATAAGCGAGAAAACAAGGCCAAGAGGCTCGTTTGGCATCCGTCCGCCCATGCGACAGATGTGGAAGAACTCAGAGCAGCACAGCCATCCCATACCAGCAATCAAAACAATGGTGGCTTCTTTTCCCACATACAGAGCAGCAAGCACAATAGCTGCATAGACTACGCCAGACAGAGTTCTGGTCAAAAGCTTTTCGGTAACGCCACGGACTCGCTGGCCCATAAGGTTACCAGCAGATCGTTGCAGCTCTTTAAGTGAGCGACGAATCTCCAGCTTTTCTATCTGTCTATCAATTCCAACACTACCTGTTTCTTCAGGATTTAACTGAGAGTCTGCATCAATCCTGGAAGTAGGCTTTTTGGAATCGCGCGTATTGTCCACCACTATTTCACTCCTCCGAATCGCCTCTCGCGACTCTGATAGTCCTTAATGGCGCGCAAAAAATCCCACTTAGAGAAGTCAGGCCAGTAAGTTTGCGTAACATACAGCTCCGAGTAAGCCAGCTGCCACAACAAATAGTTAGAAAGCCTTAGCTCTCCTGACGTACGAATCAACAGGTCTGGATCAGAAAGTCCTGCTGTATAGAGGTTCTTCTCGAGGTCTGCTGGAGTCACCGAGTCAGCAGACACGCTTCCCTCAGCAATTTGGTTGGCGAGAAGAACAGCTGCCCTGGTTAACTCCGCGCGAGAGCCATAATTGACCGCAAGCGCAAACGTCATGCCAGTGTTTTGTGCGGTCTCATCAAGTCCGCGCTGGAAGGTCTTGCGGGTCTTCTCTGGCAAAGCCTCAAGGTCACCAAAGAAACGCAGCTTTACGTTTTCTTGATGGAACAGCGGAAGCTCTTTGAGCAGCGTCTCTGCAAACAGACGCATGAGCAAATCAACCTCACGCTGAGGGCGTTTCCAGTTTTCTGTTGAGAACGCATAAACCGACAGAACGTCCAATCCAAGGCGCACGCTTGTAGTAACAGCCTCGCGCAAAGAAAGAACGCCGGCCTTATGACCTTCAGTTCTGTCAAGTCCGCGAGCTGTAGCCCACCTGCCGTTTCCATCCATAATGATGGAAACGTGAGACGGAATAGTTTCTAAATTGATATCAGAAAGACTGATGTCTTCTGGTGCGTCAGAGAAATACTGGACGAGTTTGTCTGTATTAAACTGCACTTAAATCTCCATGATTTCAGAAGTCTTGGTCTTAAGAAGAGTCTCAATCTGTGCAATATACGTATCGGTCAGCTTCTGGATACCGTTCTTCTCGCGCTTCTGATCGTCCTCAGAGAGCCCCTCATCGCGCTCAATCTTGCCGTTAACGTCACGACGAACATTACGAACAGCTACGCGAGCCTCCTCAGCAATCTGAGAGCACTCTTTAGCAAGCTCACGGCGGCGCTCCTCAGTTGGCATTGGGAAAGGAAGCCTGATAGCGGAGCCATCATTGGATGGAGTAATGCCAAGGTCAGAAGTCTCAATGGCCTTCTCGATGCTCTTAAGAGCGGTCTTGTCCCATGGCTCTACAAGCAGCATAGATGCCTCTGGAACCTTGATAGCTGCAAGCTGAGAAATTGGAGTTGGCTGGCCATAGTAGTCAACCTTAATGTGATCAAGTGCATGTGGATTTGCGCGACCAGTACGGACGCGGCCAAAGTTATTCTTAAGTGCCTCGATGCACTTCTCCATAGACTGCTTAGCTTTATCAGAATGAACGCTCATTAGTCCTCCTCAACGACAGTGGTACCGACTTCTTCTCCGGAAATTGCCTTCATGAAAACGCCTTCAGACTGCATGTCAAATACAAGAATTGGCATCTTATTGTCCTTGCACAGCGCAATTGCTGCAGCGTCCATAACCTTAAGTTCTTTGGCGAGAACATCTTTGTAAGTGACGGTGTCATACTTAACTGCATCTGCATGAGTAACAGGGTCACAGTTGTAAATGCCATCAACCTTTGTTGCCTTCATCAGTGCCTCGGCACCAATCTCGCAAGCACGAAGAGCTGCAGCAGTATCAGTGGTGAAGTAAGGGTTACCAGTACCTGCCGCAAAGATAACAATACGGCCCTTCTCAAGGTGTCTAATAGCACGACGACGAATATAAGGCTCTGCAACCTGGGCCATGGAAATTGCGCTCATAACACGGCAATCCATGCCGTTGCGCTCAAAACAATCCTGCAGCGAGAGAGCGTTGATTACAGTTGCAAGCATGCCCATGTTGTCACCCTGAGCACGATCCATACCAGCTGCTGCCTGAGAAACGCCTCTGAAGATGTTTCCGCCACCAACAACAATGGCAACCTGAACGCCAGACTCCCAAACAGGCTTAATTTCTTTAGCAAGCATTTCTGGGATTGAAGGGTCAATACCAAAGGATTGCTCACCCATCAATGCTTCACCAGAAAGCTTTAAAAGTACTCTTTTGTATTTAGCTGAAGACAAAGCTTCCTCGCTCTCTCCGTTTGCCATAGTTGTAATAATTTTAACAAACGACACCGTAAGTTTTACAGGAATCACGGTAAAAAAAGAGCCGGTTGAAGACAACCGGCTCAAAATAATTGAAGTAAAAAGTCTTACTCTTCACCAAAAGCAAAACGTACGAAGCTGACAATCTTAACCTCGTCGTCAACCTTCTTGGAGAGCAGCTTTGCGTACTCAGAAATGGTCATATCTGGATCCTTAACAAATGCCTGCTCAGTAAGGACGTACTCCTTGTAGTACTTCTCGAGACGACCATAAGCCATCTTCTCCTGAATAGCCTCAGGCTTGCCGGACTCAGCCGCCTGTGCCTTATAAATGGAGAGCTCGTGATCAACGATGTCCTGTGGAACATCCTCACGGCGAGCAGCAACTGGAGCAGCTGCAGCTACCTGCATTGCAACATCGTGTGCAAAGTTCTTGAAGTCCTGAGACTCAGCGGTCTCTGGCTTGTTGAACTCAAAGGTAACAATGTCAGCAAGCTTGCCACCAAGGTGGATGTAGCTAGCAAGAGCGCCGTTTGCAGCCTCAACGCGCTGGAAACGAAGAACACGCATGTTCTCGCCGATGTTGTGGATCTTATCGGTGATTGCCTCGTCAACAGTCTCGTCGCCAAGCTTTGCAGCCTTGAGCTCCTCAACGTCAGCTGGGTTGCTCTCAGTGACAACTGCAGCAAGATCACCAGCAAAGCCGGTGAACTGAGGGTTAGTACCAACAAAGTCAGTCTCGCAGGAGAGCTCGAGAATTGCGCCAGTCTTGCCGTCTGGGCTGATGAAAGTAGCAATGGTGCCCTCGTTGGTGTCACGGCCAGCACGCTTAACTGCCTTAGCAACGCCCATAGTACGAAGGATGTCTACTGCCTTCTCAATATCGCCCTCAGCCTCGACGAGTGCCTTCTTGCACTCCATCATAGGAGAGCTGGTCATATCACGAAGCTGCTTAACAAGTGCTGCGGTAATCTCTGCCATGTTTTCCTCCCAAAAATCTACTGAATAACTAAATTATTTAACCCGTTGCTAAGAGTTACTCAGCAGCTGGGGTCTCGGACTCAGCGCCCATCTCTTCAGCAGAAATCTGCTCCTTGCCGCTACCTGCAAGAATTGCGTCTGCAGCAAGCTGGCACATAAGAGAAATGGAACGAATAGCATCGTCATTTGCAGGAATGCCGTAATCAACAACATCTGGATCAGAGTTGGTGTCAAGCAGGGAGACAACTGGAATGTGAAGACGGTTTGCCTCACGGATTGCGTTCTCTTCACGCTTGGAATCAACAACAAAGAGAGCCTGTGGAAGAGAAGTCATATCACGGACGCCACCGAGGTTAAGCTGAAGCTTCAGAAGCTCCTTGTTCTTAAGAGCCTGCTCCTTCTTAGGAAGAGTTGCCATGCGGCCATCCTCTACCATTGCCTCAAGCTCCTCAAGGCGCTTGATGCGGGAACGCATGGTGACAAAGTTGGTGAGCATACCGCCAAGCCAACGCTGGTTGATGTAAGGCATGTTTGCACGAGCTGCCTCAGTAGCGATTGGCTCCTGAGCCTGCTTCTTGGTGCCGACGAAGAGAACGCGGCCACCCTTAGATGCAACATTCTTCAGGAAAGTGTAAGCAGCGTCTGCGCCAAGCATGGTCTGCTTAAGGTCAAGAATGTAAATGCCGTTGCGCTCACCAAAGATGTATGGCTTCATCTTAGGGTTCCAACGACGAGTCTGGTGACCATAGTGGCAACCAGCATCCAGAAGAGTCTGAATAGTAATCTTTGCAGCCATTTTTTACCTCCATTGGTTGTTCCTCCGTACGAGTTCAAGCCTTGTTAAAACCACCCAACACCTGGCTTAGCGTTAGGCACCACGGCAAACAAGTAGTCGTACGTGCGATTTTGTGCTGTTTGGTAACAGCATGTTGTGCTTCTACACAACTTTTGAAAGTATAACAGGAAAACAAGGGCTGCGTCTATAAAGAATTTAGACCATAACCTCTACAAATACTGCACAAATACATCTAACTTCCAAGTGCAAGATCTTCCGTAACAAAGCACGGTTTATTTTGATCTTGGATGAGCTGCCTTTGCTGCTTCTTTAAGTCTATCAACTGACAAATGCGTATACACCTGCGTAGTTGAGAGCGATTCATGGCCTAAAAGTTCCTGGACAATACGCAAGTCTGCTCCACCTCCAAGAAGCTCCGTGGCGTACGTATGCCTCATTGCATGTGGAGAAAGTGAGCTGTCTAGTCCTGCAGCCGCTAAATACGACGAGAAAACCTTGCGCAAAGAATCAGCGCTCATGTCATTTCCTCTGACAGAAATAAAGAGAGCTGAGTGTGCACAGCCTGTTTTGTCTTTTAACAAGAGCGTAGGACGAGAAGACCTAAGGTACTTCTTAAGCCACTCAATTGCAGACTCATACAACGGAACAATTCGCTCTTTAGAGCCTTTACCAAAAAGGCGTACTGTTCCATTTTGTAAATCAATCTGCTCAAGTTTGAGCGTTGCTACCTCAGAAATACGGGCACCTGTTGCATACAAGAACTCAAGAAATGCTCTATCTCTTAGACCTACCGCAGTTGAAATATCACATGATTCCAAAAGTCTGCTTACATCAGAGTCAGTCATGGTATGTGGAAGATTGCGTGGCGCTCGAGGATTACTAAGTGCAAGAGCGGGATCAGTAGCAATCAGTTTTTCTCGCTGCATCCATTTGTAAAAACCACGTAATGCAGACAGGTGTCTGTTAAGCGTTTTAGCTGAATATTGAGCTTGTTTGAGGTAGGCCAAATACAAGCGAAGGTTTCTGTGATCAACCTTAGCTACCTCAACGCCTTCCCTGCTGCACCACTGCTCAAATGCTAAAAGATCAGTTTGATATGACCTTAAAGTATTCTCAGAAAGATTCCTGACCTTACTTAGATACTCAATAAATTGTTCAACGTGACTTTCCTGCACTTTAGAAATACCCACATTAATCACGCTTTACACTATCAAAGAGTTCATGGCGAGAAGCAAGATACTCATCAAAATCTTTATGAGCGCGCTCCGCCATCTTCTGACGACGCTCGTCTTTTCTTTTAATGTGTTCGTCCAATGGCTCAAAAATTCCAAAATTAACATGCATAGGCTGGTAATCTTTGGTATTTGGATTTGTTGCATATCCCACAAGAGAGCCAAACGAGGTTGTTAAAGGAAGCTTGACTTCCTCTTTGCCTAACAGACGAGCGTACATGTTAAGCGCTGCAAACAAGCCTGAGGCAATCGCCTCAACATAGCCTTCTGTACCTGTAATTTGACCTGCAAGAATAGTAGAAGTGCCAGGAATTCCAAATGACCTATCAAGCGCATGAGGAGAATCAACAAAAGAGTTTCTATGCATGACGCCGTAGCGAACAAACTCAGCGTTCTCTAGACCTGGAATAAGCGTAAATACGCGCTTCTGCTCTCCCCAGGTAAGGTTTGTCTGAAAACCAACCAGGTTAAATGCTGTTTTTGCTGTATTTTCTGCACGAAGCTGAACGGCTGCCCAAGGACGTTTACCCGTTCTAGGATCAATAAGTCCTACAGGTTTTAGGGCTCCAAACCTAATTGAATCATGTCCTGTTCTTGCAACCTCTTCAATAGGCTGACATGCCTGAAACAAATCAGACTGCTCAAAATCGTGACCAATAACACGTTTAGCGGCGAGTAGCTCATCTACAAATGTATCGTATTCCTCTTTATTCATAGGACAATTGAGGTAATCGCCAATTCCTAAATCCTCATAACGAGATTGGGAGAATGCAATTGAGCGATCGATTGACTCTTCAGACACAATAGGTGCTGCCGCATCAAAAAACGACATTCTGTCAGTTCCCACACGCTTAGAAATAGCCTGGTACAAGCTATCAGAACACAGAGGGCCTGCAGCGATAACTGTTGGCTCATCAGTAAGCTCTGTAACCTCTGCATGAGTCACAGAGATGTTAGGGTGATTTTTAATCTGCTCAGTTACTGCTTTTGAAAACTCTTCCCTATTTACCGCAAGTGCGCCACCTGCAGGAACAGAGTTTTCCTCTGCTATCCGAAGCAGAAAACTGTTCATCTTCTTAAGCTCAGACTTTAAAATTCCAGCTGCAGAGTCTTCTTTGGTAGATTTCAAAGAGTTGGAACATACCAGTTCAGCAAACATGTCTGTGTGATGCGCTGGAGAAGACACAACAGGACGCTGCTCAATGAGCTCTACAGAAATACCACGAGAAGCAAGCTGTAAGGCACATTCGCTTCCAGCTAAACCAGCGCCTACTATAGTAACTTTTTGCGTCATTTTTCACCTATCACACACTACGAGTCCAAATAAAAGTCTTTAGAAGGAGTATACCTTCCATCCGGTAATCTTTTTACCATTCCACGAGCTTCATAATCAGTTAGAGAATTAAGCACGGTAAGAACGTTTTCCGATAACCGCCATGCAAGCTCTTCTGGTCTTGATGGAGAGGCTATAAGAGCAGATAAAAGTGGTGTTAGCTTCTTATCATGTTTCATTTGTTCTTGAACCAAACAATCAAAATCTAAAGAAATTGCAAGGCCCAATGATATCTCGTCAGAAATAATTTGAGCACCTTCAGCAATTAGTCTATTAGTGCCAGCAGAAGCTGGAGAAAAAATAGATCCAGGTATTGCATAAATAGTTTTACCAAGTGAGTTAGCAAATTCGGCAGTGCTCATGGTGCCCGAGCAAAGTCCTGCCTCCGTTACCAGAAGCACTTTTCCTAACGCTGCAATTACTGCATTTCTCCTGGGAAATGCATAGCGCCTAGGTGGTGTTCCCCACCTATCTAAAGATATAACCGCTCCCCTTCCTTCTCGTGCTGCTTCAAAGAGATCTAGCGATGTAGTTGGGTACGTTACATCAGCGCCACAACCTGCTACTACAACGGTTTTTCCGCCAGCATTAAGCGAAGCCAAGCCCGCCGTATAGTCGCAGCCAAGCGCCCCTCCAGATACCACCACAATATTGTTATCGGCAGCACATCTACCAGCCATTTCTGCAATTGCCATGCCGTATGGAGTGGCTCTACGAGCCCCAATTACAGACATACAAGGTTGCTGCAAAACGCTTCTATCCCCCATTCCATAGATAATTTCAGGCGGGTGGTTGAGCAGGAGCAATTCTTTTGGATAGTCCTCATCTTCTGATGAAATCTCCCATTTCTCCATTGCTACTCCAAAGAACGAGACCTATAGGCAACCGCCTCAGATACGTCGTCTTTTGTCACTTTTTCATGGTGAGCAATGTCTGCGATAGTCCTTGCAACCCTGCAGGTACGCGTTATTGCTCTACCTCCTAAATGAAGACCGCGAGCAAATCTATGAAGCACCTGCAATGCCGATTCATCAAAGCTCTCCACGTACTTTTGGCGAGAAGTGCCATCTACTCCACGGGTTTCTCGCCAAGAAGCAAAGTCTCTGCCAGAGACAACAAGTGAGCGCATGCCTGCTGAAGTGAGTCCTAGCTCACCTTGAATTACTCGATCAGAAGAAGGTCGGGCCACATCACACACAATATCTATTCGATCCATTAAAGGACCTCCAATTTTTGATTGATACGTAGAAATCTTTCCTGGAGAGCACTTACAGGTGTGAGTTTTATCTCCAAAGTATCCGCAGGGACAGGGATTAGCTGCAGCAATGAGTTGGAACTGAGAAGGAAACTTATAGATGCCATCCACTCGCGCAAGACGTACATATCCATCTTCGATTGGCTGACGTAAAACCTGCAGCGTATTAGAAGCAAACTCGGGCAGCTCATCTAAAAAGAGCACGCCTTTATGGGCAAGAGAAATTTCGCCTGGGATGACAGGTCTGCCACCTCCAATCATGCCTGCTACAGAAGCTGAATGATGAGGAGACCTAAAGGGCCGTACACCTGCTTGAATAGAATCTGTTTCGCACCCAGCTACAGAATGTATGAGCAATACCTCATCGCGCTCTTCTTTAGAAAGTTCTGGGAGGATAGTTGGAATTCTTTTAGCAAGCATTGTTTTACCTGCACCTGGCGGGCCAATCATGAGCATCCCCAGGTTTCCTGTGGCTGCGATTACAATAGCTCGCTTGACTAATTCCTGGTCAATCACCTCTTCAAAGTCTAAATTCTCGCTGAGCATTGTTGTTTCAACAGAATGCTTACGATGAACCAATGGCTTACAGAATGATTGATCTCTTAAACTCAAGTTGAGCAATGATTGAATTCCTATGACGTGACTCCAGTCAGAACCAAACAAATTGCAATCTGAAGAGGAGATTAGTTTCATTCCCAGCTTCTTAGCAAGCATTGCATACGCTGCCATACCTCTAACTGAAGAGATCTTGCCGTTTAAAGAGAGTTCTCCAACAAACAGCCTGTTATGCACAATCTCTTGAGGAATCTGTCCAGTAGCTGCAAGAATAGCAACGGCTATAGGCAAATCAAATCCAGTGCCTGTCTTCTTTATATCCGCAGGCGTCAAATTGATTGTTACCAGCAATCGAGGGATGGTAAAACCAGCAGCTTTTAGTGAGCAGCGCACACGAGAACGAGATTCCATAATGGATCCGTCGGGCATACCTACGATGGTTATTCCAGGTATGCCGCCTGAAATACCCACTTCCACATCTACAGGTATTGCCTCAATTCCTCTAAGAGTTGCTGTATGAACGCAAATGGTTGCCTGGCTCATTGCTCATCCCAGCTAAATGCTCCAATTAAATGCCTTAGACTTGCTGTGCTTGGTGCTACAAGATTAATAGCAACAACATCAAATCTAATAGAGGTAAGTGCTGGATGAAGCGCTGCATACATAAGCGCAAGTGTTCTGTATTTTTCTTGCTTTGCCCTATTTACAGCCAGCTCAGGCATGATGCTATCGTCTTTGTTCAAAATACGTCTTGTCTTTACCTCAACAAGCACAACGTTATCGCCATCTTGAGCAACAATATCAACCTCACCAATCTGACACGTCCAGTTAGTTTGGATAATTTTGTAGCCTCTTTTGATGAGGTATTTTGCTGCAATCTCCTCGCCTTTCTCGCCAATTTGGCGAGAAGACATCTCTTCTAGCGGAATTCTTCCCTCTTGTGCGTCATCCTCTTCAGAAACCTTGTCCTGATCTTTTGATTGTTCCAGCGCAGTGGGATTCTCCTCTACCTCATTAGGCAAAGAACCTGGATACTTGCTTGTGTCTTTCTTGCTCATAACTCTCCTTTCATTGTGGGAGAGTTCAGTTTGCAGGAGCACTTTGACACTAACTTGACTGCTGTCTGTCTAAACAGCGTAATGATTCTGACGAAAGTAAAAAATTTGATATTACGGGCTTGCGGCTAAAGAAAAAGCCCGTTCAATCCTCTTAGAATGAACGGGTCCCTGTTTGCGTCTGAAAGTTAATCTGATTGATTAAATTGGATGTATTAAAACAGTCTTTGCGTCTTAACAAAGTTTCCACAAAACGACGCACGATGTATGGGAGAAAGTCCCATCTCACCAATAGCTTCAATGTGTTCAGCAGAGGCATATCCTTTACATTCTGCCAGGTGATAGCCGGGGTACTCCTCGTCGTAGGCCACCATAAGAGCATCTCTTGTTACCTTTGCCACAATTGAAGCAGCAGCAATAGAAGCAATGCGTGCATCACCCTTAACAAGAGTCTTTTCTTTGGGGTGGATATGCATAGGATTTCCATCAATCAAGACGCAGTCAGGCTCAATACCTGTGTTTTTGACAGCCTGAAGCATAGCGTCTCTTAAACACTGTGCCATGCCAACTTCATCAATTCTTTGAGGAGCAATATGAGCAATGCCAATTGCTGTAGCAACTTCTTGAATTTGTGCCGCTAGAATCTCTCGCTTTGTTGCGGTTAATTTTTTGGAATCGTTTAGTCCATAGATGATAGGATTCTCTGGCAAACATACCGCACAAACCGTTAAAGGGCCAGCTACAGAACCTCTGCCCACCTCATCAACACCAACAACAAGTCCGCCCCCAGAAAGCTCCTTCTGAAAGCGATACATTTCTTCTACACGGGTCTTCTCGGCATGTTCTTTTTCAATGCGCTTTTTAGCTGATTCTAGAGCCTTGATAACCTGTTTACGGGGGTCCTCACTATAACGAGCTATGAGTTCGTATACCTCAGTCTCTGGGGCATCGCTTAAACGAGCAAGTATGTCTTTAGCAGAATCAGCCACGTCTTCTCCAAACTACACGACTATGGTACTAAAAAAGCCGCCCGGAGGCGGCTTTAAAGAGCATATGAAGTTGATTAGCGCTTCTCGCGAAGACGAGCAGCCTTACCAACACGATCGCGCAGGAAGTAGAGCTTAGCGCGGTGAACAACACCGTGGCGAAGAACCTCAAGCTTAGCAATCTTTGGTGAGTGAAGTGGGAAAGTACGCTCAACACCAATGCCAA
Source organism: uncultured Atopobiaceae bacterium (assembly GCA_963539685.1). Lineage (GTDB taxonomy): Bacteria > Actinomycetota > Coriobacteriia > Coriobacteriales > Atopobiaceae > Lancefieldella. Next base: position 97,596 of record CAUTMX010000002.1, on the reverse strand, counting down.
AGCTGATCTTACGAACGGTAAAAGTCTCACGGGAACCCTCGCCGGAAAGACGAATGATGTCACCCTGGAAGACCTGCTCACGAGTACGGTCACCCTCGACAATGCGATAGTGAACCTTTACGTTGTCACCAACGCGGACCTCAGGAATGTCCTCGCGGATCTGCTGACGCTCAATAGCGCGAATGTAGTCCATTGTTTCCTCATCTCTAGAGGTGCCGACGCCCTTGCGAACGACACATAGTTAACACACAGACGGAAAGTATACGTGAATACTTTCCACTGTACAAGGGTTAGTTTGGATAAAACTTACTTTACATATCTTCTTTTACCCCAGGAACGAGGAAGGCGAAGATCTTCAAACACCCTGGTTGCATATCTATCGGTCATACCAGACACGTAATCTGCTACTTGGATTTCTGGATGATCAAAGTCATGACACTTATATTCTGAGGGAACCTCATCTAAATGGTTAACAAAGTAATCAAACAGCTCAATGATGAGGTCATATGCCTTGGGTTCTTCGTATTTTGCGTCTCCTGATGCGTACAGATTAGCAAACAGGAATGCTCTCATGGTCATCATGGCGCCCCACATGGAGTCGGTCATTTTAATGTCGCCTACGCGAGAACTCTCGGAGACAATATCATGAACCATGTTTTCAATACGCTCAGGTGAGCTATTTCCAAGAACCTCTCGAGCCTCAGTTGGGAGATACTCCTCCGAAAGAAGTCCTGCTCGTTTTGCGTCATCAATATCGTGCGTTACATACGCAATGCGGTCCGATATGGCAACAATTCTTCCTTCTGCTGTTTCTGCACGTAGATTACCTGAATGGCATCTAATACCATCAATAACCTCATGAGAAAGATTAAGACCCTGACCGTCTTTCTCCAGATACTCAACAATGCGAGCACTCTGCTGATTATGGGCAAAAATATACTCATTTTCTGGAGCATCGGGGTCCATTCCCCTATACAGGCTAATGGCGTGCGAAAGTGCCTTCTCGCCAATATGGCCAAACGGCGTATGACCTAAATCATGTCCAAGTGCAATTGCCTCAGTCAGGTCTTCGTTTAAGCCAAGAGGACGAGCAATTGAGCGTGCAATCTGCGAAACCTCAAGCGTATGAATAAGACGAGTCCTATAGTGGTCCCCTTCTGGGGCGAGAAAAACCTGTGTCTTGTGAGCAAGTCTTCTGAAACTCTTACTATGCAAAATACGGTCTCTATCACACTGATAACACGTACGATACTGATCAGGCTCTTCTGCTACCGCGCGGCCTTTACTTTGATCAGAAAAAGCCGCTTCAGGAGATAAGATTTGATGCTCGCGAGCTTCAAGATCTTCTCGTCTAATGGATAACATAGAACCTCCTTGTACCTGCATCTTTACCTCATAATAGCAGGATATTACTATCTAGCAAAAGAGGGCGACCGAAGCCGCCCTCTAGAGTTTGTTACAGTGTGTCTAGAAGAAAACCTACTTAGTAGCAATCTTCTGTGGACCACCGTTAGCCTGAATCTTAGCCTGTGCTGCAGCAAGACGTGCAATTGGTACACGGTATGGTGAGCAGGAGACATAGTCAAGACCAAGGTTGTAGTACATGTGGATGGACTCTGGATCGCCACCAGTCTCACCGCAGACACCGATGGTGAGGTTAGGATTACCCTTACGGCCACCCTCAACGCCCATACGAACAAGCTCTGCGACACCCTTATCAAGGGTTGCAAATGGGTTGGTCTTAACAATCTTGCGCTCAAGATAGAGAGGCATGAATGCGGACTCAACGTCGTCACGAGAGAAGCCAAGGCAAGTCTGGGTGAGGTCGTTAGTACCAAAGGAGAAGAAGTCTGCGTGCTTAGCAATCTCCTCAGACATGATAGCTGCACGTGGGAGCTCAATCATGGTACCAACTGGGATGTTGAGCTCAACACCGTACTCGTCAGCAACCTGCTTGATGGTCTCCTCAACCTCTTCACGGACCTGGATGAGCTCCTCTTCGAAGCCAACCAGAGGAACCATGATCTCTGGGCGAGGGTCAAGACCAACGCGCTTGAGCTCTGCAGCTGCGCTTGCGATAGCGCGAACCTGCATAACGTTGAGCTCTGGGTAGACAAGGCCAAGGCGGCAGCCACGGAGGCCGAGCATTGGGTTTGCCTCCTGGAAGGCGTCAAACTTAGCGAGAAGAGCACGCTTTGCAGCGGCGTCCTTACCCTGCTCCTCATCATGAGCAATCTCAACGTCAAGCTCACGTGGGGAATCAAGGAACTCATGCAGTGGTGGGTCAAGAAGACGGACAACAACGTCTTTGCCGTCCATTACCTTGAACATACCAAGGAAGTCACCCTTCTGAGCACGGCCAAGCTGCTCAATAGCAAGCTGCTTAACGTCCTCAGAGTCTGCAAGGATGAAGTCCTGAATGAGGTGCTTACGCTCACCAAGGAACATGTGCTCTGTACGGTCAAGACCAATTGCCTCAGCGCCGTTATCAACGGAAGTCTGAGCATCTGCTGGGTTATCAGCGTTTGCACGTACGCCAATGACGCGACCACGGGACTCGTCAAGGCGGACCTCATCTGCCCATGCAAGGATGGTCTGAAGATCACCAGAAAGCTCTGGCTGAACAAGCTCAACAGCACCAAGGATGACGTCACCAGTAGTACCGTCGATGGAGATAACATCGCCCTCGTTAACAACAAGGCCGGAATCAGCAACAGTGAAGCGCTTGTTAGCAGCATCAATGCGGAGTGTATCAACACCGCAGACGCAAGGAGCGCCCATACCACGAGCAATAACAGCAGCGTGGCTGGTCTTGCCGCCGTGGGAAGTCAGGATGCCCTCTGCAGCAACCATGCCGTGGAGGTCATCTGGAGTGGTCTCCCAGCGGACAAGAATACAAGGCTTGCCTGCCTCTGCAAAAGCCTCAGCGTCTGCAGAAGAGAAGACTGCAGCACCAACAGCTGCACCAGGAGAAGCGTTAAGACCCTTAGCAATGGTCTCATACTCAGCGTTAGGATCAAACTGTGGGTGCAGAAGCTGATCGAGCTGCTCAGGAGCAACACGAGAAACAGCCTGCTCCTTGGTAATACGGCCCTCTTCGTACATCTGAATTGCAACCTTGAGTGCAGAGAGAGCAGTACGCTTACCAACACGAGTCTGAAGCATCCAGAGCTTACCATTCTCAATGGTGAACTCGATGTCCATCATGTCTGCGTAGTGATCCTCAAGAATCTCGAAGACGTGGAAGAGCTCCTCGCCTGCCTCCTTGAGTGCAGGAACCTTAACAAGGTCTGCAATAGGCTCAGTGTTACGAATACCAGCAACAACGTCCTCGCCCTGAGCGTTAATCAGGAAGTCACCGTAGCGCTCGTTGGTACCATCTGCAGGGTTACGAGTAAATGCAACGCCAGTTGCAGAAGTCTCACCCTTGTTACCAAAGACCATGACCTGAACGTTAACTGCAGTACCAAGCTCATCAGGAATCTTGTTCTGCTTGCGGTAAAGGATTGCGCGGTCATTCATCCAAGAACCAAAGACTGCCTGCTCAGCAAGGCGGAGCTGGAGGTAAGGATCAGATGGGAAGACAGCGTAACCGTTCTTGGAGACCTCTGGGTGCTCCTTAACGTCAACGTTTGCAGCAAAGATGCCCTTGAACCAAGTTACAAGGTCACGAAGGTCATTTGCGTCCAGCTCTGTATCAAGCTTAACGCCCTTCTCGGCCTTCTTAGCAGCAATTGCATCCTCAAAGAGCTGTCCAGAGACGCCCATAACAACGCCAGAGAACATCTGAACAAAACGACGGTAAGAGTCCCAAGCAAAGCGCTCGTTACCAGTCTGCTTAATGAGGCCCTGAACGGACTCATCGTTAAGACCAAGGTTAAGAACAGTGTCCATCATGCCAGGCATGGAGAATGGTGCACCAGAACGGACGGAGACAAGCAGTGGATCTTCTGCATCGCCGAGCTTCTTGCCCATGCGCTCCTCAAGGGTAGCCATAGCTGCGTCAATCTCATCAGTGACGCCCTCAGGCCAGACGTTGCCGTTGTTGGAATAAGCAACGCAAGTTTGGCAAGTAATTGAGAATCCTGGAGGTACAGGCAGGCCAATCTTAGACATCTCTGCAAGGTTTGCGCCCTTGCCACCAACAATCCACTTTGCCTCTTCTACGGATGCGCCAGCGACCTCAGTAACATCGTTACCGGCGTGGTCCTTTCCGAAGCTGTAAACGTGCTTCTCGGACATAACACTCCAAACTCTCAAACTGTCACACGCAAAGCGTGCACCAACACGATTGAACGTAAAGACATCAAACCAAACAAAGTAGGTTCTGTCCTCACATTCATAGTATGTTACCAACCTACGCGATTCATCTGAACAAAATAACGGTGAGCGGTCAATATCGACCGTTCACAGAATTATTTGTAAACTTATGGTTGCAAATTGTGAAATTCTCCATAAAGAAAATGAGCACCCAAAATGGATGCTCATTTAACTTTTTGATATTTTGAGGCGTCAGCACTCTCTTAGCGAGTAACTCCCTCAAAGAAGGCGCCAATTGCGTGGCTTGGCTCTTCGCCAGTAAGCGTAGAAATAACGTTTACCGCTGGTCCCAGAAGATCGATTGATGGGATGAGGCGCTGATCAAGCTCACGACGAATCTCTCTTCTGAGAGAGCCATCTGCAAAGGTGTGGAAGACTGCACGAGGGCGATTCTCATCTTCATGCTCGTTGAAGTATGCACGAACATCATCAACGCTATGAATGTTTGGAACCCTTACAATCTCTACGGATTCATCGCCAAACTGAGCAGCAGCAGCCTTAACTACTGCGGCACCGGTCTCTCCACGAGAGTCTGACAAAACGTAGACGATAGGCAGACCATCACCAAGAGAGTTGTTATCAATGTCAAGTGCGCTCATGCTGTAACCCTTTCAGTCAAGTATTCAGAAAGATACAAACATTTATCAATCTAAGCGTACTCTACTTTTTGCGAGAAAGCACACTAATATCGGCGACATTACTAAATACCTGGGCAAACTTGTTCAAAAGACGCAAACGATTTCGGCGAACGGTATCATTTTCATCCATGACAAGTACTTTGTCGAAGAAAATATCAATTGGCTCACGCAGCTGAGACAGTGCAGAAACAGCAGCAGCATAATCTGCACCAGCAAGAGCAGCAGCCACTTGCTTCTGGCCCTCTTCGCAAGCAGCGAGCAATGACATCTCTGGCTCAGTGAGAAGCTCTGTATCAACTTCTACGCCAAGAGAAGCATCACTGAGGTGAGCTGCACGTGCATAAGCAGTAGCAAGATCCTCAAAGAGCTCAGGCTCGTTCTGACGCGCCTCATCAAGTGCGCGAGCACGCTGAAGGAACTCATCAGGATTGATAACGCCAATTGCACTGACAGCCTCAATAGCATCTGCAGAGATCTTCTCGTCCTTAGCAATAGATGCAAGGCGGCCAATAAAGTACTGCTCAACCTGAGACTGAACGGACTCGTCAACAGCAAGACCTTGCTGACGGTAGAGCTCCAGAGAGCTTGCAATGAGCTTCTTGAGGTCAAGGTTGGAGGTAGAACGGACCAGCGCAATGACACCAATTGCTGCACGACGAACAGCGTAAGGATCGGAAGAGCCGGTTGGTGGCTCGTTGATAGCAAAGATGCCGCAGATGGTATCAAGCTTGTCAGCAATAGCTACAAAGCGACCAATCTGGCCACTTGGGAGCTCGTCGCCGGCAAAGCGAGGACGATAGTGCTCGCGAATAGCTGCAGCTACATCGCTCTTCTCGCCAGCAGCCTCTGCGTAGTAACCACCCATGACGCCCTGCTGGCTAGTGAACTCGACAACTGCCTGGCTGACAAGGTCTGCCTTAGCAAGATGAGCGGCGCGAGCAGCAAGCTCTGCCTCTTCCGTGCTGGAAGTCTCGTCGAGCGCAATCTCTGCAGCAAGAGCCTCCATACGCTGGGTCTTCTGCAGAACGGTTCCGAGCTTCTCCTGGAAGACAACGGTCTCAAGGCGCTGAGCAAACTCATCAAGCGTGTGCTTCAAGTCCTCCTCAAAGAAAAACTTAGCGTCGTCGAGGCGAGCACGAACAACGCGCTCGTTGCCGTCAATGACGCGTTCGGCACAAGATGGATCTGCGTTAGAAACCACAATAAACTCGCGAGTCAGCTTACCCTCAGCGTCATAGATTGGGAAATAGCGCTGGTTGGAAAGCATGGACTCAGTAATGATCTCTGAAGGAACGTTGAGGAATTCCTCGTCAAAGGTGCCCACAAGAACCTGAGGCCACTCGGTAAGGTTGATGACCTCCTCAAAGACCTTCTCTGGCATATCAACATGAGATCCTGGACGAGCAGCCTCAACCTCTTTAATGCCAGCAAGAATAACATCTTTGCGCTGCTCCTGGAGCAAAACGCCGGCGTTTTTGAGAACCTGCTCATAGTCAGCTGGAGTAGCTACCTCATGGTAACCAGGTCCAAGAACACGGTGGCCATGGGTGGTGTTTGAGCTAGTTACATCAGCGTACGTAACAGGAACAATCTCTGAACCAAAGAGGACGCAAAGCCAACGAACAGGGCGAACATAGCGCTCGTGGAAAGAATCCCAGCGCTGGCTACGAGGCCAATCCAGTGCAGAAATCCAAGAAGTTGCCAGCTCAGAGAGAATCTTTGTAGCAGGAACTGAAGGAATGTTGAGCTCCGCAAAGACGTACTCGTGACCATCGGCGTCTACACGGCGGGTCAGTGCATCAGCGCTTACGCCGCACTTACGAGCAAATCCTTCAGCGGCCTTGGTTGGCTTACCCTCTGCATCAAAAGCAATTTCTGCCTTAGGACCACGCTTGACCTCAGAAATCTCTTCAGTAGCCTCAGCTACGTCCTTAACGTAGGCGGTTAAACGACGAGGTGTCGAGAGGATCTTAACCTCTCCAAATGACAAACCAGAGTCTTTAAGTCCGGAAACAACGAGCTTATTGAACTGAGCAATAGCTTTCTGCAAGGGAGCAGAAGGCATCTCTTCAGAACCAATCTCAAAAAGGAAGTCTCTAACCTCAGCCATTTAAGCCACCTCCTCCTGAGTAGTTGATGCAGGTGCTTTCTTAGAAGCAACCTCCTCCAAATACGATTCGCAGCATGCCTTAGCAACGGTACGAACGCGAAGAATATAGTTAGCTCTTTCAACAGCAGAAAGAGCACCACGAGAGTCAAGCAAGTTAAATGCGTGGCTGCACTTCATAACGCAGTCATATGCAGGAAGTGGAAGCTTGCGCTCAAGGCAGCTATGGCACTCTGCCTCATACTCGTCGAACTTCTCGCGCATGAGCTCAATATTGGCTACCTCAAAGTTATAAGTTGAGAACTCACGCTCGTTCTCAAGGAATACCTGGCCATAGGTCATTGGAGTGCCATCTGGCAGGTAGCTCCAGACCAGGTCATAGACGGAATCAACACCCTGAGCATACATAGCAATTCGCTCAAGACCATAGGTAATCTCAACAGGAACAGGATCTACCTCAATGCCACCTACCTGCTGGAAGTACGTGAACTGAGTAACCTCCATGCCGTTGAGCCAGACCTCCCAGCCAAGACCCCAGGCACCAAGTGTTGGGCTCTCCCAGTCATCCTCAACAAAGCGAACGTCATGGTCTTTTGGATCAAGGCCAATAGCAGCAAGTGAGCCAAGATAGAGATCTTGAGAGTCTGCAGGAGATGGCTTGAGCAAGACCTGGAACTGATAGTAGTGCTGCAAGCGATTGGGGTTCTCGCCATAGCGTCCATCAGCAGGACGGCGACAAGGCTGTGGATAGCAGGTACGCCAGGCGTCAGGGCCAAGTGAGCGCAGGATAGTTGCGGTATGGAAGGTACCGGCACCTACCTCAGAGTCATATGGCTGCATGACCGTGCAACCTTTTTCTGCCCAATAGTGTTCAAGGGTCAAAATCATATCTTGAAACGTAAGTGGTGTTGCGCCCATGATGTTCTTTCTCTCAAATGTCCGACGTAAGTACTATAGCCCGCGAGCATGATCAAAGGGCCAAAAAATAAACATTGCCTTAGAGGTCACGGTAGAAACCGCAACAGCTCCAAAATATCTGGAATCCAGCGAGTTTGTTCTGTTATCCCCCATAACAAAAATATGACCTGCAGGAACAGTATACGGATAATTCTGAATTACGGCACCTGTGCGATCCGCAAGAGAATAGGTTGGCTTGCCTTCAGTATAAGGCTCGTCCATAAGCTGGCCGTCAACATATACAGCACCGTCGCGCAAATCTACCGTTTGACCTGCTGTAGCAATGACGCGCTTAACTAAAAGCGTATCGGGATTCTGAGGACTAGTGAAGGTAACCACATCACCTGCTTGCGGAGTACCACCAAATCGATAGGTAAGCTTCTCTCCTACCAAACGATCCCCCAGCTGGATGGTATTGAGCATGGACCCTGTTGGAACCTCATATACCTCAGCGACAAACGTTCTAATAAAAAACGCCAGCGCAACAGCAATTGCAACAATTACCAGGTATTCAAAAATTTCAAGAACTTTAGAATGTCCACTACTCATCGTCATCACCAGATTGCTGATCAAGCTCTGCTAAATACGCTCTGTCCTTCTCAGTGAGCTGAGCGCTCTCTAAGAGGTCTGGACGCCACGCACGAGTGCGAGCAAGTGCAGATTGTCGTCTCCAGACTGCTACCGCTCCGTGGTCTCCTGAAAGAAGCACAGACGGAACTTCTCGCCCCTCAAAGTTTGCTGGACGCGTGTACTGAGCATACTCAAGAAGGCCATCGTCGGAGAATGACTCATCCTGTGAGCTCATCTCATCGCCAAGCGCACCAGGAAGTAAGCGAACAACCGAGTCAATCACGGTAAGCGCAGGAAGCTCTCCACCCGTCAGCACGTAATCTCCCATAGAAATAACGTCATCTGCCAGCTCGTAGACGCGCTCGTCCATGCCCTCATAGCGACCACAAACAAACAGAATGCGCTCCTTTTGAGCAAACTCTTGGGCGATAGCTTGAGAATACGGCCTACCAACTGGCGAGAAAAACACCACGTGGGGCTTAGGTTCTGCCTGATCAGAAATCTCACGAACTGCCTCAAAGATGGGAGCAGGCTTCATAAGCATGCCTTGTCCACCACCAAAAGGAGCATCATCTACCGTACGATGTCTATCATGCGTCCAGTCACGCAAGTCATGCGCATAGAACTCAAAAATATTTGCCTTTTGAGCTCTGCCCATAATAGAAGCATTTAAATAGGGCGAGAAGACCTCAGGAAATACTGAGAGCGTTTCTAGACGCATGCTACTCACCTAACCTAAGAAGGCCCTGAGGAATTGAAACGGTAATGGAGCCCTCGGCTGGGGCCTCTTTGATAAATTCATCCACGGCAGGCATCAGCACCTGTCCAAAAGGCCCCTCAATTACCCACACATTTTGCGTAGGTCCAACAAGAACCTCTATAATTTCACCCAGAGAACCATGTTCTGTATCACGTACTTCTCTACCCACAAGTAGAGAAACATTTACCAGACCAAAGTTTTCTGGAAGACAATCTTCTTCTACCAGAAGCGTTTTACCAACAAGCTCTTCTGCATCAGAGATGGTAGTTACATCTTCAAAAGTGACAAGACTACCTTCTCTATCATCTGACTCAACAGAGACAACTGAGAACTTCCTTGGTCCCTTAAGCGCAGGCGGAACAGGAACAACTGTCATGCCTTCAGCTATAAGAGAAGGAAGGCTGTGAACGGGCACCGTCACAACCTCCCCTCTTTTACCATGCGTTTTAACAATTTGAGCAATTGCTCGCCAGTGTTTACGCAAAATTAGCCTACAACCTCGACATCAACAGAGGTGCCAACACGCTGGCCAAGAGCACGAGCCAAAGTACGAATAGCCTTAATGGTTCTACCCTTGCGGCCGATGACACGTCCAGCGTCTTCCTCAGAGCAAGAAACCTCAATTAAGGCTCCATCCTCGCGATCGGTGACGTCGAGTGCAACAGCATCTTCATTATCGACAAGACCACAAACGATGTACTCAACAAGGTCAGCTACCTTGTCAGAAGGCATCTCCTGAATGTCTTGATCGACAGCGTCTACCTCAGTGGGCTCTGTGAATTCAGACACGATTTACTCAGCCTCTGGAGCCTCGGACTCCTCAGCAGCTGCGGCAGCAGCCTCAGCAGCAGCCTCTGCAGCTGCAGCAGCCTTTGCCTGTGCCTTCTTGGAGAGCTTGGTCTTCTTCTCTGCAACTGGAGCACCAGTACGAGCGATCTCAATGAGGTGAGAAACTGCGCTTGTTGGCTGAGCGCCCTTTGCTACCCACTCGTCAACCTTCTCGAGGTTGATATCAATCGTCTTTGGGCTAGTCAGTGGGTTATAACGACCGACTTCTTCAATGTAACGACCATCGCGAGGCATACGACCATCAGCGACAACTACGCGATAGTACGGACGCTTCTTGGCACCGTGACGGGCCAGACGAATCTTAACTGCCAATGAAAACTCCTCCATACGAGCGGTGCCTCGGATGTTAGATGGGCTGCACCGCAAAGCCACAAATCGGGTTACAAGTGTACAACAACGCGTTAACCTCGAAAAGTATAAATTTGCTCTCTTCAAAAAGTACTCGTAATTTATGTATGAAACACTTGTTCTATTTGTGCAAAAAGTATACACTAAATCTATGGAGACGTCAAAAAACATATTGGATAAAACCGCACGTAAATCGTGTGATTTTGAATGGCATGGTAAGGCTATTGGCCTTCTTGACCTAGATGCGTTCTTTGCATCTGTAGAACAACTTGATCATCCTGAGTGGCGTGGAAAACCAGTAATCGTAGGAGGTTCTCCTCACAAACGGGGCGTTGTTTCAACCGCATCTTATGAAGCAAGAAAGTATGGTGTTCATTCTGCCATGCCTTCAGCTACTGCGGTGAGGCTTTGTCCTCATGCAATTTGGACTTCAGGACGTTATGACAGATACTCAGAAATGAGTGCTCTTGTTATGGGTTTTCTCAAAGATGAGACTCCCCTTGTTGAACAAGTTTCTATTGATGAGGCATTTTTTGACATCACTCCGGGCAGATTCTCTAAAGAAAATCCTTTGGAGATCTGTAAGCGCATACAAAAGAAAGTCGCAGCACTAGGTGTTACCTGTTCCATTGGCCTGGGAACAAACAAGACAATTGCCAAGATTGCCTCTGAGCAAGAAAAGCCTCGTGGTCTTACTGCGGTCTTTCCTGGTACAGAAGGTCGCTTTCTGGCGCCACTGCCCATTGAAGCAATGAGTGGCATTGGTCCTGCTATGGCAAAGATACTTCATCAACAGGGAATCAAAACGCTTGGAGAACTCTCAAGAGCAGATGCAACGTATCTCACTTCCCTTGTAGGCAATACTGCCTCAAAAATGATTTTGCGCTCACAAGGAAAAGAAGTCTCTGAAGTTCATGAAGCCGCCCAGCCTCGTGACGTTAAGTCTGTTTCTAACGAGAGAACCTTTGAAACAGATTTGTTTGATAAACAAGAAATCGTAGAAGCTATTAGGCACATTGCTGGCGTTGTAGGAAGACGTCTTCGCCGAAAGCGGCTCCAAGGATATACCGTAACCCTCAAAGTAAAAGCCTCTGCAACAGAGTCTCATACCGCTCAAAAAAGAATGTCTACTCCAACTGACGATGAGCACCTCTTTGCAGAGATTGCCGTTGGTCTTCTTTCAACCATTTGGAAAGAAGGTCAGCCAGTAAGACTGCTTGGCGTTGGCATTAGCTCATTTACAGATGAGACACAGAGCAAGCCTGTTCAAACGTCTCTTTTTGATCAATTTAATGACACATTTGAGGCTGCTGCCCCTGGGCCTACAACAAAAAAGAAACCTCGGAGTGACTTACGTCATCTCTCCGAGGTAACCGATAAACTCAAAGATAAATTTGGTGCAGATGCTGTGCAGTATGGTAGAGACCTACGCTTTGAGCATCGCGTCTCAGACACCATGCCTACAGGCAAAAACGAACAAATCTAGTACACCAAAACTACTCAGTAGGATCAGCAGATTCTGGAAGATTGTCTACCAGGTCATCCTCAGAAAGCTCAAAAGCTGGAGCCAAAGCATCCTCTGGAAGATCAGCATAAGGAATCTCAGAAGTCATAGCACCCTCAATATCCAGCTCTACACGAGGAGCGTCCGCCCAAAGTCGCTCAAGACGATAGTAAGACCTTACCTCAGGCTGGAATACGTGAACAACAACTGAGCCGTAATCAATCAGAATCCAATTGAGACCGTCGCGACCCTCAGTAGAAATTGGACGAATGCCGCAGTTTGCCGTGACCTTCTCGCGAACCTCATCAACAATAGCGTCAGCTAAACGAGCATTTCCACCAGTACAGATAACAAAGTAATCGCAAACATCACTGAGACCAGTGAGGTCAAGCACAAGAATATCTTCAGCTTTCTTTTGATCTGCAGCAATTGCAGCAGTCTTTGCAAGCTCAAGTGAAGTTACAGCCATGAATTTCTCCATTTTCTCATGTAGCCAAGCTACTTAGATGTCTTCTCAATCATCTCATTGTATAGGGCAATTGAGTTTGGATACAAATAACTCCTTGATGAAATCACATACATCATAACGCTACAAAACGCCGTCTCATAAAGCTCATCGAGAGAACCGCCACGTAAATATACGTTTCTTGCTTCTTCGACCGATGTAAAGTTTGGACGCAGAGGCTCAATAAGATCAGCTACATACAAGATTTTGTCTAGCTTGCTCATCTGACGGTCGCCCGTAGTGTGCTTCTGAATGGCGCTGAGAATCTGCTCAGAAAGCCAGGGATAGATGGCTGGTAGCGTTTTTGCGGCGAGAGGACCATGTAAGAGTCCAACAATTTTCTGATAAGGAGCTTCTGTCTGGATACGAAAGCGCTCTGCCAGTTCGATGGTTTCTGCATCAGGAAGAAGTTTCTCCCAATCATGCAAAATACCTGCAACGCGAGCGCTCAACATATCTTCACCATAAGCCTGCGCAAGCGTTTCTGCACAATGTCCCACAGAGATAGAATGCGCAAAACGCTTAGGGTTCTTGTGATACATATGACTCTTCAAATCAGACTCAAGCTGATCAATAAGCGCCTGTTGTTTTGCGGTATAGACAATATCTTTTGCTATAAGTGTTCTTTCCATTATGTCCTACAAATTATTGCGTCAAACCTGATCTCCACCTGTTTGACACTGCCTTGTTACTGGCATATGTCAATCTAAGCAGCGGGTCGCTTTGGCTTGACCACTTAATTGAGTGGCGTTGTGTCGGCGCCATAAAGCCCATGCTTGTGAATGTAACCTGTTACAGAATCGGGAGTTAGGTATCTGAGGCTCTGACCATTTTGAACTCTACTACGCAAGTAGCTTGATGAGATTGCTAGTGCGGGAACCTCAAGATAGGTTACCTTGAAGTCATAAGGTGAATCTGCAATAACCTTTTGAGCACGACTCAGTTCATAACCAGGACGCGTTGCAGCAACAAAGTGAGCAAGCTCAGCTACGGTCTGTGCATCTTTCCAGGTGACAATATCAGCAATTGCATCTGCACCAGTAATAAAGAAAAATTCAACGTTAGAGGGATATACCTTACGCAATCTTCTGAGCGTATCAGCGGTGTAGGTGATGCCCTCATAATCCACCTCAAAACGAGAAGCAACAAAATGAGGATTATCTGAGGTTGCCAGAAGCGTCATTGAGTAACGGTCTTCTCCCCTGGTAACTCCTTTGTTTTGTTTAAACGCAGGACGTCCAGCAGGCATGAAAACCACAACATCGAGGTTGAGATCATCGTAAGCCTGTTCTGCAGCAACAAGGTGACCGTTATGGATAGGGTCAAAGGTTCCACCCATGATTCCCAGACGATAGGTGCGGTTTTTATCCTGTCCCAAACGAGGCAGGCCAGGGTGCATGTTATTTAAGACGTCGGCTGCCATACACTACTCAGTTTCTGAAGAAGCACCAGCTACTTGAGACGGATCAGATGGAGCATCTTCAAACTCAACATCTTCGAATTGCTGGTCTGAGGCGTCCTCATCAGGAATCTCTATGCCATCTGTATTTGGTTTATTTGGATCCTCATAGGTAAAGGTAAGCTCAAGAATGCGAATCTCATCGCCGTCGACTGCGCCAGCCTTTGCCAGCTGTACTTCAAGACCCATACGGTCAAGACGACGCTGTAGATATGCAACAGCCTCATCATTGTCCCAATCGGTCTGGATAACCATACGCTCAATCTGGCCGCCGGAGACACGCCAAGCATGACGCTCTTCTCGCTCAATATGAAGCTTGTTATCACGGCGAAGTCGCTGGTTTTCCCAAGCCTCACTGCGATCAACCGTAGGCGTGGTAATGGCAATTTCTTTACGGAGCTCTGCTACCTCTGCCGCACAGGTAGTTACAAAGTCATCAAGATTTAAACCAGTTACCGTAGAGATGGCAAAGAAAGTCCTACCGTCTGCCTCTGCGGCTTTTCTGAGCGCTTCGATAGCGTTTTCTGTACCAGGCATGTCGCATTTATTTGCTACCACAATCTGAGGGCGATCAGCCAGCTTTGAGGCGTAGGCCTTAAGCTCCTCGTTAATGGCGTGGTAGTCCTCTACTGGGTCTCTGCCTTCATAGCCGCCCGTAACGTCAACCATATGGACAATGAGTGCCGTACGCTCAATGTGACGAAGGAACTGATGACCAAGACCCTTGCCCTCAGAGGCGCCCTCGATAAGACCAGGAACGTCTGCGCAGACAAAAGACTGTCCATTTTGTGCACGGACGACGCCAAGATTTGGCACAAGAGTAGTAAAAGGATAGTCAGCAATCTTTGGACGAGCAGCACTAATACGTGCAATAAGAGAGCTCTTACCAACAGAAGGCATGCCCACCAAGGCCACATCTGCCATGAGCTTCATCTCTAGCTCAATCCAGTGCTCTTGGGCTGGCTCGCCCTTCTCGGCAAATGCTGGAGCACGCCTCACTGAGGTGACAAAGTGAATGTTACCGCGGCCACCATTGCCACCAGGAGCAACAACTACCTGCTCACCTGGAGAAGTAAGATCGGCAATCTCGTAGAGTGGCTCTTGCGTTTCTGGATCAAGCTCGCGCACAACGGTTCCCAGGGGCACCTTGAGCAGCAAATCCTGTCCGTCAGAACCATGACGGCGAGCACCCTTACCGTGGGTACCACGCTCGGCCTTAAAGTGATGCTTGTAGCGATAATCAATCAGGGACGAAAGCTGCGCGTCTGCAACAATGACAACATTGCCGCCGTGACCACCGTCTCCGCCGTCAGGGCCGCCTTTTGGTACATATGCTTCTCGGCGGAAAGACATGCAGCCTGCGCCGCCGTCTCCGCCTTTGACATTAATATGACAAAGATCAGTGAAAGTTTCCACGTGTCCTCCTTCTAATACCTTAATGTTACGGCATTTACCAGCGAAGCACAGTGAAAACGCGAGAAGTTCTTATGAGAACACGAGGATAACAACAATTACTGCAACGCCAAGAATCATCAAAGCAAAGTCAGATGGAGCCAAAGGATAGCGTTTAAATGCAGATGAAGCGTTTCTTAAATAGAAACCTCGCTGCTCAGCCGCAAGTGCCGAAGCATCAGCTTTTTTAACGGAACTTACCAGCAAAGGAACAATCAAAGGCATGGTGAGCTGGAGCTTCTTAATTGGATTTTTGGTATCAAACTCAACGCCACGAGCCATCTGAGCCTCCATAATATGGTTCATCTCGGAAGCAAAGACAGGCACAAAGCGCAAAACCGTTGCAATGGTAAACGCATAAGGATAAGGAACATGCGCAACTTCTACCAGCGCATTCATGAGGTCTTCTACGCGCATAAGCGAGAGCATAGAAAGCAGCGGCAGTGCCAGCGCAATTGTTTTTAGGGCAACGTTAAAGCCGCGCTCCAAACCACCTACCGTGATGAATAAAAAGAGCGTTTGACCAGCAGGGGCAACAAGCGTCTGTACAACGCACAAGATAAGACCTAAGACAGCAAAACCAAATACCAGCTTAAAAGTCTTCTGAGCATTCTGTGAGACAACTCCCACACAAATAGTAAGCGCAAGTACCGCAAGCACCTCAAGCGTTCCTTGAGCGGCAAAGGCGGCCACAAAGAGCTCAAGCGCAAACACAAGCTTGGCCACGGGATTTGCCTTATGAAGGAAGCTTGTTCCTTCGGTGTAATCCATAACACTACCCACGAGGAGCCTCCTTACCATTAAGCGTGGCTGCAATACGAGCAATCTCAAACTGATGCTGCAATGCCCCAAGCACCTCTGAAGCACTGCTAAGCCCAGTAAATGATGAATCCACATGCGCTCCAGCAAGCTTTGACAGTTGAATCATCTGAGGGGCTTCAACGTATGCTTCCTTCAAAACCTCATCTGTCGAGAAGATCTGTGTAACTTCCCCATCATCTAACACGCTACCATGAGCCATAACGACAATTCTTGTGGCAAAGTCCAGCACAACCTCCATGTCATGACAGACCATAAGAACTGCACAGCCCTTCTCGCACAGTGATTTGACCATATTCATGACCTGCATACACTCTTTGTAATCCAGGCCAGATGTGGGCTCGTCAAGCACAAGAATATCTGGCTCACAGGCAACCACAGATGCAAGCGAAACCATCTGACGCTGTCCGCGAGAAAGCATAAACGGCGACGCGTCCGCATCAAGTCCCATGCAATCAATTACTTCAAGCGCTTTCTTGCGAGCATCCTCTGCAGACACAGCCTTGAGCTCAAGGCCAAACGCAATCTCCTCAAGAACGCTCTCTTTACAGATCTGATAGTCGGGATTTTGGAACAGCGTAGAGACGTGCTGAGCAATCTGCGACGTCTTCCAATCCTTGCATGAAGAACCCTTAATATGAATGTCTCCAGATCGAGGACGCAACAGGCCATTTACCAACTTAGTTAGAGTTGTTTTACCTGCACCGTTTTGGCCGACAAGTGCCACAAGCTCGCCAGGATGCAAACTGAGAGAGACACGCTCAACGCCATCAGTACTATCCTGATATTTAAAGGTGGCGTCGATAACGTCAAGAACAGACTGAACGCTTGGCTGCTCTGCGTCTTGAAGAATACCAATCCTGTCAAATGGACCGCTCGATTCAGCAACCACAGGACCATCTATGTTTGGAAGATATGTCTCCCCTGCTAACTCAACGTCATTAGTAGCTAATGGTTCAGAGTCCTCTGTAAGAGAAATACTACGATGCTGCAAAGCCCCTACACAGCACGCAAGCTGCTTGGCGGATGACTGAACTGACAGCGCAGTTTCATCACAGATAGCTCTGTCCGCCTCAGATAACAAGTGAGCATACTCAGACTGATGAGAGAGTTCCTGGACGCCCTTTGAGACGCGCACGCAACGAGGAACATCTACGCCAACCTCTTGCAGTAAATCTACCTGAGAGAACACTTCCTCACCGCTACCGTATGCACAAATGGAACCCTTGTCCATAACGGCAATCTTTGAGCAATACTTAGCGAGAAGACCTACTTTTTGCTCAATTACCACAACCGTAATACCTTTGGTTCTGTTGAGCTCTAAAAGGGTCTGGAAGATTAACTCGGACGACGTCGGATCCAAAGCAGCTGTTGGCTCATCTAGTACCATAACCTGCGGCTGTAGCGCCAAAAGAGCTGCTATAGCAACCTTTTGTTTTTGTCCGCCAGAAAGAGAAGCAATCTCTCTAAAACGAAGGTTAGCAATACCAACAGTTTCTAGAGCATAGGTAATGCGCTCTGGAATCTCTGCGTGAGGAACCGCAAAGTTCTCAAGACCAAAGAGAAGCTCATCCTCAACAATTGAAGCAACCATCTGCGCATTGATATCTTGGGTGATAGAACCCACAATCTTAGAGATGTCAGTCAGCGCAACCGTACAGGTATCCATTCCAGCAACAAGAATCTTGCCAAAGAAATTACCTCTAAAGTGATGAGGAATGGCGCCAGAAAGTGCAAGAGCAAGCGTAGACTTGCCTGCACCAGAAGGACCAACAATACCTACAAAGTCACCTTCCTGAACGCTCAGCGAGAGCTCATTCAGAGCGCGTGCTGAGCTATCAGGATAGCTGTATGACACAGATTGAACTTCAATAATAGACACAGTGTTCTCCAGGAAATATGTGCGTATCTAAGAACTTATCGGCCCAAAACCTTCTTAAGAGGAGCCGCAAGAACCTGAACAACAATAGCATTAAAGAATGCAGTTCCCACGATGACAGGAAGCATTACGTAGAAAAGCTCAATAGTTGCACCTTTGGCTGGAATAGCAATGGCAGCAAAGATGAGACCAGAGATGAGAGTTGTTACAAAAGAGCCAATTGCAGGCATTACTGGCTTATCTGCAAGAGCGGACTTTGTGAAAGCAAACATAACAAGTGAAGCAATGCCCTCTGCAACAAAATCAGCGCCAGGAACAGAGGTGGTCAGCTGAATAACGGTAGCTGCAATAAGGCCAATAACCAGACTCTGAACAGCAGTTGGCTTCAGCAGAAGAATAGCCAGGCAGAACGACGCAATAATGAACTCTGGGCCAATACCAATAGCACTAATTGCTTTGCCAACGGTCAGGTTAAGAATAAAACCAGCAGCAATAAGAACGGCAACAAGAACAAGAGAAGTAACGTCCAATACACCTGCATTTTTTGAAACAGTAACAACACGTGGCGCCTGCTCTGCAGATCCTGTCTTTGTGCCTGCGGCGTTGACCTGATCGAGATTTTCTGTAGACATACAAACTCCTTTAACGCAAAACAAAACGAACAAACAAAACTTTCAACTAAACGGGTTTCTCGCCATCCGGATTTAGCAAGAAACGTACGCACAAAAAAAGCTCTCGGTCACCCGAGAGCCTCTAAATGCGTATGCAGAAGCAACTCATCGCTGACCGGAGAAAGACAAGTTGTTCCACCACCACTGCTGAGTGCATGTAGCGCGCATGATATGTCCTCCTCCCAAAAGCGTAAATTGCAATGTAAGAAGAATACCATTACTTAGCCAGATTGTGTCAAGAAATACATTAAGAAACAATTTAGAAACTGAAAACGGTAACGCCAAAGACAAAATACCGCGAGAAACAAAAAGGGGTCCCGAAGGACCCCTTGAATGAACTGTGGATGTTCAAGAAAATTTATGCCTCAGCAGCAACGACGTTAACGACGTGCTTAGCACCCTTCTTGAACTCAACAACGCCATCGCAAAGTGCAAAGAGAGTGTCATCCTTGCCGCGACCAACGTTTACGCCAGGAGTGATGTGAGTACCACGCTGACGGATGATAATCTGGCCAGCCTTGATTGCCTGACCACCGTAAATCTTAACGCCAAGGCGCTGTGCTTGTGAGTCGCGACCATTGCGGGAAGAGCCGAGACCTTTCTTGTGTGCCATAAATGCTACCTGCCTATCTCAATATCAGAAGTGACCAATTACTCTGCAGACTCGTCGGATGCCTTAGCAGCAGCCTTACGAGCGGTAGGGAGCGCGGTAACCTTCAGCTTAGTAAGGTTCTGACGGTGACCGTTGGCGCGGTGATAGCGCTTACGCTTGTGGAACTTGAAGACGAGGACCTTCTTGTCCTTGTACTGCTCAAGAACCTCACAGGTAACCTTCTTAGAAGAAAGAGTGGCAGCGTCAGCAACAACCTTCTTGCCGTCGTTAAGCATAAGAACATCAAGCTTTACCTTATCGCCAGGCTGCGCATCAAGCTTCTCGACGCTGATTACGTCGCCCTTGGCAACCTTATACTGCTTGCCACCAGTTGCTACGATTGCGTACATGTGTGTAACCCTTCATTGCTGATTCTTGCAACGATTAATACTATCTTTGCATTTCTGAAGATCCGAGCAAAGATCTTCGCCGCCGTGACCTGTGGCATCCGCGGGAAACTGTCGGTGTCCCATGTCCCTCGGCGAGAAACACAACTCGAAATAGTCTACTGCATATTTCAGAAAATTCCAAGACAAAACTACATGTTATAGAGGCTTCACAAGGAGTCCATTTTCTGAAACGTGTGTCTGTGAGGTGCGACACACCTTCAAAGAGTCAATGCCTTGTAGTCCATCAAGTCCCGCTTCTGCTGCAATTCTTTGTGCCTCATAGATCAAAACTGCAGGTCTAAGCGCCGCTCGTGGATCTTGCAACGTATCAAGCTCAAATGAAATGCACGTATCAGATGAGCTCTCAGAGATGTTGTAACCCGCAAACGTTGTCTCCAAGTTGACCACTTTTTGCTTGTCACCGCGCATGTACGTCAGCTCTTTTTTGGCGAGAAGATCCTCAAACCCCCAACGCAACGCCTCGGACTTAAGACCGTCTCCCAAAATGTCGCATCTCCAGTGAGCAGCATTCAACCATGCTTCAAGCGCTGGCAGAGACCGATCAACGTAGTTGGCAGCAAACGGAGCAAGTGCGGGAGGCGTTGCCGACAACAGCCTCTCTAGCGCCTCATCCGGGTCCACATATTCGGTGAGCTTCAAGTCAAAGTACTCCGCCTCTGACGAAGCACCAACGGGAAGCGCCTGAGAGAACTGCACACCCATACGCTTTGCAAAGCCGTTTCCCACCCTAAATGGCAGCTGAGCTCGACGAACACAGCGCTCAATAGTACCAATAAGCTCAAGGTGTCCTAAAAACGCAAGGCGATCGTCTTTCTTGTAAGCCACGCGAAGCCTAAAAATCTCTGCGCCACGTTCTGTCATAATCTCTGGCTGAATCTGTGGCCTACCAGCGCGCCAGTCTTTCTTCACCAGCTCAACCACCTCAGGAGCTACGCTCTCTAGCTGCGTATCCGTCATGAGCGCACCCCCATCAAAACGTTGTCGACCTTCAAAGTCTGGCATACCGCACATCCTGTACAAGAGGTAAACGTACAGTCTGGTGTGGTGACTTCGTCCATGGCTCGACGATATTCTCGCTGTAAGTAGCCCTTGGACACGCCAGGAGATGTGTGATCCCAAGGAAGTTTTGCCTGGATATCAAAGGTCTCTGTTGCAATATCAGAGAGCGAGAAACCCAGACTGTCTGCTGCCGCATTCCAAGCATCAAGATTAAACTCACTGGTCCATGCATCAAACTTACAACCATTTTTCCAAGCCCGGTAAATCAAATCAAAACCATCGCGGCCCATCTTTGAAAGCGCACCTTCTACCAGGGACGTTCCAGAATCGTGGTAGGCAATCTTGAGTCCCCTATCGTGATTTGACGACAAGAGCAACTGCTGTTTACGCTGGGCTTCCTCACGAGAAATCTGGCCGACCCACTGGAATGGCGTGTAGGACTTGGGCACAAATACGGCAACAGAAGCAGAAACCGTAACGCCCTTGCCACCAATTTCTCGACCGATATCTAAAATACGCTTTGCAACTGCGGGAATGGCTTGAATGTCTTCATCGGTTTCTGTTGGAAGGCCCATCATAAAGTAGAGCTTCATGCGGCGCCAGCCGTTTTCAAACGCATTTCTAGCTGCGGACTCAAGATCTTCCTCAGTGACGTTTTTGTTGATGACGTCACGCATGCGCTGAGAACCTGCTTCTGGTGCAAATGTCAGTCCGCCGCGCCTTGAGGTAGAAACAGCGTCTGCCATCTCCGCGCCAAACGCGTCCATACGCTGGGAAGGAATGGAGATTCGTACGCCGCGTTTACGCAAATCAGAGTTCATGCGGCGCAGAATGTAGCCGCACTGAGAGTGATCCGTTGTAGAGAGCGACGTGAGCGAGACCTCATCGTAGCCGCTCTTCAAAAGGCCTTCCTCGCCTGCTTGGACAATCTGCTGAGCTGGACGCTCGCGAACAGGACGATACGTCATGCCAGCCTGGCAGAATCTGCATCCACGAGCACAGCCACGCTGTATCTCTAGCGCCAGCCTGTCCTGAACAATCTCGGTATATGGAACAATGCGCTGCGCAACAGGGTCTGTTACTGAAAGATCTGGCAGACAACGCTTATAAACCACGCTTGGAGCGCTACTTCCCTCTTTAGGAACCGCATATCCCCAGCGTGTTGAGGTATTGTCGTGCACAATCTGATAAAGCGATGGTACGTAGACACCTTGAATCTGCGACAGCCTACGCAAAATCTCTTGGCGAGAAACTCCGTCAAGCTTGGAAGTTCTCACGCACTCGCACATCTCTACCAGCGCTTCTTCGCCATCACCTAAAAGAATTGCATCAAAGAGCGGGGCCACTGGCTCTGAGTTCCAAACAGAAGGACCGCCACCAAAAATTAGTGGGTCCTCTTCATCACGTTCTTCAGCGAGCAATGGAATGCCTGCTAAATCAAGCGTTTCTATAATATTGGTTGCGATCATTTCATGCGCAAGGGTGAAGCCCACCACGTCAAAAGATGCTAAAGGCGCAGCACCCTCCAACGAAAGCAAAGGAACATTACGTTTGCGCATCAAAGCTGCCATATCAACCCAAGGCAGATAGGCGCGCTCACAAGAAATATGAGGTGCCTTATTCAAAGCGTTATAGAGAATGGCAATGCCTAAATTAGGCTGACCCACCTCGTACACGTCGGCGTAGACCATACAAACGTGAAAAGGGCCCTCTTGCTCCTCTACTGCTCCCCACTCGTGATTTAAGTATCTTGAGGGTTTCTCGACATGCGGAAGCATGGGCTCAATGAGATGGAAGAGATTTTCTCGTTTAACACGCACGATAGTCTACTTTCTATCTTTTGGCGAGGGACTGTGTGGTTGCTATCTCTACGGTATTTGATTGTGAATTTGTATCTGCTGTTGCGCTTGCGCCTGTAGAAGCACTCGAAGCGCCGGTTTTGGTAGAAGAATCAGCTGCTACCTCGTCGCGTTTCTCGGCAATTTTGCGAGCGTACGCGTGAATGACGCGAGCAGTAGTGTGAGTACCTGCGTACCCCATGCCAGCCTTAAGCGCCCAGCCAAACCCTGGAACTGTGCCTGCGACCGTGCGTGCAACCGTACGGTATCCAAAGCCCGCGCCCACAACGCCGAGAAGTTCGGCGATGGTTTCAACATTCATATTGATGTTATAGGCGGCGGTAATATCAAGCGCCAGTCTGATCTGGCGCGCTGTCATCAGCGGCATATCAGAGCCAGGAACCAATGCTACAGCTCCAATAGCTGCATTTTCTTTAGCGCAAGCAGCGGTTATCTGTTTGACCACTTGAGTTCTACAAAGAGGATACGCTGCCGCAAAAGAGACTGATCTTTCTGTTGCAGTTGCAATCCATGAAGAGAGTCGATCAAAGAGCACTTCTTCAGTGGTGCCCGCAACAATGCTAATAAGCCCCGTGTTGTAGAGCGTATCAGCAATTTGTTGTGCTTCAACTGCAGACTCTACAACCACCGCACAAGGAATTGAATGACTTACCAACATGGTAAGGGCGTCCTCGTACTGTGATGTTGGCGTAGGAATAATTACCGCAATATCAGGAATAGCAGCATTCTTTCCCGTGCGACCAATGCCTCCAGAAACAAACGAAACACCGTCGGCAAGTTTAGAGACGCGCACCGTTGCATCTGTTCTCTCTGGCATAAAATACGAATGTACAGCCAGGATTACCTCTTCAGAAGCAAGGGAATCAACGTAGATATGCGTATAAGTTGGCTCTAGAGATGAAAGCGACCCGCGGAATTCTTGTAATACAGAGGTAGCAAGTTTGCCCAAGCTGTTTCTTTTTGCCATGGCTTATGCCGCCTTTGTTCTATGTCTGTAAACAGACTGGACGATTCCTACAGAAACAAGCTGAGCAATCATCGATGTTGATCCAAAGCTGATAAAAGGCAGAGGAATGCCGGTAATAGGCATGATGCCAATACACATGCCAACGTTTTGCAAAACCTGGAACGACCACATAGCCGCACAACCAACAAGCACCAGTTTAGAGAAGGTATTCTCGGTCTTCATAGCAAACAGAATGGTTGCAAAAATCATCCACGCAAAAAGCGAAAGCATAATGAATGCACCAAGGAAGCCAAACTCTTCCGAGAAGAGCGCAAAAACAAAGTCAGTGTGCGCCTCAGGTAAGAATCGTCCACTTGCCTGCGTAGCGTTACCTGGTCCTTTTCCAATAAAGCCGCCTGAGCCTACGGCAATTTTTGCCTGCTGCAGGTTATAGCCATCTCCTGACGGATCAACAGATGGATCCAAAAAGACGGTAAGGCGCTTCATCTGATACTCCTTAAGAATGTGAGGAATACCAGGAATCATTGAGGTCACAACAACAAGAGCTACAACAGCAACGAGCAGCAGAACGGTCACAAGAATCCAAGAACGTTTTGCGCCAGAGCAAATGATGATAGTGGCTCCGATAACCAAAATAATCAGACCAGTTCCCAGGTCAGGCAAAAGCATAATGGAGCCAAATGGAACCATCAGCGTTCCACAAAGCTTTACATAGTCTCTCAGTGTTTCTACCTTGCCGTTATACTGAGCACACACCGAAGCCATAAGGAAGATTGTGACAATCTTTCCCAGCTCAGACGGCTGAAATCTAAAGCCAACAAACGGGATATTAACCCAACCGGTCATACCCTTGACCGAGACACCAAAGCCTGGAACCTTAGGCAAAATCATCAATATAACAACGCCAACAAGCAGCACGTTTGTCATATTTGCTAGTGCTCTGTAGTCATAGCGCCACATAAACGTGGCAAAAACAAGACCCAAGCCAATACCCAGAAGATGCCTAGGAAAACTGGCTTCTGCAATATTCATCGATGCGGTCCAAATAACCACAATACCAATAAGGACGAGAAGAGCCGCGGGAACAAGCTGCGCTAGATAAAGATTGTTCAGGACATTCTTACCGGTAAGTCTCTCTTTCTTAGCAAGACCGCCTGAAGGAATACCTCCACGCCTTCTAAAGGGAGAGTTAATTCTCTGTTTTGTAACTGCAGATGAATCAAGTGCCATGGGTTTCTCGCCTCCTTATCTACCAACATTGTCTGGCTGATTATAAATTGCGCCAAAGACGTCTCGAACAATATACATACCAGAACCTGCACCAGAAGGCGCACAGTCAAGGTTGGCAGCAACAACGTACTGAGGCTTATCAGCAGGCGCATAACCAACAAACCAACCAACTGGCTCGCCAATAGACTGCTGCTCAGCAGTACCCGTCTTGCCATTAACCGTGACATCAAGGTTGGTCCAGTGGATAGTCTGAGAAGCGGATTCCTCATAGACGACGCCGTAAAGACCACGAGCAACAATGTCTCGGTGTTCGTCTTTTTCTTCTGGTGACAGAATGACCTCGTTTTTGTACTCAATAACAGAGCCGTTACCGTTTCTGGCGTTAATGCTCTTCAGAACATGTGGCTTATAAATTGGACCTCTGTTTGCAATGCCACAGTACGCATTTGCCATCTGAAGGCAGGTTACCAACAAGTCGCCCTGGCCAATAGCAAGGTTACAGTTGTCACCACCCTGCCACTTACGAGCATCATCAGGCGAGCTAGTAAAGTAATTCCACTTCCACTCTGCATCTGGAACGCGACCAGACGCCTCTTCTGGAAGGTCAATGCCAGAGAGAGCACCAAGTCCAAAGGCACGGAATGTCTCCTGCATGCCCTCGGGATGATCGTTGTTGTAGAAGAAGCCCTTGCCAATCTCATAAAAAACAATGTCGCACGAGTTAGTAATACCGGTAATGAGGTTAACGGTGCCGTGTCCAGAAAGCAGCCAGCAATGCATACCGTATTGCTCGCCAAATCCTGTCCAAAAACCTGTGCAATACCAGCTGGAATTTCCATCGCAAATGCCGTACTTAAGTCCAGCAAAGGTAGTAAGCGCCTTGATAGTAGAACCAGTTGGATACTGGCCGGCAATAGCGCGGTTCATCAGCGGGTAGTTTGCCTCTTCTGAAGAAAGCGTGTCCCAGTCAGAGCTGGCAATACCACCAACAAACATTGAAGGAGAATACGTTGGGTAACTTGCCATAGCAATGACTTCGCCGTTAGTACAATCAAGCGCAACCACGCTTGCACTACGGCCCTGGAAGTCTTGGGACCTAACCGTGTTAATAACACTTACAAGCGATGCTTCTGCAGCTTTTTGAATGTTAGCATCAATGGTTAAGACAACGTCTGAGCCACTCTGGGGGGCAATGGACGTTGAGTGCGACAATACGTTACCTGCAGCGTCAACATACACCGTCTGCTCTCCACGAACGCCCTGAAGTGCAGACTCGTACTGATACTCAACACCCGTTTGACCCACGATGTCGCCATGGGCATACACAAAGCCGCCATCTGCAGTTTTACTACTTTCTAGCTGCTCTTGCGTAACAGTACCGGTATAGCCAACAACATGAGCTGCAAGAGAACCGTTTGGATAGGCGCGCTGCGTACGCTCCTCAATTGAAACACCGTCAAGCAAAGCACCGTGAGCGTAAATGTAGGCAACTACGCGCCTGGATACGTCTACAGAAACGGTACGAAGCGCCTGAGCACCATCTGAGGTATCCATAATTTTTCTGCGCACCGCCAGCATGGGCATGCCCAAGAGGTTGGCAAGAATCTGCAGTTTAACGTAGTCTTCAGCAACATCTGCTCGAGCTACTACCGTTGGACTTGGTCTGTTGGTAACAATCTCCACGCCATTTCTGTCCAGAATGCGACCACGAGGCGCTGCGGTGGTAACCGTGCGCGTACGGTTGCGCTCTGCTTGCTCAGTATAGTCAGCTGACGATAAGAGTTGCATGGTCCAAAGACGACCAATAAGCACGGCAAACATACCGCCGACGGCAATTGCAAAACCGATAAGTCTGGACGAGAGGGTTTTCTCGGCAGAACCATCAGAACCGCCGGAAGCCTTAGGCGCGCCACCACCAATATCAAAGGTAAATGGCGAATCTTTTCTACCAAAGGTTAGGTATACGATGATCAAACCAATTGCTGCAACAGCGCAACAAGCAAGGATAACAAGGGTGAAATTCATACTATCCCCTTATTTAAGGCGCTGTGGAGCTCGGTGAGATCCGCGATAGAGCGTTGTTCCACCCAAAGAAGAGTGAGATCTTTGGGAATGCGAAAGCACATAGAAAACAGGTAGAGCAGCCAAAAGAGTGAACAACATAGTGGGGAAAGACTTAAACAACAGTCCCTCAAAGAAGTTGCCGCCAGAGCCAATCAAAGAATTAATGAGCTGATACATAAAGGTGACACCAAAGGTTTGAAGTGCCACAAAACCCATAGAGGTACCAAAATTGCCAGAAACTCTGTCTCTAACCTCTTGGCCCATGAAATAAGAGCTCACCACAAGCAAGAGTGCCATGAGACCAATGGGGTTGGCAGAAGTCAGATCATAGATTAGACCTGCAATAAAGCCGCTTATTACGCCAGTTTTGCCACCATATCTCAGGGCAATAGCTGCCGAGAAGATCAGTGCAAAATTGATAACTCCCCCACCAAAAGAAACCTGTGGTGTAAGCATAATCTGCAAAATGAAGCAAATAACAGCAAGAACGGCGATGCTGCGTGTGTTTTTATTTCTATCAGAAACCTGCATGCATCCCCCTTAATCTGTTCTTCCGCTGTTATGTTGTGTGTTACCCGTTGGAGCAGCAACCGTTGCATTCTGCTGAGTGTTTGTTGTGTTGTTTGTTGAACCGCTGCCAGTAGAACCGCCAGGTGACGACGTAGAGGATCCGTCTTTTGAGTCTTTATCCTTACTGTCAGAATCAGTTGCTGTTGGAGTGTTTTGCTTATCTGCCTCTGCAATATCATCTGCGGTAGCTTTTTGCTCCTCAGAAAGAGACGTGATAACCATTACCTCCTCGTTAGTGCTGACATTTCCATAAGGCTCAACAACGATGGTGTAATAGAGCGATCCTGGAGCTGCCTCAACGCTGGTAACCTTACCTAGAGGAAGGCCCTTAGGGAATACGCCACCAAGACCGCTGGTAACAACTGTATCGCCTACGGCAACCTTCTGGTTGGTGTTGATGAGGTTAAGAGTAATCTGTCTTGACGCAGAACCCATAAGCATGCCTTGAGCTCGACTACTTTGAACCATAGCAGCCACACCGCTCTTCTCGTCAGTGATAAGACGAACGGTAGAGGTTGTAGGACCACACTCAATAATCTGGCCGATAACGCCACCGCTATCAACAACAGGCATGCCAACAGCCAGCCCAGACGAAGTTCCCTTGTCAATCACGATGGTGTTATTGAACGAGTCAGTAGAACCAGAGATAACACGAGCACCTGTGGACTGCAGGTTATAGGTATTTTTGAGGTCGAGAAGACCCTGCAGACGCTGCGTGGACTGATTTGTCTCTTCTAGCTCTGCATTTCTTGAACGCAACTGCTCATTTTCTGCCTTGAGGTCAGAAAGCGTTTGCTGGTCTGCTGTTAAGTTACTAAAAATGTTACCAATACCCTGGAAAGGCATGGCAATAGCAGAACCCGCCATTCTAAAAGGCATGGTAATAGTAGAGAACCCACCTCGAACCATCTCGAGCGGTCCTTCTGTACCCATACGAGCGCTGACCGTCAATAACACAATTGAAAGCAGCGAAAGAATAATAAAACTACGGCCACCCGTATGCTTATTATTGTTAGATCCAAGGCCTGTTGAAGCACCCTGGATCTGATGAGACAATGGCATATTTATTGGCCTGCACTCTGAACAAATCCACCGGACAATGCATTAGCCTCAAGAACCTTTGCACAACCGGTAACAACATTTTCTAACGCGGTTGGGCTTACATTAACGGGAACGCCAGTCTCTTCACGAAGTCTTTGATCAAGACCGCGAAGCATGCCGCCGCCACCGGTAAGCAAAATACCGTAGTACATAAGATCAGAGGCAAGATCTGGTGGAGTCACATCAAGCGCATCTTTGACAGCCTTGGTGACCTCGTCAAGAGGACGATCAAGGGCACGACGAATCTCTTCTGACTCAATACGAACAGTCTTTGGAAGACCACTCATGACGTCACGACCGTTTACCTCAACGTCAAGCTCTTCTGCAAGAGGAGCTGCTGAGCCAACCTTAATCTTGATATCTTCTGCGGTACGCTCACCAATAGAGAGGTTGTAAGCATCACGAACATGCTCAAGAATAGTTTGATCAAACTCGTCACCTGCAGTTCTGATGGACTGCGAGACAACAATACCGCCCATGGAGATAACAGCAACCTCGGTAGTGCCGCCACCAATGTCTACAACCATGGAGCCTGTTGGATCCTCAATTGGCAGGTCTGCACCAATAGCTGCAGCCATAGGCTCTTCAATCAAGAATGCCTGACGTGCACCTGCCTGAATAGTTGCCTCAAAAACAGCGCGTTTCTCGACAGATGTAACGCCAGAAGGAACGCAAACAACTACGCGTGGACGTGGTGACCAAGGATATTTACGCTCACGTGCCTTCTCGATGAAGTAACGAAGCATAACCTCAGTAACATCAAAGTCTGCAATGACGCCGTCTTTGAGAGGGCGCTCTGCAATGATGGAGCCAGGAGTACGGCCAATCATGCGCTTTGCATCAGCGCCAACAGCCAAAACGCGGCTCTCACTTTTATCGATTGCAACAACCGATGGCTCATTGATGACAATACCCTGACCACGAACTGCAACAAGGGTGTTTGCAGTTCCCAAATCGATGGCTAGGTCTCCGCCATATTCTCCGAAGAGCGAATCGAAGATAGACATGATATCCAATCAAACGTGCTACGCGTGTGCGTAATTATCCTGCAGAAAAAACAGTTAAAACAGTTTAGTACTAGTTGCCAGACTTTGAAGAGCTGGAGGAACTATTAGAGGAATTTGAGGAGTTAGATCCATTAGTTCCAGAGGTAGTTCCCGAGTTAGAACCGTTGGTACCAGAAGTTGTACCGGAGTTCTGGTTATTCTGGCTGACATACGAAGTGGTAACGCTTGCCACCTTCCAGCCAATACCATCACGAACAAGCTCAATGGTGTAGTCAACGTTTCCGCCGTTAGAAAGGCTGACAGAAGCGTTTACTGTTGAGTGAGTCATGCTCTGGTCAACACCGTTGATGGTGACAGCAGAGCTTGATGGCAAGCTGTTAGAAATCTGCTGAAGTGTGGTGCTAGAAACAGAGCTAGAGACATAGCGACCAATATCGGTACCCTGTGCCTTAGCGTTGAAAATGTCCTGAACAACAGACTGCTGGGTTGGCCATCCATAGCCACGGTAATAAGCATAACCAGCACCACCAACAGCCAAGATAAGCAAGATAAGAATGGTAATGAATACCTTAAGACCGGTGTGGCGATGCTTACGCCTAATCTTCTTGTCCTTCTTGTCCTGCTCAATAATCTCCTGCTCAGTAATCTGGAAGAAACCAGTATCTTCTGCAGAAGGAATGAGCTCGCCAGACATACCTGTAGGATCAAGTGGATCGTAGGCACCATAACCAGCTGCCTGAAGGAAGGCATCGGTCTCAGATGGCTTACCAGAAGTCATTGCAGTAATTGCCTTACGAGCAGCATCAAAAGCAGACTGCTGCTGATTAGACAGGACAAAGCTGCCGTCTGCAGTTGCATGAGTAAAGGCGTCAACTGCCTCAGACATGCGATTAGCTGCAACATACGCAAGACCAAGATCTGCATAAATCTTATTGGAGTTCTCCAAAGGATTAGCAAAATCAAGAGCAGTGCGATATGCCTCAACTGCATCAACAGGTCTGTTCAGACCCATAAAGCATGCACCAAGGCTGCAAAGTGCAGATGAAGGATTAGGGTTCTTCTCGTCTACTGCAGCGTTTCTGTAAGCAATACCTGCGTTACGGATATCACCGATTTTCTCGTAAGCAGAACCAAGGGCAAGCTGTGCCTTATATGGTGTTGCATAAGAGACGTCCTGGACAGCGTTAGTAAGGGCGGCAATTGCCTCCTGTACCCTACCGGCAGCCAGAAGAGCGCGGCCCTGGTTTGTGGAGAGTGCGCCAACCTTGCCGTATGACGTATCAGCAAGCGCTGACTTATAGGCAGAAGCGGCAGAATCAAACTGTCCAAGCTTCATATACGCGTTGCCAAGAAGGTGGTCAATCTGACCGTTTACCTCGCCTGGCTCTTTAGCCACATCAAACTGACTGATAGCTACAAACCAGTCGCCCTGATCATATGCAGATTTACCTAACTCAAATGCCTGTTGATTCACAATATCCTCCAAGAGTTTGTGCGACTTGGCTTTAAGCGTTTTCAATTCTAATGGAATTGACGATATCGCCAACCTTTAACTGGGAAATGACGTCCATTCCCTCGATAGTTGTACCAAATACGGTGTAACCGGAATCCAAGCCATGCTGTGGACCAAGACAGAAATAGAACTGCGAACCCGCAGAATTTGGATCTTGAGAACGAGCCATAGCAAGTGCACCATCAACGTGGGAGTTATTAGGATTAGTAGTGAACTCCTCTTTAATGCGATAACCAGGACCACCGGTACCAGGGATTCCATCAGGACCAGGGTTACCAAAAATAACATCCTCAACACTCATCTCACGAGTATTAGGATCTCCGCCCTGAAGAACAAAACCAGGAACAAGACGGTGGAACTTGGTATCGTCATAGAAGCCAGACTCTGCAAGCTCGCAGAAGTTTGCTACATGAATAGGTGCGCCCTTACCGTCAAGCTGAACCTTAATGATTCCCTTGTTGGTATCAAAGACAGCTACCTCAGTACCAGTGACCTGGCGCTCTGGTGTATACAATGGATCAAGTCCAAACATAATTCCTCCAAGCTTCTTTACATCTAAGAGAAGAAGAAAACGCGAGAAACCCTTAGTAATAAAGAACTTCTTTTCTAACCTAATTATTTTACCAGTATGATGAGATTTTTGAAATTAAAGCAGCTGAACGGTAGATTTTTACTGCTTTTGTGGCTTCCAATTCACGTAATTTTCATCAAAAAGTTTCTGGTATGAGCTGGAACCACTTGAGTCTCTGATGTTATCGACTGGTGCCAAGATGTGCTCTTTGTCCTGAGAAGGATTAGAAGAAGCCACAGAGCGCTTCCATCCCTCACTCAAAGCGTCAGAGCGATTACGAAGCCAGTTGCCAAGCTTAGTAAGATTTTCAATGGCCTGACGATAGTTTCCATTGGAGTCATCAAGGCTTGAAAGGTCAGAGATAACATTACTGATATCAAGCGATATCTGCTCTGCTTCCTGCTGGGCATCAGCGCGCTCTTGATCAGAGCCGGTAATGGCAAGCTGATCAAAGGTCTTCTCGTTATCATCAAGGCGCTTTGAGAGATCTCCGAGCTTCTGATAATCGCTATCAAGTGCATCAAAAACAGCATCTGAACTTGTGTTTTGCTGAGTTGCACTGGTATCTTGTCCCGTTAGATGCGTAACAGGAGTAGTAGTAGGAGTAGATGAGACTGGAGCCTCAACCTTTGCACGATTATCGGTTGCCTGTGGGTCCCACGGGTGCGTAATGATAAAGATTGCAGCTACTACCAGCGTTGTGACAAGAAGTGCTGAGAGCAGAATAACGCGTGTGCGAGGGATTCCTTCTGCCTCAGGAAGGTTCTCTTTTGAAGGCTCGGAAGGAATTGCAGACTCAAAACGAGGAGCTGGTCTGCGACTGACCGAGGCAAACGCGCTGGTGGCATCTGGGTCAGCGCTGTCGGCTGGCATTTGTTGCAAAACAGTAGGATCTGCTGCAGCAGAAGATGATGCATTAGGGTCTGCGTCTGCGAGTGGATCGTGTTTCTCGCCAGGCGCTGGAGCGGCGTCGATCTCTGGGAGCGAGATGTTGCGCGTGGGCCTGATGGCTCGAGCAGGACGAGCTGCAGGCACTGCCTGTGGCAAAGGAAGGCCACACTTGGGGCAGCTTTCTGCGGCGGCAGCCACCAAGGCACCACAATGAGGGCACCAATGAGCTTGAGTAACAGGAATCCTTTGGGTCAAACTTAGATCAATCTGACAATGAGGGCAGGTTAAAGCCCCTTCATCGACCTCAGATCCACAGTTTGGACAACGCATACACCCTCCACAACCCTTTGCTTGTGCTTCAGTTTAATCGTTTATTTCAGCAGAAGAGCTATAAGTTGACTTTCCTCCCATTAATCTCACAACCAGGTCAAAGAATCGATCCTTTGTATAGTTGTGAATGTAACGCTCCGAAATTCTGTTGAAGATAATAACGGAAGTCACCAGACAAATTGCCAAGTACGGCAAGATGCGTGGGGTGAGAGGTGCAATACGGAAGAAGTCCTGAGCAACCGTACATCCGCCAACAACAATGGCAATGCAAACAACAAGAAGCGCAATGCGGAGTTTGGTGAGCGGTAAAGAAATCCTTCTGAGCAGCGCAAAACCAACTGTTGCGGTAGTGATAAGCGCCATCGTAGACACCTGAGACAGGTTCAACTTAAACAGATGACCTGCGGTCATAAGAAGTGCAAGCGTGATAGTTACCGCAATAGAAGCAGGTAGTGACTTGCGCAAAATGTTGACCAAGAAGTTGCCCTTTACGCGATCGTGATTTGGCTCAAGCGCCAACACAAACGATGGCAGGCCAACAGTTGCAAATGAAAGCAGCGACATCTGAACAGGAATAAAGGGGTATGGTGGCGCAATAATGCAATAGAGCGCTAAAGCCGCAGTATAAACCGTCTTTACAAGTATGAGCGCAGCAGATCGCTGAAGGTTGTTAATAGAGCGCCTACCTTCGGCAACAACTTCTGGCATATGGGCAAAGTCATTGTCTGCCAGAACAATCTCTGCAACATTTCTAGCTGCAGCAGAACCAGAAGCAACAGAAATAGAACAGTCTGACTGCCTAAGCGCCAAGATGTCATTGACGCCGTCGCCGGTCATGGCAACCGTGTGGCCAAGATTCTGGAGTGCAATAACAAGCTCACGCTTCTGTTCTGGCGTAACGCGACCAAATACGTGGTACTTCTCGACAGCAGCAGCAATATCTGCCTCTGTGTGTAGCGTGGTTGCATCTACCCAACCATCGGCATGAGGAACGCCTGCACGCTCAGCAATAGCAGAGACGGTACGAGGGTCATCGCCCGAAATAACACGCAGGTCAACGCCTTGCTCAAGGAAGTACGCAATGGTTTGTGGGGCAGTCTCTCTAATCTGATCCCTAAGAACTACGTAACCTAGAAGCTGAGGAGTTCCCTGGAAAGTATCATTCTGGTCAAATCCATCAACGCTACAGGCAACCAGCACGCGTTCAATGGACGCAAACGCATCGGACGACGCAATAACGTCTGCTGCCTCGGGACCAAGCACAAACTGGGCAGCACCGATAACAAATGCCTGTCCGTCCTCAGTGACGCAGCCAGAGTACTTTCTCTTAGAAGAAAATGCCACAACGCGAGAAGAACGTTTGCTTTGAATCCCCTGCTTGGATGCGTACGCAAGGATTGCCGTAGCCGTATCGTTAGCGTCATCTTTATTTGCGCCGACAACGTTTACAGCCGCTTGCAGAGCACCCGCAGCCTCAGTAATTGGCGTAAACGAAGCATCCAAAACACGAGCAACTTCCATGTTTCCCGTAGTAATAGTACCCGTCTTGTCCAAACAAAGGGTATCTACGCGTGCCAGCGTTTCAATGCAGTATTGCTGCTGAACCAAAACATTCTTCTGGCCAAGTCTAATGGTTGCAATAGCAAGAACCGAGCTGGTAAGAAGAACGAGTCCTTGAGGAATCATGCCAATAACGGCAGCAATCATCGAAAGAAGTGCTTCATTTAAATCAGCATTACCAATGAAATAGGTACGAACAAAAAGACCAATACCCAGCGGAATCAATGCAATGGAACCTGCGCGAATAATCGACTTAATGGTGGTGAGAATCTCTGAATTGATCTCTTTTACAAACTTAGCTTCTGCGTTAATGCGCGCAGCGTAGCCTTCCTGACCTACGCGGCATACCCTACCAACAAGACTGCCCCTCTCGACAAAACTACCAGAGAGAAGCTCGTCTCCCGTGGCTTTTTGCACGGGCTCTGCCTCGCCAGTTAGAAGGCTTTCGTCAACACTTACGTGCTCTGACACAAGAATACTGTCAGCAGGAATTTGATCGCCTGTCTTCAAACGCACAAGATCATCAATGACAAGCTCGTCTGGTTTGATAAAGGTATCTTTTCCGTCACGAATTACACAAACACTCTGAGCTGTCATAAGAGACAGTCGGTCAATCATGCGTTTTGCACGAATCTCTTGCACAATACCAATGACCAAGTTTGCAAGAACCACGCTCATGAACAGTGCGTTTCTGTACTGTCCCGTTACAACAACAAGCAGCGCCATCAAAACATTAACTATGTTAAAGAGCGTAAAGCTGTGCTCTGCAATAATCTGAGCAATAGATTT
Organism: uncultured Atopobiaceae bacterium; assembly: GCA_963539685.1. Lineage (GTDB taxonomy): Bacteria > Actinomycetota > Coriobacteriia > Coriobacteriales > Atopobiaceae > Lancefieldella. The sequence goes on along the minus strand of CAUTMX010000002.1, from coordinate 62,245 downwards.
GGTTTTGACGTCTGTATTAGTATTGACTTTACCTGCAAATACTCTCTCTGCAACTTCTTTTGACGTCAAGCCTTCATACGTTTCTTCAAAACGTTTGCTATTCTTGCCTGCAGTGTCTTGCAATGACATATAAACGATCTCCAGTCAGTGATGGCCGGTTTTTTGCACGTGGTGACCCCGGTGGGTTTCGAACCCACGACCTTTTGCTCCGGAGGCAAACGCTCTAATCCACTGAGCTACGGAGTCATGGTGCATAAGTATACCCCAGCCTACTTACTGTCTTTTGTAACGGTTTGCGTAATTTTCTTCTGGTATTTTCCCATGCTAAAATGAATTCAACCAGCAAATGAGGAGCTCATGAATACTATTTCTGTTGACCTAACATCCGACTCATATCAAATTCATGTAGGGCATCACCTGCTTGCACAGGCCGGAAACCTTATTCATTCCTGCACCTCAGGGTCAAAGATTCTTGTAGTCACTCATCCAGATTTGAACATACTCTTTGGCACAGAACTTCTCGCCTCGTTAAAGTCAGCTGGCTTTTCTGTCACAACTGCCTCAGTACCCACAGGCGAGCACGCAAAATCATTTGAGTGGTATCAAAAGCTGGTTAGCATCCTTGCAGAAAACCGTTTTACGCGAGAAGACATTGTCGTGGCCCTCGGCGGAGGCGTTATTGGCGATCTTTCGGGATTTGTTGCAGCTACCTACATGCGCGGCTGTGCACTCATCCACATCCCCACCTCGCTTTTGGCAATGATAGATTCCTCGATTGGTGGAAAAACTGCCATTGACCTGCCTTTTGGAAAAAATCTGGTTGGAGCCTTCTATAACCCCAAGGCCGTTATTGTTGACCTTGAGCTGCTGAACTCTATTCCGACTCCCCTCTTGCAAGATAGCTGCGGAGAACTTATTAAATACGGCGTTCTTTCTGGACATGAACTCTTCAATAAAATCTCTTTAGCGAGAAACCCCATGCAGGTCATCGACGTGCCGCATAGGCAAGAACTCATTCAAGCGTGTATCAAAATAAAAAAATCAATCGTTGAAGCAGACTTCAAAGAAACAGGGTCTAGAAAATTGCTCAATCTGGGTCATACACTTGGCCATGCTATTGAGACGCTCAGCAACTTCGAACTTGGACACGGCTCCTGTGTGGCCGCTGGAACTTCCATGTTGGCAAAAGCCTGTTCCAAGCTTGGTCTTTGTTCTGTTGAAGACGCAGCGAACATCATTACACTCACGCAATCATATAACCTTCCTACCAGCACTTCATTTACTGTGGAAGAACTTTACCGCGCAGCACTTCATGACAAGAAAAGCCACACAGATTCAATTGATATGGCGCTTGTTTATGGCATTGGTGATGTACGTATTGAGCGTAAATCATTTACAGAACTTAAACAGCTTATTGAATTGGCAAATGAAGACTAACGTCCTTGACGCTCTAGCTCTTCTGCAAGCTTACGTACTGACTTTTTTAGAGCAGTCTTGTCTTCAGCTAGGATATCGTTTTTGTTGAAGATGCCGTTAGCAGTTCCTACATAGGCATAACCACCAGCAAATACTTCAGCAATATTAGCTGTTGTAACGCCACCAACCGCCATAAGCGGTAAGTTTCCTAAAGGTTCGCATACCTTTTTGGCGTATCCATAACTAACCTCATTTGCGGGGAATACTTTGACAATATCTGCACCAAGAGCAAATGCATGTGCAATCTCTGTTGGCGAAAACGCTCCCGGAACACTCAAAATCTCATGCTCTTTGCAGTAGTCAAACATCTCTTCAGAGAGCAGTGTTGGAGCTAAAACAAACGTAGCACCAGCTTTATGAGCCGTCCGCAGATCTTCAAGAGTAAGTACGGTACCAGCGCCAATATTGATATCAGAGCCATATTCCCTGGACAACTTCTGAATTAACGAGGCAGCTTCTGGAGTGTTCATGGTTACTTCAACGTTATGTACAGGAGAATCAACAAGAACCTCAACGACAGCTTTAACCTGATTGTACGTATAGCCACGTAAAACCTGAGTTACGGCGCTAAAAGGCTTATTCACTTGCTTCCTCCTTTAATCTTCAAACAATTTTAACCATATCCTTCTCTGACACTCAACTGCGGTATTCTTACATCAAGCAATTAGTTATGGAGCGTGTAAAAATGGATGTTTCAATAACTCCTCATGATTTGTTTGGAACGGTAGAAGCCATCCCGTCAAAATCATGCGCTCATCGCGCGCTCATCTGCGCTTCATTTGCAAACGGTGCTACCAACATTACCTGTCCTTACATATCAGAGGACATTCAAGTAACTGTTGATTGTCTTAAAGCTTTAGGCACCACTATCGCTAGAACTAAACAGGGATTTAGAGTTGTCCCTGCAAAAGAGCAAAATCGCCCTCAAAACGTGCAGCTTAACTGCAAAGAATCTGGCACCACACTCAGGTTTTTACTCCCCCTTCTGGGCGTGCTAAACGTAAACGCCACAATTTCTGCAGAAGGAAGACTCTTTTCTCGACCCCTAGAGCCGCTTGTCTCAGAACTTTTTGCCCATGGTATGTCTTTTAGCTGGCAAGATGAGAAGACCCTTGAGGTTTCAGGCAAACTTATTGGCGGTTTATTTGAGCTACCAGGAGATATTTCATCTCAATTTATTTCTGGACTTTTGCTGTCATTACCTTTGTTAAACAAATCTTCAACGATACAGATTACAGAGTCCATCCAGTCAAAAGACTATCTGTCTATCACAGAGCACGTATTGAAAGACTTTGGCGTTACTACTGTGTTTGATGCAAAGAATGCCACCTATACCATTGAACCTCAACACTACGTTTGTCCAGGCATTTATTCAATCGAAGGAGATTGGTCAAACGCTGCGCCATGGCTTGCCGCAGGAGCAATTGGGCAAGGCGTAGAGGTCACAGGGCTCTCCATGCAAAGTGTCCAGGGAGATAGAGCTATCTTAGCCGCGTTATCGCTTGTGGGCGCACGTGTTTCTCGCCATCAAAAAGGTGCAGCTTGTATGATGGATCACCTGCGACCGTTTACCATTTCTGTCTCCGAAGTGTGCGATCTTGCTCCGGTACTTGCTGCATTAGCTGCGTTTATCCCTGGAACAAGTAGACTTACCAATATTCAGCGCCTTCGTCTTAAAGAGTCCGACCGCGTTCAAAGTATCTGCAGCGTACTTAGGGCATTTGGTGTGACCGTTGAGCTCTCTGACGATCAAACGGAGCTTATTATCACGGGAGGAAAACAGCCCGTCAGCTGCATCGTAGACTCATGTAATGATCATCGCATGGTGATGATGGCAACTATTTTGGCTTCGTATGCAACGGGTCCTGTCATAATCACTCATGCCGAGGCAATCAATAAGTCGTATCCGCTCTTCTTTGAGCACTTTAAGCAGCTCGGTGGTGTCTGCCGTAGTATGGAGGCATAAATGATGACCTCAACTTTTGGGACAACAGTAAAAGTATCTATTTTTGGCGAGTCTCATGCTCCAAAAATCGGCTGCACCATTGAAGGTTTACCTGCTGGTTTTGCCGTTGACTTAGCAGCTCTCAAGACATTCCTTCAAAGAAGATCCTCGTCGCATCCGTGGGATACTCCGCGTAAAGAGGCTGACAATCCACAGTTTATCTCTGGAATTTCAGCAGAAGGCATTCTAGATGGCTCCCCGCTCACGGCAAAGCTACCTAACACACACGTTCGTCCACAAGATTACGCAGCTACAAAGCTTGTCCCACGACCAGGACATGCCGATTTCTCTGCCTGGGCAAAATGGGGAGACTCGTACAAGCAAACGGGTGGAGGACATTTTTCCGCCCGTCTAACCGCCCCTCTCTGCATTGCGGGAGGAATAGCGCTCCAGATTTTGCGAGCTCAGGGCATAACTATTGCAGCTCACGTTCTCAAAATAAAGGACGTCAGCGATACTCCCCTTGAGCTCGTAGACAACTCACTTGAGGCCAATAAGCTACTTGCTTACCAAATGGATCAGCTGCTCCAAGCTGATCCTCAAGCGCTTCCTTTCCTTGATGCCCAAGCTGGCGAGAAAACCAGCGCACTCCTTACGCAGCTGCGCTCAGAGAAAAATACTGTTGGCGGCAGCATAGAATGTGTGGCAACGGGTGTTCCTGCAGGTATTGGGCGCCCTCATTTCCATGGGCTTGAAAATACCATCTCTGCTGCAGTCTTTGGTGTTCCCGCTGTTAAAGCCATTGAATTTGGTAGCGGCATGAATGTTGCAAATTTACTTGGCTCTGAGAATAACGATGCTTACGAAGTACGTAACAGCTCCGTTGTGCCAACCACCAATCATGCTGGAGGTATTCTGGGTGGTATTTCAACAGGAGCTCCCATCTGGTTTAGATGTGCGTTAAAACCTATCTCGAGCATTGGCCTACCACAGAACTCGGTAAACCTTCAAACTATGGAACCAGAGCAGCTTGTTGTTCAGGGCAGACATGATGTAACTGCGGTTTTGCGTGCCGTGCCCTGCGTTGAAAGCGCTTTTGCACTAGCTCTTCTCGACACCTTATATTCCTGGCCCTCTGAGCAGAACGGATATAACAATGACTAATCAGCTAGAAACGCTTCGCCAGGAAATCGATTCAATTGATGCGCAAATCTTTGACCTCTTTGAGCAAAGGATTGCGGTTGCCAAACAAATTGGTGCTTACAAAAAAGAGCATGAACTTACTGTTCTTGATTTCTCAAGAGAAAATGCCAAAAAAGACCAGGTTACAACCTCTGTTTCACCTGAACTTGCACCGTATGCTTTAGAGTTACTTGAGGTTTTGATGAAGGCTGCAAAAGCAGTTCAGGAGTCATCTCATGAGCTCTAAAACTGAGCAACAAGCCTCAAGTAACTCTACAGCTCCCCTTGCTCCTTTTGGGCTTATTGGCGAGAAACTCTCTCATAGCTGGTCGGCAGAAATTCATGAAAAGTTAGGGTCGTTTCCCTACCAACTCCATGAGCTTTCTGCTTCGGAGCTAAAGGACTTCCTTAAACACCAATCTTGGCGTGGCTTGAACGTTACCATCCCTTACAAAAAGAATGCCTGCGCTCTTGCGGACTCAGTTTCTGAGGATGCTCAAGCTATTGGAGCGGCAAATACCCTGGTAAAAGATGTAAATGGACTCATAACTGCAGACAACACAGATGTGTATGGCTTTGAGTATCTAGTTAAAAGTCTCAAGGTCAGCTTGAATCAAAAGAAAGCGATAGTTTTAGGAGCCTTTGGCGGTGCTGGCCAGGCAGTTTGCTATGCACTTAAAAAAGGTGGCGCGTACGTTGTGAGAGTCTCCAGAAACCCTCAAGTAAGCTCTTCATTTGTTGACTGTGCAATTACGTATGACCAGCTTCAATCCCACTATGACGCTGATCTTCTCGTCAATGCTACGCCGGTGGGAATGTCTCCTCACGCTGGCATCTCCCCTCTTACCAAAGAGGAACTAGCTTCATTTACGTCCCTGCAATGCGTGATTGATCTTATCTATAATCCACTACGCTCTCAGCTTCTTTTAGATGTAGAAAGCCTCGGAATACTCAATGCAAATGGTTTAAAAATGCTGGTAGCTCAAGCAGCTAGAGCAAGCTCACTCTTTTCGGGACGGGATGTATCAGACTCGCAGATAGAACGTATCTCTCGTGACCTCAGTGCTTCAAAAGAAAACATTGTGCTTATCGGCATGCCTGGTGTAGGAAAAACCTCTACGGGAGAAGCGCTAGCAAAGCTTCTGAATCGTCCTTGGATAGACACAGATCTTCTCATCAAACAAAAAGCTCATTGTGACGCGTCAACCTATCTACAAACACACGGAGAAGCAGCGTTTAGACATCTAGAGCATGAAGTAATTCAAGAGATTTCCAGCATGAGTGGTGTGGTGATATCTTGCGGAGGCGGTGTGGTTGTCACCCCTTCAAACTACCAGCTCCTCCGCCAAAATGGAAAGCTAGTCTACCTAACTCGTCCCCTTGAGCAATTGGCTATTGCGGGAAGACCACTCTCACAAAGTGTTGGCATACAAGAACTTGCTGCAGAGCGACTACCTCTCTACGAAGCATGGGCTGATATAACTTTTTCCTGCCTTGGTAGTCCGGACGCAGATGCCAAAGGTCTTCTCGCCATAGCATTTAAATAACAGAAAACGTTTACAGTTATTTTTCAACCGTTCACCGGACGGCCAAGAGACTTTGGATATAGGCACGTTAAAGCCCCTATACTTATACTTCGTAGGTTTGTATTCAGAAAACTTCAAGGAAGTTACGTCCAGTCAAACAGTTAAATGTTTGATGTTCGGTCGTATTTGGGGAGATATCCGATGGACAGCAATGCTATTGCTCACGAGATTCTTAATGCAATAGGCGGTTCAAAAAACTTAACGCACAACGAAGTATGCATGACGCGACTTCGTCTTTCTATTGATGATATGACGCTTATCGACCATGAACAGTTAGCCACTGCCACTGGCGTTCTTGGCATTGTGGGAAAGGGATCAAACGGCCTTGAGGTAGTTTTTGGTCCCAATCTTGTTAGCCAGGTAAACGATGCCCTTAATTGCATTTTGGGTGAGCCAGAAAAAACTTTTTGTTCGTTAGACGAGAAGCGCTCAGATAATCCAGCTCAACACAATGAAGAGGTGGACGAGCTAATCTCTCTGCTAGCTCAAAAAAATACTCTTGATCAGGATGAAGAAGACTTTGACGGCCTTGTTTCTGACTTAGATGCAGACGACTTTGAGGATGACTATGAGGATGACCTCGAAGCCCCTCGCCTGCTCATCATTAATGGCCCAAACATCAACATGTTAGGTATTCGTGAACCAGAGATTTACGGAAAAGCTGACTACAGGACCCTTATAGAAGTCTGTAAGGCGGAGGCACAATCTCAAGGTTTCTCGGATTGTGTTTGCTATCAATCAAACCACGAGGGCGATTTAGTTGATGCAATCCAGGATGCGCTGTGTAGCTATGATGGCATTATCATCAATCCTGCTGCCTATACGCACACCTCAGTTGCTCTGCTCGACGCAGCACTCGCCGTGCAAATCCCCATGATTGAGGTGCACCTTACAGATATCTCTACCAGAGAAGACTTTAGACACATTTCTTATATAAAAGATGCATGCTTTGCTACAGTTGCTGGTAAAGGAATTGACAGCTACAGAGAGGCAATCCAGCTAATGGCGGCTCATCTCAAAGATGAAGCATAAGTCGCTCCTTATAGCTATCTGGCGAGAAACACAAATCTGCTGTAACGGCAACGTTGCAGCAGATTTTTTATGCACACGCAAGCACGCCTGATTCAGTTATTACCATATCCACAGGAACGTCAAATTCTGTATGAGGAAGCATTGTCTTACTCAAATTATGCTGGTAAGCAAGGCAGATTTTCTTACCAGAATACGTTGACAAGAATCGGTCATAAAATCCCGCACCATAACCCAGGCGATATCCTTTTGTATCAACAAGGAGCGCTGGAGCAATGCAAATCGTAGCGTTCATCTGTTCTTCTGCTAAAGCAGATAGGTCTTTTGATGGTTCAAGTAAATTAAAAGGAGCTGGCACAAGCTGATCTAATGACGTGATGACAACAAACTCTAAACGATGTCCAGGTAGACAACGAGGCACCGCCACCGTTTTTCCATCGCATAGGGCGCGCTCAATAATCATCCTCGTAGAAACTTCAGATGAGACAGAAACATACGTTAAAACAGTAGTTGCTTCTGCATATTCAGGGGTCGCAAGAAGTTTCTGAGTAATACTTTCATCAAGCACACATCTCTCTTGCTCAGAAAGAGTTTCTCTTGCTGCTAGACGTTCTTCTCGCAAGCGTTGTTTTTCTAATGTTATAGCGTCCATAATGCCTCCCCTGTCATGTAAGAATACCAATAAATTTTGTGGACATTTGGAGAAGAAATAGACACCTGTCGTAATAAATGTGACTAATTCTCAACAATTTTCATATAGCTTTTTATTTAGCAAATTCCTGACCTGCGCAAATGTAAACCTTTTCTAACTTGTCAAAATATTGCGTATTTGTCGCTTGTTTAGCACTACATATTGAGTAAAGTTAGAGGTCGCAACTAATATTTGACGTCATTTGTCCAAAGACATACCTGCTGTCAAAATTAGTCTCAAGATTGCTATTTGTAAACTGCTGAGCGGCCATGCTCCACTCAACACGCTCAGCATGAACGCGGACGTATAAATTGTTCGTGTAAAAAGGAGTGTGTTATGCAGGAAACACCAGCACAGGAGGCTTGGGACGGCTTTGTCGGTGGTAACTGGCAAAAAGCAATTGACGTCCGAGACTTCATTCAGAGGAATTACACCCCTTACGATGGCGATGATTCCTTCCTCGCTGGTCCAACTGAGGCTACCACAAAGCTTTGGGCGGATGTTATGGATCTCTTTGCTCAAGAGACCGCAAATGGTGGAGTACTTGATATGGATACCAAACAGGTTTCCACTATCACCTCCCATGAGGCCGGCTACATTGATAAGCCGCTTGAGCAGATTGTTGGCCTTCAAACAGACAAGCCACTAAAGCGTGCCCTTATGGTAGACGGTGGCATTCGTATGGCAATGGCTGCTTGCAAGGCCTACGGCTACGAGGTTGACCCAGAAATTGTTGACTTCTATACCTATCGTCGCAAAACTCACAATGCTGGCGTTTTTGATGTCTACACCGAGGACATGCGTAAATGCCGTCACTCCCACATCATTACTGGTCTGCCTGACGCATACGGCCGCGGCCGTATCATCGGCGACTATCGTCGTGTTGCTCTCTACGGTGTTGACGCTCTTATCGCCGATAAAACAAATCAGAAAAATGGCACCAGCACCGTCATGGACGAGAAGACCATTCGTCACCGTGAGGAGCTCTCCGAGCAGATTCGTGCTCTTAAGGAGCTCAAGCAGCTTGGTGAGATTTACGGTTTTGATTTGAGCCGCCCTGCTGAGAACTTCAAAGAGGCTGTTCAGTGGCTCTACCTGGGCTATCTTGCTGCTGTTAAAGAGCAAAATGGCGCTGCAATGTCCATTGGCCGTAACACCACCTTCCTGGACATCTATGCAGAGCGCGATCTTGCTCGTGGTACCTTTACTGAGTCTGAGATTCAGGAAATTGTTGACCACCTGGTTATGAAGCTTCGTATGGTCAAGTTTGCCCGTACTCCTGAGTACAACGAGCTCTTCTCTGGAGACCCTCAGTGGGTCACTGAGTCCATTGGTGGCATTGGCATTGATGGCCGCTCTATGGTTACCAAGTCCTGCTTCCGCTGGCTCCACACCCTTGAGAACATGGGCACCAGCCCAGAGCCTAACCTAACCGTTCTGTGGTCTACTAAGCTTCCTGTAGGCTTCAAACGCTATTGCGCAAAGATTTCTATTACTACCAGCTCTATCCAGTACGAGAATGACGATCTTATGCGCGTCTATCATGGCGATGACTACGCAATTGCTTGCTGCGTCAGCTCCATGCGTGTTGGTAAAGAGATGCAGTTCTTTGGTGCTCGCGCAAACCTTGCCAAGTGCCTGCTTTACGCAATCAATGGCGGCCGTGACGAGAAAACCGGCGAACAGATTGGTCCTAAGTACCGTGCGGTTGAGGGCGAGTACCTTGATTACGACGATGTCTTCTCCAAGTATATGGATATGATGCGCTGGCTTGCAGGCGTTTACGTCAACGCTCTTAATGCAATCCACTACATGCACGATAAGTACAGCTACGAGCGCATCCAGATGGCTCTGCACGACGAGCACGTACATCGCTGGTTTGCAACAGGCATCGCTGGTCTTTCTGTTGTTGCTGACTCCCTCTCTGCAATCAAGTATGCAAAGGTAAGGGTTGTCCGTGATGAGACTGGTCTTGTTACCGACTACGTTACTGAGGGTGACTTCCCTAAATACGGTAACGATGATGACCGTGTTGACACCATTGCTCATGACATCGTTGAGATCTTCATGAACATGATTCGCCAGAACCACACCTACCGTGATTCTGTTCCAACCACTTCTATTCTGACCATTACCTCTAACGTTGTATATGGTAAGGCTACCGGTAACACTCCTGATGGCCGTCGTGCGGGCGTTCCTTTTGCTCCTGGTGCTAACCCAATGCACCACCGCGATACTCACGGTGCTGTTGCATCCCTGGCATCCGTTGCTAAGCTTCCATTCAACGACGCACAAGACGGTATTTCCAATACCTTCTCAATCATTCCTAATGCTCTTGGTAAGGGCTCCGATGTCTACTTCCACGGTAGCGAGCTAGACCTTGAGCACATCGACTTCTCTGATATGAATCTTGATATTCAAATTGAGAACAAGATTGATTGCGCCTGTGAGGCAGATCCATCCGCAGCTGAAGGTGCTGAGGATCGTAAATAACAAGCCCTGGCGAGAAGATCTATCTACACGTTTCTTCTCGCCAACAAACTCGTAAGGAGAAACACATGCAGTCCAACGAAGTAGCTTCCGAGCAGATTGACAACCTGGTAAACATGATTGATGGCTATGCCGAGAAGGGCGGTCATCACCTCAACGTTAACGTTTTTACTAAGGACACTCTTCTTGATGCTCAGGCACACCCAGAGAAGTATCCTCAGCTGACCATTCGCGTTTCTGGTTACGCTGTTAAGTTCAACTCCCTTACCAAAGAGCAGCAGGACGACGTTATTTCTCGTACCTTCCACGACGCTCTCTAAGGATTTCTTGTCCATGTCTTGTTCTGATACTCACATGGATCTCAATGACCCGCTCACAGTTTGTGGGCGGGTCCACTCTATTGAGACCTTTGGTACCGTAGATGGCCCTGGAACTCGCCTGGTTGTATTTACCCAGGGGTGTCCCATGCGCTGTGCCTATTGTCATAACCCAGATACCTGGCAATTTGGTATTGGAACAGAAACATCAGTAAAAGAAATTCTTTCCACCTTTAACCGCAATAGAGCTTTTTATAGAAACGGTGGAATTACGGCTACTGGCGGCGAGCCACTCGCTCAGCCTGAGTTTATCGGCGCTCTGTTTGAGGCGGCTCATAATGACCCGCAAGGACGCATTCATACCTGTCTTGACTCTTCTGGCGTTGCGTATAATCCAGAAACTCCAGAAAAATTTGAGCGCGTTCTTGATAACACAGATTTAGTGCTCCTTGATATCAAGCACTCTGATCCAAAGGGCCACATTAGTCTTTGCGAAGTTGGCTCAGAAAGACCACTTGCATTTGGCGATGAGCTTAATCGTAGAGGTATTAAAGTTCTTATCAGACATGTTGTAGTGCCTGGAATTACTGATTCACCAGAAGAACTTGCTGGCGTTGGTAGAATCATTGCCCACTGGGATAACGTTATTGGATTAGATCTACTTCCCTATCACGTGATGGGCGTAAAAAAGTATGAAGAGCTAGGCATCCCTTACAAACTTGCTGACACTCCTGCCATGGATGGCAAAAAGATTCCTGAGCTGCGCAAGCAAGTCCTTATCGCCCGTTCCCTTGAACGCAAACAGCTTGGAAAGCAGTAGATGTTGTATGCATTTACTTAGATAATCTTTTATCAAAATAATATATATTGTAAAAAATTACAAATAAGAGTAAAGTTCTTACAAAGTAGCACTTATCTTTTCTCATCTGTGGAGGAGATATGTGGTATTGCAAGAGTCTTATCAAAACAGCTATAAGGCAACCTTCATTGTGGCTTGCTACCTGTGTTTTTGCGGCTCTTTTACTAATTCCGGTTTTTACAAATCTAGATACATACAGCATAAATTTTGCTCGAAATGGTGTTGTAAGCGATGAATACGATTACCTTGTCAAACAAGCGGAAAGTTATGGCTCTGATCAGCGCTCATCGGAAAACTTCAAAACTCTTGAAAAGCAAATAGAGCTGCTAGGAAACGTTAGGCTTGCCACAACAAGCGAGCAATTCTATCAAGCAAGCTTAACCTACTATTCATTTGTGTTATCAAACAATTTAGCTCTTAGACCCTACGATAATGACTTTTATTATTTAGCTCAGGAAGCATTTTCTCAAAAGATGCAGCACATTCCATTAAGTAATCAATACGAAACTGAAAGTAAATTACCAGCTATACATTCAATTTCATACTCAATAAATAGATTGCCTGTTGTTTTGAGATTTCTGCCAGCAATTGGAACCTTCATTGCTTTAGCACAAATCACCTCTCGAGAAAAACTACTAGGAAAAGATCAAATACCTTACCTGCAGCGTCTTTCTGGGTGTATTGGCGCATCTGCGATTATTGCTTCCAGCATCTGTCTCTGCTCATATATTCCTTTGTTTACCATTGAATTGATACGTAACGGAATTGGATTAACTTCTTACCCTGTTGTTCTAGTTCAGGCAGGAACCATTTACACTTCAAATGCTCTCCAATGTGCCGTATGGTCTGTTACATATACCGCGGTAACAAACATGTTTGTCTCCTTAGTTTTAATCTGTGCATTCTCTATTACCCGTAAGTTTCTTATACCTCTAGTGGTCTACTTTCTTGTAATTTGTTCATCTATCTTTGCAATGAGTCTTTCTTCACCTCAGTTACTTTTAGGGTGGATAGAGTACCTCCCCATTGGTTATTTGGACATTGGTGCAATAATTGGTTTCGTTGGAGATACTCAGTTTTTCACAAACAAGATTGACTATGCACAACCTCAACCTTTATGTGGACTGCTCATATTCATGCTGTGGGCTGTTTTAATTATTTTCATAACTATCGGAATCAATAAACTCAGGAAATTATTGCAAGCAGACTTAGTAGGTGTAATAAAAAATGCTTATGCTTAATGATGTTTCAATAGGCTATAAAGACAAAGCTGTCTTAAACAATGTTACATTCTCATTCAGTCCAGGAGGAGTCTACGGACTTATGGCTCCAAATGGCTTTGGAAAGAGCACCTTGCTGAAAACTCTAAATGGAGATATCAGTTTATTAAAAACAGGATTAATAACTTGCGATGATATCTCAATTATCGATACAGATATTTATGCTCAAAAGATCTATTACTCACCTGAAGATAATTCAATTTTATATCCAACAATGAATGGGAAGTTCCACTTAGAGCTTGTCAAAAAGATATGGGGATCAGAGGCTGATATTGACACTCCTCTTAAAATGCTCGACGCATTAAATCTAAAATCTCAAAGAGTTAGCAAATTCTCTCAGGGAATGAAAATGCAACTACAGCTTGCTATGGCCTTTGTTTCGCAATCGCCTTACATTCTCTTAGATGAACCGCTCAATGCACTTGATATACAACATGCAGAGTATAGTTCACATCTAATTCAAACACTGGCAGAGCGTGGTGCCTGCATTATCATTTCCTCTCACTTGCCAGAAGAATTAGATAGAGTGTGCAACTCCTTTATATTCATAAAAAATAAAATGCTACAGCAAGTTAATACATGCGAAGAATCGAGGACTTTATATCACAAGTTGTTTGATTGCTAGGCGTAATAAGGAGCTAATATGTGGCACCTGACATCTAATATAAAGCTGTTGTTGAAACACCCTTTCACATGGCTCGTAATATGTGTCTTAACAGTTTATTTTTCTTCTATTCTTATTCAACCATCTGTGTCTAACTGGTTTTTAGACTGGAATTCGCGTGAGGTTTTTAATGAAACCTATTTAAACTACAAGAGAGAATACGAGAGCGGGATAGAACAACAGATTTCTGATGATGATTTAATTCAATTAACTAAAAAACTCTCTATAACCTATGCTCTGGCAAACAGTCAGGATAGTTTTGGTTTTGTGCAAAGATATTTAGATTTCTTAAATAATCAACTAGAAGATGCGCAAAGTGGGCTTCGCACAGCAGAATCCATATACGATTTGCAGGCTAAGCAACTATACTATGAGCATCTTTCGCGATTGGGAAATAGCGCACTCTACAAAGACGCGCAACAATACCCTTTGATTGAAATGATGGCGTCTCTGTTTTTAAATAGAACATCACTAGTCATTTATGCAGCTATCGGTATATTTTCATTTATCGCCGCAAAAAGTAGTCATAGAAATAAGCTATTGGGAAATAGGCAGCTAACCCTTGTAAGATTTCATATATCAAAATGCCTATCTATTCTTTTCACAGGAATGATTTCGTTCGCTATTTCTATTGCACCATTACTTTTATATGCACTGGTCCGTAATGGTTTAGGACGACCAGATTACCCTGTCGTATTTAGAAGAGGTGGCGAAATTATTTATTCGTCCGCGCTTCAAGTAATCACATCACAGCTTATACTCATTTTTTTGTTTTCGATTCTAGTCGTCGCCTGCTATGAATTGCTCTTGACTATTTCTAAAGAGCCAACTATTTCTCTTCTGATAATCTTCACCCTGTTATGCATCCCGTTTTATCCAAAATATTTCTTAACTCGAGACTTTCAACAGTCAATTATCAAATGGATACCACTCACATATTTAGATTCTAAGTCAATAGTGGGAGCCTTAGAAATCTTCCCTACCACAGATGTATTTAAGTCTGGAAGAATTTCGTATTTTGAAGTTTGTCTCGAAACGCTTCTATGGACCTTCATCTTGATACTTATGACTGTAATTATTGCTTTAGTTAATAAAGCAGTTATAAAAAGCAAATTGATAACACAAGGATGCTGTCAAACGAAAGGGGCTAGTAATGAAGATTGATAAACAACTAAAACGTAGGCTTTCAATTGACAGCATCCTTGTTAGATACGCCGGCGAAAGTCGGCGTATCGTTTTCGGCGATTATTAACTCATTATTTAAACCATAGCTTGGAATGCGGTAAACTTACTAAGTTCACGCATTAATTTACTTCAAGGAGTCACTATGCCAAATGAGGGCAGTTATGAAGCAGCTGTACGCCGTTCTGATGAAATCCAGGCGGATTTAGCCGAGCATGCAGGAAAGTACAACATGCTTACTGGTGACCGTCCTACTGGAAGGCTTCACCTTGGTCATTACTTTGGCACTATTGTTGAGCGCGTAAGACTCCAAAATCTTGGTGTTCATACCAATATTATTATTGCTGACTATCAGGTTATTACAGACAGAGACACCACTGAGCATATTGCAGATAATGTCTACAATATGGTTATTGATTATCTGGCCTGCGGAATTGATCCAGAAAAGACTATGATTTTCACGCATTCTGCAGTTCCAGCTCTTAACCAGCTTATGCTTCCGTTCCTCTCGCTTGTTACCGAGTCTGAGCTTCATAGAAATCCAACCGTTAAGGCAGAGCAGGAAGCATCTGGCCATGCTCTTACAGGTCTTCTCCTCACTTATCCTGTGCACCAGGCATGCGACATTCTTTTTTGTAAAGGAAATGTTGTTCCTGTTGGTCGCGATCAGCTGCCCCACATCGAGATTACTTCTAAAATTGCTCGTCGCTTTAACGAGCGCTACGGAAAGGTATTCCCGGAGGTTTCTGGCCTTCTCACCTCTACCCCATTGATTCCTGGTCTTGATGGTCGCAAGATGAGCAAGTCTTACGGTAACGCTATCTCGCTTTCTATGACAGCTGAAGAAACTGCCAAGCTCATCAAGAAGTCCAAGACTGACTCCGAGCGCATGATTACCTTTGATCCAGATAATCGTCCTGGCGTTTCTGCGCTTCTCACCACTGCTGGTATTTGTACTGGCCGTGATCCAAAAGAGATTGCTGACGAGATTGGCATGGGTGGCGGTGGAGCACTCAAGACTTACGTCATTGATGCCGTTAACACCTACTTTGAGCCGATTCGTCAGAGGCGTGCAGAGTTTGCTGCTCAGCCAGACCTTATTCGCGACATCATCCACGACGGAAACGCTCGTGCAAATGTTATTGCTAACGCCACGCTCGATGAGGTCCGCGAGGCAATGGGAATGGTCTACTAAGTGTCTGAGCTCACCTTACATGTTGAACGTATGAGCTATGGTCCAGACGCTATTGCTCATACATCAGAAGGTAAAACAGTCTTTATCTCTGGAGGCGCCGTTCCTGGAGATGCCGTCAGTGTACAGATTACCGAGGACTCAGATAGGTTTTCTCGCGCACAGCTTCTAAAGATCTTGGAAGCATCTGCGTTCAGAGAGCCACGTCCTAATCCCTTTGTGGCGCTCACGGGTGCCACACCTTGGGGCAATATTGTCTACGAGCAGCAACTTGTCGAGAAACGCAACGGCGTGATATCTGCTCTTGAACGCATTGGGCATTTTTCACCCGACGATGTTTCTGAACTGGTAAAAGATATTGTTTCCCCTGGTGAGCCATGGGGATACCGCAACAAAATTGAACTGGCATTTAAGCGCAGTGGCAATAAAACCCTGGTAGGCATGTATGCGCCTAATGGACAAGACATTGTTCGCATTAAAGACTGTCCGCTTTTAGATAAGAGCAACCAGAAGGCAGTTGGAGCTGTAAGCGGTGCGCTCTCCTACCTCTCGGGCTCTCACGAGCTTGATATAGAGCGTATTGGCATCAGGGTGTCTAGACGTACCAAAGAACTTGAGGTGGCGCTCTGGACCGCTCCAAGCGGCTTCCCACGTACACAGATTGCTCGCGTTTTAGGCGACGCAGTAAAGGCAACAAGTGTTGTCCGCGTTATGACCAAGGGCCCCAGTAAAGCCCGCCGCGTTGTAGGCGTAGAGCGTCTGAGTGGCTCCGGCTCATGGAGCGAGCTCATTGACGGCCAGAAGATGCAGCTTTCTGCTCCTTCTTTTTTCCAGGTCAATACCAAGGGTGCCGAGAAACTCGTTGAGCTTGTGCTTTCTGGTTTGGATGTTCAGCCAGATGACGAGGCAATGGATCTTTACTGTGGAGCAGGAACCTTTACGCTTCCTCTAGCAAAGCGTGCAGGATTTGTTTCCGCTGTTGAAGCCTATGGTCCAGCGGTAAGAGATCTTCGTCGCAACCTTGAGTTGGCAAAGCTTGATAACGTCGACGCGGTAGGTGGAGACGCAGGAAGAGAATTCCCCGGCACAGATGCTGACGTGATTATTGTTGACCCTCCTCGCGCAGGACTTGCTCCTGAAGTAATTCAGCAGCTTTCTGAACAGCCAGCACGTGCTATTGCATATGTTTCTTGCGACCCTGCAACACTTGCGCGTGACCTTAGGCGCTTTGTTGAGATTGGCTCATACAAACCTGTGAGCGTCACACCAGTAGACCTATTCCCACAGACCTTCCATACGGAGTGTGTTGTATTGATGTCAAAAGTTGCATCTACTAAGTAAAAAAGTGTAGAAAACAAAGGCTTGTACAATTCAACGTATGATGAATTACTGGTACCCAAACCAAAGAAAAAGAAATAATTAAATTAGAAGTTGTAGAGGGAAATATGAGAATCGGAGTTATTCAAGCAAGTTCGCAAGCGTCTAAAAATCAAATAATCTATGATGCTGTAGTAAAGTACGCTCCAAAGAAATCTGAGGTTATAAATTTTGGCTGTACGATAGAAGAAAATGAAAAATATTCGTATATAGAGATTTCCATTCTTGTAGGTATCTTGTTGGCAAGTAGGACAGTTGATTTCGTTGTTACGGGCTGTTCTTCCGGACAAGGAATGATGCTTGCTTGTAATAGTATGCCTGATGTCATTTGCGGGTATGCACCTACACCGAATGATGCCTATTTATTTGCTCAGATTAATAATGGAAATGCGATATCATTACCATTAGGTGAAGATTATACATGGTCAGGCACTGAAAATCTTGAAAGAACAATAGAAGCTCTTTTCTCAGAGCCATTTGGGCAAGGATACCCCAAAAGTGAGGCAGAGAGAAAGGTAAGAGATGCCGAGACACTTAAAGAAATAAGAAGAATCGGACAGGTTCAGTTTGAAGAGTTCGTAAATGTATTAGATATATCATTGTTTGAATCAATAAAGAGGAAACAGAATGTAATTGAGAATGTAAAGGTGTATGGGAAGAAAGAAATAGCTGATTTAATTAAATGAGCAAATCCCAGTTTGTCTAGGTAATATCTTTTAACGATAACCTTATACTATCGTTAAAAGGTTCATGGATTTGTTCCTACATACAAATATAACTACTTGGCGTACTTAGTTTTCACTCGTTTCATGTGGAAAACGTTTGCTTGCTTAAACGGGTTTAAGTTCGGAGATTCAATGGGATATATAAATTCCATCAAAATTGCCATGCTCGTCTTTCCCGTTTTGGCATTTTTGATTACCTTGCCCTATATGATTATCAACTATCGCAAATACGGTTCTGTCAATAAGCTTAGAACTTTGATTTTGTACTCTTTTGTTTTGTATCTGCTCACCATGTATTTCCTGGTGATTCTGCCATTACCAGATCCAGATACGGTGCATACCACCTACACGCAGATGCTTAACCTGGTTCCTTTTACCTTTGTTTTGGATTTCTTGAAAGAAAGTCCTTTTGAGATTTCTAATCCTGCAACATGGGTTCTTTCAGTAAAAGACCCAACGTTTTACGTCCCTGCTTTTAACGTTTTGATGCTCATACCCTTTGGTATGTATCTTCGTTATTACTTTAAATGCAGTTTCAAAAAGACACTTTTGCTTACTGCACTTCTTAGCTTGTTCTTTGAACTAACTCAGCTCTCAGGTCTTTATTTCTTATATCCAGGACCTTATCGTCTTGCCGATATTGACGATATTATTCAAAACACCACAGGTGGCTGCATTGGTTATGCTCTGGGAGCGCTAGCAATGTGGTTGTTGCCTTCAAGAGATAAAATTGACGAGGAAGCGCTTGAGGCTGGTTCACAGGTTACCCAAATCCGTGTTGGCCTTTCATTACTCATTGATACGTTTATTGTGACCATCCCTTATAACCTCTCAAACACGACGCTTCCTTTTTCGTTCTTTATTGCTCTCTACTTTGCAGTAGTTCCGCTCTTTGATGGCAAGACACTTGGTAGTGCTTTATTGCGTTTTAAGCTCTCATACAAGAAACAAAGAATTTCTCGCACCATGCTAAGAGGTTTGCTCATTACGGGGTATTTCTATCTGATTCCTGACGGTCTGTTGTATTTGACTAATGAATTTAATAAGACTCCAGACTCAATGCTATTCCTGGCGCTATTCCCTATCATATTTGCGGCTTTAATTATTTTCCTTGTTATTACCGTTGTACTGATGTTGATGAACAAACGATTCTTGTTTGACCGACTGTCGGGCACCCACTACACAAGCACAGTGCAAAATGGACAGACTACTGAAATTGATATAGTGGAAACTACAGCAGAGACTGAAAAAGACATTTAAGAGCATCAGGTGTGATCTTAAAAACAGACAAGAAAGGGACGCGTGGACTTACTGATGAAAGAAGAATGCGAAAGCCCTATTACCCTTTATACACCGTCTTTAGAAGATCTTTGGTTTCGTCAGAAAATGATGGCAGATGAAGAAACAATGTCATACAACCATGCCTGGGGAGGAACAATTCCCTTTCCAAAAGAAGTGTGGCATGGCTGGTATGACTACTGGATTGTAAAGCATGAGAATAAACGTTATTACAGGTATTTAATGGATAGCGGCGATCATTTTATTGGAGAGGTCGCCTATCACTTTGATAGCGATAAGAATATTTATCTTGCAGACGTCATAGTCTACGCACCATATAGAAAAATGGGCTACGGTAGCATTGGATTAAATCTGCTCTGTGATGCGGCTAAACAGAATGGTATTAAGCAGCTCTGTGATGATATCGCCATAGACAATCCATCAGTCACGATGTTTTTAAAGAATGGATTTGTTGAAGAGTACAGGACTAGTGAAATTGTTATGCTCAAAAAAGAGCTATAAAGGTGCTTCAATAAGACAGTTGTACTAAATGAAGCGGTTGTGCTAAAAATTAAACCTTTTATATATGCAGGTCAGATGTGCACTTACTACTTCAAGTAATGTTCTTTCAATTATCTGCGTCTTTGTTGTTGCATAACAGCAAAGAAACGTGTAAAAAATACATTGCAATCAAGTACCCTTGAATGCAAGATAAGTATTACTCGAGTAAGGGGCTCGAGATACGGAGAGGAATGTATTATGAAGGCAACAGTTAATGAGGATTGCATCGGTTGCGGTCTCTGCGAGAGCACTGCTCCTGAGGTATTCGAGATCGGCGACGACGGTCTTGCTCACGCTATTGAGGAAGAGGTTCCTGAGGCTGCAGAGGACGCAGCACAGGAGGCTTGCGACGGCTGCCCAGTCACCGCTATTGAGCTTGACTAGCTTTTAGCTTAGCTTTTCTTTCTTAGCATGTAAGCCTGATGGGTTTCTCGCCTATCAGGCTTCTTTTTTTGGGTACAGTATCAGCATAAGCACAACTGATAGGAACACATATGATTCTTGCATCACAATCCCCTAGGCGCCTTGAGCTTATGCAGTCTATGGGAATAGATCCACAGGTTATGCCTGCTGATATTGTCGAAATTTGTAGAGAGGACGAGAAGCCCCTTGCACTGGTAAAGCGCCTGGCTCAAGAAAAAGCCATTGCGGTGTGTTATAAGCTCATGGAGCAGCCTAACTTTGAGCAGCTCAACAATGAGATTGTTCTTGCAGCAGATACCATTGTTTGGACAGACGACGGTGAAGTTTTTGGCAAGCCCGCAGACGCTGAAGACGCCAAACGCATGCTTTCTAAGCTTTCTGGACAGACTCACCACGTATCCACCGGTGTTGCTCTGCGCCGCTTTAAGGCCTTCAAGTCCCCCTCTCCTAACGGAGCGCCCTCTGTTGTTGCCGTAGCGTTTGTGGAGACTACTGACGTCACGTTCTTTGAACTCTCTGAAGACGAGATTGCTGCCTACGTTACCTCCGGTGAGCCAATGGACAAGGCCGGTGCGTACGGCATTCAGGGAAATGGACGCTATCTGGTTCAGAGCATTCAAGGAGATTACGAGAATGTCGTGGGACTCCCCGTTTCTCTGCTTTCTCGCGAGCTGGTTAAATTTACTGGCAATCATGACTATCTTGAGCACGCCCTCGCAGGACGCAAGCATTAAATCACCTCTATAAATGAAAACCCTCGTATCGCCAGCGAATGAACTGCCTCCCATTTCTTGGATACGAGAAATGGGAGGCAGTTCAAAACACACTTAAGTCAGATAATCTGTCAAAAAGACGTATACATTACGCTGAAAATACCTCAAACGTGCAGATTATCTTCATTTGATGTGTAATATGGCCGCAATTGTGCAGAATATCTGTCATAGGTGTGTTCCTTAGAAGCGGAATTTACCTATAGTTAAATCTTTTATATGACGCTATTCATTTTTAAGCATATTAGATTAAGTTTATGCATAGAGATGCATATCAGGCAGTGTGACCGCCTAGCTGCCTGGCTATCTTGATTAAGAACATGTCGATTCTTCGGCAGAACCTACCAAAGCTGCGCTATTTTGTGCGCCAGGCCTAAAAGCCGACGCTAACACGCTGCAGAATCATAATCACCCGCATATGAACTACCTCCCATTTCTTATGTCCAAGAAATGGGAGGTAGTTCAGGATGCGAGGGTTTTACTTTTAGATTTGAAAGAACGTTTAGTTGAACTTAACAACCTTCTGAGCCACACGGTAACCACCAATAGTGACTGTCTTTCCAATCTTGCCAGGAAGGTTTGTAGCAGTGCCCACAAGACCGTAGCGAGCCTTGCGGTACATCTTCTTGTCATAAGCGCGAAGCTCATCCCAGAGCTCCTCAAGCTGGTCCATAGCATCTTCACGGTCACTCATCTTAGAGAAGACTGAGCAAATTGCCATGATGATAGTGAAGTAGCTCATCATGTACGTCTGAAGACGTGGAGAAGAGATATCATCGTAGATGTGATATGCATGCATCATATTACGAGCAACACGCCAGTAGTGATCAACGCGACTTGTTAAGACCTTCTCGTTAACTGATTGATCGTCTCGACCAATGAAATAACGATACAGGTCAACGTCAACGTAGTAGATAGTTTTTACCTTAGGGAATGGAACGTAGGCGTAGACGTTGTCTACATAGAAAGTGTGCTCAGGCATCTGAATGTTTGCAGAGCGCAGAACTTCAACGCGGTACGTAATTGCATGCATCAGAAGGTACTGAGATAGCTTGAAGCGGCCAATCTCGTCCCAACCAATAATCTTATTGGTAGGAACAGCGTCGCGATAGTCTACAAAGTTCTGGGTGTTATCCTCAACGTGCTCGTAGACGTAGTTGGAAAGAACCAGGTCAACAGGGTTATCGGAGGCAATAAAGGTGCGGAGCTGCTGAAGGAAAGTCTTCAGAGCATCCCCATCTACCCAGTCATCTGAGTCAATGTTTTTGAAGTACACACCGTCAGCATGAGAAACAGCCTTCATAACAGCAATGCCGTGACCGCCGTTTTCTTGATGAACTGCTTTGATGATGTTTGGAAAACGCTCCTGCCATGCATCAGCCTTAGCGGCAGTATCGTCTTTTACAGAGCCGTCATCAACAATAACGATCTGCACGTCATCGGCATAATCAGAGCCCTCAAGAATAGACTCAATACAGTGATCCATGTACTCAGAAGAGTTATAGCATGGAATACCAAAAGTGATTGTCTTTTTCATGGAAGCTCCCTATGCCTGATGAGCAATAAGCTCGTCAGAAAGTTCCAGTGCAGAAGCAACAACGCCATCCATGTCGTAATAACGATACTCAGCAAGGCGACCAACTGCGTGGAAGTTCAGAATGCCAGAGGTGCGCTCCTTGTAAGAGCGATACAGCTCCTGATTTTCTGGCTCGAGAATAGCGTAATAAGGAGTCTGGCCACTCTCAGGAACATAGGCGTGTGAGTACTCACGCATGATAGTTGTTTTACCCGGAAGAACCTGACCAGTCATATTCTTGAACTCGGTGATACGAGTAAAGTCCTCACTGGTGGTGTAATTAACGGTACCAACAGGCTGGAACTGATCTTGGTCAAGCGTCTCAAACTGCATATCAAGCGTACGATATGGCAGAGCGCCCTGATCAAGGTTGAAGAGCTCATCCAGAGGACCGGTGTAGATTACCTCACCTGCAAATGGTTTCTCGCAAACAGCCACGTTAGAAGCAGTGAGCTTCATAATGTCACGAACATCAACATCTAGGAAGACGTCAATCAAATCATGGTCAAGCATGTTCTCAAAGAGCTTGGTGTAGCCCTCTTTTGGCATGCCCTGATAAGTTGCACCTGGGAAGTAACGGTCATCATCGCCGACAAAGATTGGAACGCGGCCTGTGATGGACTTGTCAATCTGGTCTGGAGTCTTACCCCACTGCTTCATGGTGTAGTGCAGGAAGACGTTCTCATAAACGTAGTCAGCAATCTCTTCCAGATCTGGATCGTTCTTCTCGCGAAGCTCCATGATAGGAACTTTGACGTTCTCACCAAACGTAAGAACCAGCTTCTGATAGAGTTTCTCGCCACGCTCTTCTCCAAAGGCAAGCTTCAAAGACTGGTGGTTAAAAGGAACAGGCATCAGCTGGCCGTTAATGTTAGCCAGAACTTTGTGCTGGTAGTTAGTCCACTCAGTGAAGCGCGAGAGGAACTGGTGAACGCGGTCACTCATGGTGTGATAGATGTGTGGACCGTACTCGTGAACAAGAACGCCCGCGTCATCAAGGCGATCGTAAGCGTTACCGGCAATGTGGTTTCTGCGCTCAAAGATTGCTACCTTTGAATTGCAGTTTTCTGCCATACGACGAGCAACAACTGCGCCTGCATAGCCAGCTCCAACAACAATAACATCGTAGTTGTCGGGGTTAAAACCGGCAGGAAGACCATGATTGATAGACATGTAAACCTCCATGTGCGCCTAAGTGCGCAGGATTTGTATGTGAAACTTCACTCATTTTAACACGCGTCTATAAAGTGAGCCACGCGGGGCGCAAAGCTCTGCCGTTAGGCGTAAAATATGCAACTGGTGTGAAAATGCATTTCTTGGCTTTTGTGTCTAGTTTTTATACAAACTACAAGCTGAGAAGTGCAAAATTCAACGAGGCACAGATGTCAAAGTATGATTGGAGCACGACACATGAGCAAGTTTCTTGACCGTATGAAAGAAACCGCTAAGTCCGACGTGAAGACTATTGTTCTTCCAGAGGGCGAGGACCAGCGTACCATCGATGCAGCTCAGAAGATTGTTGCAGAAGGTATTGCAAAGGTCATTATTCTTGGCGATCCTAAGCAGATTAACGTTCCTGGCGCAACGGTAGTTGATCCTGTCACTGATGAGCGTCATGAGGCATATGCTCAGAAGTTTGCTGAACTCCGTGCTCGCAAGGGCGTCACCATTGAGGAAGCTCGCAAGCAGATGAACGACGCTACCTATTTTGCAACCATGATGGTTAAGATGGGTGATGCTGACGGTCTGGTTTCTGGCGCTTGCCACTCTACTGCAAACACCTTGAGGCCTGCACTGCAGATCATCAAGACCGCTCCTGGTACCAAGCTTGTTTCTGCATTCTTTATCATGAGCACTTCAACTGACTTTGGCGAGGACGGCACTCTGCTCTTTGCTGACTGCGGCCTTAACATTGATCCATCTGCAGAGGAGCTCTCCGAGATTGCTCTTGCTTCCGCTGATTCTTGGCGCGCATTCATGAGCGACGAGCCTCGCGTTGCCATGCTCTCCTACTCCACTATGGGCTCTGCTGGCGGCGCAACTGCCGAGAAGGTCCAGGAGGCCACAAAGCTTGCTCACGAGAAGAACGCTGAGCTAGCACTCGACGGCGATCTTCAGCTTGACGCAGCTCTTGTTCCTGAGGTTGGCAAGCTCAAGGCTCCATTCTCTAAGGTAGCAGGAAACGCAAACATCCTGGTCTTCCCTAACCTTGAGGCTGGCAACATTGGCTATAAGCTTGTTCAGCGCTTCAGTGGTGCTGAGGCATACGGTCCAATTCTTCAGGGCATTGCTCGTCCTGTCAACGACCTCTCCCGTGGTTGCTCCGCTGACGACATTGTTGGCGTTGTTGCAATTACTGCTGTTCAGGCTCAGATGGCAGACAACAACTAGTCTTTCTGCACTTCTAACTTGGTATACTAAGCCAGTCTCAAAAGAGGCTGGCTTATTCTTTAGCTGGAGGCATCTATGTCTGAAATTATTTCTATTTCTAACAGCTCTCTTACCGCTTCAATTGACACCATGGGCGCACAGCTCATGAGCTTGCAAAAAGGCGAGTCGGAATACCTCTGGCAAGGAAATGCCAACTGGTGGCCAAGGCGTGCCCCCATTCTCTTCCCCATTGTTGGTGTACTTAAAGATGGCAAAGCAGACTCTGCAGAAGGCACCGTTTCTCTTGCACGTCATGGCCTTGCTCGCCTCAACCAATTTGAGGTTGTCGAGAAAAGCGACTCTTCTGTAACGCTCCAGCTAAAAAGCACAGAAGAGACTCGCGAGTCTTATCCATATGACTTTGAACTTAGACTGATTTTCTCGCTAGATGGCGATACGTTGACACAAACATATGAGGTCACCAATACGGGAAACGTTGTACTGCCGTTCACTCTTGGCGCTCATCCTGCGTTCAACATTCCTGTACCGGGTGTTGGAGCGGCCTCTTTGGACCAGTATCGCCTCTTGTTTACGCGATCCTGGACCAGCTTTGGCCCTTCCATTACTGATGAGGGTCTATGCGACTACGCAACTCCACAAAAGCTAATCGTGGACTCTGACACGCTTCCTTTATCTTGGGAGCTTATTGATCGCGAGAAGACCATCACACTTGAGGACGTTCCCGACAGGCGTATTACGCTGGCACCAAATGCGGAAGCTTCCTCTAAAGCTCATGGCATTCAGATGGATTTTGAAGGCTTTGATTATCTGGGCATTTGGAGTGCTGCTCCTGGTTGTCCATTTGTTGCTCTTGAGCCATGGTGTGGCATTGCAGATACCGTTGATTGTGATGGCGTATTTGAGCACAAGCCAGGTATCATGTGCCTTGAACCAGAGCAAAGCATTACTAAAACATTAAGCGTCAAAGTCTTCTAATGCATATCAGAAGAGCTGCTGCTAAAGACCTTGGGGCTGTTGCAGATTTATATGACATCGGCCGCCAGACCATGGCTCAGCATAACAACACGTTTCAGTGGACCAAGAATTACCCACTTTTAGAAGATGCTGTTGCTGACTATGAAAACCGCGGCCTTTTTGTAGTCTGTGAAGAAAATAAACCAGAAGAAATTCTTGGTTGTTTCTCACTCTTGCCTGGCCCTGACGAAGCATATGCAAATATTACCGAAGGTGCTTGGATAAACGACCTCGATTATGTTGTCATTCATCGAGTAGCTGTTAAATATACAGGAAGCGGGATTGCAAGCTTTATATTCAACTGGATTTGCGAGAACTATTCAAACGTTCGAGTAGATACTCATGAAGCAAATGTCGCTATGACTACAACACTCACACATGCTGGTTTTGTGTATTGCGGCAAGGTAGTTGGACACGATAAAACACCTCGTGACGCATTTCATTTTGTAGACTAATAGACAGCGAGAAACGCTTTGAACAAAAAGAGGGCCTCCACATGAACTGCCTCCCATTTCTTAGACACGAGAAATGGGAGGCAGTGCAAAACACACCTAAGTCGGATAATCTGTTAAAAAGACGTATACATGACGCTGAAAATACCTCAATCATGCAGATTATCGTCATTAGGTGTGTAATATGCCCGCATCTGAGCAGAATATCCGACTTAGGTGTGTTCCTTAGGTGCGAAATTTACCTATAGTTAAATCTTTTATATGATGCTATTCATTTTCTAGCATATTAGGTTAAGTTTATGCATAGAAATGTATATCAAGCGGTGCAACCGCCTAGCTGCCCGGCTCTCTTGATTAGGAACATGTCGATTCTTCGGCAGAACCTACCAAAGCTGCGCTATTTTGTGCGCCAGGCCTAAAAGCCGACGCTAACACGCTGCAGAATCATAATCACCCGCATATGAACTGCCTCCCATTTCTTATGTCCAAGAAATGGGAGGCAGTTCAGAATAAATCTCACAGGCTCTTTTACGTTTAACTTACGTTGTTGTAGCGTGCGTTACTGAACGCGCTTCTTACCAAGAACACCAGCTGCAATAAGAACAGAAGATGCAGCTGCTACGGATACTGCAGCAAAGGAAGCATCACCAGTTGAAGGAAGCTTAGGCTCCTTCTTCTTTGGCTGCTTTGGCTTCTTAGGAGTCTCTGAAGGTGGAGTGGTTGGAGTTGGAGGAATGTGAGTATTAGTAATAGTAAAGCCACTGGTAACATCACCTGTTACCTCAGCGGTATAACCTTCAACCTCGTCCTCAACAACGGTGTACGTGATGGCTGTGGTAGTACCAGCCTGATTCTTATCGAGGTTGCTAAATGTTGCAGTCCAGCCATTTGCGTCAGAGAGAACCTCACTCTTACCAGTATCTACACCGTCTGCATAAAGGTGTACGGTAACTGAAGTAGGACGAGTACCGTCAGCGTTATTTTGATCTTCCCAAACCTTGGATACAGAAACGCTTACCTGCTGCTCGCCAGTTGCAGTACCGGCACCTCGAGGATTAATCCACCAACCTTCACGAGTGAAGTTATCAGTGTTGCCATCAAAATCAAGAGTTGCTCTATTGTCTACCTGGGCAACGTTGGCTGGAACAATAGTCTTGTACTCAAGCCAGCAATCCTGGATAAGTGGTTGGAAACCAGCAAAGTTAACCTGATCATTAAGGCGAGCAAAATCAAGAGTGTAACCATTAGGAGTAAAGGTAATTGCAGGAAGAATCTGATCTGCAGAAAGAGTCTGAACAGCACCGTTAACAAGGTGGAGAACAAAAGAGTGCTTAAGATATGGACCAGCGAGCTCATCTGAAGGATTAACGCCAGTACCAGTAAGCTTTGATGCATCAACTGTGTAAGGATTGACAATCTGATCCTTAACAGTGGTATTAAGCAGACCAACCTGGGTGATATCAGATGGAGTTAGGTTAACAACCCAGCTGGTAACGTAATAATCATTTCCAGTTGTAATAGTTGCACCAGAAGGAAGCGTATAGGTTGTCTCTGCAGTTGCACCAGTTCTGTTGTACTTAGTAATTGCAGTATCCATTGCGGCAATAGAACCGCCATACGTCATGTTAAGGCTGGTGTTACCAATATTAAGCGTAGTGCTGCCATTGCCTCTCTGTGCAATTGTGCTTGACCAATTGAGCGAGAAAGACATCTGGCCATGAACGTTAAGAAGACCCGCAATATTGTTATTGAAGGTAACAGTCATGGTATTAGGGTTACTGGTAGGAGTTGCAGTACCAACAGAAATACTATTTCCGTTTGCATCTACACCCATAACCTCAAAAGGAGCTGGAGTATTATTCTCTAGCTCTGGAGGAAGCGTAATAGTAAAGGTATCGCCTGGTTGTGCAGGAGCACCATTGTTGAGCGCATAATCAAAATTTACACGCACGTTACTACCAACTAATGTTGTATAGCTAGCATTTGAAATAGTTGGTGTGTACTCAACAGCTTGTGCTTTTGTGTTGAATACAGTGAGCGCAGCAAATACAGTGAGCACAAACATAACTGCAAAGCTCAAAGACCTGCTAACTAAACCCTTAGACTGCATGATGCTCCTAACAGCTAGTTCAAAGATTTATTTATCTGCACACAAATAGCTGTACAAAACAATAAGATTTCTTTGAAACTCTAACTTATTACTTAAAAATATAAAGTTCGAAAGTACTCATGTCAAAGAACTATCTATATCTTCATAAAAAAACTCCCGCAATGTTTGCGGGAGTTAATATTTTTGGATTGTAAGTAAAGCTTACTTACCCAGAAGCTCCTGAACGTCAAGAGCAATCATATACTCCTCGTTGGTAGGAACTACCAGGACGCGGACCTTTGAATCTGGAGCAGAAATGTCACGGATCTCACCGGAGCGAACCTTGTTCTTCTCCTCATCAATCTTGACGCCCATCCACTCAAGCTCTTTAACAACGCCAAGACGCATCTCATCGGAGTTCTCACCAATACCAGCGGAGAATGCCATGGTATCAAAGCCATGCATAGCCTGAGCCATCTCCATGATGAGCTGGGAGGTGCGATAGTAGAACATCTCAAGTGCAAGCTGGCAGTTCTTATCGCCAGCGTGAGCGCCGTCCTCAATATCGCGAGAATCAGAGTGACCAGACAGAGCAAGAAGACCAGACTGCTTGTTCATCATTGTGTCAATCTCGTCGATGGAGTAACCGCCAACGCGAGAGAGATAGAAAACGGTAGCAGGGTCAATAGTGCCGCAACGGGTACCCATGATAAGGCCGTCGAGTGGAGTAAGACCCATGGTGGTCTCAAGATCGCGGCCATCCTCGATAGCGGAAAGAGAAGCGCCAGAACCAAGGTGGCAGCTTACCAGCTTGTGAGTCTGACCATTGGTGAACTCATTGGTTGCACGCCAAATATAGCGGTGAGAAGTACCGTGAGCACCATATTTGCGAACATGGTACTTATCAACAACGTCGCGAGGAAGAGCATAGCGATGTGCCTTCTCTGGCATATTGAAGTGGAAAGAAGTATCACAGACGATTACATTGCCAACCTCTGGGAAGAGCTCGCGGCAAATCTCAATAACGTCAGCCTCAGCATAGTTGTGAAGAGGAGCAAGTGGAGCAACCTCACGAACCTGAGCCAGAACCTTATCGTCTACAACAGCAGACTCTGGGAAGTACCAACCACCCTGAACAACACGGTGGCCAATGCCATCGATTGGCTTATCAATAGTCTTAAGGATGTCAAAGACATGCTTAATAGCAGTCTTGTGGTCAGGAAGAGCAACCTCAAGCTTCTGCTTCTCTCCACCAAGCTCCTCGTGACCAACAAAAGAACCTTCGATACCGATACGCTCGCAGTTTCCTTTTGCGTAAACCTCGCGGGTGTCAACGTCAAGAAGCTGATATTTAAGAGATGAGCTACCTGCGTTGATAACCAGTACGTTCATGTGACTCCTCTTTCCGTGAAGTAGAAAAGACTACTAAGTCTTCCTCTCCTACTTCAAACAAACATAACCGCATGACATCATAAACCCCAAGATACCCCGGAGTTAAATAGACGAGCAAAAAACTTGAATATTTTTATTTACAGCCCATTGAATCGTCCATCATTTTGCCACCTAAAATATGGAAGTGGACGTGGTTGATTGACTGTCCGCCGTGTTCTCCAGTATTGGTAATAACACGGAATCCAGTCTCCTTAATTCCTGTCTTTTCTGTTACTGCGGCTATAGCCTTAGTAACACTCTCAAGTGTTGCAGCAGGAATACCATCAATGATGTTGTCATAGTGGCCCTTTGGTACAACAAGAACATGCACGGGCATAAGAGGATATAGGTCATTAAAAGCTACAACGTTTTCATCCTCATAGAGAAACTCTGTAGGGATTTCTTTGTTAGCTAACTTACAGAAAATACAGTCAGACATAGTTTCTCCTTTACTCATCTAAATATGCAGTAGAAGGTGCTGCGGTAGTATCTGTAATTGCAGCTCCTGCCTGAGACTCATCAAGCAGAACCTTAACTTTTTGCTCTGCCGTATCAAGTCTTCCACGAAGGTCTTTAACTAGTTCAACACCACGAGCATACAGAGCCAAAGACTCCTCGAGCTCCAAATCTGTGCCCTCGAGCTTACGCACAATCTGCTCAAGTTCAATAGAAGCGTCCTTAAAAGTCAGCTCTTCGGTCTTCTTAGTATCCATGTTGTTCCCCCTAATCTATGAGAGCTCAATATCAGAAACAGTTGCCTTAATTGTTCCATCCGTCATTTTGACTAGCAAAGAATCCCCAACCGAAGCATCTTTGGCCGTTTTAATGACAGACCCCTTTTCATCTTGGACATATGCATATCCCCTTGTAAGAACCTTTAAAGGAGAAAGTGCATCTAGTTTTCCCGCAAGCGAAGAAAGAGAAGCCTCATATGGATGAAGCATGGCTGCACTAGCTCTGGTAAGTCTTTGCGACTCAACAGAAAGTATCTCTTTCTTTCTTAAAAGAAGCGCTGGTAGAGCGTCCATTAGTCTTTGCTCTGTCTGATTAAGATCTTCTGTTCTTGTAGAAATAATATAAGCAGGATCCTTCAGACATGGACGATCGGACAGCTTCTCTAGCTGGAATTTTTTACTTGATAAGGCATTTCTCATTGCCAAGTTTGAACGCTGTGCAACAGTAGTTAGATTCGTCTTGTAGAACTGCAAAATCTTTCTTGTTGCGTTTCCAAGGCGAGAAATTCTGTTGTTAAACGTAGTTTGTAGCTCACTAATAGCGGGAGCCACAGACTCTGCAGCAGCTGTTGGCGTTGAAGTTCTTCTATCAGAAACCATATCTGCAATAGTGGTATCTGGCTCATGGCCAATACCTGTAATAACAGGTACAGGACACGCTGCGATAGCACGCGCCACTCCCTCGTCATTGAAGCACATAAGGTCTTCAAATGAGCCTCCACCACGCACCAGCAAGATTGCATCTGGACGTGTAGTTGCGGCCACCTGAAGCGCCCTAATGATAGTTGCAGGTGCATGAGTACCCTGAACAGCACAACCAGACACCTCAAGCTCTACCAGAGGGTTTCTACGCGCAAGTGTGCGCTTAACGTCATCAATGACGCTGCCAGAAAGTGACGTAACTACGCCAATACGTGTACAGAACTCTGGAATGTAGCGCTTTCTGGAAATATCAGTAAGGCCCTCTTTTTCTAGCTTTTTAGCAAGCTGAGCAACCTTTTGGCGAAGGTCACCTTCTCCGGCAATCTGAATGGTGCGGGCATGAAAAGAAAGCTTGCCACTTGAAGCGTAAATATCAAACTTTCCTGTCATCTGAATCTTCATGCCGTCTTGCAGCGTAATGCCGCTCGCAGCATAAATCTTTGACCAGACAATAACCGCCATAGAGCTAACCGGGTCTTTTACGTCAAAGTAGCAATGACCAGACTTGTAGTTTGGTCCTCTAAATCCAGAAACCTCTCCCACTACCGTCATAGATGGCATTGAAGCAACTTCATTTTTTGCAAAGAGCACCGCATCAGATACTGAAAGAACAGAATCTTCTTTCTCTTGAATCTGATCCATTACTAGTTCCTGTTTCTAGAAGAACCAAGTAGATATAAAAGCTGAAGTGCAGAAACCATTGCAGCAGCTACGTACGTAAGAGCAGCAGCAATTAGTACCTTTTTTGCGCCATTGTAGTCAAAGCCTGCGGGAGCGTTTGCCTTCAAAAAGGCTAATCCACGCCTTGAGGCATCAATCTCTACAGGAAGCGTAACTATATGGAACAAGAAGGTAAATGCATAGAGCCAAATTGCAAGCACAGTCAAACCTGAAACATTGAGAAAGACACCAGCAAGAAAGACATAAATCCATGCAGCGGAAGCCAAATTAACAACAGGGACTAGAGCGGAACGAACGCGAGATGGCATATACATTTTGGCTGTCTGAACCGCATGACCTGCCTCGTGACAAGAGACAGCAACAGAAGCTACGCTACCCTCTGAGAAGTTTGCATCAGAAAGGTGCAGGCAATTGTCACGTGGATCATAGTTATCGGTAAGCTCACCAGAAATCCTCTTGATACCAACATTAGCTGCTCCATTTGTGTCCATCATGGCACGAGCAACAGAAGCGCCAGTGGCATTAAACCCTGAAGGAACTAAGGAATACTTTTTAAATTCATGCTTGATGTACCACTGAGTGCCCAATCCGAGCACCAACGAGGCAACTACTAAAACAACGTATGGGATAAACGCACCAGAGTAATACATATTTTTCTCCTATCTATGTATAAAGATGAGTATACCCAACTCACCGGACAAAAAGTCGGGTTTGAATGAGTAATCACATTTGCCCTAGGTTAAAGCACCTCTATTACAACAGCTCTACTCGACCGTTTTTGACGGTAAGCCCTACCTCACCATTGAGTAGTCCAACAAGCTGCTTGCCCACTAATTGATAGCGCCATCCAGCTTTAAGTCTTGCATCAACCTTATCCAAAAGCAAATCAGTTAGATCGTCCTTATTGGCAATTAAAGGAGATGCAATTCCTTCTTTTTCTGAAACAATCCTAATAAGGGCATACATAAGCTCAACAACACCTTCAGAACCAGCTGAAGGATGAGCATGATGCTCAATTTTTGGGCA
The DNA here is from genome assembly GCA_963539685.1 of uncultured Atopobiaceae bacterium. Lineage (GTDB taxonomy): Bacteria > Actinomycetota > Coriobacteriia > Coriobacteriales > Atopobiaceae > Lancefieldella. The sequence goes on along the minus strand of CAUTMX010000002.1, from coordinate 29,122 downwards.
CTGATCAGCGGGGGTCTTTTGACCTCGTTTGATTGCATCCAAAAGATGCACTACCCCACCTTGAGAAATCTGCTCGGTACCACGAATTTTGCGTAGTCTATCGGGTGTTGTAGGGACACGACGACAAATCTCAATAATGAGTTCATCAGAAAGCACCCATTTACGTGGAACATCTCTTTTAGCTGCAGTATCTTCTCGCCAAGCACAAACCTCTCGAGCAATGGCAAGCTGTCTGCGCGTAAGCGAACCAGAGCGCTTCAGACGAAGATATGCCTGATAAGGGTCTCGACGATACTGTTCAATATTGGTGTGTTGGTCCATCTCTGGCTTTACCCAGCTCAAACGGTCAAGCTTGATGAGTTTCTCGATCATTTGATGATAAATTGCAGGAAGATATCTCACGTCATCCTCGGCATATACCAGCTGTTCTTTATCAAGTGGTCGCTTTGACCAGTCTGTTAAAGACTCAGCCTTGGCAAGCTTAACGTTAGCAAAATTTTCTACCAACCCGGCATAGCTTACCTGCTGACGCATGCCCAAAAATGCAGCCGCTACCTGCGTATCAAATACAGGAGCGCATGCGCAGTCCATTTTTTCTAGCAAGACCTCAAGGTCCTGTGAGCACGCATGGAAAATCTTGACAATCTGCGGGTTTTCCAGGAGCTCTTTAAGAGGAGTAAGGTCATCAATAAGCAGCGGATCAATTGCGGCAATCTCGGAACCTGTAGAAACCTGCACCAGACAAAGCTTGGGGAAGTAGGTTTTCTCGCGAAGAAACTCCGTATCAACTGCAAGGATATGCGAGGTCTGTGCGCGCTCACAAAATGCGGAAAGTTCTTCTGAGGTTGCTATATACAATGCGTCCATCCAATTGCCGATTAAGTATTTGACGTAAAGCGATACACTCATACGTATCAAAATGATATACCAGCTTGTCGCAAATCTTCGGAGGATATATGAGAACCCTCATCATTCACAATCCTTGCTCAGGTTTTAGCTCTGACGCAATCTTTGAATTTGAGCGCGCTCTTCTGAAGTGTGGCGACGAATGCCTGGTAAAACTTGTCGAGAGCCATTGGCACACCGACGAGGTGCTGAGTTCTGTTCAGCCTGAAGATTTTGACGTAGTGGTACTCTCGGGCGGCGATGGTACGGTATCTAGCCTGCTCTATGGCCTAAGAGGTTGTCAGACGCCTATTTTGGTCTTTCCTTCTGGAACAGCCAATCTTCTGGCTGCAAGTATCGGAAATGCGCCTGAGCCTAACGCGCTGGCACTGGCCTGCAGAAACCTTCAGACCGCACGTCTTGACCTGGGTGAAATTACCTGGACCACCGTATCGGGAGAAACCCATGTAGCTGGCGTGCCTTTAATGGCTGGTACGGGCCTTGATGCCGAGATTATGCGTTCGGCTATCCCCCACAAGCAAACCTTTGGAGAAGCCGCATACTTTACGGCAGCCCTCGCCAACCTTATGCCGCCAGTACACGACTTCAAAATTACTGTTGATGGCAAAGTACATGAGCTTCAGGGCATTGGCTGCCTTATTGCAAACAGCTCCATGATGCAAGCAGGAATTGAACTGGCCCCTGGCAATCGCATGAATGACGGTCTGCTTGAGGTTATTGTCATTGAGACTCACATGACTGCAAAGCTGGTACGTCCACTGCTTTCTGGCATCTTTGATCGCACGGGAGGCTCGCTTGGTAGGCCCTACCTCAATAGCTTTAGCGGCAAAGAAATTACCGTTGAATCAACAGCGCCTATGCCTCTTGAAGTAAATGGCGAGGTTACCTGCCACGACATCTACGCTTACTCCGCTCGCTGCCTTCCAGGTGCGGTAAACGTAGTGGTGGACCACATGAGCCCTTACAGCAAGAAAGCGTAAGCGCAGGTAAACGTTACATTAGGTGCCGCCAAAGCTTGCGTTTTCTATTCTTTCGTTTTCGTAACATTCAGCCAAAAAGATTGCACGTAGCCGTCAGATTAACTAATCTTTTATAGATACATTACCAGGGTACGCGCAGAGACTTCTGTAGTGTACACGCAGTTGATGGGATATTTTTTGGTTGACGTTTCTAAAATTCGCGAGAGGTTCGATGAGCTTTCAACTCCTATTTTGAAGTCTGGAAGACTCTATCAGCTTGCAACTTTTACACAACACGGAACTACCAGCACACTCGACCACGTTATTGCAGTTGCTTATAGCAGCCTCGCTTTTGCTATGAATGCTGGTATCAAAGTTGATGAACACGCGCTTGTACGTGGTGCGCTCCTCCATGACTACTACCTTTACGATTGGCATGATCACGAGGCTGCACCAGACAATTGGCACGGATTTACTCACCCCCGTCATGCACTTGATAATGCCCGCGAAGACTTTCCTGATCTAACACCTGTTGAGGAAGACATCATCTTGCACCACATGTTTCCTCTTGTCCCCGTTCCGCCTCATACCAAAGAGGCTTGGATTGTTACAACCTGCGATAAAGCTTGCTCAACTGCAGAAACGCTGACAGGTAATCCATACAAAAAAGACGGTTTCCGCCCAACGGGTTTCTCGACACCTGAAAGTGATTTTCAGGGCACAACCAAGAGCGAGTCAGACGAGTTCAACGACTACATGGATTACGGAAATCTCTCGTGAGTACCATGACTGAGACACTGCGCACGCTTTTTGCACTCGATAAGAATATTGAGCTCTTTGTACAGCATCTGCCTCAGATGGTCATAATTTTTGCGCTGATTTCTTTTGGCGGCTGGGTGTACGAGACCATCTATTGCTCCGTTGTCGAGGGCGAATTTACCAAGCGCGGCTTTCTTTTTGGTCCCACGTGCCCCATTTACGGCATTGGTGCGCTTGCAGTTTGGCTGGTACTAGGCCAGATTTCCAATCCGTTTATTGTCTTTATTATTGGCGGATTTTTGGCCACCGTTATTGAGTACTCGACCGGTCTCTTTTTGGAGCGCCGCTTTAAAAAGAAGTGGTGGGACTACTCCATGTTTAAGTTCAACTTACATGGTCGCATTTGTCCCCAGGCCAGCGCGGTGTTTGGCGCGTTTTCTGTTACCTCAGTTTTTGTGCTCGTTCCAACAATGCTTGATGTTTTGATGATTTTCTCCAAGCACACTGTCTCGGTTGTGGCGTTTATTGTGGTTACGCTTTATTTTTTGGACACGGTTGCCAGCCTTCTTTGGAATGGACCTACTACCCATCACAAAGTTGAAGCCGCAGCTCAAGATGCATCAATGAAGGTTGAAGAAGCCGCACAGAATGCGTCACAGAAAGTAAGCGCTGCAGCGCAAAACGCATCGCAGAAAGCAAACGCAGCAGCTCAAAAGGCAAATGCGGCGGCTCAGAATGCAACTCTTATTGCTACCCAAAAGGCTCAACAGGTTTCACAAAAAGTCCAGGTAACTAAGCAGAAACTTGACGATACCACGCAAAAAGTCAGAGACCACTTGCCGGGTTCGTTCCCATGGGACAACTAGACGGGTTTCTCGACATAGTGTAATACCTCAGCAAACGCTGATTTCGAGTTTGGATGTGTATGTACACCATTGAAAGTAGAGTTAGATATAGCGAGTGTGATGAGACCGGAAAGCTTTCCCTGGTAGGCGTTATGAACTACCTGCAGGATTGCTCGACGTTCCACTCAGAAGATATTGGCCGCGGCTTTAAACAGCTGACCAGCGAGGGATACGCATGGGTCCTGGCAACGTGGCAAATCCAAGTTGACCGTCTTCCCCAGTTTGGCGAGAAGATCTGCGTAGGTACCTGGTCATATCAGATGAAGGGTCTTCAAGCATCTAGATCGTTTATCATCAATGATGAAAACGGCGCGACTATCGTAAAAGCTGACTCTACCTGGTATTTGATGGATATCAATGAAGGCAAGGCTGCTCGTGTTCCAGAGAGCGAGAGCGTCTACATTACCGGCGAGCCTCGCGTAGATTTGCCACCAACTCCTCGAAAAATTGCACTTGAGGGAAATGCAGTTGATGGTCCAGCCATTCTTGTTTCTCAGCAGCACCTGGATACAAACAAGCACGTCAACAATGCTCAGTACGTGCTCATGGCTGTCGACACGCTTGTGGCCCTTGGCTATTCTCACAAGCTGCGCCGCATTGTGGTTCAGTACAGAAGTCAGGCACGCTTGGGCGACACCATTACTCCCCAGGTATACACCGATGAGACGGGTTTCTCGGTAGTGCTCAAAGATGCCGAGAGTTCCACCGTCTTTGCAACAGTCAGGCTGGAGGGATAACATGGCCGAGGCCAAAACAGTCAATGTAGCTGCAGCTATCTTCTATAAAGACAACAAAATTCTTGCCGCTTGTAGAGCTGATGCGGATAATGCTGGCTTCTGGGAGTTTCCTGGCGGAAAAGTTGAGGCTGGAGAAACCTCAGAGCAGGCGCTGCGTCGAGAAATTCAGGAAGAGCTGAACTGTAGCGTGCAGGCAGCGTTTTTCTATGACACGGTAGCTTACTCCTACCCCACCTTTGACCTGCATATGGATTGTTATATCTGCACGCTGGGCGAGTCTGAGAAGCCTATCGCGGATCCAGAGATTCACTCGGAGCTTCGTTGGCTTGCTCAAAATGAGCTGCTTGACGTGCAGTGGCTTCCCGCGGATATTGAGCTCATCAAGCAGCTTGGCACGTTCTGGAACGACATCTTTGCGTCGCAGCACCTGTAGGAGCCGTGGACGCGTAAACCGCGGGCGCGGACGCTGCGGGTGTAAGCGAGCGCTGCGGGCGCGGATGCTGCGGGTGTAAGCGAGTTGCAGGCGCGAACAAGTCGTCGTGTTCAAAATACTTTGCAGAGAATGTGGAGTGACAAAAAGAGGGGTTTCTCGCCATGAAATCCTTGGGCGACGACGGGTATCATCAAAGTGTAAGCGTTTGATTGAGGATTGATGGCAAAGAAAGACGACAACCAAGATACCAGGGACAACAGGCATAAATTTGGCGGCGAGGGCCCTGACTTTGACCCAAACGATCCGTCGCAGATGCCTGACGGCTCTCCTTTCCCTGCAGGCTTGCTATTTTTTATAGTTATTATGCTGCTCTCGGGACTGGGACGTTCTTGTGTTTCGAGCAATCAGACTTCCTCAAGCCCGCTTTTTGGGGATCCCTACAGCGCTTATACTGACAGCAACTGGTAATGTACTTGGAAAAGACTTGCTATACGTACAACTAGCAGGTGTTTATTCCATTTTGAACGGTATTTTGAAGGATTGAATATGAGCAAAGCAGATCGCATTTTTATTGATATGTGCTCCGACATTATTGAAAACGGCACCACCACCGAGGGCGAGAAGGTCCGTCCTACCTGGGAAGATGGTACCTCCGCATACACAATCAAGAAGTTTGGCGTCTGTAATCGCTATGATTTGCGCGAGGAGTTTCCAGCGCTGACGCTTCGTCGCACTGCGCTCAAGAGCGCTATGGACGAGATTCTGTGGATTTACCAGAAGAAGTCCAACAACGTTAACGATCTTAACTCACACATCTGGGATTCATGGGCTGACGAGTCTGGCTCCATTGGCAAAGCCTACGGTTATCAGGTTGGACAGGTTTCTCACTACTCCGATGGCGATTATGACCAGATGGATCGTGTACTCAAGGACCTCAAAGAGAATCCGTTCAGCCGTCGTATTATGACTAACCTGTATACCTTTGCCGATCTTTCTGAGATGAACCTCTACCCTTGCGCATTCAACGCAATTTACAACGTTACTCAGGAGCCAGGTAAGGATAAACCTACGCTCAACCTGCTGCTTGTTCAGCGTAGCCAGGACATTCTTGCAGCTAACAACTGGAATGTTTGCCAGTACGCTATCTTGCTCATGATGGTTGCGCAGGTCAGCGGCATGGAGGCTGGTGAGCTGGTTCACATGATTGCCGACGCTCACATTTATGATCGCCACGTTGACATTGTTAAAGAATTGATTTCTCGCCCCACCTTTGATGCGCCAAAGGTGAGCCTGAACCCTAACATCACCAACTTCTACGACTTCACTACTGACGACCTCATTGTCGAGGATTATCAGCACGGTCCGCAGATCAAGAACATTCCGATTGCGGTTTAGGCGCAGTTGCTGCAGACGCGGCTGGCGCTGCAGGCGCCCGGACGGATGCTCAAGCTAAGATCATCATTTCATGTAAGACGATACTTGCCAGGAGAACCACATGAACGCAATTGTTTCTGTAACACGCGATTGGGGCATCGGATGCGACGGAGATCTTCTCATCCCCAACAAGGCTGACATGAAGCATTTTGTTGAGCACACGCGCGGTTGCACGGTTGTCATGGGCAGAAAGACGCTGGAGAGCTTCCCTGGTGGACCGCTTAAAGGTCGCCGCAACATTGTCATTTCTAGAAATGCCGATTACCAGGTTGAAGGCGTTGAGGTGGTGTCGTCGACAGAGGAAGCGCTTCGTTTAGTTGCGGATGAAGCTCCCGAGAAGGTCTGGCTTCTTGGTGGAGCTTCAATTTACCGCGCTCTTCTCGACAAGTGCTCTTACGCGTACGTGACGAAGCACGACACCGTGGTCAATGCGGATACGTACTTCCCCAACCTGGACGAAGATCCTGCGTGGGAAGTTTGTAACGAAGAAGATGGCGGCGTGACTCCAGAAGGCATCGCTTTCAAGTTTGTTACCTACAAGCACGTTTAGCTGACATCTTGATTAGTCATATAAGTTTTGTGATGATTGATTAGACTGTTTCATTTGAACTTTAATTTGCTCTGTTATCAAGCCCTCTTTTACCTGCAGGTATGAGAGGGCTTGTCTTGTTTTGACAGAAAAGAAACGGAAGTCTGTCAAGCTGCTGACAGGTTGCTGAAAAGTCCTGCTGTTATATTCGTTACTCATTTTAAGGAGGAACGAATGGATATTATTTTCTCGCATGAAACTGCACTACAAATCTGCGCGCAACTTAAGACGCGCGGAAACAATGATGTTTTGTTGCAACGGACAACAAGGGATTTGCGCGCGACGTATTCTGCGTGTTCAACCGAGATATACGATGAAAAGCTTTGTTTTCTGAGGAAAGCATATGGCATTGTCTTAGGGCAAACTACACATGAGCTATTAAGAAACAATTCAAGAACAAGATTTTGCGATGAGCGAGTATCTCACCAGTTCAAATGCCTTTTGCCAGCAGGTTCCCTTATTGAGCTTGGACAAAATGTGTATTGTGTCTCGCCTGCTTTAGCTGTCTGCTTGCTCTCAAGGAATAAAAGTGCTCTTCATCAAATTGTGCTTGCGAATTTAATGATGGCTAGTTATGGTCATCTCCCAAACGGTGACCTCTGCGAATTTAATACGCCGTTGGTAAGTGCGGAAGAGCTTGCCTCTCTATTAAATGCGCTTGAATCTTATTCTCCTGGATTGCATGTCACACAAAAGAATATGCGCTTTTTCTTTTCTGATGCAGCCTCTCCCATGGAAGTAAAGATGGCAATTAGATCTGCTCTCCCATATTGTGAAGGTGGTTTCAATCAAATGCCGATTGCGTTGAATAAATCGTATGTAATAAAAGACCAGATAAACCCGGAGTTACAAGCTAAGGAAAGAAGATTAGATTTACTTTTTGGCAAGATGTCTAAGTCAAATTTGTCTGGATTAAATTTAGTGGCTATCGAATATAACGGTGCGTATCATGATGACTTCTACCAGCAAAGAAAAGATTATCAAAGAACTAATGAACTGAACTCGGTGAGTATTAAAGAGTACTTTGTAAATGCGGATATCTACAGGAATCAGCTGGCAATGCAAAATATGTTCCTGAGCATTAAAAAAGACTTGGGAGACAGCAATCTGTACCGGATCAAGCGGACGCTGCGCCAGTATTCTCATGAGCAATTCATTCTGATGAATAAACTTGATTCAATATACAGATTTATGAATGAACTAATATATAAAGTTTAACTATCCCTAAATTGCCCTATGTGACAACACAGCAAAGTCAGATAATCTGCAAAATTCGATGCTTGAATTCTCAAAGCAAGTGCAACGTTTGATGATGGTAGACTTCCCAAGGGCACTTCCAACCCAGACGCTTACGTGGCCTTAAGTTGAGTTCATTATATACTGCCTCAATCTCTCTATCACTAATCGATGAGAGATCTGTACCTTTTGGAAAATACTCTCTGATGAGACCGTTAGTATTTTCATTGGTACCTCTTTGCCAGGGATGATGTGGAAGACAGAAGTAGATACTTACTCCAATAGCTTCTTGAAGTTCTGCTGCGCGGGCAAACTCAGATCCACGATCAAGCGTTATGGTTTTTACTACCTCACCTCTCAAAGCTTGCTGTATAGCTACATTGACATCGGCACTAGACCCTGATGCAGCTTTGCCACCAACAAGGTAGCCGCTCATACGGTCAACTTGTGTGACCAGGCGTGGCCCTTTAGCTTTACCGATGACAGTATCTCCTTCCCAGTCTCCAATGCGTTGGCGATCTGCAACTTCTTTTGGTCTTTCGATAAGTTCATGGGTTATTCGTATTTTTCCTCTGCGCTCTATGAGGTGTTTTGTATGTCGTCGTTTACCTCGGTGTCTGAGTCTTCTTCGTACAGACTGTACACCTGGAAGTTCACAGTCTAGTTTCCCTGAGTGTATGGCTCTATATATAGTGCTACAGCTGACAGGAGCGTAGGAAAGCTCTAAGTGTAGTCTGCCTGCAATCTGCTCAGGTGAGAAGTGGCGACTACAGATAAGAAAGACAATACGTGCACGAAGGTTTGGATCATCGAGTAGTGTCCGTTTCTTGCAAGCCTGGCGTCGAACATCGGTTTTTCTCTGGGCAGTCGAGGCCCTATAACAAAGATGCGCTACTCCAATGATTGTCCAACCGTTCCTTTTAATCTCCCGTGAAATACTTGATTTGTTCCGTCCGAGCTTACGAGCAATCTGGCTTATACTTTCATGATTTTTCCACCAGACCATAATGTCTTCGCGCTCTTCAATGCTAAGATGGCTATAGTGACCCATGGAATTCCTTTCAATGAACGTTGTCGTAAGCGCCATTGTAGACCCATGGGTCACTACCTTGTCTTTTGTTGTTGCACTAGCAATGAGAATTCAAGTGTCAATAGCACATCAAATGAAGATATTCTGCACTAAACACGCATTTTTGGAGCAATGTATAGCCTTTTTTGACAGATTAAGTGACATAGATGTGTTTTGCGAATCCGTAATCGTAGGTCCAATTAAATTTGCCCCTCGGGCGATTAGGTAGAAGGTTTAGAAAGCCAACAAAAGAGCCGGTTACCTGGGTTTTAGGTAACCGGCTCTTGCTTTGTGCTTTACGCGCTTCGCGGTGGGCGCTCCGCGGTGGGAGCTCCGAGGCGGACGTGCTAGCGACGCGGCGCGCGGGTGCGAGGATTAGTCCTCGTAGAAGCCTGGCTCGCGACCGTAGTAAGCATCCAGGTAGAGCTCGCGAATCTCGGAGACAAGTGGGTAGCGTGGGTTTGCGCCAGTGCACTGGTCATCGAATGCCTGCTCAGACATCTCGTCCAGGGTATCAAGGAAGTACTTCTCATCTACGCCGTAATCCTTGATGGTCTCCTTGACGCCAATGTATGCCTTGAGCTCCTCAATCTTCTTGACGAAGTTCTCAAAGACCTCACGGTCATCCTTACCGGTAACACCGCAGAAACGACCCGCCTCAGCATAACGTGCAAGAGTGTGTGGGTGATCGTACTGTGGGAAAGTACCCATCTTTGTTGGGCGCTCAGCTGCGTTGTAGCGCATAACGCGAGTAAGGATAACTGCGTTTGCCCAACCGTGTGGAATGTGGTGGAAAGCGCCCAGCTTGTGAGCCATGGAGTGGTTGACACCCAGGAATGCGTTAGCAAATGCAAGGCCGCCCAGGCAAGAAGCGTTTGCCATGTGGTCGCGTGCCTCGACATCGTTTGGATTGTCGTAAGCACGTGGCAGATACTCAAAGACCAGCTTCATGCCGCGAAGAGCCATGCCATCTGTGTAGTCAGATGCCATCATGGAAACAAATGCCTCGAGGCAGTGAGTAAGAACATCGATACCAGAAGCAGAGGTCAGGCCCTTAGGTTGGCTCATCATGTTGTCGGTATCAACGATTGCCATGTTAGGCAGCAACTCGTAGTCTGCAAGTGGGTACTTAACGCCGTTGTCAGCATCAGTGATGATGGCAAATGGAGTTACCTCGGAACCGGTACCAGAAGAGGTTGGGATTGCAACGAAGAATGCCTTGTTGCCCATCTTAGGATAGTTGTAGACACGCTTACGGATATCCAAGAAGTCCGCTGCCATGTCCTCAAACTTCTCCTCTGGGTTCTCGTACATGGACCACATAATCTTACCTGCGTCCATAGCAGAACCGCCGCCGATTGCGATAATGCAGTCTGGCTCGAAGGAGCGAATGCGAGCTACACCCTCAAGAGCGCACTGAAGGGTTGGGTCTGGAGCAACATCCCAGAATGAAGAGTGAACAATACCCAGGGAATCCAGGGTCTCCTCGATAGTCTTGGTGAAGCCACTCTTGTATAGGAACTGGTCTGTGACAATGAAGACGCGCTTCTTGTTATAGACCTCTTTGAGCTCACGGAGAGCAAGAGGCATGCAGCCCCTCTTGAAGTAGACCTTCTCAGGTACACGAAGCCAAAGCATATTCTCTTGCCTCTCTGCAACAGACTTGTAATTAAGCAGGTGCTGTGGGCCAACGTTGCCGGAGACGGAGTTGCCGCCCCAGGTGCCGCAGCCAAGGGTTAGGGATGGAGCCATCTTGAAGTTGTAGAGGTCTCCAATACCACCCTGAGAGGAAGGAGTATTGATCAGGATACGGCAGGTCTTCATTGCCTCCTGATGCTTAGCAATCTTCTCTTTCTCGTTGATGTTGACGTAAAGAGAGCTGGTGTGACCGTAGCCGCCATCAGCAACAAGACGCTCTGCCTTAGCAATAGCCTCGTCAAAAGTCTTTGCTCGATACATACCAAGAACTGGAGAAAGTTTCTCGTGAGCCATCTCTTCTGAAGGCTCAACGGAGGTTACCTCACCAATAAGGACCTTGGTCTTCTCTGGAACATCAACACCAGCGGTCTTTGCAATGAAGTGAGCAGACTTACCAACAATACCTGCGTTAACAGCGCCGTTAACAATGACGGTCTTACGGACAGCGTCAAGCTCTTTGCCCTGGAGGAAGTAGCAGCCACGATCAGCAAACTCCTTCTTAACCTGGTCATATACGCTGTCAAGAACGGTAACAGACTGCTCGGAAGCGCAAATCATACCGTTGTCGAAGGTCTTGGAGTGAATGATGGAGCTAACTGCAAGCTTGATGTCTGCAGTATCGTCGATGATAACAGGAGTGTTACCAGGTCCAACGCCCAGAGCTGGCTTACCAGAAGAGTAAGCTGCGTTAACCATACCTGGGCCACCGGTTGCCAGGATGATATCGGCGTTGCTCATGACTGCTGCAGTCATATCAATGGTAGGAGCTGGTACCCAGTCGATAATGCCCTTGGGGCAGCCGGCCTTCTCGGCAGCATCGCGAACAATACGAGCGGCAGCAATGGTGCACTCTTTAGCGCGTGGGTGTGGGGAAATGATAATGGCGTTTCTTGTCTTCAGAGCAAGAAGTGTCTTGAAAATTGCGGTAGAAGTTGGGTTAGTAGTTGGAATAACTGCAGCTACGATACCCATTGGCTCGGCTACAACTCGATAACCTGCAGCTGGATCATCCTCTACAACACCACAGGTCTTCATGTCCTTGTACTTGTTGTAAATGTACTCTGCTGCGTAATGGTTCTTGATAACCTTGTCTTCCATTACACCCATGCCAGTTTCTTCAACTGCCATGCGAGCAAGAGGGATACGATTTTTCTCGGCCGCAAGAGCAGCTTCATAGAAAATCTTATCGACCTGCTCCTGAGTAAATGTTGCAAACTCTGCCTGTGCCTCACGCATCTCTTCGAGGCGCTTGAGCAAAGTATCAACATCCTCAATTTGAGTAGCCTTCTTTGCCATAAAATCCCCTTCTGTTTAGGAACATTAATTCAAATTATACCAAGGTCTGCTAAACAAGTGCTTACCGTTAACCGAGTCTCTCAAAATTTATAATCTGCGTTCTGACGTCTTCATCTGTTGCTGTAAATCTATGCCATTCACCTGGCGATTCTTTCCACGTGTAATCCACATACGGGCCAAATCCACCCACCAGCTGCGACGTTGCGCGCGCAAAGCTCGGATCCGCTTTGAGGCCCGGATAACGCACCGCCTCGACGCGTGGATGGCACGCCAGGTACGCGGCAACCACCTGCGCCGCGTCGCTCGCCGCGTGGCGAGAAACCCGTGCACTCGCCTGCTCTTCCGCTCCTGTGGCAGAAACCGTCACGTCCTCTGTAGAGCTCGCCTTGGCTTCAACTGCCTCTGCTACCCAAGGTATGCAGCACTTCCGCATGCACACGACAACATATCCCGGCACCCGAGCATCCGCGGCCACCGCAAGTTCTGCTCCCAAGCGACACGCAGGACTAAACTCGGCGCCAATCGCGCGCACATCCGCTACAAGCAGCTCCCCTGCTGCAGCTCTACCCTTGATGTCGCATACCTCAACAGGCACGCCAATAAGCGGCTCCACGACGGTTGCTCTGCCTGCAATCAGTGTGGCGAGAAGTTCATCTACATATGAAACAGGGACAAGCCGCGCACGGCCTGCCCCTGTCATTTTTACGTATTCAGCTACAACCTCAGTTGCGGTTTTCATCACATCGGTTACGGTCTGCGTGACAACGTCGGTTGTGGTTTGCGTAACGCCTTCGATTGCGCCGACACTCTTCGTGCCACCTGCGCCATCCTGTGCGGTACCGCCCGTAACCCGTACTTTGTCTGAAACCCTATTAACCAACGCGCTCAGCATTCTCTTTGACAACCTGAGCAATGAACTCATCAAGCTCTGCGACATGAGTCTCGTTGGAGCGATCGCGGACAGAAATGTTTCCTGCCTCAACCTCCTGCTCACCAAGGATGAGCATGTAAGGAACACGGTCAAGTGAGCGAGCCTCACGAATCTTATAGCCGATCTTCTCGTCACGGTCGTCGACCTTAACGCGAATACCAGCAGCTGCGAGCTTCTCGGCAACCTCATGAGCATAAGGACGAGACTTCTCAGAAACAGGAAGAACCTTGACCTGGCATGGGCTCAGCCAGACAGGGAACTTGCCTTCGTAGTTCTCGGTCAGAATACCAATGAAGCGCTCGAAGGAACCAAAGCCAGCGCGGTGAATCATGATTGGCTGCTTCTTGGTACCGTCGGAGTCAATGTACTCGAGCTGGAAGTTGTGAGGCAGCTGGAAGTCAAGCTGGATGGTACCGCACTGCCAAGAACGGCCGAGGCAGTCGGTTAGATGGAAGTCAATCTTAGGACCGTAGAACGCACCGTCGCCCTCGTTGACAACGTACTCAATGCCCATAGACTCAAGTGCGTCACGAAGGCCCTGCTCAGCGCGCTCCCAATCCTCGTCAGAACCCATAGAATCCTCTGGGCGTGTAGAAAGCTCAACGCGGTATGGGAAGCCAAACTGAGCATAGTAAGCAGTGATGAGGTGGGACGCATCCGTGACCTGCTCAGTAATCTGATCAGGGCGGATAAAGAGGTGTGCGTCGTCCTGAGTAAACTCACGAACACGGAACAGACCGTGCAGAGCACCCTTCATCTCGTAACGGTGATCAAGACCAGCCTCAGCCAGCTTCATAGGAAGGTCCCTATAAGAACGTGGCTTAGACTTGTAAATCAAGCATGCACCAGGGCAGTTCATAGGCTTAATGGCAAAGTCCTCTTCATCTACCGTGGTGGTATACATATTCTCTTTGTAGTGGTCCCAGTGACCAGAGGTCTCCCACAGGGAACGCGAGAGGATCAGTGGAGTCTGAACCTCCTGGTAGCCAAAGCGAGCCTGCATCTCATGCCAGTAATCGGTCAGAGCGTTGCGCAGAGCCATGCCGTTTGGAAGCCAGAATGGAGAACCTGGACCAAAGTCGGACATCATAAAGAGCTCCATCTCGCGGCCAATCTTCCTGTGGTCGCGCTTCTCGGCCTCTTCAATCATCTTGAGGTACTGAGCAAGCTCCTCTTTGGAACCAAAGGCAACACCATAAATTCTGGTGAGCATCTTGTTGTTCTTATCGGCCTTCCAATAGGCGCCAGAAATGCTGGTCAGCTTGAAAGCCTTAACACCCTTGGTGTAGAGCATGTGAGGGCCAACGCACATGTCAACGTATTCACCCTGCTTGTAGAAGGTGATGTGTGCGTCAGGAGCAAGATCGCCAATGTGCTCAACCTTGTAAGACTCGCCGCGCTCCTTCATGTAGGCAATAGCCTCGTCGCGAGGAAGCTCAAACGTCTCAATCTTGAGGTTCTCTTTGACGATCTTCTTCATCTCATCTTCGATAGCTGGGAAATCGTCCTCGTTAACCTTGGTATCTCCAAGATCAACGTCATAGTAGAAACCATTTTCGGTTGCTGGACCATAGGCAAACTGTGCGTGAGGATACAAACGCTTCAAAGCCTGAGCAAGCAGGTGAGCTGCATCGTGGCGAATAACCTCAAGCTCTTCAGCTGCATCGTTAATCTCGCCAACATGGCCGTCGTTATATAAAACCTTCATGTAAAACCCCTCAAAGGTAGATACTCATAGAAACAGGCACGGCGCCTACTCTGCTCACACGGGAGCTTAGGAGCAGACGCCTACATAGTCTCTGTTGTAAAACACCAGATTGCCATCATAAAGAACAAAACCAAACGTTATTGAATGCGAGTACGGCAGTAAGGGCAAACCTTCCAGTCTGCATTCAGTGGACGATGGCATGTTGGGCAAACGTTTCTAACCTGCGTATTGCAGATTGGGCACACGATAAAATCGCGGTCAATTGGAGCGGAGCACTTAGGACAAATGCCGTAGTGAGACAGCTGGTGCTCACGAAGGGCAATATCCAAGTCCTGCTCCTCACGGTCAATGAGGTAGCTGCTTGGACGCAAAATAACGTAAGCAAGCAGACCAACAACAGGAACAACAGAAATGACTGCCCACATCCACCAAGGCTCTGCGCCACGACGCTGAGCATCGCGAATAACGTAGATGATAGAAAGGATATAAAGCATTACGACGCAAATAACCATGAGGTAAATAACCATACGTACCTCAGGTGTAATAATCTGATCAAGAATCTCCTGCATCTGACAGCCCCTTCTGCTGGCTTTTTGTTCTCTCCTAAATCGTACGACAAACTGCCTCAAAAATGAGCGAAATGTCGCAGATAAATTTATTTTACCAAAGCATCACCAAATTGTGCAGCAACCTCGCCAGCAAGTGAAATTGTTCCACATGCCACAAAGCCCTTCTCGCGCAAGGCGTCCACTGCCTCAGGGACGCTTTTGTAGACCGCTACCACGTTGGCGCCGCAGGCTTTGTACAGCTCAGCAAGCTCTTCTGCATCCATGGCGCGATCGTTATCTGTCTGGGTTACCGCCACCTCAGGGAACTCTTTGGCGAGAAGTTCTGCGATGCCCTTAACGTCTTTATCTGCAAAAACAGCAGTCAAAAGCATAGGTCGATTGGCTGCTTCTGGCTCAATTGAGCGGATAGCAGTTAAGAACGTCTCGATTGACTGAGGATTGTGAGCTGCGTCGATAAGCACCAAAGGCTTAGGTTGAAGCAGCTGGAACCTACCAGGTGTAGGGCACCTGGTTGTGGAGAAAAACGCTTTCTCCACATCAAGTGGACGACCGAGAAAATCCTCAGCCAAACAGGTTGCCAGAGCAATATTTGCTGCCTGATAGCTTGGTTTAAGTGCGGCAAGATCCTCGTAGGTTGCACGCGGCGTCACAACCGTAAGCTCAAGCGGAAATCCGATACTCTTGGGCTTTTTGGTGATAAAGAAATGTGCGTGAGGCAGCTCTGGATGGTCAGACGACTGACCAGCAGAAACCTCTCCCTCAACGTCTTCTGACTTGTCAGCTACAAGAAGAGTTGGGACAACGCCCGCAGAAGCTGCCTGGGACAAAAATACGTCCTGAACGCTCTGAGGAGTTGTCGTTCCCACACCAAGCACGCAGGTGCGACCAGGCTTGATAATGGCGGCCTTCTCGCCAGCAATGGCCTCAAGGGTATCGCCTAAGATGCGCGTATGATCCAGACCAACACCCGTGATGGCCACGGAGGTAATGTTTTGAGCGGCGCTTGTTGCGTCCCACCTGCCGCCCATGCCGCACTCAAGCACGCAAACGTCAATCTCTGCCTCGGCAAAGACAACCAGGGCTGCAACGGTCAAGAGGTCAAACTCGGTGATGTCATAAGGGCGCTCGCCTAGGGCAGTTCGCTGAGCGTTGACGCGCTCCCCTGCCACCTGAGCTGCAGAGACACCGTGAGCAAAGGCTTCCTCTGAGACAGGCGTGCCGTTGATCTCCATGCGCTCGGTATAGCTGATGAGCTCGGGAGACGTATACAGAGCGGTCTTGAGACCCTCTCCTTTGAGCAGGGCTGCCGTATATCTGGAGGTAGACGTTTTACCGTTAGTGCCTGCAATCTGAACACTCTTGAAGCAGAGGTCAGGGTTACCCAGCTCTTTGAGCATGTCTTCTACGCTCTCCAGCAAGGGCTGAATGCCAAACTTCTTTGTATCGTGAAGCACCTTTAAAGACTGCTCATAGCTCAGCTCAGGCACAGAAAAAGGGACGGAATAACTCATTACACAGACCTCTTATAGACCAAGCAGACGCATAGCCTCTGCACGGGTTTTCTCGTTAGTCTTAAAAACGCCACGAACCGCAGATGTGGTGGTCAAAGCACCCGACGCCCTAATGCCGCGCATGCTCATGCACGTGTGCTCGGCCTCCATAACCACCAAAACGCCCAGAGGATCAAGCTCTTCTACCATAGCGTCTGCAATCTGGCCCGTAAGGCGCTCCTGCACCTGCAGACGGCGAGAATATCCACTGACGCAGCGAGCAATCTTGGAAAGGCCGGTAATGCGGCCATTCTGCGGGATATAGCAGACGTGTGCTTTACCCACAAAAGGCAAAATGTGATGTTCACAGGTAGACGAGAATGGAATGTCGCGAACAATAACCATCTCTTTATTGCCCTCTTCATGGAACTGTTTACGCAGATGAGCCGCAGGATCTTCCTGCATGCCACCAAAGAGCTCCACACAAGCACGAGCAACACGATCTGGCGTGTCAAGCAGACCTTCTCGCTCTGGATCCTCGCCAATAGCAAGCAAAAACTCCTTGACCGCGGCTTTTACGCGCTCTTGGTCAAGCTCTTTATAGTTATTCTCTGCTGCCACGGGGCAACCTACCTTTCATTCTTATGCAAGCGTTCTTTGAGTTGCAGCAACAACATGGCGAGCAAGAATTGCAGTAGTTACGCTGCCTACACCGCCAGGAACGGGAGTATAAGCGCTCACCAGTGGCGCTACCTGCTCTGTATTGACATCGCCAACAAGCTTTTGAGCGTCTTCATCCCAGTTAATGCCCACGTCAATGATAGTCTGACCAGCTCTTACACAGTCTGCTCCAATAAGATGCGCACGACCTGCGGCCACAACTATAACGTCTGCCTGTTTAAGCGTAGTGGCAAGGTCTTTTGTCTTGCTGTGGCACACTGTCACCGTGGCATTTCTGGCGCTTAAAAGCGCAGCTACCGGACGACCAATAACGTTAGAGCGACCAACAACTGCAACAGGCACACCCTCAAGGGGTACCTGGTAGAAATCGAGAAGCGCGAGAACTGCCTCTGCGGTGCAAGGTCCCAGTGCGCCAGGAGTTCCGCAAAGCGTTGCCAGCAGCATAGAATCAGTTGCACAATCAACATCTTTTTCTGGAGCTAGATGCTGAAGCGCTTCATGCTCATCAATACCAGCAGGAAAAGGACGCATAGGCAGACAACCATGTACCGAAGCGTCGGCGGAAACCTGATCAAACGCGCTATTTACCTGCTCTTGTGTAGCATCTTTTGGAAGCTCAATGGTTTCAACTTCAAAGCCCACCTTCTCCGCACGCGTATATGCTGCGCGCTCATAGGTAAGGTCATCGCTTTTCTGTCCAATGCGAACAATAACCAGCTTAGGAGTCACGCCTTGTGCACGGAGCTCCTGAACTTGAGCAGCAAGTTCTTCAGTTATTGCCTTGGCAACAGGAGCACCACGAAGCTCCTGTGAAGTAGTCTCTGAGCTCATATTATGCCTCCTGTCTCAGCTGTGCACTTACTGCATCACTTACGGCGTCAGCTCGTGATACATAGGTGTCCAGAAGCTTATCCGCCTCATCAAGCAGCGTTTGAGCGTACGCCGTATCATGCATAGAACGAGTGTTTACAAACAGCGTATGAGAAGCGGCAATCAAAGCGCCACGTGCCAAGGCAGCACCGCAGCCCACATCAGACAAAAGCATACGGGAGCCCTTAATAAGCATCTCTTCGAGAAGTTCAATGGACTCGCAGACTTTTCTCATAACCTTTAGTGGTGGCTGAGCTGCCTCTTTAAGGGCGTCCTCAACAATTTCTGCTCGCTTTGGGTCATCTTTGGGCACGCTAAACGCACTTGAAACCAGCAAGAACTGACGAGAGTCCTCGTCCATCAACTCCATAAAGTCCTGACGGAGCGCACTAGCTCGAGCAATGTATTTTGCAAGATCGTCTTCATGCTGAGCATAGGCAGGTTTTCCTTGTGCGTAGACACCAGCCATTGAAGCCAAGGATACTGCAAGCGCACCTACATAAGCGGCAGCGCTACCGCCGCCAGGAATAGGCTCTTTAGCAGCAAGGTGTTGCGCATAAGAATCTGCACTATAGGTTGTAAACGCTACTTCTTCAGGTGAAGAGGGATAAG
Organism: uncultured Atopobiaceae bacterium; assembly: GCA_963539685.1. GTDB lineage: Bacteria > Actinomycetota > Coriobacteriia > Coriobacteriales > Atopobiaceae > Lancefieldella. The sequence goes on along the minus strand of CAUTMX010000002.1, from coordinate 10,240 downwards.
ACATTAGAAAAGACCCACAATTCTTCCATCATCAAGAACATCAATGTGCTCTGCAGCAGGAACCTTTGGAAGTCCTGGCATGGTCATGATAGAGCCCGTAAGGCAGACCACAAAGCCAGCACCTGCAGAAACACGAACTTCTCGCACGGTAATCTTAAAGTTTTCTGGAGCACCCAATTTAGTCTGATCATCAGTAAATGAGTACTGAGTTTTTGCCATACAAATAGGAAGCTCACCAAAGCCAAGCTCTTCAAGCTGCTGAAGCTGCTTGGCGGCACTTGGAGCAAATTCAACGCCATCAGCGTGGTAAATCTTGGTAGCAATGTCTGTAATCTTCTGCTTTAAAGACTCTTTGACATCGTAAGCAAAGGTGAGTTTGGACTCAGTCTGGCAAAGGCGCATGACCTCTTCTGCCAAAGCCTGACCACCCTTTCCGCCCTTTGCCCAAACCTCAGACAGTACTACGTTTACGCCACGCTTCTTGCACTCCTCCTCTACCAGAGCAAGCTCTTCAGCGGTATCGGTTGGGAATGCATTGATGGCAACAACTACAGGAAGTCCATAGACGGTCTGGATGTTGTCAACGTGACGAAGCAGGTTAGGAATACCTTCTTTAAGAGCCTCAACGTTTTGCTGGTTAAGGTCTGCTTTAGCAACGCCTCCGTTGTACTTAAGAGCACGAACAGTTGCCACCAGAACAACAGCCGATGGAACAAGACCAGTAGCTCTACATTTGATGTCCAAGAACTTCTCGGCACCAAGGTCTGCACCAAAGCCTGCCTCGGTAACAACATAATCTGCAAGACGAAGAGCAGTCTTTGTTGCCTCAACCGTATTGCAACCGTGAGCAATGTTGGCAAAAGGACCGCCGTGGACAAGAGCAGGTGTGTGCTCAAGCGTCTGTACCAGGTTAGGCTGAATAGCGTCTTTGAGCAGTGCTGTCATAGCGCCCTCTGCGTGGATATCTCTGACGGTAACAGGCTTGCGGTCATAGGTGTAGGCAATAACCATCCTACCCAGGCGCTCTTTAAGGTCTTTGATGCCCGAAGCAAGGCAGAATACAGCCATGACCTCGGAAGCAACGGTAATATCAAAGCCGTCTTGTCTTGGCATTCCGTCAGCAATACCACCAAGGCCGTCAACAACATTTCTGAGCTGGCGATCGTTCATGTCAACACAGCGCTTCCACACCACACGGCGTGGATCAATGTTGAGGCTATTACCCTGCTTGATGTGGTTATCCAGCATGGCGGCGCAAAGGTTGTTTGCAGCGCCAATAGCGTGGAAGTCTCCGGTAAAGTGAAGGTTGATGTCCTCCATAGGAACTACCTGGGCATAGCCGCCACCTGCAGCACCGCCCTTGACACCAAAAACAGGGCCCAAAGAAGGCTCTCTAAGAGCCAACATGGCAGACTGTCCCAAGCTGGTCAAGGCATCTGCCAGACCTACCGAGGTAGTGGTCTTTCCCTCGCCCGCTGGCGTTGGGTTAATGGCAGTTACCAGCACAAGCTTGCCGCGAAGAGGCTTATCTGCCAAAGCACGTGCATCAAGCTTTGCCTTATAGCGACCATAAGGCTCCAGCAAATCCTCTGGAATACCCGCACGCTTTGCCACCTCAAAGATGGGAAGCATCTCGGATGATTGAGCAATCTCGATATCAGATGTAACCTCAGACATGTTGTTCCTAACCTAAAGTGGACTGCATGCACGTACTAAACACATGATGCGGCTGTTACACCGCATCAAGTTTTACCTATGAGAAGTCAGCAATCTGCTGCTCTAGCTGAGCAACAAGCGTAGTAAGTTCTTCTGCGCGCGCACGTTTCTTCTCGATAACTTCAGGCGCTGCCTTAGCAACAAAGCCCTCGTTAGCAAGGGTACGCTCCACACCAGAAAGCTCCTTCTTTGCGGACTCAAGATCTTTCTGAAGACGCTTAGCCTCTGCAGCAAGGTCAACAAGCTCGCCCAGAACAACGTACATCTCAAGGCCAGCGTCGGTGACAGAAACAGAACCGGCGGGCTTCTGAGGAGCCTCAGCAACCTCAAGCGAGCTTACACGGCCAACGTTCTGAATGAAGGCTGCCTGCTCCTTCAGAGCTGCAACATCCTGTGCTGGAGCTTTAACCACAACAGCAAGATCTGTCTTTGGAGACAACCTATAACGTGCGCGAGAAGAACGAACAGCAGAAACAACGGTCTTAGCAAGCGAGAAGTTATGCTCAGCTGCCTCGTCAACAAAGTTGGCAAGTTTCTGTGGGTCTGGCCACTCAGAGATCATCAGGAACTCTGCGTCGTGACTCAGAAGACCGGATGCAGGAAGAGCATCCCAAACGCTCTCGGTAACAAATGGCATTGCAGGATGCAGAAGCCTCATGCTGACGTCCAGGACAAAGACAAGGTTGCGCTGAACCTGCAGGCGCTCCTCAGGAGTTCCGTCTAGAAGGCGACCCTTGCAGAGCTCAATGTACCAGTCGCAAACATCATTCCAGAAGAAGGACTGAATGTTGCGGGCATACTCACCAAAGCCATAGGTCTCAAGCTGCTCGGTTGTCTCTGCCACAACCTTTGCAAGGCGCGAGAACATCCATGCATCTTCAGGCGTCTCTGCCTTTGGCATACCGGCAGTGTAGCCGTCAAGGTTCATCTGAACAAAGCGGCTTGCATTCCAAATCTTAGTAACAAATGAACGTGCCTGATCAGTTCTTGGAGACTCAATAAGCTCGCGAGTCTTCTTATCAAGGACAGCATCAAACTTGACGTCCTGGTTGTTAGTGATAAGCGTAAGCAGGTTATAACGCATTGCGTCTGCACCATACTTAGCAATCAGATCCATAGGGTCTACGCCGTTACCCTTTGACTTGGACATGCGGCTGCCGTCCTTGGCCAAAATGGTTGCGTAGATGTAGACATCGTGGAATGGAATCTCTTTGGTGAAGTAGAGCGAGCTCATAATCATGCGAGCAACCCAAAGAGCAATGATGTCTCGAGCGGTTACCAGGACCTGTGTTGGGTGGTGACCCTCAAGCTGCTCAGGATGATCTGGCCAGCCCTGTGTAGCAAAAGTCCACAGCTGAGAAGAGAACCAGGTATCCAGAACGTCCTCATCCTGATGAACGTGATGACCGCCGCACTTTGGACAGACGCCAGTGTCTTCCATAAGAGCATCCTGCCAGCCACAATCATCGCAGTAGAACACAGGAATACGGTGTCCCCACCAAAGCTGCCTGGAGATGTTCCAGTCACGGAGATTCTCCATCCAAGTGAGGTAGGTCTGAGTCCAACGCTCTGGGTGGAAGGTAACCTGACCGTCTTTGACTACCTGTGCTGCGGGCTCTTTGAGCTTATCGACAGCAACAAACCACTGCTCAGAGAGCCATGGCTCAAGAGTTGTGCCGCAGCGGTAGCAATGCATAACGGAGTGATCAAGATCTTCAACGTGATCAAGCAGGCCATGCTCTTCAAACCAAGCAACAATAGCCTCACGAGCCTGATCTCTATCAAGACCAGAGAACTCACCATAGCCATCAACAACAACAGCGTGCTCATCAAAAATGTTGATCTGCTCAAGGTTATGAGTCTGACCCATAGCAAAGTCATTAGGGTCATGAGCTGGGGTTACCTTAACAAAACCGGTACCAAAGCCTGCATCAACATGCCAGTCAGAGAAAATTGGAATCTCTCGGTCAACAATAGGCAGAATAACAGTCTTTCCAACAAGATCAGCCTTTTCTGGATCTTGAGGAGAAACAGCCACGCCCGTATCACCCAGCATGGTCTCTGGACGAGTAGTTGCTACGGTAATGTACTCAACGCCATTAACAGGCTCTTTGAGCGGATAACGCAGGTACCAAAGATGGCCCTTCTCGTCAGCGTACTCTGCTTCATCATCTGAGATTGAAGTCTCGCAATGAGGACACCAGTTTACGATGCGCTTACCGCGATAAATGAGCTGGTCATGATACCAGTCAACAAAGACCTTACGCACTGCCTGAGTGTACTCAGGAGACATAGTGAACTTCTCGTCATTAAAATCAATGGAGCAGCCCATGCGTTTAATCTGAGAAATAATGGTTCCGCCGTACTCGCGCGTCCAATCCCAGCAAGCCTCCAGGAACTTCTCGCGACCAATCTCAAGGCGAGAAATACCCTCTGACTTAAGCTTCTTATCAACCTTAGTCTGGGTTGCAATGCCTGCGTGATCTGTTCCAAGAATCCAACGAGTTGAATAACCACGCATGCGAGAATAACGAATGTAGGTGTCCTGGATGGTGTCATCCATGGCATGTCCCATGTGAAGGATGCCGGTAACGTTTGGTGGAGGGATAACTACTGTACGGTCTTCAGTTCCCTTGCTACGACCATAGCAATCTGCCTTTATCCACTTTTCAATGAGCTCAGGCTCAGCTGCCTGAGGATCATAATTCTTGGGCATTTCTTCCACAGTAATCTTGCCTTTCATATGCTTTTAGCAGTATTCCTATTAACCATTTGAACAGTATAATGCATTAAAACAGATGTGGTTTAGGGGAATATATTAATGTAATTTTAATATTACATATAAAAAATTACACTTTGTATAAAAAGTAGTAGTATTGATTTGTCACAACATTCAATTCAAAGTTTTAGCTGAAAGAAGCCATAGCAAACATATCAAACACTAAAATTGATTGAAAAAATCAACAACATTTAAATCAAAAGTATAGTCAACAACTTTTTCTACAGGTAAAGAAGGTTTGACATGAAAAGCACTGTTAAAGAAATTCAAAATGACCTTAAGCGGAGTCTGTTTTGGAGTAACAAAAAGTTATTATTTGGCTCTTTTTTCTTTACGACTTCTCTAGAACTAGTTACGGTATGTTCTCCCTATATAACTTCAATTCTCATGAATTCCGCTGTGTCAGGATCATTTAATGATTTTCTACAAGGTTGTCTATTTGCCGCCATATTAACAATCTCAGCAATTACAAATAAATTAGTGGTTCGTTATTTTGTTCCTAATTATCTCTATCATGCTGCTAACTCTTATCGCAACACCGCATTTAAATACATGCTGAAAAAAGGTATAAACTCGTTTGAAGCAAGTGGTAGTTCCGTTTATGTATCTGCACTTACTAATGATTTAAATACTATAGAGACTACATATCTTGAACAGATGTTTTCTTTGGTAAGCGATAGTATATCTTTCATTGTGGCCCTCATAATGCTCATGGTTCAAAGCATTCCATTAACTATGGTAGCTATTGCCGCTTCAATTCTTCCTCTAATCATTGGCGTAAAGCTAGGTGGAACACTCGGTAAAATTCAAAAAGAATCTTCTGCGAAAACTAGCCAATTCATTGCCCAAGTCACTGATCTAGTAAAAGGCTTTCCTTTGATAAAAGCTTACGGAGCAACAAAGGCTGCAGTGAGACTTTTTGAGAAAGACAATACCGCTCTTGAAAGCTCAAAAAGAGAAAGTAGAAAAACTACTCGATTCATTAATACTCTGAGTTGGAGTGCTTTTGGCTTGTCTCAATGGGCTGTTTTAATTGCTGGTACATATCTTTGTATTTCAAATCAAGGAGTAACACCTGGTGTAATTCTTATGGCTACGTTACTTATGAATTACATTAGTCTCCCTTTACAAACAATTCCACCGGTACTCGCATCACGTAAGGCTTCAAATGATTTGATTTTAAAATTTTCTGAGACTCTTGCTGACAATGAAGAAGAAGAGGGACAACAGACATTAGATAAAGTTACAAAAGGAATATTCATCAACAATCTTTCATTTGCTTACGAACAAAATAAAGCTGTGCTGAAAAATTTATCAATCAAACTTCTGCCTAATAAAAGTTATGCGATTGTTGGAATATCAGGATCTGGAAAATCTACTTTATTTAATCTGCTCATGGGCAGCAATTTAAGTTATCAAGGAAATATATTTTATGATGACTTAGAGTTAAGAACTATTGATAAAAAGAGTCTCTATCAAAATGTTTCACTCGTACAACAAGAGAATTTCTTATTCAATGCATCAATTGAAGACAACATTACTATGTTCGAAAGTCACCCAAAAGATGCTATTTTCCAAGCATGTGAAAAAGCTGGTCTTACAGATTTCATTAAACAAAATAAGCTGAGTTATCAATGTGGTGAAGCAGGTTCAAACCTTTCTGGTGGCGAACGTCAAAGAATTTGTATTGCAAGAAGTTTGTTAAAAGGTTCTAAAGTTCTATTTTTTGATGAAGCTACATCAGCACTTGACCATTCAACTACTGACCAAATTATAAATTCAATAACAAATCTCACAGGCACATTACGCCTAGTTATTACACACAACTTAGAGGAAGCTCAGCTGAAAAAATTTGACGAAATTATTGTAATGAAGGAAGGTAGTATTATCGAAAAGGGTTCGTTTGAGGAACTTATGCAACAAAACCAGTACTTTAAGGCCCTCTATACTCTTGAACAATAAATACTATCTGCAGATACATTTTATGAGGAGTTCTATGTCTGCCACAATTCCTGAAGCCACTGCTCGACTTGAACTTGTCCTGGGGAAAGATCGCCTTGGACAGATTCAAAATTCCTGCGTTATGGTCTTAGGACTTGGTGGCGTTGGTTCAAACTGTGTTCAGGCGCTGGCCAGAGGCGGTGTAGGCTCGTTTGTTTTAGTGGATGCCGATGCAGTAGAAGCATCCAACCTAAACAGGCAGGCTATTGCCTATGTGAGTACCATTGGAAAAAGAAAAGTTGACGTTACCAAAGAGATGATTCTGGACATTAATCCAGACGCTCATGTGGTCACACTTGACGCTTTTTTGCTTAAAGACAACGTTGACGAGCAGCTCTCTGCTCTTCCAAAACCAGATGTTGTAGTTGATGCTATCGACACCATTTCTGCCAAATTGGCTGTTGTTGCGTGGTGTCAGAAAAAAAATATCTACCTCATCTCCAGCATGGGAGGCGGCAATAAAATCCACCCAGAACTCCTGGAGATCACTACGCTTTCAAAAACGCATACCGATGCTCTAGCAAGGGTAATGAGAAAAGAGTCCAAGAAACGCGGCCTTGCTGACTTCCGCGTGCTCTACTCCCCCGAGCCAGCGCGACCAGTTTTTGCACCAGAAGGCGCAACGGGCAAATCTGCCAAGCTAGGCACCATGTCCTACTACCCTCCTATTATGGGTCAAATGATTGCTTCAGACGTCATCTTGCATCTTTCAGGGCTTGCTTATGAGTAACCTCACGTATTTTGATGCTCACGTCCATGCCAACCTTATGGACTCCCCACTCAATGTAGCGAGAAGTTCTAGTGAGGCTGGATTGGGTTTCTTTACCTGTGGTGTTACTCCTCATGACTACCTAGAACTTGCCCCTCAGCTTACGCAAGACAACGTCCGTGTGGGACTGGGAGCACACCCATGGTATATCTCTGATGGGCGCGTCACTGAAAAAGATATTGAGCTCCTGCTAGAGCTTATGGAGCAGGCACCTTACATTGGCGAGATTGGACTAGATTTTTCTTCTCGCTATTGTGTTGATGGATTGCAAGAACTGCAGGTTAAGACTTTTACGAAGATTTGCAAGCGCACAGCAGAGCTTTCGCGCAATGGTCAACCTCGAGTGCTCTCGATGCACACCGTGAGAAGCGTTGATGCGGTGCTGGATATTCTTGAGCAAACAGGAGCTGCTCAGGCGTGTATTCCTATCATTCATTGGTTTAGCGGTAGCTCAGACGAGCTCCAGAGGGCCATTAAGCTTGGTTGTTGGTTCTCTGTTGGTGAGATGAGTCTTAAGACTAAACGAGGCCGTGAATACGCTAAGGTGTACCCAAAAGATAAGCTTCTTACCGAGACTGACCTTCCTTCCAGCGATCATACAGATATTAGCGCAGCGGACATTGTGGATAGCCTCAAGCGCGCGCTGAGCGGTCTGAGCGAGGCTCGTGGATACTCTGTGCAAACCGAAGTAATGACAAACGCAGCAGGCGTTTTTGGCGTCTAAGTGTTAAAGTCTTACGTATGAGAAGATTACGTAAAATACCCACACAACGCCTTGCTGGAACTGGCAGAGCGCAACTTTCTGGAGCAATGCTTGCAAGCTCATCCGATGAGCTGGGTCTTGCTCTTAATGACGTTGTGCTTGTATTTGCCTGCAGCGATAACTTTGTACCGTATTTGTCTGTAGCAATTCAGTCCATCATTGAGAACGTCAATCCTGAGCGTCGCTACGACATCATTGTTTTGACTCGTGACCTATCTCCTACTAGCATGATTACGCTTACTCGTCAGGCACAGCTTGTTGATAACGTACATGTTGGCTTCTTGGATGTTGACGCCGCTCTTGGTGATATTGAACTTCCTCACCATGGTCACTTTAGACCAGAAACTTACTACAGACTGCTTGCTCCCTCGCTGCTTCCCAACGTTAATAAAGCTATCTATCTTGACTCTGACCTGGTAGTTAATACCGATATTGCAGAGCTCTACGATATTGACGTCACAGGATACTTGGTAGGCGCAACACGTGACGCCGATACTATTGGACAGATTGATGGCTATGACGCCACAGTTGGTCCCTACCTCAAAAATGAGCTGGGTATGGATGATCCTCACGATTACTTCCAGGCAGGCGTCATTTTGATGAACCTTGAAGAAATCAGAAAGCAGATTTCTCCTGAGGAGTTTCTGAAGGTCTCAACCATGCGTGCATGGCGCTGGCTTGATCAAGATGTTCTTAACAGGTTTGTAAACGGTCACTATCTTCGTATTAATATGAAATGGAATTACCTGGTAGATTGGCAATTCCTACGCCGTGATCACATTGTTGCTCAAGCGCCAAAAGATGTGCGAGAAGAATACGAAGAGGCTCGTAAGAATATCTGCATTGCGCATTTTGCAGGACCAGACAACAGGCCTTGGCTCTATCCAAACTCAGATCTTGCAGGTCTTTTCTGGTTCTATGCTCGTCGCTCCCCTTACCTTGAGGAGCTCCGCTCACAGCTTGAAGAGTCAAGACGTACGGTAAAAGGTCTTTCTCACCGCGTGCAAAGTGGCGTTCTTTTCCGTGGCATCATGCCTTTGTTTGATACCGTCTTTCCACCAGGCACCAAAACCCGCACCAAAGTTATTACGTCATACAACAAACTTGGTGGCGGCAATCTGTAACGTAAAAGAAAACCTCCCACTTCTCATATCCAAGAAATGGGAGGTAATTCAAAGTGGAGGCAGTCTTTTTGACCTTCTTGTTATGTTGCTAATTCACGACGTCAGTTAGTTTTTCTCGACTATTGAGATTTGCATTCTGAGCAATTTGGTTAATTCTATTAATCCACTCAGTATCTTTATCCTGGAACAGTTGATCACGCTGATACTCTTGCATTTCTCCGCTCATAGATTGAGAGTATGCCACCTGATTACCAATACACAAATCAATATTGTCTGTTTTTGCTCTTGTATCAGATGTATTGATTATCTTTAGACATACACAACTATTACTCTGACCATTTTGCGTTGCAGCATTAAAAATATCGGCATTCTTAAATTGAATGTGATATGCCTCTGCATTTCCTAACAGCGCATTTATGGCATGTGGTCCAAGATCTTGCATCACATAGCCAATAAACTGTCCATTTTTGGAAATCATCCAATACACAGAGTTACAAAAAAGTTCTCCGTCTTTTGAATAGACAAATTGAACCGGACCAGAGATTTGCAAGTCTTCAACTTTCAAATCATTTAATCCAGACTGGCTTATCCAGACTGAATCTTCCTGTCCTAACTCAGAACGCCAATTATCAATAAAATACTGAGCAGCATTCCGCCTCATTGCAGGAATACACCACTCATAAAGATGTCCGTGGTAGTTATATTCCACAACACCATAGAGAACGGAAACAATAACAAGAACCAGCACCACAATTCCTGCAGCTACTTTTTTGGCTTTCATTGTTCCTCTATTCTTCATTCTCTCCTTAAAACAATCTTGGAATAAAAGATAAAAAAATAGGGATAACGAAGCAGTATTTCTCAACATGTTCTCTAAACGGTATTCATTCAACTGCAAGCGGTACGTAATTTGTAAAGACGAATAAGCTCGAGGTCATCAGCATATTTTTCATATTTGTTATTACATTTTGGAATAGAAAAGCGCACCGCCGAAATGAACTGCCTCCCATTTCTTGGACACGAGAAATGGGAGGCAGTTCAAAACACACCTATGACAGATAATCTGTCAAAAAGACGTATACATGACG
>CAUTMX010000001.1:0-195813 GCA_963539685.1 uncultured Atopobiaceae bacterium | reverse complement strand
CTTTGGTGCAGATGCGCCAACGTGCAGGTGACCGCACTTGAGGCACTTCCAAACCTTGACACCCTCACGCTCAAAGACCTCACCGGACTCAACGCGCTCAAGAAGCTTCTGATAGCGCTCGTCGTGAGCCTTCTCGATGTTGCCGACAAGACGGAACTTAGCAGCGATCTCTGCGAAGCCCTCCTCCTCAGCTACCTTAGCGAAGTCAGCGTACATAGTGGTCCACTCGTAGTTCTCGCCAGCTGCTGCGTCCTTGAGGTTCTCTGCAGTCTCTGGAATCTTGCCGCCATGGAGATACTTGAACCAAAGTTTAGCGTGAACGCGCTCGTTGCCAGAAGTCTCGGTGAAAATGTTAGAAATCTGCTGATAACCATCTTTTGCAGCCTGGGAAGCATAGTAGCTGTACTTGTTGGTAGCCTGGGACTCACCAGCAAAAGCTGCCTCGAGGTTCTTCTTTGTCTGAGAATTCTCAAAATCTACTGCCATTTTTTCTCCTCTCCCGCGTTAACGAGTGGCACGTCAACGCATGTCAAAGCGCTTGTGAGCGCGATGTTAAGCGCCTGGGTAGCGCTGTGTTACCTTTAGCAAACAAATGCAAATGATAATCATTAGCATTTATGCTCATATACTGACCCCTTTGTCAGCACTATGAATTATAACCATTTAGGGTAGCCAGTATTCATCATTTTTCTGACAAAAGCCTTCCTTCGCAAGTTCTTCAAGTAAGCCAAGGGTAACCTGCTCATCAAGGGTTTCTCGCCCCGCATTGACCTCAATCTGGCAGAGCTCCTGGTGAAGTGTCTCGAACACCGCTCCTCCCTCATCTTTATGGGCGAGAAGAACGCGCAAGAGCTCGGCTCGCTTCTGTCGATGAGATCCCTCAAAGCGCGACTGCTTGACGTGGCTTTTAGACCTTCGCGAAGGGTTGGGAATGGTTTTCTTCAGGTACGCGCCATAGTCGAGAAGGGCGTAGTACCAGCTACGTGGCGTGAGCTCCGCTGTGGCGTCGTTCGCGGCGCCGTCGGCGTCCACAACGATCACGGCGGTGTCGACAGCGGTATCAGCGCCCGCAGCGCTATCGGCGTCCGCCGCATCCGCAACACTCGCAGGACATGTTAGTTCTACCAGCGGGACAAGCTCGGAGTCTGGCACGCCCTCTGCCTGCGGATACAGCTCGTGCAGGAAGACCGTACGCACGTTAGTCTCCAGGTAAACACCGTGCAGATTAAACGCAAACGCACGAATACCCGCAGCAGTGGCCGGACCAATGCCTGGAAGCTTTACCAGCTCCTTTGGATCTTGTGGAAAGATGCCACCGGCCTCAGAAATTGCCTGAGCAGCTCGATGCACGGACAAAGCACGACGGTTGTAGCCCAGGCCCTGCCATTCTTCAAGCACGTCCGAAGGTGCGGCGGCAGCCAGCGCATCGACCGTTGGAAAGCGTTCCAACCATCTCTGCCAACGGCCGTCTACACGGCTGACCTGCGTTTGCTGAAGCATAACCTCAGAAATCCAGATAGCATACGGGTCATACGTGCGACGCCAAGGTAAATCGCGATACAATTCGCGACCTTTCTTGGCTACGAACTCGACAAATGCGCGCAGTTCCGGAGTGAGTTCTAATGCAGGTTCCACTTCGCCACTCATTTTTGTATGTGAGATTTTCTTATCGACCAATATTGAACTCGTAAGGCTTTTTCTCAGCAGAAATAACCTCACCATCAAGCAGGTTATCAAAGGTGCCGGCAGTAATCTCAGCCTCAATAGCGGCAGCGGCATTCTGGATAATCTGCTCATTACGCTGGGCGTTCTCATTCTTTACCAGCTGGAACTCGCCCACCATCTCTGGCATAAGACCCTCTACAACAACTTGATGCAGAGTCACGGACGCAAAGAAATTACGCAAGGTTTTCTCGGCACTGCACCAAAGGGGTCCAAAATAGCACGAATTATGACGAGGGCATGGCTCATTATTAGGACCTGCCCACTCACAGCTAGAAATAAAAACAGGTCCCTGAACTGCCTCGACAATATCAAGAACGCTCACCTCAGTAGGATCAATGGCCAGCATCATGCCACCGTGAGCGCCGCGCGTGCTGACAATTACGCCCGCGATGACCAGGTCATGCTGGATTGAGCGAGCAAAGGAGTATGGAATATCGTTTTCTTCTGCTGCGTCGCGAACAGAAAGAAGCTTCTTTGGGCTTCTCACCAGCGAAGAAAGCATGCGAATTGCATAGTCAGTTTTACGTGAAATTTCCATCGGTTCTCCAAGTACCCCCTCTTGTTGTCCACGCGAGGGACTGCTTTACTTACGTATCTGGCTTGTGACCAGGTCGGCCGTTGTTACAAGTTGATTCTTGCTATCGGTTCAGATATTGCTCTTAGTTCAGTCGTTACTCTTAGTTCACTCTTTGCTACCAGTTCAAAACTTTCCAGCCGCGCTTGTTTGCAAGTCTGGCAAGCGTTGGACCTGGGCAAACGGCACACGGCGTTTGTGCTGCCGATAAAAGCGTTGCGTCCGAGTAGTGATCGCCGTACGCGTACGCAATCTCCCAGTTGCCCTCGCCAAACCGCTGGTTGCACCACTCGGTTGCCGAGACCAACTTCTGAGCGCCCTCAATCACGGGGCCGTCAACTTTGCTGGTGTAGTGTCCGTCTGCCCCCACCTGCATCTTTGTGGCGAGAAACGCGTCCACTCCCAGCTTCTGGGCGGCCAATTCCGCGATAGGTTCAAACGTTGCTGAAACCAACAGCACGCAGCAACCCTCTGCCTGCCGACGACGCACCTCTTCCAGCGCCTGAGGGCGATACATCCCCTCAATTACCTCGCGATGAAAATCGTGCATGACGGCGTTTGCAAACTCAACGCTATACTGCGTAAGTGCACCAACAACCAGCTCACGCGCCTCTTCCTGCCTTTGAGGAAGGTGTAGCTTGTAGCGAGCTCCCCACCACACAAGCTTGAGCGTGCGTGCAATTGAGGACAGATGACGGCGAAGCAAATACGCAGAGAACAAGAGTCCTGACTGTCCAGAAATGACGGTTCCGTCAAAATCAAAAACAGCAATTTTCTTGATCAAATCTGAAGTGTGTTCTGTATTGGAAGATTCTGCGGATATGGAACTTACACTATCGCGTTGCGACAGCGCATCCAAAGTATTCTGATCCCGCACAATCCACCTCACTTTACCTCTGCTTTTAAATGTTTCTGTAGCAGAAGCACTTAGACACATTCTGATGTAAAGATATCACACAATGCTCTATTTTCTGACTTGGTTTCAATAAATTAAAGATGTAATTTAAATCTTTTATGCTGGACTTTTTGGTAATGAAAAAGCCCTCTGAAGAGGGCTTGAACATGCAATGGCGGGATATGCGGGGCTCGAACCCGCGACCTCCGACGTGACAGGCCGGCGCTCTAACCAGCTGAGCTAATACCCCGGACGCCTTGTTGCGAATTGAAATAATACAGGGAACTTTTATTCTTGTCTAGCGTTATTTCCAACGAATTTAAAAATTTTCTTGAAAATAACCACTTGGCGAGAATATCCGCAGCTCAGAAACATGAACGCCCACTGGAAATCCACAATTTCTTCGCGTTGCTTTTACTGAAGAGCAACGCTAGTGGTGTTTCCTGTGGAATCGGTTACCTTAAGCGTAGTTCCGTCAAGCGTAGCTGCTGTGATAGTTCCATTTCCGCCAACAGCCTTGCCGTCCTTATCGGCAATAAGGGTTGGAAGCGAGCCGTCTACCAGGGCACATGCCACAACATCCCAGCCAGAATCGCGATTCTCTGGAACCAAAATGGTATCGTTAAAAAGAATCAGGCTGGTAGGAGTTCCCTCAACCTCAAATAGAACACTCTTAGTTCCCGAGTCACTCGTACGAACAACAGCAGTTTTGCCGTCGCTTTGCTTCTCCAGAGAGTACTTCATGCCGTGGAAGGTAACGGAGCCGTCAACTGCCTGTTCATCCTGCTGTTTCTCGTCAGCGTAAGCGGACTGGGTCTGCTTTGGCTGCTGGCTTGCCGATTCACTCTTAGTGCTTGTAGCGCAGCGCACGATAAAGAACAGAGCAGTAAGCGCAACAATAGCTGCGACCACCAAAATGATGACCGATTTTCTATTTGGAGGTTCTGGCGTGTTATCGGCCTGTCGTGGGCTCTGAGGGATTTGTGCGCCCTGACCTGCACGAAGCGTTGAAATGTTCTTCAAGTCAACCGATGAAGCCTCAGGGGTCTTCTCGCCAGATGAACTTGTTCTCATGTGGTTTGCCATGCTTAAACCTCCCGACGTGCTTCAATTGCACGTCCCAATGTTACCTCATCTGCGTACTCAAGGTCTCCGCCTACGGGAAGTCCGCTTGCCAGTCGGGTAACCGTCATTCCAAGCGGATTGATAGTTCTGGAGAGGTACGTTGCAGTTGTTTCTCCCTCAACGTCCGGATTAGTCGCCAGAACTACCTCGGTAACGGTGCCATCGGCCAAGCGGGACAGCAACTCGCGCACGTGGAGCTGCTCGGGACCAATCTTGTCCATAGGCGAGATTACGCCGCCCAGAACGTGGTAGAGGCCGTGAAACGCACCAGTACGCTCGATTGCCGAGACATCCTTAGGCTCGGAGACCACGCAGATTTTACTGCGATCCCTGGAAGAGTCCAGGCAGATGTCGCATTCGTCACGCGTTGCATAATTGAAGCAGATAGGGCAAAAATGCACCTGCTGCTTAAGCTCCAAGATAGCCTGCGCCAAACGGCGAGCCTCCTCGGAATCAACCTCTAGAAGATGGTAGGCTATGCGCTGAGCAGACTTTGGACCAATGCCTGGTAGTCGGCCTAACTCGTCAAGCAAACGCTGCAGCGCGCGACCATCATTTGTGGTATCAAACGCCATGAATTAGAACAGTCCTGGAATATTCAGTCCGCCAGTTACTGCGCTCATCTGGGCAGATGCCTGAGACTCTGCAGACTCAAGAGCATCATTTACGGCTGCCAGAATCATGTCCTGGAGCATCTCAATATCCTCAGGATCAATTGCCTCAGGATCAATGGTGATGTTGGTCAAGCGCAGGTCGCCAGATGCGGTTACCTTAACAGCACCGCCACCAGCGCTTGCGGTTGCCTGCATAAGAGAAGCCTTCTGCTGGGCTTCCAGCAGCTGCTCCTGCATTTTACGAGCCTGAGCCATCATCTGATTGCGGTTCATACCGCCCATGTTAAATCCACCACGTGCCATATGTTCTCCTATCGTCATATCTATTTTAGACAAGTTGCGCTTTTTGCGCTGGCGCATGAGAAGCCATGCACCAAAGCGTCATATCGCGAGAATATCGCGAGAAGTTCTAGTTATTTGCAGGGTCTTCGGGTGTTTCAGCATCCAGCTTCTTCTCTACCGACAAAGAAACCGCTGGTCCAAATACCTTTTCAAGCATGTCTGCCACGCTGTTGAGCTCTGGTGGAAGCGCTGAACGAGCAGCAATATCCTCTGGTGAAGCTGGTACTGGAGCAGGCTTTGGAGCCGGAACTGGTTCGGGTTCAGGTGCTGCAGGTGCAGGTGCTGCGGGTTCAGGCGCCGGCGCGGGTTGCGGCGCGGGTGCAACTGGAGCCGCTGGTGCAGGCGCAGCCGCAGGTGCAACTGGAGCAGCTGGTGCAGCTGGAGCTGCTGGCACAGAAGCGGGTGCAACTGGAGCTGGAGCGGCATCTTCAACGGAGTTGTCCAAAACTGCAGCTACATCGTCATCGCTGTAAGGTACCTGATCGTAGTCAGGAGCCTCAACGGGAGCACCGCCGGACGCAGACTCATCCCAAGGCATCGGATATGACGCCTCTGACGCTGGTACAACAGGAGCTGTAGGGGCTGGAGCAGGCGCAGGTACCTGAGCGGGAACAGCGGCAGGAGCGGGCTGCGCAACTGGCTCAGGAGCTGGTGCGACGGGCGCAGCAGGAGCCGCTGGAATTGCAGGCGCGGGTGCAGGAGTCGGAGCCGGCACCTGAGCTGCACGTTTCTCTCGAGAGATTGCCGTTGCGGCAAGGCTTGACTCAACATATTTGATGCGGCGCGGGCCCATGACCTGGGCAACGCATTCTTTTACAAACTCGGAAACTGCCGGCGCGCTGAGCATCCTCATGGCAAACGAGGAGCCCTTGGGCAGCGTAACTACCAGTTCAGAGCCGTCGTCGGACTCAAGCGTTGAGCTGACCAGCAGGGCTGCATGAGCAGCATTTTTGGAGGCACAAACCTTGCCGACTTCTTTCCACTGTCTGACGAGAAGTGCGTCTGCCTGGTCAACTTCCTTTGGAGCAGGCACAGGCGCAGGTTGTGGCGCAGGCGCAGGTTGCGGAGCTGGCGCGGCTGCGGGTGCTGGTGCAGGCTGCGGTGTTGGAACTGGCGTAGGTGCTGCGGCTGGAACAGGCGTTGGTGCAGCTACAGGAGCTGGCGCTGGGGTTGCAACTGGAGCGGGAGCCGCCGCTGGTGCGAGTGCAGGGATGGAAGCCGGCGTGGCAACAGGAGCCGGCTGTGGAACCGAAGCAGGTGCTGGAGCTGCGGGTTTCTCGCCAGCAGGAACAGCAACAACACCGTTTACAAGCTGCTGCTCAAGAACTGCTACCCTATCGGCCAGTGCTTCCAAAGAAAGCTCCGTGTTAGGACGCGCCAGCTTGGTAAATGCAACCTCCAGAACAAGTCGCTGGTTAACGGCAGTACGCATCTGATTTGCAGCGTCGCCCAGAACGGTCAGAACTCTGGAGAGCCTATCAACCGAACCAAAGGCCTGAGCTTCTTTGGTAAGCTGCTCGGTCGAAGCGGTGGAATTTACGAGCGCCGGAGAATCAACGCCTACAGCTGCGGCAATGTAGAGATCTCTTACGTGAACGGCAAGCTCACGAGTGAACTGCAGTAGATCTTTACCGCCTTCAAACAGCGTATTTACCGTGGTAAAGAGCGAAGAAATGTCGCGTTGAGCCAAAGCCATCGCGGCATTGTTAATAAGAGAGCCGGACGACTGGCCCAAAACGTCGCGAACCGTCTGCTCAGAAATAACGCCGCCGCCATAAACGGAGAGCTGCTCAAGAGAAGAGAGGGCGTCACGCATGCCACCGCGCGCATGACGAACAATAAGGTCAATAGCTGCGTCTTCGTAGGTAAAGCCCTCATTTTTGCAGACGTTGACCAGATGCTCTGCCATCTCGTCAGCAGCAATGGAGCGGAAGTCAAAGCGCTGCACGCGGGACAGAATGGTTGCAAGAATTTTCTGAGGATCCGTGGTGCACATGATAAACGTCACGTGTGAAGGAGGCTCCTCCAGTGTCTTGAGCAGGGCGTTGAATGCCGCTGAGGTAAGCATGTGCACCTCGTCGATAATATACACCTTGCCCTTGCCACGCACGGGAGCGTAGCTGGCGCGAGAAATAATCTCTTCTCGCACATTATCAACACCGGTGTTAGAGGCAGCGTCAATCTCAAAGACGTCTGGGTGCTGACCGGCAGCAATCAGCTGACAGTCATCGCAGGTACCATCGGGTAAGTGACCAGGTGCCTCGTGGCAAAGGATAGCTTTTGCCAACAGGCGAGCCATGGTGGTCTTTCCTGTGCCGCGAGGTCCGCAGAACAGATATGCGTGACTAAGCTTTTGCTCCAAGACCGCTCGCTCAAGAGTGCCAACCACGTGCTTCTGGCCAACTACCTGCTCAAACGTTTGCGGGCGATACTTTGTATACAGTGATTCCATTCGTCCTCCGACGGCAGATTTTTCACTCTCAAGTATACCCTCTGAGTTGAAAGGGTTTCTCGCCAAACAAAAACGGGGCAGCCGAAGCCACCCCGATTCTGTACTCTGCGGTCTTTGCGCGAGCAAATACCTACTACTCTGCAGCCTCTTCGGTTGCAGGTGCCTCTGCCTCAGCCTCAGCCTCTGGCTCTGCGACTGGTGCGTTCTTTGCGAACTCAGCAGCACGCTTTGCCTTCTCAGCAGCCTTTGCCTCAGCAGCAGCCTTACGAGCAGCCTCCTGCTCAGCAGCCTTAGCAGCCTTTGCCTCCTTGGCAGCCTTAGCGGCCTCGAGAGCAGCGTTTGCTGCGCCACCGAACTTGTCGGCGAAGCGCTGGACACGTCCACCAGTATCGACAAGCTTCTGCTGACCCGTATAGAATGGGTGGCACTTGTCGCAGAGGTCAAGACGCATCTCTGGAACAGTTGCGTGTGTGGTCCAGGTGTTTCCGCAGGTGCAGCGAACGGTGCACTCTACGTACTCTGGATGAATACCTTGCTTCATGCAGGACTCCTTACATCGGCTCTGGTTTCCGACCAGAGCAGGGGCGTCTTTATGAGCACGTGCTCAATCAAGACAATAAGCTGAAAAAGTATAGCAGAACAACCCTTCTGTTGCCAGAAGTACTTGGCGAGAAATTCACATTTTGTTCAGACAATTCTTGTGTGCGACAACTTTTGAGAAGCCTTTGATGCGCTAAAATCCAATGCAACATACAAAACCGGTCTGCAGCTCTTCGGAGGCATAATGTTTTTATCGATTGATGTGGGTAATACGCAAACTGCCATTGGTTTATTTGACAGTGAAGGCACTATGGTGCGCGGCTGGAGGATGCCCACCGATCAAAACGACACCTCTGACATTCTGCACGGCCGCCTCTTCACATTCTTCCAGAAAGATGGACTGAGCATTGACGACGTTGAGGCTGGTGGACTTTCGTGCGTGGTTCCCGTTATCACACGTGCTTGGCAGCGCTGCTTTGAACTGCTGCTTAACAAGCCTCTGACCCGCATTAACGCGCTTTCCACAGATAAGATCCGCTTCAATATCCCCCACCCCGAGCTTGTGGGTGCTGATCGCGTAGCAAATTCCGTTGCCGCAACTGAGCGTTATGGCTATCCGGTTATTGTGGTTGATTTTGGCACCGCAACCAATTTGGACGTTGTCGATAAGGACGGCGTATTCCGCGGGGGCGCTATTTCACCAGGCATTATGATCTCTGCAAACGCTCTGTTTGCGCGCGCAGCCAAACTTTCTAGCATTCCTATCAAGGCTCCCGAAACTGTCTTGGGCAACACTACAGAAAGCGCTGTTCAGGCAGGTATTGTAGTGGGCGCAGCTGCTCAGGCAGAGGGCTTGGTTGCCAGAACACTCAAAGAGCCTGGTATTGAGGGTGCAACTGTTATTGCAACAGGTGGCCTGGCAAACACCGTTAGCGAAGCAACGGATGTCTTTGACGTGGTTGATCCACAGCTCACCATGCGTGGAATTTATCTGATTTGGAAGCAGTCCACTCAGGCCGCAGAGTAACTGACAACACAGCCGCGTTGCCGCAGCTAAATCAGCAGCTAAACCGCTGGAGCTACAGAAGCTTCTTCCTCGCTCACAAGGATTTCTTTACCGTCCTGGTCAACAAGGATGGCATGACCCCACACGTCAATGCCGCCAAATCGAGCGGTTAGTGCAACGTTACCGCTGGGATATACCTTGTTGACCTGCTGCCCAAGCAGAGGAACCATATCAAAGTAGTCGCTCAGAATCAGTGCAATTGGCCCCGCAAAGCTCCGCGCACGCTTAACCTGCTGCTCCCACACACTTACACTCTGAACCACCAGTTCAGAGACCTTTTTGGCGAGAAGTTCTGTGTTGTCTGCAACATCAAACGCTGAGCAAAGCACCTTGGGGTCTGCTGCGATGCTCACCACAGCAAACATTCCCTCTTGATAGCCTGCGGTTGCCTTAATTGAGGCAATTACCTGGCCTTTATAGCAGATATCGTAAGGCCAGTGGATACCAAAGCTCTCATCTGCGGCTCGCAAGAACTGACAGAGCCCCAGTGCCACAACGTACGGAACCGCTGGTACATAGGGCATCGAGACCCCTAGACGCACAACAGTTGCAACCTCAAAGGGTTTCTCGCCAGATGATGGGCGCGCTGATGCCGGCGCGCAAGCCGATTCGGAGCAGTCATCTTGGCTCTGATCAGCACATTCCTGCACGTCAGAGATGCGGAATACAAACTCACCCGTTTGTGCGCCACCACGTGCTAGCTCCAGAGCTTCTTGTGCTACTCCCACGTAATAGCTCCCAAGTCCTCGGTTACGTGACCAACACGCTGGTCAGGAGGGGCAATCTCTACGCCGCCGTGCGAGAAGAAGCGTACTGGATCGTGCATCAGATCCTCCATAGGAACAAGCACGTAATCGCGCTCACCCATGCGTGGATGAGGTAGAGTAAGGTGTTTACCTGCGTGTTGTTCGCCCTCAACCCACAGAAGGTCACAGTCAATAGTGCGAGGTCCATGGCCCTCCTCGCCCTTCTTGCGCGTGCGGTTGAGAGCGTTCTCTACCTCAAGCAGCTTATCCATCAGTACCAGAGGATGGAGCTCAGTTCTAATCTCAGCAACGGCGTTTACCACAGGTGTAGCAATACCGTATGCAGGCTCAGTTTCGTAGGCGTGGCTGAGAGAAACAACGCAGGTCAGCGGGATTTCGTCGATGAGCTGCGTAGCACGGGCCAGATAACCCACGCGGTCACCCACGTTGGAGCCAAGCGCCACAAATCCCTGACGAGGATCGCGCTCGGTCATAGCCCAGTAAGCGTTGATAGCCTGAGCGGTTCCCGCAACATCGTGAACGCGCAGGATGCGGGCACCGTTAGTGATTGCGGCAATGCAAATTGCATGCGTAGCTGCGTCGCGCTGGGTAGCCTCAGTTACACCAGAAACAGCGCCGACAAAACGCTTTCTGGACACGGCGCAGAGCAGCGGATATCCCATAGAAACCATCGAGCGAGTGGCACGCTGAATAACAACGTCCTCGTCAGCAAACTTGTCAAAACCTGGACCTGGGTCAATGCAGATGCGATCCTTGGAAACGCCAGCGCGCATAAGACCGCGAGCCTGGTCGCCCAAAAAGCCCATAATCTGGCGCATAATAGGCGCCTCTTCTGGCAGGGTAAAACGACGCTGCGAGCTCAGCGTGCGTGTCTCGGCTCCTGTAGCTGCGGCTCGAGCAGCTGCGCTACCAGTAGGGCGAGAAGGGCGCATGTCGTCCAGCTGCACCTGCTTGCGCTCAACACGAGCTCCAAGGCCGTCCTTATTCCAGTGCATCACAATGCAGCCGCAGTCAGACTCCGCAGCTACAGCAACCATCTCTGGATCGGTGAAGCCAGAAACGTCATTGATGATTGATGCTCCAAGGCGGACGCACATCTTTGCTACCTCGGCATGGCGCGTGTCGATGGAGACAATTGCTCCAGCAGCTACCAACGCGCGCACCACAGGTACTACGCGCTCAGCCTCTTCAGTAGGCAGAACAGGTGTGTGACCTGGACGAGTAGACTCTCCCCCAACATCAATGATGTCAGCGCCCTCATCCAACATCTGCAATCCACGAGCAATTGCTGCATCTGGATCAAAGTTCTTTCCGCCATCAGAGAACGAGTCTGGAGTGACGTTGAGAACGCCCATAATCCTAGGACGCGCCAACGAGATAGTGTGAGTTCCACATTGCCAGGTGTTGTAGCTTTGACGAAGCATGAATCCTCCTTGCCAGCTATGAATGTTTCTATTGTAGCGGTATTGGTGGCTACTAGTCGTATACCATGGATTTATTGAAAGTTTATTGCCGCAAACGCACCGCTTGGCGCCGTAACTGGAGCGTGGAATGCGCGTCACTCGCGGCTACTGTGATACGAATCCACTGCGACCTAAACCACCAGGTCACAGTATGAAAGAGGAGTTATGAGCAATACTCAAGAGTACAAGCTAATTTCCTGGAACGTTAACGGTCTGCGTGCCGTGCTCAAGAAAGAGCCTTCGTTCACGGAAATTTTTGAAACCATAAATGCTGATGTATTTGCACTTCAAGAGACTAAGCTGCAAGAAGGTCAGGTGGAGCTTGATCTTCCCGGCTACGTTCAAACCTGGAACTACGCAGACAGAAAGGGCTATTCGGGCACAGCGGTTTTCTCGCGAGAAACCCCTCTGCAGGTAATTCGACAGATTGGATGCCCTGTTGCTGACGACGAGGGCCGCGTCTGTGCGCTGGAGTTTGAGAAGTTCTGGTTTGTGTGCGTGTACACGCC
The DNA here is from genome assembly GCA_963539685.1 of uncultured Atopobiaceae bacterium. Classification (GTDB taxonomy): domain Bacteria; phylum Actinomycetota; class Coriobacteriia; order Coriobacteriales; family Atopobiaceae; genus Lancefieldella. The sequence goes on along the minus strand of CAUTMX010000001.1, from coordinate 183,741 downwards.
AAACTCAAAAGACCAGCTTGCGCGCTTGGACGAGCGTCTTGAGTGGGATCAACACTATCGTGAGTTTTTGGCTGAGCTGTCTGAGAAAAAACCAGTGATTACCTGTGGCGATTTTAACGTTGCGCACAACGAGATTGACCTCAAGAATCCTTCGTCTAACAGGCAAAACGCAGGCTTCTCGGACGAGGAGCGCGAGAGCTTTACCAAGCTGTTGGACGCAGGCTTTACCGATACGTTTAGGTATCGCCACCCCGACATGACCGGCGCATACAGCTGGTGGAGCTACCGCTTCAACGCGCGCAAGAACAACGCCGGTTGGCGCATCGACTACTTCCTGGTCTCTGATCGCATTGCTGAGCAGGTCAAAAGCGCATCCATCTTAAGCGAGGTCTACGGCAGCGACCACTGCCCCGTCGAGCTGAGTATTGAGCTGTAGTTTGTGCAGTTAGCGAGAAGACCGGTCTTCTCGCCAGGGTTGCCTCATGATGGCGGCCATGATTAACTGGAGTTGTCGATTGAGATTCAAAGGAGCACGTCATGCGCATTACTTGTGACGTTCATACTCACAGTCTGTACTCGAGGCACGCCTATTCAACCGTTGAGGAAAACGTTCGTGCAGCATCTGAGCGTGGCTATGAGCTGCTCGGAATCACCGACCACTTCTCGTCCATGCTGTATGACCAGCAGACCATTAAGAACTTCCAGTTCTTTATGAACACCGCTATTTGGCCAGAAACCTGGTACGGCGTCAGGCTGTTGCACGGCGCTGAGGTGGACATTGTTGACCTTGAGGGCAATCTGTTTGCCTACGATATTACGTTTGACCAGGGCATTAATGGCGATAAACTCCGTCAACCCCATATTCTTGGCGAGCACATCCTGGGTACCTGCGATTATGCGGTTGCTAGTATCCACAGCAAGCAGTGGGCGGCCGGTGCCTCACAGAAGCAGATTACCCAGATGTACGTGAATGCGCTGGATAATCCACATGTTTTGATTCTTGGCCACCTTGGTCGCAGTGGTTTAGATTTTGATGTTCCCGCACTTGTCAGAGAGTGTCGCGATCGCGGTAAGCTCATCGAGATGAATGAGGCCACGCACGACGAAGGCCAGCGTGGGGTTGCTATTGAGCGTTGTCGTGTGATTGCAGAGACTTGCGCTGAACTGGGATGCAAGATTTCTTTTGGCTCAGATGCTCACATTGCAACCCGCATTGCTGATGCACATTCTGTTATTAAGCTACTTGAAGAGGTTGACTTCCCCGAGGAGCTTATGGCTTGTCGTGATGCCCAGACGTTTTTGGGCACCATTGCTGACGCAAAGATTCCAGCTTCTAAGCAGGGATACTAAGCCAGACACGAGCACAGCAACTAAGGCGTCGCGCTGTTCGAACGGCTGCAGCTCACAACAACATCGCACAAAGAAACAAAGCCGCGTTTCCGCGCGGCTTTGAACTGCCTCCCATTTCTTAGACACGAGAAATAGGAGGCAGTTCAAAACACACCTAAGTCGGATAATCTGTCAAAAAGACGTATACATGACGCTGAAAATAGCTAAAGCATGCAGATTATCGTCATTAGATGTGTAAAATGCCCGCATCTGAGCAGAATATCTGACTTAGGTGTGTTCCGTAGATACAGAATTCATCGATAGTTAAATTTCTTATATTAGTCTATTCATGTTCAAGCATATTAGATGAAGTTTATGCATAAAGATGTATATCGGGTAGTGCGACTGCCTAGCTGCCTGCTATCTTGATTAGGAACATATCGATTCTTTAGCAAAACCTACCAAAGCTGCGCTATTTTGTACGCCAAGCCTAAAAGCCGACGCTAACACGCTGCAGAATCATAATCACCTGCATATGAACTGCCTCCCATTTCTTGGACATAAGAAATGGGAGGCAGTTCACTTTGTCGTTTGCGGTCGATTTATTTTCTCGCCATTGACGGCTGGCTCTCTTCAGGTGATCTTCTCGCCTGTTGCAGCGCTTATTTCATTGCAGCAAGAGTCTTTTCCCAGGCAGCAAGCGAGTCCACGCAGGTCTGGTACGCAACGCAGTAACTCACGCGCAGCCAGCCTGGGCAACCGAACGAGTCGGATGGAACAGGGAGCAGCTCAAACTGCTTTGCCACATCGCAGAACGCCTGAGCGTCGCCACCAGGAGCACGAACCCACAGGTAGAATGCACCGTCAGGCTGGATGTACTCGTAACCAAGCTTGGTGAGGCCCTCGGTCAGAACTTCTCGATTCTTTGCGTAAGCCTCAACATCTGCCGGCTCATCAACGCAGTCGATAATAACGCGCTGGAAGAGGGCTGGTGCGCATACAAAGCCCAGCAAACGAGCAGCGCCTGCACAAGCTGCGTAAATCTCCTTCTGCTCTGGATTAGACGCAGGTACCAGCACCCAACCAATACGCTCGCCAGGAAGCGAGAGGGACTTGGAGTAGGAATAGCACACAATGGTGCGCTCGTAGACATCGGGAACCCAAGGAACCTCAATATCGCCAAAAACAATCTCGCGGTAAGGTTCATCGGAGATGACGTAGATATCTGTGCCCAGCTCAGCGGAGCGTTTACGGAGCATATCGGCAAACGCGTCCAGGTTTTCTCTGGTGTACACGGCGCCAACAGGGTTGTTTGGTGAGTTGATAATTACCGCGCGAGTCTTAGGCGTAATAGCTGCACAAACGGCGTCAACGTCAATCTGGAAGGTTTTCTCGTCAGCCAAAACCTCAACACATGTGGCCTCGGTATGGTCAATCCACACGCGGTACTCAGGGAAGTATGGAGCAATAACAATAACCTCTTCACCTGGTGAAACAATGGAATTGAGTGCCATAGAAACGGAGGCTGCGGCTCCACAAGTCAAGATGAGGTCATCTGCCTGAGCTGCGTGGTCTCCAAAGCGGCGTCGCAGCGACACGGCAATTGCCTCTCTAGCTTGAGGAATACCGATTGCGGGAGTGTAGCTGTGGACCTGCTGAGGAGGAAGCTGCATGGCGGTCTCGATAGAGGTGCGAACAACCTCAGGAGCAGGCACGGAAGGGTTACCGATCGAGAAATCAAACACGTTCTGAGCGCCAATCTCAGCGCGACGCTGTGCTGCGTAGCCTGCAATCTCGCGGATTGAAGACTTTTCCGCTCCGTACGCAAGACTTTTCTGGTTGACCATGGTTTCTCGATTCTCTCGAAGCCTACAGTAACTACCTGGTAAAACGTTGGCATTGAGGTCGTAGATGCTGCCGTGACGCGTCTAGCCGCACGCAACCTTTGATAGATAGCATATTGGGCGAGAAAATCGATCTTCTCGCCCAAGCTTTAAAAGTTTTAACAAATTTGTATCTATTGCACGGATTTTGCTGTTAACTCCACGGAGCGGACCGCGCGAGCTTAACCGCAGGGCCTCAGCCTATTCGTAGACGGAAGGCTTCAGAACGCCAACAAATGGCAGATTGCGGTAGCGCTCAGCGTAGTCCAAGCCGTAGCCAACAACAAACTTGTCGGGTACGTGGGTGCCCACATAACGAGGGTCAACAGCGGGACGCTTGCCCTCAATATCCTTGACCAGGAAGGCAGCAATCTCGATGGATGCGGGGTTACGAGACTTGAGCATACGCACCAGGTAAGAAAGGGTCAGACCGGAGTCCAGGACGTCCTCAACAATGATGACGTGGCGACCTTCAATCTTGGTATCAAGGTCTTTTACAATGCGCACGACGCCAGAGCTCTTAACTCCGTCGCCGTAGCTGGAAACAGCCATAAAATCGATGGAGAGTGGGCACTCAATGGCGCGCATGATGTCGGCCATGAACACAACGGCTCCGCGAAGAACAGCAATGACCAGGGGGTTCTTGTCCGCGTAGTCACGCGTGATCTCTGCACCCACCTTCTTGACGATGTCCTTGATGTCCTGCTCGTCAAGCAGAATCTCCTGAATATCAGGGTGAAGCTCCGCCATTACTGGCTCCTCTCAAATGGCTTGTTTCCAGAATAGATGTTCAATTCTAGCAACTGTTTTGTACCTTGCGTACATTTTACTCGTTCATCGGGACGAATTCCCGCAACCCACACTACATGTCCACGAATATTTGTGCGCACAATAGGCATCATGCTCCTGGATTCAACGGGCACGCCCGCTTCGCCCAGCAGGTCAGAGATCTTTTTTGACTGCCCATGCATGCCCAGAGGTTGCATGGTGTCCCCCGCCTCGGGTCCCGAGACCCACAGGCTACCGCCGTGAACTGGGTCTACCCCACAAGCCTGTGCGTCGAGAAGAACCGACTCGCCCAACCACTCCTGACTATGCGCGGTTGCATAGGACACGACGTCAAAGCCGTGCTCCACGGGGAGAATGCGCGCCGAGAGCACTCGGCCGTCTGCCAGCTCCAGCGTTCCCGGCACCGCAAGGTGCTCGCCAAACGTTGCTGCAGCAGGCGATGTACCTGCGGATTCGTTGCCGCCCGCAGCGCTCGCGGCACCTGCCGTGCCCGCAGCGCCCGCGCCCCTCGCGGCGCCCGTGAACGAGAACGTCACGGTGCCCAGGCGAACGCGCGCCTCAAGATTTTGCGGCAGGTTGGCCACGCCAACCCCCGCAGCAACCACTTCGAGCACGGCATCTACGTGCCTGAACTCAAGCCAAGCCTCGGGGATTAGCTGTCTAGCCACAATCCTTACCACGCGGCGAGCAATCACCACGTCGGTAGAGCTCAGCTTCAGCGCGTCAAGTACCAGCGAAGACTCGCTCTTGCGCAGCGTAATCTGCCTCAGCTTGCGAGCAGCCTTCGCCTCAAGATAATCGTCTTCGTCGGTCATCAAATCTGCAATTTTGCACACCGTCTGCACCAACAACGGGTTTCTCGCCTTCAGTAGAGGGAGCACGTTATGGCGCATATACGCACGTAAATAGTGGGTATCGGTGTTGGTGGCGTCCTCGTGCCAGTCCAGGCCGCGAGCCTTCAGCCAGTCTTTGAGCTGGTCATGCGTGTAATCCAGCAGCGGACGATAAATCAGCCCGCGGTGCCTTGGAATCGACGCCAGGCCGCTCATGCCAGACCCGCGCATCACGTTCATCATGAACGTCTCCGCGCGATCATCAGCCGTGTGCGCTGTCAAAATCTTTGCCCTCTGTCGAGAAACCCCCTGTTCAACGCAAAGTTTTTGAGCGAGTTCTCGCGCAGCGTCATACCGCACCCGACGACCAATTTCTTCCACGTTGCCGTCACGTTCCTGCGCAAGCTTTGCTACGTCCACGCGCAATGCAGTACAGGAAATGCCCAGCGAGTCGCAAGTTGCTTGAACAAAATGCTGGTCAGCGTCTGCATCGGTCCCGCGAAGCAGGTGGTTTACGTGCAGCACATGCAGGCGCTCTTTTCCAATGCACACAAGTCCTGCGCCATCTCCGAGGTCAAGTGGCTCCGTTGCTGCCATGTGGAGTAGCGCCATCGAGTCGGCTCCGCCCGAGACCATTAGGATGACAGGCGAGGCAGCCTGGCCACGTCGCTGGCTGTCTACCTGACCACGTCGCGGGCCCTCTACCTGACCTCGATGCTGATCATCTGCCTGGTCTTTTGCGACGAGAGCGTTCTTTTTATTGAAGTATGCGTGTACGGATGGCACTTAGCACCAATTTCTGTCCGGTGTGTTTGTTACAGTTATACCCGAAAGTTACTCAGTAGAAAGAAATTCATGAATCCCACGTTTCGCCTACATATTCTTGCTAGCGGATCAAAAGGTAATTGCAGCCTGCTAGAAACGCCTGATGGTCTCATTATGATTGATTGCGGAATCTCTAGAAAAGAAATTCTGCGTCGGTCTAAAGAGCTGAACGTTGACCTCTCTGAGCTTGTGGCCATCTTTATTACGCACGAGCACACCGACCACGTCGCGGGTCTTTCGGTAGTCAGTAAAACTTTTGATGTTCCTGTGTTTGCTACAACAGGAACTGCCGCTGTACTTTCAAGAAAGCCCTGTTCAAATGTTACCTTTACCCTTGTTGACCAGGCAGGTTCTGTTCATATTGATGCCGCTCCAGACATTGAGGTAAGCACCTTCCCTACCTCGCACGATGTCTGCGAGCCTATGGGCATGCGCTTTGATTATCTTGCTGGTCCTGATAGGCGCATCGTGGACTCCGTGGGTTATTGCACCGACACAGGTATTTTGACGCCCAAGGCTCTCGAGTGCCTCTCTGACGTGCGCCTTCTTGCTATCGAATCCAATCATGATGAGCACATGCTGCTCACGGGACCTTATCCATACGTGCTCAAGCAACGTGTCCATGGAGACTCTGGTCACCTGTCAAACGAGTACACTGCGCAAGCGTTACCACAGCTTGTTGGCCCAAACACTCGCTGCGTAGTTGGCATGCATCTTTCTCACGAGAATAACCGTCCAAGCGTCGCAGTTAGAACGCTTGCTAAAGCGGTTGGCGCTCAGCCTCTCAACGATGCGTTTACCGAGGCGCAAACCCCCGACGGCTCTCTTGCCATCTGCGTAGCAAGCCAAGATTGGCCGATGTCGCTGTAAGCTGCACGTGTGCGCGCTGACACGCCGCGCGTCCCGGGCTCCGCACCCCAACAGCACGTCTCCAACCTCGAGACAACAAAAAAGCGAGAAAACCTTGGAGCTCCAAGATCTTCTCGCTATGCGAGGTGCCTGTAATCGGGCGTTGAACAGGCACGTCTAGCCGTACGCTCGGCTGCAGCTATACGTGCCTGGCAGGTCAACTACCAGGCACCTTACTGCCTGAGCAGCAGCTTAACTGACCGTCAAAGCCGCTGCTCAGAACACTAGTGTTAGTCGATTGCAATCTTTGTGACGCTAGCCTGTTGATCCTGCTTTGGAACAGTAATGGTCAGAATGCCGCCATCAAGCTTTGCAGTCAGACCCTCACGAGCTGCGTCCTTCAGATACACGCCACGAGTTGCCTGCCACTCAGAAGACTCTTTGTGCAGGTAGTTTTTGGCTTTCTCCTCCTCGGACTCCTTGCGAGTAGCGGTGATTGAAAGCCTGCCCTCATTGAGCTCGACGTCAATGTTCTCCTTAGAAACGCCAGGGAGCTCAGCCGTTACCACGTAAGACTGGCCCGCATCCTCAACGTTCATAACAAATGCATCGGACGAGACGGAAGACAGAGCGGAATAAGGCGCGTCAAAGAAAGAATCAAATGAACCAAATGGCCACGTGCTCAGATTCCTTGCAATACGATCATAGGGAACTACATTCTTCATAGTAACCACTCCTTTACTGGTAGATGCCGTTATTGGCACTTCGTTGTTCATCATCTGTTGTACCCTGCTTTCGCGAATTTATACAACTTTTTATAAAATTTCTAAGTCTTATTGACTAAGATTATCCTGCGGTTATGTACCGCGTAGATGCGCACAAGCCGGCGCCGATTCACACGTCCGTCTCACACGTCTGTCTAACGCAGTCGCGTAAATATCCGAGCAAAACTGTGCAGGATTGCGCGCGCTGCGGTATCATGTTTTATATCAATGTTTTGCGAGACTACGACAAAAGGACCATCGTGGACACCTCGAACAACCTTGAAAACAACGTTTCACCTGCGAATCAGGATCCTCGTTCTGACGCTCAGCAGGAGTTTGAATACGCTGAATCTTTTGAGCAGGAAGCCCAGCCAGCTGATGGAGCCGAGCTTCACGCAACTGGTGCACAGCACTTCTCGTCATCTGAGATTTCTGAGCATGCAGGCGAAGACGCTGCAAAGCAGCCATACGTTCGCCAGCATCGCCATCACAAAACAGTGGAGCCTATCAGCGACTTTACGATGCCGGGCGAGAAACTCGAGATTCCAGAGAACCAAGCTGCTGGCTTTGAATCCAGCAAGGGTGCTTACGCGAAGAAGGGTTGGCGCAAGCCAAAGAACGAGATTGCTCACCTTCGCAAAGACGTTCACTACGGCCAATACCTGCAGGTTCCTAAGGGCCAGCGCGACATTTTTGTCAGAAAAGAGCGCCGCTCAAATGCGGGTTCGCTGATTGCCGCCATCATCGTTTTGGCCATCATTGCCGCAGTTTTCTATTTCCTCTGGACCTGGATGTCCACCAACTGGGGCGTTGCGATTCGCTAAACTGCAAAGCCGCGCGGGGCACCAGCGGTAACCGCAAAGTCACGAAGTCGCGCGATGTGCCGACAGCTGAGCCGTCCAGTGCGCGCCTGATTTCATAAAAGAATCTGTAACTTTTGCCTGAAATTGTAAAAGAATCGGTGGATTCCGCCTGATTTCATCAAAGAATCTGTGTCCCAAACACAGATTCTTTGCACTTTTCAGGCAGACTTTGAAGCGTGTCCGAGATTGCCCTTCCACGGGCGCTTACATGGAGCCTGATTTTCTCGCCAAGTCTGAACGATTTGCCGGAAAAGTGCACCAAGTCTGAGCTTTTTGCCGGTTTTTCTCACCATGTCTGAGTAAATTTACTCAGACATGGTGCACTTTTCAGGCTCGCAGTCAGAGGCCAATTGATTCCGCACACAAAAAGCCGCTGATACGTCATGTACCAGCGGCTTTGTTTATAGAGCTCGGCGTGTGGCGAGAAACCCGCCTGGCGAGAAACCCCGTCTAGCTCCAGGGATCGCGCTCAAAGAGCGGCTCGCTCACGGGACGACGATCGGAGTACGGGTCGTAGCCATCATCGTCCTCGTTTTCCGCGCGTGCGAACTCCGGGTCAACAACCTGTGCTTTCTTGGAATCGCTATCCTTGCGCACCGCGACATGCGCCGCGGCGCCAGGCGCTGCGACCTGCGGTGCGACCTGCGAGGCTGCCGGACCCGTGACCTGCGGGGCTGCCGTCGCGGCAGCTTGCGCTTCGGGTTTCTCGGCCCTTTTTGACTCGTCACACATGCGCAACCTCACTTACTTCTTGCGAGCAATCAAGTTGCCGTTCTCGTCAGTATCAACCAGAACAGTATCGCCCTCATGCAGCTCACCTGCAATAATCAAGTTTGCTACCTGGTCGACAACGCGACGCTGAATCAGTCGCTTCAGAGGACGAGCACCGTAAACAGGATCCAGACCATCAAGAGCAAGCGACTGCTTAGCAGCATCAGAAAGCTCCAGCGTCATACGCTCGTTAGCAAGCCTGCTACGAACATCCTTGAGCTGAATGTCCACGATGCGCTCAATGTCTTCTAGGCCCAGAGGCTGGAAGATAACCACGTCATCAATACGGTTCAAGAACTCAGGACGGAAGGAGCTACGCAGCGCCTCCATAACCTGCTTTCTGGATTCCTCGTTGAAGCCTTCCGCGCCAGCTCCTGCAATAAACTGAGAGCCAACGTTGCTGGTCATGATAATGATGGTGTTCTTGAAGCTCACTACCCTACCTTGACCGTCAGTCAGGCGACCGTCGTCCAGCACTTGCAGCAAGATATTGAAGACGTCAGGATGAGCCTTCTCCATCTCGTCCAGCAAAATAACGGAATAGGGATGCCTTCGAACTGCCTCGGTGAGCTGGCCGCCCTCGTCATAGCCCACGTATCCTGGAGGCGCACCGATGAGTCGCTGGACCGAGAACTTCTCCATGTACTCAGACATATCAATACGGATCAGCGAGCGCTCATCGTCAAACAGCAGCTCTGCCAGCGCCTTTGCCAGCTCGGTCTTGCCTACGCCGGTTGGTCCCAGGAAGAAGAAGCTGCCCAGAGGCTTGTTTGGATCTGCCAGACCCGCACGAGAACGGCGAACTGCTGCAGCAACTGCGGAAACCGCGTCGTCCTGACCAATAACACGCAGGTGAAGCTGGTCCTCAAGGTTCTTGAGCTTGTCCATCTCGCCCTGCATCATCTTGGACACAGGAACGCCAGTCCACGAAGAAACTACCTCGGCAATCTCGTCCGTGGTGACCTCTTCTTTGAGGATTCCGCCGTCTTCCTGCTTGGCAAGAAGGGCTTTTTCTGCCTCATCATATTTACGCTCAAGCTCTGGAATAGTGCTGTAACGAAGCTCGGATGCCTGCGCCAAATCGCCCTCGCGGGTCACGCGCTCCATCTGCGTCTTTGCGTCCTCAATCTGGGATTTCAAGTCCTGTACCAGGTCAATTGCGCCGCGCTCGTTCTGCCAGTTGGCCTTCATGCCATCCAGCTTCTCTTGCGTAGTAGCAATCTCTGCACGAAGGTTCTCCAGGCGCTCCTTAGAAGCAGCGTCTTCCTCCTTCATCAAAGCCTGCTCTTCAATCTGCATCTGAGTGAGCTGACGATCAACTGCATCAATTTCTGCTGGCATAGAATCTAGCTCCATACGAAGCCTTGATGCGGCCTCATCTACCAGGTCAATTGCCTTATCCGGCAAAAATCGGTCAGAAATGTAGCGGTTAGAGAGGTCTGCTGCTGCAACCAGAGCAGAGTCTGTAATACGAACGCGGTGGTGCTGCTCGTACTTCTCCTTAAGACCACGCAGAATAGAAATGGTGTCTTCAACAGAAGGCTCAGAGACAAGTACGGTCTGGAAACGGCGTGCAAGAGCAGCATCCTTCTCGATATACTTGCGGTATTCGTCCAGCGTAGTAGCGCCAATTGCGCGAAGCTCACCACGGGCAAGTGCTGGCTTCAAAATGTTGCCAGCGTCCATAGAACCCTCGGAAGCACCAGCGCCCACGATGGTATGAAGCTCGTCGATGAAGAGGATAATCTGGCCGTTAGACTTTGCCACCTCTTTTACCACGCTCTTCAGGCGGTCCTCAAACTCACCACGGTACTTTGCGCCTGCTACCAGGGCAGACATGTCAAGCTCAACAAGCTCTTTGTCGCGCAGGGTGCTTGGAACGTCGCCAGAAACAATGCGCTCTGCCAAGCCTTCCACGATTGCGGTCTTACCAACACCAGGTTCGCCGATAAGAACAGGATTGTTCTTGGTGCGGCGGCTCAGAACCTGAATGGTACGGCGAATCTCTTCGACGCGACCAATAACTGGATCAAGCTTTCCCTGGCGAGCAAGGTCGGTCACGTTGCGACCGTACTGCTCCAAGGCCTCAAACTGCGGCTTTGCATCCTGAGAGGTTACGCGTTCATCGCCACGGAGCTCGTTGTAGACCTCTTCCACGCGCTTAGCAGTAACGCCGGCGTCGCGAAGAATCCTACCTGCGTCAGTGTTATCGTTTGCCAGCGCAGTGAGCAGATGCTCGGAGGTAACGTAGGAATCTCCCAACTTAGTGGCAAGCTTCTCTGCCTCGTTGATAACCTTGAGAAGGTCGTTGCCAATGCCAATCTGTGCTCCGCTTACTTTTGGAGCCTTGGAAATTGCCTGGTCTACCTGCGCAGCAATGGCGTCAGGATCTGCGCCAATCTTCTCCAAGATAGAACGCAGGTTGCGCTCATTGCTGTCCAGCAGCGCCTTGAGCAGGTGTGTTGGTGCAACCTCGGAAGCCTCTACATCACCAGCAATACCAAGAGCTGCCTGCAGTGCTTCCTGGGCGGTTACGGCCCATTTATCTAGTCTCATATAATCACCCTCCTACCCCAAACAAAATCGTGCCGGGGACTGAATCTTCATCGGATTCTATATACCCTCAAGCACGACTTTTAATACATATCTAAGTGTGTTTGTAGTAGATTTTCTTATCGCGTTGTACTGAGCTTTTTTGAAGCCCTGCCCCGCACCTTATTTCCCCTAAAATTCAGCCTCTTCATAAACCAGATTTTGCTCGGCTTCCATTGTCGAGAAAAACTTAGCAGGTGTAAGCACTGGTATATCCGAGCGAGTAAAATCCGCCGTATTTCTTGTGACGATATAGTCCGCCTTTATCTTTTTAGCAGCGCGCCAAATAAGACAGTCTTCAAAGTCTTCCCACTGCTCCGACAGTGCATTCGAAATATCCGCTCCATCAATAGAGCATACGTTGAGCAGCGGAAACACCTCTTTCAGGATTTCTTTCATACGAGCAGAGCCATGAGCCTTAGCGCCCACATAGTAGAGATCTGTGTATGACTGAGCCGCAATCCATAGCTCAGCATCCCTAAACTGCTTCATTATGAAAAGCTTTTTTGCATCAACAACAAACTGCTCTCTGCACAAAAAGACGTCCAGCAAAACGTTAGTGTCAATCAAGAGCTTCATAGTCATTTGACCTCCACTCGCTGATTGCCTCTTTGTAGGAGCTGTCTCCCAAATCATTCCAGAACGACGCCGGCGCGGGAACAGAAATCTTCCCAAAGAGTGCTGAGAGCTGTTCTTTGTCCTTCTCGCTCAATTGGCGAGAAGACCCTCTTGCAGATAGTTCTGACGTAGTACCTTCATGAGCATCAGGAAGCCTGCCTGTCACCAGCACATATTCAAAAGCTGCATTAATCAGCTGAGTGGTGTTTGACCCAAGCGATTCAAGAACCTCGGAAACCTGATTTTTGACTTCAACAGGAATACGAGCAGTTACAATGCTATCCATGGACACTCCTTTACCTAGTTATATCATTGTATTCATGTATTACAACTAGGTAAAGAAGCAAAAGCTAAGCGGTTTCTGACTGGATGGTTCCGTCTTTTAGAACGAGAGAGTGGAAGCGCTCTCTTATTTCTGGAGTTACTTGATGAGATGTCATAACAACGGTTCTCTCATCATCTTTTAAGATCAAATCAATGAGGCTCTGAACTGAGTTGGCATCCAAATGAGCAAAACTCTCGTCATAAATCACAATTTGTGGCTTAAACAAAAAGATTCGTGCAAGAGCCAACCTCTGTCGTTCTCCACCAGAAAGACTGCTTCCGGCTTGATCAATCACATAATCAATTCCGTCTGGATATCTGGTAAGAATCTCAGAAAAGCCTGACTTTGTTATAGCGTCAATAATTTCTTCATCAGTAAAGTCATGACAAAACAACGTGACGTTATCCCTGATAGTCGCATTAAAAATGAATGTTTGCTGAGAGCAAGGGATTATAAATCGAGCGTATTGCTCACTTTTGAATTGCTTGATTGGCACGCCATCCAAGCAAATATCTCCGCTATCTGGACTCAAAGCGTCCGTTAACAGTTTGATTAGTGTTGTTTTTCCACTTCCCGAGCTTCCTTCAATAAGATACTTTCTGCCACGTTCCAAAGTAAAACAAATATCCGACAAAACTAATTTGTCCTCGTCATAACCATACGAAACATGATTAACCATTAGATTTGTAAAGTGCTCAGGGGTATTTTCTGTCCCACTTTCTGTAGTTGGAGCTTCATTAAGAAGCGTTTGTATTTTAGTAATAATCTCTTTTGCGCTTCTCATATCAGTAATTGAATCACTTATGTTTTGAATAGGGTTTGCTATGTAAACAACAAGCTGAGATGCCGCGACCATCATTCCTACTGTCATCAATCCATTAAGAGTAAGAATGGCGCCAATAAAATAAATTCCAATATAAATAATTTGACCCACAGTAAATGAAAGTAAACGAGCTAAAGAACTAAAGTACCGAGCTCCAAATTTCTGCTTCTCCCAAGCCTGATTCGCGCTGCTCATGGCAACCCGCGAAGCCTCTGTTAGATGAAAGCTTCTAAGCAGATCAAACCCTTCAAGATGCTCATTTGCTGTAGCAATAAAATGTTCAGCTGATTCAGATTGTTCTTTTCGCTTGTTAGAAATAATTCCAGACATTGTGTTAGGAACAAACATCTGAACAGCTATCATGCACAAAATGAACAGTACGAGCCATGGTGAAATAAACAGCAAGATTATTAGGCTTACTACACCAGAAAAAACATCTATCAAAAGATCAATAAAGACGCGAAAGTATGTTTCCTCAAGCAAATCAAGGTCGTTAGTAAGGATTGAGAGCCAATGACTGGTATTGAACGAGTGGAACTCAGGAATTGAACGACTGAAAATCTTTTGTATCAACTCATTACGCAAATGCATTTGACAGCCCTGTATTACTGACCAGCGCAAACGCCTGCAAATCAAGTCGACGATAAAATAGCAGAGTATGTAAAGACCAAACCAGAGGCCGTCATTCAGTGCGTCCGACAGATTGCCATCCATGGCAAGGTTAACGGATTGGAGCATTACAAATGAAAGGGCAATTTCAAACAAGCTGCTCAAAAGAGAGAAAACTACAAAGAAAATTAGTTTGCCCTTTTGTTGAGTGTAAAGGTATTTAAGCATGCCATCTCCTTTAAAAAGAGATTTCGTTTAAAAAAGGTTATGACTGCAGGTGGTATTCGGTATTCGGTATTCGGTATTCGGTATTCGGTAAATGGTAGCCGAATCCAAAAAACCAGCTCCCCGCATTTACGCGCGGAGAGCTAGTCATCTTACTAGTAGCATTTGCCTCGTCGTCTTACGATTCCTTTGGCTGCGTCGGATTGTCCTCGGAAGCGTTAGCGTCAGAAGGAGTGGAGCTTGGCATGCCCAGTAGGCGCTGCATCACCATCTCTGGGCTGGTCTCGCTGTAACGAACAAGCGAGGTGATGCGCTCGCGCATGTGGTACTCATGGAGCTCATCCTCAAGCACGCGAATGCGTTCACGCAGCTCATCAATTAGATCGTCCTTCTCGAGAGCTCGTTCACGCATGTCCAAAATGCGCACAACACCGGCAAGGTTGATGCCCTCGTCCGTCAGCTTTGAGACAAGATTGAGGCGGTCAATGTCCGCGCGAGAATACAAGCGCGTGTTGCCCCTGGAACGGCCGGGGTTGATCAGACCCTTCTGCTCGTACACGCGCAGCGTCTGCGGATGCATGCCCGTGAGCTCGGCCGCAACGCTAATCATGTAGAGCGGCTTGTTACGACCGTCATCCTTCTTTCGAGCCATTACCGCTCCTCTCGGTAGCTGCGCTCGTCGGCGTCAAGCAGCGCCTGAAGAGCGTCTCGCTCCTTCTTGGAAAGTTTTGTTGGAACTTTAACGTCCACCGAAACATACAGCGCGCCGCGAGTCGCAGGATCCTTTACGCGAGGAGCGCCCAAGTTCTTGAACCTGAACGTTTTTCCACTCTGTGTACCTGCGGGAACCTTGAGTCGCACCGTAGTTCCGTCAGGCGTTGGCACGTCAACCGAAGTACCCAAAGCTGCCTCGTAAATGCTCACTGGCAGCTTCATGCGCACGTCAGCACCATCTCGCGAGAAGACCGGATGAGCTGCAACGTTGATGGTAACCACAAGGTTGCCTCGTGGACCGCCGTTAACGCCGTACTCGCCGTGCTTCTTGTAACGCAGCTTCATGCCATCGTAAGCACCAGCTGGCACTTTGATGGTCAGTGACTGCTCCTCACCAGTTGAGGGTACGCGATACGTTGCCTTGCGAGAAGTTCCCTTAAACGCCTCGTCAAACGATACGTTTACGGACATAGTAAGGTCGCTGCCTGCAACTGGACGATTTGCTCGCCCGCCAAAGATATCGGCAAAGTCAAAGCCGCCGGCTCCTGCGCCAGCACCGCCACCAAAGCCGCTAAAGAAATCGGCAAAATTGGCGCCGTTTACGTTGGTGGTATAGGTGAACCCACCCTGGCGACCACCAAATCCACCTCCAGGAATACCGCCAAATGCGAGCATTTGGTCATACTCCTGGCGCTTCTTATCGTCAGAGAGCGTGTTGTACGCTTCCGAAATTTCCTTGAACTTGGCTTCATCGCCACCCCTATCAGGGTGGTATTTAGCTGCAAGTTTTCTAAACGCTTTTTGAATATCAGACTTCGAGGCGTCGCGCTTCACGCCAAGAACATCATAAAAAGTCTTACTACCTGCCATTCAGCACGGCCTCCTCTCTAAAACTACTCTGTTTACTCAGCTGCGCCATTTGCGGCGGTGCCGTCTGCGGCGTCTGCCTCAGCGCCGTCAGCAGCTGCGCCGTCTGTGGTTTCTGGCTCAGCTGGGCGCTTTGGGCCACCGTGAGTAACAACAACCATTGCAGTGCGAATATCCTTGCCGCCCATACGATAGCCCTTTTGGTACACCTGGGCGACGGTCTCATCATACGCCTGGGTATCCTCAATCTGGCTCACTGCCTGGTGAGATAGAGGATCAAAGGCCTCACCCACAGGGTTAACTACCTCAACACCCTCTTTGTTCAAGACGCCCACAAGCTTATTGCACACTGCGGAGACGCCCTCAACAAACTGCTGAGCTGCAGGGTCTGTCAGGTTGTCCGCATGCTCAATTGCACGCTCCAGGTCATCAATGACAGGAAGTAGGTCAACTACCAGCTTCTCTGTTGCACGCTGGCGCTCATCAAGGCGCTCCTGAGCGGTGCGACGACGGTAGTTATCCCAATCAGCCTGCAGGCGAAGGAAGCGATCATTTGCCTCAGCTGCCTGCTGCTTTGCTGCCTCAATCTGATCAGAGACCGAGTCCAGCTCGTTCTGCAGACGGTCACGTTCCTGAGCTGCACGCTGGGCGTCGGCAGCAATCTCTGCCTCAGCCGCCTCTTCTCCACGACGAATTGCCTCAGCAATCATCTCTTCTTCAGTCATCGGACGGCCTGCGCCAGCCACGCCAGCTGCACCCGCATCGGCTACGCCGTTGGCAGCAGTCGCGTTGCCATCAAGCGTCTGACTTGCGGAGCCATCCCCCACAACGCCAACGGCACCTACGGTTTCATCACCGTTATTCTCGTTATCAAAGGTAGTGTCAACCTTGTTCTGATCTGCTGTTGCCACCGCCATCACCTCCCTATGTGTAGAAGGCGGCCAAACGTTTCCGCCAGCCGCCTCCGAGTCATATCACATTGTCTACCAGCTGCTGCACCAAGTTACCCAAGCGCATATGCCGAGAAACTCAGATTAGTTCTGGTTCTTATCGTCGTCGACAACCTCGTAGTCTGCATCAACAACATCTGGCTCAGAAGGGTTACTTGCTGCGCCGTTGTTGCCAGCGGTCTGAGCCTGAGCGTCTGCGTAGACAATCTCTGCGAGCTTCTGACCAACCTCGGTGAGCTTCTCGCCAGCCTTCTTGATTGCCTCAATGTCGGAGCCATCAAGTGCGGTCTTTGCTTCAGCAACAGCCTCTTCAACAGCCTTCTTCTGATCCTCAGGAACCTTATCGCCAAGGTCTTTGACGGTCTGCTCGGTGCTGTATGCCAGGGAGTCTACCTGGTTGCGGACCTCAATCTCGTCCTTACGCTTCTTGTCTTCCTCAGCGTGGGACTCTGCGTCCTTGACCATGCGGTCAACTTCGTCGTCGGACAGAGCGGTGGAGCCAGAAATGGTGATCTCCTGGGACTTGTCGGTTGCCTTGTCCTTAGCGGTGACCTTCAGGATGCCGTTTGCGTCGATGTCAAAGGTAACCTCAATCTGAGGGATACCACGCTGAGCAGCAGGAATACCGGTAAGGTTGAACTTACCAAGGCTCTTGTTGTCAGAAGCCATCTCGCGCTCGCCCTGGAGGACGTGAATCTCAACGGAAGTCTGGTTATCAGCTGCGGTGGAGTAAACCTTTGTGCTGGAAGTTGGGATGGTGGTGTTGCGGTCGATGACCTTGTCAACAACGCCGCCGAGGGTCTCAACGCCCAGGGACAGTGGGGTTACGTCCAGCAGCAGGATACCGGAAACGTCGCCGGTAAGAACGCCACCCTGAACAGCTGCGCCATCTGCAACAACCTCGTCTGGGTTGACGGACATGTTAGGCTGCTTGCCGGTCATGCTCTTGACCAGGTCCTGAACAGCTGGCATACGAGTGGAGCCGCCGACCAGAATGACCTCGCTAACATCGGAGAGCTGAAGGCCTGCGTCCTGGAGCGCCTTGGTTACAGGAGCCTTGCAGCGGTCGAGAAGATCGCGGGTGATGCGCTCAAACTCTGCACGAGTCAGGGTGTAGTCAAGGTGCTTAGGACCGGTTGCGTCTGCAGTGATGAATGGCAGGTTAATCTGTGCCTGCTGAGCGCTGGAGAGCTCCTTCTTGGCATTCTCTGCAGCCTCCTTGAGGCGCTGAAGTGCCATTGGATCCTTGCGGAGGTCAATGCTGTTATCGGAGTTGAACTTGTCTGCAAGCCAGTCGATGACGCGCTGATCCCAATCGTCGCCGCCCAGGTGGTTGTCGCCGTTGGTTGCAAGAACCTCAACAACGCCGTCTGCAAGATCAAGCAGGGAGACGTCGAAGGTACCGCCGCCGAGGTCGAAGACGAGAACCTTGTGGTCCTGGTCCTTCTTGTCCAGACCGTAAGCAAGAGCTGCTGCGGTTGGCTCGTTGACGATACGCTGAACGTTGAGGCCAGCAATCTTACCTGCGTCCTTAGTTGCCTGACGCTGTGCATCGTTGAAGTATGCAGGGACGGTAATAACAGCGTCGGTTACAGGCTCACCGAGGTACTTCTCGGCGTCTGCCTTCATCTTTGCAAGAGTCATAGCGCTGATCTGCTCTGGGGTGTAGTCAACACCCTCAATCTCGACGACTGCACGACCATCGGTGCCAGCCTTAACCTTGTAAGGAACAGTCTTAATCTCAGACTGAACCTCATCAAACTTGCGGCCCATAAAACGCTTGATGGAGAAGACGGTATTAATAGGGTTGGTGACAGCCTGGTTCTTTGCTGCCTTACCAACAATGCGGTCACCGTCAGCGCGGAAGCCGACGACGGAAGGAGTTGTGCGGTCTCCCTCTGCGTTTACGATAATAGTTGGCTCTCCACCCTCAAGAACAGCCATAGCTGAGTTTGTAGTACCCAGGTCAATTCCAAGAATCTTACCCATTGTGAATCATCCTTTCCTATGTACGTATTCCGTTTGGCGAGAAACCCCACAGGTAGATGACCTGAAAAGGGACACAAGCTAACCGTGAACACATACCGTGTTTCTGCTTTACGGTTTTGCTTATACCCCTATGTCTGACTTATATACATAATCTAAGTCAGTTTGTAGTAGATTTTTTCACCGACATTTTGAAGCCGCTGGTGGATTACTTGTTTAGTTGTTCTTTCGTGAAATTTAAAAATTTAGTCCTTTCCTATCACACTTCTTAAAGAAGTGTGATAGGATTTAGTCATTGAACCCACCAGGCCTAAACAATTATTGTTTGGCAAACTTAGGTGGGTGTTTTTTTAGGGAGATTTAAAATGAATAATTCAAATGATTCTTTAGAACTTCCCACTGTATTCGAAAAGCCTTGGCTCTCTTTCGAAGATCAAGTAAAGCTGTTGAAAAAAAGAGGTTTGCTATTTGATAGTGAATTTAATGATAAAAAAGTAGAATATCTTCTTTCTACAGTTGGCTATTATCGTTTGAGCGGATATTGGTATATTTTTCAAAATAAAAGCACTTGTGATAATACAGATAAATCTCTTGACAAAAATTACTTTGAACCAGAAACGACTTTCAGAAAAGTTTGGAATCTATATACTTTTGATGAACAACTAAGGCTGATAGTTCTTCGCGCAATAAGCCATTTAGAAATTTATATGAGAACCCAATTGGCATATTACCTGTCCGAGCCTGACCCCTCAGATAAATCAAAAGTTATGAATGCTTTTGGATATGAGGATAATGCCAATTTACCTAATTTAAGTCCTGAAAGACATTCTGACTTTATCGATAAATGCACCATTCAATACAATAGATCTCAAACAAAATTTATAACTCACTACAAAGAAAAATATGACTGGAATAACTACATTACTTTACAACAAAATAGCGGTAAAGCGACCATTAGTGAAAAACCTGAAGGTTTTCATGATTTGCCGCCATATTGGATTCTGGCCAATATTATGGATTTCGGAATGATACTAACTTTGTATATCGGGGCCAATCGAAATATTAAAGAGGATATTTCCTATAATTTAAGAATACCTGCATTCGTACTTGAATCTTGGCTAAAATCTTTAAACACAGTACGAAATATTTGTGCTCACCATGATCGTTTATGGAACAGACGTCTAAATTATAAAGTTTCACTTCCTGATGCAAATCGTCCTAAGGAAAAATACTTAGAGTTCAAAAACGAATACAAAAAATGGAGAGGAATTTCTAATAAAACCACCTTCACAATTTTAACGATTTTAGGATTTCTGGAGTGGTCAATTTATTCTAATAATGAATGGCATAAGCAAGTAAGAGACTTAGTAGACACTTTAGAGCCTGAAAGTTTACACCGAATGGGATTTCCTAATAAATGGAAAGAAAGTCCACTTTGGTCAGAATGGCTGACAAAATAATATTTTGATATGAATTTATCTATAAATTAAACCCCGATAAAGCTTATCGGGATTTAATAATCAAAAGCTACTTCCTTGAAGACTGCCTCAGCAGCGTATCCCTACCGTAAGCTTCACGCCATGCGACAGAGAACTCATCAACGGCAATCTTTGTTCCAGGGTGATCCATCATTGTGTAGACAATATCAGGTGGAAGGGTAACTGCATCGATACCTGCAGCGATAAGCGCATGAACCTGCTCAGTATTCTTAAACGATGCAGCAAGAATCTTGGAATTCAGTCCATGAGTCTCAAGCATCTGCATAAGATCAAAAACTTGACCAATACCGTCACCATAGTTGCACATGCGGTTTACGTAAGGAGCCAGGTAATCTGCGCCGTTCATAGCTGCAAGGAATGCCTCGTCCGCAGAATAAATTGCCGTTGCAAGAACACCAAGGCCCTCGGACTTGAGCTGCTTAATTGCTTTGTATCCGTTGCGGGTAACAGGAATCTTCACATAGGTATTCTCGGGACGAAGGCTGCATATATAGCGAGCCTCTTCCAGCATCTTCTGATAGTCAGTTGAAACAACCTGCACAAAGAATTTTTGCTCAGGCAACAGATACTCTACGAACTCCTTGATTACCTGCTCAGGTTGCTTGCCACTTCTAGTGATGATTGAAGGGTTAGTGGTAACTCCATCGATGGTCAAAAGCTCATCAAGTTGCTTAACAGCCTCAAGATCAGCTGTATCTAGAATAAACTCCATGCTTGGCTCCCCTTCATCACTAGAGCATCTATGTGCTAAGAACTATTTTAGACATTGTACTTCTCGCCATTAGCTGCCATTCATCTTATCTATGAGCGGAATTGTATGTGAAGGGTTAAACGCTATTCAAAGTCCATAGAATCAACCAATGGAATCCTAATGGTAAACACAGAACCCTGAGGGTTGTTTTCAGAGACTGTGATGGAAGCTCCATGCCGCTTCAAGATGGTCTTGACCAGTGAAAGACCAATGCCTGCGCCGCCAAACTCTCTGGATCGTGACTTATTCACCCTGTAGAACGGCTCAAATACAAGCTCTCTTTGCTCAGGAGCTATGCCTACTCCTGTATCGGCAATTATAATCACGCCTTCTTGATCCCTGGTTTCTAGGGTAATGTTAACTGAACCTTTGTCATTGTTATAACGAATGGCATTTTCAACCAGGTTATAAAGAGCTCGATATAGCAGATTGGTATTTCCCTTAACGATAAAGGTCTGTGCCTCAGATTGAGCCTTGGGCTGTATGTCAATCTGCACGTTGACCATATTATTTTGGGCAACTGGCTTAAGATCATCCACGACCGTTTTAACTACTGAATCAAGAGAAACGTCCTCAGTCTCTCCTAGCTCAGATGTCTCCGCAAATTCCAAAAGATCAGTGATGATGGAAGATAGGCGGTCAATGTATGTCTCCATCGTGTCTACAAGCTCGTCATATTCATGCTGTTCTCGCTTCTTTTTCTTAAAAACATCCAGCTTTGTTCTCAGTACGGTAATTGGCGTTCTAAGCTCGTGAGCTGCGCTTGCCGAGAAGCGCCTCTGCATTGCAAATGCTTCATCTAGTTGCTCAGTCATCTGATTAAATGACTTAACCAGCTCTTGAATCTCTTCTCCACCGCCCTCAATTTCAATGGAATCAGACAATGTATTTGGGCTAATTTCTTTCATGTGAGCAGAGAGTTGTTGAACTGGCTTAGTATAGTGGCCAATTAAAAAGTAAGCTACACAGCTTCCTGCAACAATCACAAAGAGCAAGATGCCTAACGCGTCAAACAAAATAGAACGTTCAATAGCATCTACGTCTAAAACAATAGAAAGAGCCCCCTGGTTAATAGCGTTGGCTGCAGCTAATTCCAGCAGCTCAGAAGTCGAGCGATACACAAGCCAGGTCAAAACAACGCAACAACACACCAATAAACCAACCATAAGAAGAGTGAGCTGGGTGCGGATTGACTGCATTGACTTTGAGATTATTTCACTTATCTTAGTCATCGCTATCCCTCTTAAAGCAATAACCCTCTCCTACTTTGTTAGAAATTGGGTCATATCCAAGAGCTTCTCGTAACTTTTTTCGTACCGAAAAAATGTGAACACGCACAGAATTGCTGAATAAGTCCACGTTGCTATCCCACGCATGAGTCATTAGCTCTTCACTGCTCACAACCGCTCCAGCATGTCGCATCAGATACTCTAGAATTGCGAGCTCTTTCTTGGTGAAATTAACCTGAGCGTCTCCAACAAAAACTTGTCGAGCCGTAGTGTCAAACCGAAGTTCTCCCAGCGTCAAAGACGCTTCTCCATGCGTATATTCACGGCGCAAGAGTGTCCTCATACGGGCCTCGAGTTCACCAAACGCAAAGGGTTTTATAAGGTAGTCATCAGCGCCCGCATCTAATCCAACAATGCGATCAGACACCGATGAACGCGCAGAAAGAATCAGCACCTTAGTCTCTGAGTGCTCCGCCCGTAGCGTGCGCAGCAAATCAAGCCCATCGATACCAGGAAGGTTGAGGTCAAGTAGAATCAGGTCATACTGCTCAAGCTGAGCCATCTCAAGAGCCTGAGTGCCGTTGTCGACAAGGTCAACGTAATAACCGTCCAGCTCAAGCCCCTCTCCAATAGAGGCAAGAAGCTCTTTTTCATCTTCCACTACAAGGATTTTCAATTCTTCCCTTTCAAATGCAGCTTGATACTATTTGCAAGCATTAGAGTGCGCCTGGACCAAGCTCAAATGACCCAGTCCAGGCGTACTTCATACAACACTTCAAATGCTAACCGATTGGACCCTACGGCGAGAAATTCTTCTCGCCGTGTGCCGTGAGCGGTATATAAGTTTCTATAACCTACTTTGCCTGAGCAAGAGCCTGGTCAACGCGCTTTTGAAGCTCGCTACCTTGAAGCTTGCTGGCACCACCGGTGATTGGATCGCCTACGAGTCTACCGTTCTGATCGATGACCATAGTAGTTGGGAACGCTGTTAGGCCTTCGATAACGTGACCGCCGTCGCTGTGAGGATCAAGAGCGACGTTTCCGTAGGTAACGCCCTGCTTCTGGAGAATATTCACGGCTTCTTTCTTAGCGTCGTCCGTGTATGCGGCTTCGGCGTTGACACCCAGGACATTGACACCTTTGTCCTTATAGGTTTCAGCAAGCTCTTGAAGCATTGGCATCTCCTGAATGCAGCCAGTACAGCCATTGAACCAGAAGGTCAGAACAGTAACCTTATTCTGTCCAAATACGGTGTTGTCATAGGTAGCGCCAGTAGTGATATCCGTTGCTTTAAAATCTGGGAAGGTATCACCGTCTTTGAGGTGCAGTTTTGATGCTGCCTCAGGTGGAACTGCAGAAGAATTCTGCTGCTCGGCAGTTGGAGCGGTTGTGGTGCCTGTGTTGCCAGTACCACCAACGCTGCATCCAACAAGCGCAACTGCCATAAGTAGGCCAGCGACATACGTCAGGGATTTTGTTACGAATTTTTTCATTTCATAGTCCTTTCTGTCTTTTATACGTACGAAACGTAGCTATACACGTTTTATGACACTTACTTTATTGAGCTTGTTGCCTGTCGATCAGCCAAGTGCTTTGCTGTAGCAACCTTTTCCGACTGTTCGATTTTCTTGTTGATTAACAGGAGCTTTGCGTCAATCGCATGAACAGGACAGACCTTGATGCACTCTCCGCAGCGAATGCACTCAAGAGCTGCGTTATTCTTCGTGATATCTACGTCCATCTTGCATGTACGCGCACACTTTCCGCAGCTTACACAGGTCTTCTCGTCAACTCGATACTGCAAAATTGAGATGCGATTGAACAGAGAATAAAAAGCCCCGAGCGGGCAAATCCATTTGCAAAAAGGACGATAAAACATGATGCTCAACAGTACGACAGTTGCCAGAATGCTGAACTTCATCGTAAAAAGTGTGCCCAGAGCTGCCCTAATGCTGACATCTGCTAAAGAAAGCGGAATTGCTCCCTCAAGAATTCCCTGTGGACAAACATACTTACAGAAATAAGGCTCTCCCATTCCTACGGCATTTTGAATCAAAGCTGGTAGAGCCCAGACAAGCACAATTAATATGACGTACTTCAAATAGCGCAAGGCTTTGAGCTTTTTGGTGCTAAATTTTTTTGGGAATGGAATCTTGTGGAGAAGATCTTGTACCCAGCCAAATGGACAAAGAAATCCGCAGACAAACCTGCCTAGCAAAGTTCCAATGAGAATCAAAATACCCGTAATGTAATACGAGAAGCTGAATTTAGAAGATCCAACTACTGCCTGAAATGCTCCAATCGGGCAAGCGCCCGTAGCTGCTGGGCAAGAATAGCAGTTAAGTCCAGGGACACAGACTGACTTTGCAGGACCAGTATAGATAGTTCCCTTAGCAAAATTTGTTAGGTGAGGGTTGGTTAGAAAGGTTGCGCATGCCTGCACGAAACCTCTTTTAGTGATAAATTCTCGCACTTTCTTTCCAAGAAATTTTATCCCTGAGAGCACTTTCACTGCAGGTCACCTAACCAATACCTACACACTCAAGGCAGATTCGTACCGCTTTTCCCAATACGGCACTAACCTCTCCGCGAGAAGCGCCATAGACTACAAATGCACATCCTAGCAGCAAAAATAGAATAGGCAGGATACGTAGGCGGCAGCTCCAGCCACAAGCTTGCTTTGATTTCATAGATACTCCCTTCTCCTGGCTCTAGTACAACAGAAGGGGTGTTAAATCGTTGTTAAGCTGATTTAAATTTTCCAGGAAGGGTTACAAACAGCCGCTCGAATATCTTTTGAATTTCTATAAATGTCATGGCAATGACATGGCAATAGCTCTTAAATACACCTTAAATGTGATTCAAGTGCGACCCGAAAGTTGCCATGAAATTTTTTATACAAATCTCCGAACATATAAAATATGCAATCACATAAAACCGCAGGTATACGACCTGCGGTAAAATCGGGGCCTCTCGCCATCGGCTCACAAGGCAAATTTCAAACATCCACAACACACCTATGTCAGATAATCTGTCAAAAAGACGTATACATTACACTGAAAATACCTCAAACGTGCAGATTATCTTCATTTGATGTGTAATATGGCCGTAATTGAGCAGAATATCTGTCATAGGTGTGTTCCTTAGGTACGGAATTTACCTATAGTTAAATTCTTTATATATTCCTATTCATTATTCAGCATATTAAATAAAGTTTATGCATAAAGATGCATATCAGGAAGTGTGACCACCTGGCTGCCTGGCAATCTTGATCAGGAACATAGCAATTCTTCAGCAAGACCTTCCAAAACCGCACTATTTTGCACGCCAAGCCTAAAGCCAACGTCAACGATGCAGAAAAAAGCTGGTAATCCGTAAGGATTACCAGCACAAGGTCAGCGTGTTTCTCGCCACATGAGAAAGCCGCGTGTAAGCAGCGCTTTCGCGCTTGGCGCGGGCTCGTGCCCGTTGGACCTGCGTGCGCGCTCTTAGTGGGTTGCGTCCTCGAAGAACTCCCATGCCTGAGCGTCGGTTGCGCCCTCGTGAACGATCATGCGGACAGCCTCGGCCATCTGCAGAGGATGGGTGCTCTGGAAGATATTACGGCCCATGTCAACGCCGCGTGCGCCCTTGCGAATGACGTCGTATGCAAGGTGCAGAGCATCGCGCTCAGCAAGCTTCTTGCCACCAGCGACAACAATTGGAACTGGGCATGCTGCAACAACTTCTTCGAAGTCCTCGCAGTCGTAGGTCTTAACAATCTGGCAGCCCATCTCAGCAATGATACGGGTTGCAAGCTTGAAGAAGCGACCGGTGCGCTCCATGTCCTTGCCAACAGCGCAAACGCCAAGGGTAGGAATGCTATAGCGGAAGCCAGCGTTGATGACCTGGCTCAGGTTGTCGATGCTGGAGAGCTGGCCGTCGGCACCGATGAAGGTCTGAACAGCCATGCAGTCTGCGTTCATACGGATAGCATCCTCGATGTCAACAGCAACAACCTCATGGGAGAGATCTGCCTGCAGCATAGAAGAACCAGAAGAAACGCGAAGAGCGATGCCCTTAGAAACCTCAGGAGAAACGCAGGTCCTGATTGCGCCACGGGTACCCATGAAGCAGTCAACGTAAGGAGCAAGCTGTGGAAGCAGCAGGTCAAGACGCTCGAGGCCAGCGGTTGAACCCATGAAGTAACCGTGGTCAAATGCGAACATTACAGTGTTGCCGCTCTTTGGATCAAAGATGTTGGAGAGGTGCTTCTGCATACCCCAGTCGAGGTTGTTTGCACCCTTTACATAAAATCCCTGATTGTTAGCAAAAGGAGTGTCTACGTGATAATCCTTAGCTACTTTCAATCCGTCCAGATCTGCCATGAAAATCCTTTCAATAAAACCTTAAAGCACACAGAGGAGGCGCACCTCTTTGGGCAGCGTACACCCAAGAAGAGCCGCTTCCCTCTGCGGCTGAATTACCTCATAAGCTGGCGAGAAGATCGGTCTTCTCGCCAGCCGCAAACTTACGCCGTGAACTTACGCCTTGATTAGAAGGAGTAGTTGTTCATGTTCTCCTTGGTGAAGACAAGGCGCTCAGGAAGCAGGACAACGCCGTTGTTCTTGTCGCCAGTCTTTGCGCCCTCGGCGATGGAGTCGTTAGGCTCAACCTTAACATCGCCAATGCTTGGGATGGAGATGGTGTCGCCAACCTTGACCTCGTTACCAGCTGCGAGGAATGCTGCAACGTAGCAGCCCATAGCGCCCTGAACTGCGCAGTCCCAGAGGCCCCAGTTGTAGATGGTGCCGTGCTCGCAGTAGGACTTGATGGACTGTGGAGAAGCAAAACCGGTGATGGTGATCTTCTTTGCGTCGTAGCCCTTGTTCTCTGCAGCCTGGAGCTGGCCAGGAAGAGCGGTGGAGTCGTTGCAGATGATTAGGTCGATATCTGGGTAAGCGTCGAGAATTGCCTCACCAATGGTGATTGCCTGCTCTGCGTCCTGGTTGGAGTAGTAGTTCTCGTGGACGTTCTTCCACTTAGGATACTTCTCCTTGATGATCTTCTGTGCAGCTACCTGCCAGGAGTTCTGGTCGGTAACGGTTGCCTGGGAGTAGTGCCAGACGTAGGTGATCTCGTCCTTCTCTGGGTCCTTGCCGCGCTCCTTGAGGCCAGCAACGCCCATGTCAACAAGCATCTGGCCAAGAATCTCTGGGGTGCCCTGAGAAACCATGAGGGTACGATCCTCTGGGTTAGCGTCGGAGTCCCAAGTGGTAACTACGATACCAGCAGCGGTTGCCTTCTTCAGTGCGTCGGAAACGCCCTTTGCGTCAACGGTGGAGATGCTGATTGCGTCTACGCCGTTAGCAACTGCCTGGTTGATGACGGAAACCTGAGCGGAAACGGAAGCGGTTGCGTCGCCGATGTAATCAACGGTGAAGCCCCACTCCTTGGACTTGTCCTGTGCGCCCTTATTTGCGGACTCGAAGAATGCGTTACCGGTGACCTTAGGAATAAATGCTACGGTCTTGCCCTTGACGTCTTTGCCACCCTCAGACTTCTTGGTCTCTTCCTTCTTCTCGCCACCACCATTATTGCAGCCTGCCAGAGCGAGGCCAGCGCTAACTGCGGTGATACCAGCGGCACCAATAAAACCACGACGAGTAATCTCTTGCATAGGTAACCTCCCTTGTCTGTGCCTAAGGCACAATTTCCCCAAAGCTTATGCCTTGGCTTTACTGCTGCTAGAAAGCAGCGATTTCAAAAACGTACCGATATTTGTTCCGCTTGCTGCCGATCGAGCAACGATGACAACAACCAGCAGGACACCAACAGGAATATCCAGATACTGAGGGCTTACCTTGAAGCACAGTGGCAAGCCGAAGCGCAAGAATGCAATAACAAACGAAGCAAGTGCGGTACCAACAATGGAACCCTTACCACCAGTGGAGAGCGTGCCGCCCAAAACAACTGCGGTGATGATGTCCATGGTAAGGTCAGCGCCAAGGTCGGACTTAGCGGTACCCAGGTAAGCGGTCAGAACAACACCTGCAATAACAGCGGAAACTGCGGTGAGCATGTAGGTGGACATGATGACTGCTCGGCTGTTAATACCGGAGAACTCAGCTGCACTCTGGTTAACGCCAACTAGGGTAACGCGGCGACCATACTTGGTTTTGTGCAGCAGAATAAATGCAATGACCAGCATCAGGATGTAGATAAGTAGCTGGAATGGAATGACGCCAAAGAGCTGGAAGTTAGATACAAACTTGAAGTCCTCGGGGAAACCGCCAATTCCCTGGTAGCTCTCGGTCTTGGAGAGCGTGGAGATGAGCAGCGCCAGACCGGAGTACAGGAAGCTGCCGCCTAGGGTAACAACCATTGCTTGCACTCGGCAGTACGCAATCAAGAAGCCCGAAAGCGCACCACAAGCAACAACTAGGACAAAGGCAACGCCCACGGCGCCCCAGATAGGAAGACCAAAGTCCTGCCAGCCAACGCCAATGGTAATGGACGTCAGACCAACCAGAGATGCAACCTGAATGTCGATGCCGCCGGTAACCATAACAAGCGTTACAAAGAGCGAGATCATAAAGACTGGCAAGTTGTCGTTAATGCTGGTAAACAGCAGTGCTGGACGCAAAAACTTGCCGTTTGCAGCACCAAAAATGACAAACTCAAGCACAAGCAGGCCAATAAGGATCATGTTCCAGCTTGTCTGACCCTTGGACAAGAATCCCTTAAGTGTCTTCATCATTAGCGAACACCGCCCTTCTTACCCAAAGGGCTCATTGCTGCCTCGCCAAAGTCTGCAATCTGCTCTGCAAGAACCTCAGAGCTTGACTTTGGAGAAACACGTGCGTTCAGACGAGCGTGCCTGTTCTGAACAATGGAGCGGTGCTGAAGTAGAGCGTCCACAACAACAATGACAATCAGAATGACGCCGGTAATTGCGTTGTCGTAATTTGACGAGAAGCCCATGAAGACCAACAGGTAGCTGATGGATGCCATGATGACGGAACCGACAGCTGCACCAAGGACGGAGCCAACGCCACCAAGCAAGCTAACGCCACCAAGAACGCAGGCTGCAATGGCCTTCATCTCGTAGCCGTTGCCGCTCATTGGGGTAACAAAACCAATACGGCTGCAGAAGATGATGCCGCCGATAGCTGCCATAACGCCGCAGATGACGTATGCCAGAATCTTGGTCTGAAGAGCTGGAATACCAACCAGAGTTGCGCCGTTAGCGTTATCGCCAACTGCTGCAAACCAGCGACCACGACGGGTCTGGGTTAGTGCAAAGTGAATCAGAATAACCAGTGCGATAACTGCGCAGTAGTAAACCGTGAAGTCACCAATACCGGTTACTGCTGAGAAGTCCTTGAACTCCTTAGGGAGGTTCTCAACCCACTGACCATTGGTGTACACGTACACAATACCGCGCAGAACGCCGTTAGTACCCAGGGTAAAGATGAGCGATGGAGCCTTCATAACGGCAACGCCCCATGCATTTACCAGGCCAATTGCTACGCCAATAAGAATACCTACCAGGCAAGCAACAGGAAGTGGAGTTCCATCTCTGAGCATGCTGCCAACTACCACAGCAACAAGACCCAGGTTGGAACCAACAGAAACGTCAATCTCACCAATGAACAGGGTGAAGGCCACACCAACAGCGACCAATGTGTAGACAACGGACGTGTTAAAGCAGGCAGCAATTGTTGCAGGTGTCAAGAATGCGGGATTCATTGCACCAACAATAATAAAGAGAGCAATCAGGAATGCGAGGCTGCTCAGTCCCCTAGCCTTGAGAAGGCGCTTTACAAGATCCATACGTCACCTCCTACAATCCAAATGCAGCGGACATGAGGTTGTCCTGCGTAATTTCTTCTTTTTTGAACTCGTGATTAATGCGCCCCTGGTACATGGTGAACGCACGGTCAGCAAGCTCAATAATCTCTTCCATATCTGAAGAAATCAGAAGAATAGAAACACCTTGCTTACGGAGCTCCTGCAGAACAGCGTATACATCGCCACGAGCAGCAGCGTCAATACCACGAGTTGGCTCGTCCAAAATAACAACCTTTGGAGCAACCGAGAATGCGCGGCCAATAACAATCTTCTGCTGGTTACCACCAGAAAGGCCGCCTACCTCCTGATCAAGGCCTGTGACCTTGGTACGGAAGTTATCAACGTAGTTCTGAGAAACCCTATCTTCTTCTTTGCGGTTAAGCAGCAGCTTACCCAGGGAAGAGTTAGCAAGCAGAGAGCTTGTGGTGTTCTCAGCAACGTCACGAATTCTAAACAGACCGTCGTTGAAGCGGTCCTCTGGGACATAGCTCAGGCCTGCAGCAATAACGTCTTTGGTGGACTTGCCAGTAATGTCTTTACCGTCGACAAATACCTTGCCGCCCAGGACCTTATCCATACCGTAAATGGTGGTAGCCATCTCTGATCTACCAGCACCAACGATACCTGCAAGACCAACAATCTCGCCTGGATAAATGTTGAGGTTTACGTCAGCAAAACCATAGCCGGTGAACTCAGCAAGCTCAAAAATAGGCTCTGCGTCGTAATCAATGTTTGCGCTCTCGGCAATCTCTTTCTTAATCTCTGCTGCGTCTGGTGGAAGAAGTCCACGTACAAGATCTTCTCGCGTGAAGTCCTCTACCTTGCCGCGCATAGCCATAACGCCGTCGCGCAGAATGCCAATGCTGGTAGAAATCTCAAAGACCTCAGCCAGGCGGTGGGTAATGTAGATGA
Organism: uncultured Atopobiaceae bacterium; assembly: GCA_963539685.1. Taxonomy (GTDB): domain Bacteria; phylum Actinomycetota; class Coriobacteriia; order Coriobacteriales; family Atopobiaceae; genus Lancefieldella. The sequence continues at coordinate 152,902 of CAUTMX010000001.1, read as the reverse complement.
TGCCAATGTTCTTCTGCTTGAGCTCCTGGACTACCTTGAAGAGGCTCTGTACCTCATCAAAAGTAAGTGCGGAAGTTGGCTCGTCCAGAATAAGAATCTCGGAGTGACGCATAAGACCGCGGAGAATCTCAACCATGCCCTGCTCAGCAATAGAAAGTGTCATTGCCTTGCGGTCCAGGTCAAGCTCCCAGCCAATCTCTTTCATGGTGTCTTCGAGCATCTTGTTAAGCTCGGCCTTTGGAGCCTCAAAACCAATGGTGATGTTCTCTCTAACGGTCATGTTAGGGAACAGCATTGGCTCCTGAGGAACCATATAAATACTGTGTGCAAGCGCGGCCTTAGGGTTGGAGATATCAACCTTTTGACGATCGATAGAAATTTCTCCCTCATCGGCAGAGTAAATACCCATGATGATCTTCATGAGGGTAGATTTACCGGAACCGTTGCCACCAATAAGAGAAATAACCTCTCCTGGCGCCAAATCTAAGTTAATGCCTTTTAAGACCTCGTTGGAACCAAATGACTTCTTGATTCCGCGGACGGAAAGAAGTGTGTCACACTGCTCGCACGCATCTTTTCCTTCAGGCGACTTTGGGTCAGTGGCATCGATATCGATGTCAAAAGTTTCACCCATAGTACCTCCTACCAAAAAATAACAAACGGCCGTACAAAATCTCACACTTTGAAGATATATATAAATAGGCATTCTTCAAAGCACTGTCACGGCAAACGGTATTATTACTGCCGTGAATGGTATTTTTGATTGTATCATGAACAATAGTCCGCAATACCCCTATACGCAATTATGGTATTTGTAGTATATCTTCCTGTTAATAGGGAGAATAATTACTATAATGAAGTCTAGTATGTTAGATACAAATGTTTTATCATTTAACAAAAGTATCAACAGGAGGATGCATGGACGAACAAACTTATGCACTAGCTACTAAGGCTGCATGGTATTACTACATGGAAGATAACACCCAGGCTCAGATTGCTGAGGTCATGGGCGTTTCTCGTGCAAAAGTTATTCGTCTACTTGAAGAGGCTCGCGCGCAAGGCATTGTTCAGTTCAGCTTCAGAAAAAACGATAGCCAGCGCGTTTCCGCAGAACAGCTCCTTATTGACCGCTTTGGCCTCAAGGACGCTTTTGTGGTTCCAACGCCCCTGGACAGCTCTGCCATTAACCAATCTATTGCTCAGGGCGCAGCTCACTACGTCTCTGACCACCTGCGCGAGGACGGCTACCTCAACATTGGCTACGGCGATACCGTTAGCCGCATGCTGGGGTTTCTCGCCAAGAACCGCGAGGAGTCGCTCAACGTTGTTAGCCTTACGGGCGGCGTGAGCTACTACCTGCCATCCGTTGGCACCACCGCCTACTCCATGCACCTGTTCCTGACACCGTCTCCACTTGTTGTGTCTTCTCGCCAAGTGCGCGATGCACTTCTTGACGAGAAAAGCCTGCAAGACGTATCTACCATGACGGAACATGCGGACATGAGTGTGGTCGGCATCGGCGCCGCAGTTGAGGGCGCAACCGTTTTGCGCAACGGCATCCTTAACGAGGGTGAGCTGGCCGTACTTAAGATGCAGGGAGCCGTTGGCGACGTCCTCAATCACTTTATGGATAAAGACGGCACCCTTATTAAGACAGAAATTGAAGATCGCGTCATTAGCACCGATCTGGACAAGCTTCGCCAGCTTAAGAACGTTGTTGGCGTTGCTGGTGGTAAAGATAAAGTTACGGCAATTAAAGCAGTACTTAACGGCGGCTATCTGAACGTGCTCATCACGGATTCAGACACCGCTGCTGAGCTGCTTCTTTCGTAAACAAGGAGGATCTGATGAGAAAGTATCTTCTTGCACTAGACGCGGGAACAGGAAGTATTCGCGCCGTTCTCTTTAGTGTTGACGGTGAGCAGGTTGGGGTTGCTCAGCGCGAGTGGGAGCACCATGAGGACCCTCGTTGGCCTGGCAGCATGGACTTTGATTGGGTTACTAACTGGCAGCTTGCTCTGGACTGCATCAAAGAGGTTTTGGCAAAGACCTCCATTGATCCTAAAGAAATTGCAGGTATTTCCACCACCTGCATGCGCGAGGGCATTCTTCTGTATGACCAAGACGGCAACGAGATTTGGGCATGCGCTAACGTTGACGCCCGAAGTGTCGATGAGGTTAAACAGCTCATTGATATGGATCCAGAGCTTGAGAAGAAGATTTACCAGAAGAGTGGTCAAACCTATGCACTAGGCGCTCTACCTCGTCTTCTTTGGGTTAAGAACAAGATGCCAGAGATCTACAACAAGGCAGCCAAGATTGGCATGTTCAACGACTGGCTTGCTTACAAGCTCACCGGTGTTCTGGCAGTTGAGCCATCAAACGGCAGCACCACCGGCATCATGAGCTTGGAAGAACGCGCCTGGGATCCGGAGATTGCAAAGGAGTGCGGTCTTCGTGATGATCTCTTTGGCCAGGTTATCGAGTGCGGGGAAGTCCTTGGCACTGTAACTGCAGACGCTGCAGCAGAGACCGGCCTTGCCGAAGGTACACCTGTTGTTGTCGGCGGCGGCGATTGCCAGCTGGGTATGATTGGCGTTGGCGCTTGCGAGCCTGGCCAGGCTGGCGTTTTTGGTGGTAGCTTCTGGCAGTACGAGTTCAACACCGATAAGAGCACTCCAGACCCAGATTATCGCGTCCGTGTAAACTGCCACGCTATTCCACAGATTTGGCAGTACGAAGCTCTGGCATTCAAGCCTGGTCTGGTTATGCGTTGGTATCGTGACGGCTTCTGCCAGGCAGAAAAGACCGAAGCAAAAGAGCGCGGCATTGATGACGTGTATGAGGTCATGAACGAGCGCGCTGCAGAGATTCCTGCTGGTAGCCACGGTATGCTTTGCTGCTTCAGTGACGTTATGAACTACATCCATTGGATCCACGCAAGCCCAACGTTCACCAACTTTGAGCTTGATCCAGAGCGTTTCAATAAGTACACCTTCTATCGCGCAATTTTGGAGAACACCGCCCTTCTCGTCCGCGGCCATATTGAGCTGGTCAAAGAAGCTACGGGCAATGAGCCAAGCGAGCTCATCTTTGCAGGTGGCGCTTCCAAGTGTTCTCTGTGGGCACAGATTGTTGCCGACGTTACCGGCAAGAACGTTCGCATTCCAGAGGTCAAAGAGGCAACTGCTCTGGGCGCCGCTGTTCTTGCAGGCTACGGTGTGGGCATCTACCCAAGCATCGCTGAGGGTGCAAAGCGCGTTGTTAAATGGGATAAGACATTCTCCCCCAACCCAGACAACAAGGCTGTTTACGACCAGCTCTATGTCCAGTGGAAGGATGTTTACAAGAGTCAGCTTGAGCTTGCAGAAGAGGGCAAGGTCAAGAGCATGTGGAGAGCGCCTGGTCTGTAAACGCTAGGTCTCCCGCTGCGCCGCGGAGGGCGGCACACGCGGCAGGTCGCTGCAACACGCTGCGCGCAACCGCCGCGCGTAACCGCCGCGAGGCACGCAAGAAGAACGTTTGGTCGCATCAAAAGTTGCGCCTGAAAGGAAAGCAAGATGTTTATTGTCAACGAGAACGATTTTGAGTACAGGTGCGGAGATCATGGTCCTAAGTACCTGATGAAGGGCCCTCGCATGAACTATGCCATGGTCCAGTTCCAGCCTGGCCAGGATTTCCAGGCCCACTACCACAACATCATGGAGGAGAACTTCCACATCCTCCAAGGCAAGATTGACATTGTGGTAGACGGCGAGGTCCACACTCTCTCGGCTGGCGACTTCATCCACATTGAGCCTGGCGAGGTCCACTACGTCAACAACCCTTACGACGAGCCCATCGTTATGGTCTCAACCCTTGCTCCTTTCCAGGAGGTCGACAAGGTTGAGGTAGAGAACCCTACCTACTAAGGTCAACATCTAGCGAGAAGATCGTTCAAGTGCAGCGTTCTTCTCGCCAACGCAAACCGAAAGAGGGCTACCTGGCGGTGGCCCTCTTTTTTATCTCTAGACGGTATGATGTCAGACTACAACCAGATAGCGCAGCTCATGTGTCCTGTTAAAAGCATATTTAGCACCAAATAATGGGATGTTTTGTTTCTATAGATGCTACAAGAAGGTTCCTAATTTTATTTAGCCTCCAAAAATGACCAGTTTCTTTGAAGTCTAAAGTTGCCTTTTGAACAGAGAAGCTTCTTAAAACTGAATTGTCTAATTCACTATCAATTGGACTTGGTAAAGTCATTCTAAAGTTTGATTCACAGTTATTTGGGGCATCGCAAAAAACAATTACCTTCTGCATTTGTTTGTAATCATCAGCTGGGATCTGGCAAAAATGGTCAGTCTGAAAATGTTGTGGAGACTTATTTTGATAGAAATATATTTTGTCTTCCGCGAATCCATAATCAATATTGCCATCACCATACATACTAAAACCATCATCAATCGCGCAAGAAATAATAACTTTATGTGTTTCCTCATCAATGAGTTGATATCCCTGAATCTTTGAATGCTCTTCTATAAATCTATCGAGTTCATCAAGGGTAGGCTGTGCCTTTTCAACAGGATAGAGACCATCATTGCTATTAGGAAGCATGTTATTTAATAACGGATACTTTGATTCACCCTCATCTGAACTTAAAACGGCATCAATACTTAATAAGCCGCAAAAATTACCAACTCTTTCGGAACAAATTTCTCCATACTCATGTTCACAGGCACTATCCATCCAGTAGAGAAAATCACTCTCTAGGTCTCCATAGCGTTCCCAAAACAGCTTAGAGCCAAGCTCCTCGCGCTTTTGATCTAAAAACTTTGAAGAAATATGATCTTCATTATCAATGTAAAGATCTTCAAAGGGCATTGGACCGGGTTTAAGTTTTCCCTCTTCAAAACACCTGCAACGAACAAAAGCATCAAGACCCATTACAACTCCTTTCTCTGCTGTAACAAATCTAGATACTCATAAGATTTCATGTGTCCAACAAAATGGACACTAGGCCTATTTTTGCTTTGAGGAACTCTTCGAATTTGTCCCATCAAAAAAGCAAAATATCCATTTCTTGGCATCCAAGAAATGGATATTGTTTCAAACTCAAAAATACCTCTTGCTGCAGTTCCTTTTACTTTGCTGGAGCAATCCATAGTTTCAACACGGGGAAGCTTACAATGACAGCAAGCAGCGTGTTTACAACTGAAGCAATGGTAGAAGCTAGCTCGGCTCCGATTCCAAATTGCAGACACATTGCGGTGACATAACCTGGAAGAACAAGGTTTACCACAACAATCAATAAAGCCAGAACAGCGTAGCGAGGAGCCGCTGCTGAATAATTTGTATCGCCTTTAAAAACAAACTTCATCTGTACAAAGAAATTAACAACCTGAGCAGCAACTTCAGCAATAAGAAACGTTAGAAAACCTCCAAGTCCTCCAGATCCAGCAGCCGAATAATTAAAAATAAGAAACGAGAATGGCTGCGTAAGTGAAAGATTGGTAATAAAAAGCCAGGTACCTGCGATAGACAATAAAATTCTTGTTGCCGTAGAGATATTGGACAGAATCTGGAACTTAATAAACTCCCAAAGCGTCTGGTTTCTAGTGAACCAGGTTTCCTTTTCTTGAGTTTCTTTCTGCGGAGCTTCTTCCTCAAGTTTCTGTATTGTTTGAGACATTACTTCTCCTCATCTAAATACTTTGATTGGAACTGGGAATTCTTTATCGAATTCTGAACGCCTCTCACCACAAACAGTAAGAAACCAATAATCCAAAAACCCTTTAACTCCAGCACCAACGCATCAATCATCTCTTTGGAAATAGCTCCACCGGTACTTTTTGTCAGCGCATGGAGCGGCATGTTGTATATAAAGTGAACGTTAAGGTTTGGAATGCCGTTGGTCTTTGGCTTTGCAAGATGCGTCAGAATAAGCCAAATGAGCCAAAATACAGGACTTCTGCCGTGATTCAAATCCCTAAAGCACATCTCTGAAGAAATCTTTACTGCTTTTCTCTTCAGTGGCTTGCCATAAAGCTGACTAAATTCTTGCAGAGAAACGGACTGGACTTTGCCGGTGAGATACGCAGGTGCAATAGCCACATCATCCTGAACTTGGACACCAGTGCCGGCTTGCTTAACCTCGGCAGTGAGTCGAATATCCTCAGATGATGCACCAACCTCAAGTACATACGTACCTTGTTCAATCTCCCAAGATTTAGTTTGAGCATTGTAGAACGAGAATGCCCTATCATCCAAGACAAAACTGACCTCGCAAGACTCGCTTGGTTGAAGCAATACCTTCTTAAATGCCTTAAGCTCACGACGAGGTCTTACACGCCCACCTGGAAGCGAAACGTACAGCTCAACAATTTCTTTACCAGCACGATTGCCTGTATTGGTAACCGTCACTGTTGCACGTGTATTGTTATTCTCGTCAGATGAGACAACAAGATTAGAGTATTCAAAAGAGGTATACGAAAGACCAAATCCAAAGGGATATGCCACTTCAACATCAGCAGTTTGATAGTAGCGATATCCCACAAATAAGCCCTCTTTAAAGAAGGATTCTGGCACGTATGAGGGGTAATTACCTGCCGTTGGTGTATCAGAAAGCTTATGCGGCCATGTCTCATTAAGTTTGCCGCAAGGGTTTTGGATGCCCGTAAGCAAATCGAGCGTTGCACAGGCCCCCGCCTGTCCAGACAAGTACATGTTGAGCACGGCATTTGCGTGTTGATTCCAGTTAGTCTCCACTGGTGAACCAGCTGAGAGAACAACTACCACCTTGTCACACACCTTTGCCACCTTGGCGAGAAGATCCGTCTGGTTGGAACCAAGACGCATATCTTGGCGTTCCATACCCTCGGTTTCTTTTGACTCATTCAAACCAAGGCAGACAACGACAACATCAGCGGATTTTGCGAGCGCGACAGCTGCTTGTGCCATAGATTCATTGGCGCTTCCATCTCTTTCAAAACCCTGCTCATATCCTATAAAGTTAAGGTCGTAGTTAGTCACTTCCTTAATAAGCGTATCCACCTTAGTGCTATTAACAAGAGATGATCCAGCACCCTGATAGCGCGGATTTGCTGCAAAATCACCAATAAAGGCAACGCGTGTCTGGGGTGCCAGCGGTAAAACTCCATCATTTTTCATAAGGACAGCGCTCTCAGCAGCCACTTTGCGCGCAAGCTGGTGGTGAGCTTCCCTATCAAAAGCCCTAACGTCTCCCTTAATCTGCGTTGCAAAGATAAGCTCAAGCGCCTCATCAACACGAGCGTCCACGTCAGATTCAGAAATTGAGCCAGACTTCACTGCGGCAATTAACTCTCTGACAGACCCCAATCCTGGAGCAGGCATTTCAAAGGTGGATCCCGCTGCGACTGCCTGTGCGTGGTCGTGTGTTGCTATCCAGTCAGTTACCACAGCTCCATCAAAGCCCCAAGAAGTACGCAGCGTGTCTGTAAGCAGCTCTTTGCTTTCATTTACGTAGGTGCCGTTAATGAGGTTGTAGCTACTCATGATGCACTGCGGATGAGTGTTCTTAACAACATACTCAAAGCCTGCAAGGTAAATTTCATGAAGTGTGCGCTCGTCAATGATTGAGTCGCTTGCCATACGGCGAGTTTCTTGGCTGTTTGCGGCAAAGTGCTTGGGGCATGCCGAGACGCCCTTTGACTGGATTCCCTTTACGTATGATGCAGCCATATGGCCAGATAACACAGGGTCTTCACTAAAGTACTCAAAGTTTCTACCACACAGAGGACTGCGCTTAATGTTTAAGCCCGGACCCAAAACAACGTTAACTCCCTGTTCTAGGGCTTCCTCTCCTAAGGCTTCTCCAATTTTTTGACCAAGTTCAATATCCCAGCTGTTAGCAACAGTTGCTGCTGTTGGGAAACAAGTTGCCGGCTTAGAGCCACCAATTCCTAGATGGTTTGCATCTCCGCCTTGCACGCGCAATCCATGAGGGCCATCGGAAAACAACAGACGTGGGATACCCAAACTCTTAAAAGGCCTAGTTCCAAATGCATCTCCGCCCGAAAGCAGCACACATTTTTGTTCCAATGTCATGGTTTCAATAACGCTTTGATACTTCATGTTTATCCTCTAACTTGGCGGGCTAGAACGGTCAGATTCCAGCCCGCCACATGAGAAAGGTCTAAATAACTTAGAAACTCTTAGATCTCTCCTACTTTTCCTCAGTACTCTTTGCATCCTTTTCAGATATGTCAGTGCCATCCGATTTTGCTGTTAGAGCTTTTTGCTCTTTAAGCTGCTTATTGATTTTATATGCTCGCCATCCTGCAAAAAGACCAAGGCCAGCAAAGAGAGCGCTTCCGCCCCACAGACCAAACTGCCATGGAGCCACGCCGTAGTTAATCTTTGAACCTGGGGCAACACCTTGCATTGCATTGGAATTAGCCACTGTATAGAGAACGTGATGTGTTGCTTTGCGCAGGCGAGAAATAACAACAGGATTGTCAGTTCCATTGAAGCCTGGAACCATAGCCGCAACGGTTAGCTGTATATCGCCACCTGCTGCCAAAGACTGATCTCTATCCATGTGTCCATAGAGGTTAAAGTCTGTAATAACCATACCCTCAAAGCCCCACTCGTCGCGCAGGACGTTAGTAAGTAGGCTCTTTCTACCGCCACCCCACTCAGCACCAATATAGTTGAAGCAGCTCATAACACCTGTTGTTGCCTTAATAGTCTTTGTCTGCAGGGTACCACTTTCATCTGCGATGTATTTAAGGTCAACAGTTGCTTCCTTAACAGGAATCTCAAACTGGCGCAGGTAAATCTCACGAACTGTCTGCTCTGTAGCCCAGGTGGTAATGTGCTGCACGCGATAAGATTCTTGATCATTCATGGCAAAGTGCTTGATGTAAGCATAACAACCATTTGATGCAGCACCACTTACTACTGCGGAAGCAATCTTTCCACCTAAAGTTGGATCCTCTGAGTAGTATTCAAAGTTTCTACCAGCAAAAGGACTACGATGTGTGTTCATGGCCGGAGCATACCAACCGTTATAGCCTGATGCCAGAGCCTCCTGGCCAATCATTTGACCCATGCGATACATGAGCTCGGTGTTCCAGGTCTGAGCCATAACAACTTCTGAGCAGTATGCACAGTTGCCCGTAGTACCAGTCAAAGAGCTGAAGCCGGCGGGACCGTCTGGATCAGAAGTCTGAGGCTTACCAACAGAAGGAATAGCTGCAGTGTTGTAAGCACCGTCATTGAGCATTGCGGTCATTTCGTCAACAGAAACCTGGTTCAGGAGCTTCTCCCAAGCCTCGTCATCCAAAGGCTTGCCGCGCAGATCAATGAGCTGTAAGCCGTTATTCTCGCCCGTAATAGGAGCTGCAACGTTTTCATCAAGATGGTCTTTGTAGTTGTACTCCTTAAATTCAAGACCACACTCTGCAGCAGTTCTATTCTCTGCAGGCTTAGGGAATGTTGCCTTGAAGTCCTGTCTAGAGAACAGCTGGCCCGCGCAGTTTTTCTTCATATACTGTGTGAGGTCATCAAAGTGATTCTTGTACTCAGTCTGAGTTACCTCATCAGTCTTATATTCCTGAGCAGAAAGAGTGACACTCTTCTGGTCCAGAACATCGTGAGAATTTGCACGAAGCGAGAATACATATTCTCCAGCATCTAGAACGTAGTAGCCCTTGTCAGAATCCCAAGATGCCATCGACTTACTGTTGAACTCAAGCTTTACCTGTGCGGACTCGCCTGGTTTGATAACGTCAGTCTTAGCAAATGCGCCAAGAACTACTGCGGGCTTCTCAAGCTTACCTTTCTGATAAGGCGCTGAATAATACAGCTCAACCACTTCTTTACCAGCAACGCTTCCCGTGTTAGTTACGGTAGCAGTTGCCTGGACCTTCTCGCCAGAGGCGGTTAGATCATCAAGTTTTGTGCTGAATGTGGTGTAAGAAAGACCGTAACCAAAGGGGAACACAACAGCCTTCTTGTAGTCAAAGCCGTTATAGTTGCCTGCCTGAGCCTCTGCATCAGCCGTTTCATAGTAACGATAGCCCATGTAGACGCCCTCTTTGTACTCAACAAAGTAAGCGGTGCCATCTGAAACGGTATTTGTAAAATTCTTGCTGTAATAATTTTTGACATCAGTAAATTGCTTGCCGCCAAAATTTCCAAAAACTGGGTCGGCGGTAAAATCAGCAGACCAAATGTCTGTGGTGCGTCCAGAAGGGTTAACCTTACCTGTAAGAATCTGACCAACAGCATCTGCGCCTGTTGCGCCAAGCGAACCAATATGAAGAATTGCATCTACTGCAAGCTCTCCGTCAACAAGAGGTCCAAGCTCCAAAGTTGTTGAAGCGTTGACCAAAACAACAACCTTGCTCGCACGCTTTTTTGCCTCGGAAATAAGGACCTTCTCCTCAACGGTAAGCTCAAGCTGGTGCTGGCCTTCTGCATAATTGTCAGTCTCGTTATTCTGGACAAACTTTGAAGAAACGCCAGAGTGAAGATCGCCGAGAAGATCTCTGGAGAGGTCGCCGCCTTCTCCGCCTCCACGGCCAATCACTACAACTGCAACAGTGCCAGAGATGGAATTCTGAGCATCTGAGCTGTAATCCTTGAATGGAATCTCGCCGATGTAGTAAGTAGACTCTGCGGGATTATCCATAACAATCTGAGCCTTTGGATAATTCTTATAGTTGTCAGAAATCCACTTAAATGCCACGTCGTTAAGATTAAGGCCCTGATTTTTAAGTCCGTTATAGAGAGTTACGCAGGAAGACTCGTCAATATTGCCTGATCCCGCTCCACCGTAAACAGGGTCTGCAGCATAGCGTCCAAGTAGAGAGACCTCTGTACCCTCTGTAAGAGGGAGGGCATTGTTTTCATTCCTGAGAAGTACGGCACCCTCGGCGAGAAGTTCTGTGACCAGCTTACTTGCTTCTTCTGTTGCCTGTACACGACCGCGAAACTTAACATCGTAGTAATTACTATCCCAGTTTTCTGAACCATTCACATGTTCAATGGTAGAAGGTCGTCCCCCAAGATAGTGATCAAGTGTTGATCTAAAACGATTAGCCACAGCGTTAGCAGCAACAGTAACACCTAAAAGACCCGCAGAAACTGCGGAATGAACCACAAATTTACGACGTGTTACAGGTTTTGCGATTTTTGTCTTTTTTTCTTGCTCTGACATAGAACTCCTCCAAAAAAAGACCTGCCTAACTACTGTAGGCAGGTCAATAAACTCCCGTTACTTATCTGCCTTTACTTCAGCTTTTGGCTTTGTAAGTGCGCCGGCTTTATAGGTCTTAGTTCGGTCATCATCAATCACACCAGACCAGTTCAGGCCGTAGCAGAAGTCGTAGGCATTTCCATCTACGTCAATATAAACATCCATATCACGAGGGACGTCTTCTTTCTGTTCAAAGACAGTCTTCATATCTTTTGGCATCTGATATGACAGAAGTCCATAAGGCTCAACCTGGCCAGTAATTACATGAGCATAAGCGTCGTCAATGATTCCCTTGAAGCCAAAGAGAATTGCATCACAGGAAGGCTCAATCTCACCAAAACACATTGGTCTATCTGCGTCAACAATGAGAATAAGCTTTGCAGAAGCTGGAAGCTTAGACTTTATATCTAACACCAAATCAAGATCAGACTCATTTTTTGCATACGTTGAGGCGCCATAAACAGAGCGATTAATATACTCACCGTACTCATCCGCTGGATTCAAAGACTCTTTACGAACATAACTTTGATCTGCGGCGAATGGACGATACTGAAGAGAAATTGGCTTCCAATATGGTCCTGGCTCTGGCTCTTTATGCATGATTACTGTCATAAAGCTTGGGCCACCCTGGACACCCTGGAAGGCATCCTTAGGGTTATTTACCTTCACAATTGCATATTGAACATCGGCAAGCTCTTCGGCAGTAAGACGAGTAATATCCTCTGCTTTTAACTCATCGGATGACGCAACCTTATCCGTAACAACGTCAAAGTAAGAGTCAACGTTGTTTGGATTGAATACAGGTGAAATTTTGGCAGGAGATTTTGAGAAAATCGACTGACTTGCAGGACTAAATTTCTGAGGAATATAAACCTTTGGCTTATTTTTCATACCGTCTTTAGCAATGATGTTGCCGGAATTCTTCAAAAGAACAACGCACTTGTCCGATACGTCCTTACCGAACTGAGCAGCCTTTTCATTCTCAAGAATTTGCTTAGCAACTGCACGCTCAGAGTATGGTTGATCAAACAAATTAACATCTAGCATAAGCTTAAATATACGACGAGCATTATTTTGCAGAGTATTCAGCGCAGTTTTCTCGTCAGTAGCCTTAACCATAAGCTCATATGCTTCTTTTGCAACATCTGGCTGGAAAGAGCCGCCATGCTGTGAAATAGTGTTATTCATCAGCCTTTGATAGCGTTCTGGAATAGAAACGTTTTTAAGACCATGCTCAATTCCATCGAGAATTGCCCAGTCAGTACAAATCATTCCATCCCAACCAGCATTACGTAGAATGCTAATGTTGTGCTTACTGTAAGCACTTCCCACATGCTCGCCTAGGGCATCAGGATTATTTGGATCGTAAGCAATACCATAGCAAGGCATTACTGCTGCCATTTGGCCTGTCTTAGAATCAAGATTCATTCCACCATCTAGGAATGGAACAAGATGTGCATCAAAGTTAGATCCAGGGAATACATTCCACTTGCCAGAATCAGAGTGATCGTCTCGACCACCCTCGTTTGAACCTTCACCAGCAAAGTGCTTGAGCATTACTGCACAAGAGTCTTTACCCCAACCTTGATCGTCTTTTGCCTCATCATCTCCCCAAGTAGACTGCATACCTCCGCCAAAAGCAGCAGCAAAGTCACGATTAACAGCGGGGTCCTCTGAAACAGAGCCGTTAAGGCGAGTGCCAATTGGATTTGAATATACGTCAACCTGGGGTCCAAGTTCACAGCGCACGCCAGTGGCACGCCATGCACGAGCCTGCCACATACCAGCTTGACGCCATAAATCTTTATTCATCAATGTAGATAAACCCGCGCTAGACGGAACATCAAACAGGACATATGGATCGGAATAATTTAAATAGGGGATGCCATAAGTGCTCTTCTCGCAAATTGTCTGAATTTTATTAATCCACTCAACATCAGATGCGTATGACTCAGAGTTAGACATAAGGCGAGAAACACCCGCGCGTGAACCTGCATCAATATAGTCAGTTGCGTCTTTGTCTGTAGAAGTAGTACTTGACTGAGTGCCGCCTGCCCATAAGAGTGGGAAAAGTTCCTCTGCATTCAATGTTTCTGCGAGAGCTTTGGCACGCTCCTCAGCAGGCTGTCTCCAGTCTTCGTAAAGGTCAAGCTTGCCATCGCCGTTAAGGTCTTTAAAAGCATATCCATCTACCTGAATAACCTTAGAAGTGTCCATAACTCCAAGCTCAGCGCCACCGTCTGAATTAACGTAACGAGTCCATCCGTCACGAACTTCCTCAGAAGTCCACTTAGCCTTAACATCGCTCTTATCAGGATTAATTGGATACTTGTCTGCCGATGGTGGTGTAAGCGCATTTTGCGTGACATTACAACCAACAAGTCCTGTCAGACCAGCAGTAATTGCAGCACCAGCCAAAAAACTCCTACGTGAGACATTTGTGCTCATAATTCCCCCAAATCGAATTACAAACCATGATTCTTGTACTATTAAGACAAACTAGTTTTTCTCGCCCAATGGTTTTAAATTCCTTGGACAATACCTATCTGTAAAACTAATTAACCGTAGAAATCAAAGTTGATGGTCTCGAAGTCCGAGATACCAAAGTCAGAAGCATTACCGGTAAGTTTTGCCTTACCATTAACCTTGAGTACGATATCGCCCTTAGACAGGTGGAGAATAACCTGGTCCTCTGTGCCCTCCCAAGTACCTTTATCATTGAGAAGGTCTGCGTGCTTCTCAAGAGGAACCACTTCAACGGTGCCGTCTTCCTTGAAATTGATATTGAGCATCTGCTCATTGCCACCAGCAGTGCCATACACCGTTTGACCAGTAATCTCGACAGAGCCACGCCACTGTCCAGCATAGAACTTATTTGCATCAAAGCTCTTCTGAGTGGTCTGTGTCTGAGTGCCCGAATTTTGTTGCGGCTGAGACTGTGGCGCACAAGCAACAAGAGGAGTTGCAAGCACTGCTGCAAGAGAAGCAATTACGATTGTCTTTGATTTGATTTTCATATCATCACTCCTTGGTTTTGATGACTTTGACCATCGTTTGTTGCTGTTAACTTTAAAGTGAGAGCGTTCACTTGGGGGTCACTTGTCATGAATGACTTATTTCAGGGCACGAAATGACTAATTCGATTTTTCTGTACCGGTAAACGGTAAATAATTCCAGTGAACGGTTGTTATTTCCCGCTTAATGATATTGTTATTGAAACTCAAGCAAAGGAACCGTATGTTTCAAGTCCTACTTGTTGAAGATGAATCTAAAGAGGCAAATACTCTCATGGGATTATTAGAGCGCTACGGAAACGAGCACTCTTTGAAATTCAACGTCACCTGGAAGCAATCGGGCATGGATATGCTTCTAGAAAAAAATAAGTACGACTTATGCTTCATGGATATTAAGATGCCTGGAATAAATGGTTTAGAAGCTGCTGAGATTTTGAGAAGCATCGATGAAACTGTCCCTCTCATTTTTGTCACTAATCTTGCGCAGTATGCAGTTAAAGGTTACGAAGTTGCAGCTCAAGGTTTTATTGTAAAACCCATTACCTATGGAAGCCTCTCTCTTAATTTAGACAGAGCTCTGCGGGTTATTCAACAAAATGCCACTCGTACCATTGTTATTTCTACTGATGATGGCTTACGCGTTGTCCCCTTTAAGTCAATTGTTTATATAGACGTTATTAAACATAAAGTGTCATTTCATTTAGATAGTGAAACTATCGAGACACGTAGCTCTCTCGCTCAAATTGAAGAGGAATTATCCGGAGCTCCACTTCTGAGAATCTCAAAAAACTGCATGGTTAACATGAACAAGATTGTTCAGATTAGAGCTAATGACTTCTATATGACCTCTGGAGAGTCTCTAAAGATTTCTCGTACACTAAAACGCCAAATTGTTGACACGGTTACCGACTATTTGGGTGGCCATCGATGATTCTTAGTGCACTTATAACCTCACATTGGATGATTAATATTATTTGGACCCTTGCGGTTCCCACTTTATTGCTCGCTCATAAATTAGGTGTTAACAAAAAAACTACTATCAAAGTCTCTAGTAGCCTAGGATTAGTTTCTTTCATATTAATTACATTAGTAGGAACTAACACTTTACCTGGACTTAATACTATACAGGCATTCATTTTCTTTGCTCTTTTGCTAGCCACTTTAGCCATCATTGTCGCTTGGTCCTATGAATGCAATTTTTGGACTGCTCTTTTTTGTGCAACCGCAGGCTATACCATGCAAAATATGCTTTCTGGCCTGCAGACACTTATTACAATGCTTTTAAACCATCGAGCAAATAGTGATGTTCAAGGACTTGAATACCTGATCATCTACTGTGTAATACCGATAATTTTTTATACTGCTTGCTATTTTCTATTTATCGATAGAATCGGCAAAAACGATCTTACTCCTGTTAAAGACCCTGCCATGCTTCTTATGTTCTTGGTGGTAGTTTTTCTGATTATTGGTTTTGATCTTGTTGTCAAAACTATTAGCTACGCTGGCATTCGCTTTAACTTGCTCATTATGTTGCGCCTAATTCATTCATCTCTCTGTGCATTTGTGTTGTTTGCAGAGTACGAAATTCTTGTAGCAAGACAGAGTAGAAACAAGAAAATTGAAATAGAACGCCTTCTTGCCGAGCGTCAAAAACAATACGAGCTCAATAAGCAGACCATTGATGCTATTAATATCAAGTGCCACGATATTCGTCATCAAATTAGACATTTATCAGACGACAACTCTCAAATAGATCAGTCAGTTCTTGAGGATATTGCTCAAGAAGTTAAAGTCTATGACTCCAGCGTTCAAACTGGAAACGAAGCACTTAATACCATTCTTACCGAGAAGAGCTTTGCATGCTCTGGAGAAAATATTGTTTTAGCCTGCATTGCAGATGGAGCACTGCTTAATTTTATGAGTCCAAGCGATATCTATGTTTTCTTTGGCAATGCGCTTGATAACGCAATTGACGCCGTAAAGAAAATACAAGACTCTGAGTGTAGAAGCATTACTCTTAATGTGACTCAACGCGGCAATATGGTTGTTATTAACATAGAAAACTACTTCTCTGATGCGCCAACATTCATTGATAATTCGCTAGTGACCAGCAAAGAAGATCACTTTAACCATGGATTTGGCGTCCGCTCAATGGAGCTCATTGCTAAACGATATAACGGAAACATCCACGTTGGCGTTAATGATGATGTCTTCTATCTCAACGCGTTCTTCCCTCTTCCAAAACAAGGCAACTAGAATCGATAAATAAAAAACGACTCCTCTGACATGAATCAGAAGAGTCGTTAGCGCTCTATGAAAGAAATTCTCTTAGTGCTTACGCCTACGAATAAAGCCCGCAGCAGCAAGAATAGATCCCGCGCTTGCTAAAAGACCAGTAGCAGGTGCAAGATCACCAGTTTCTGGAAGTGCGGATTTCTTTGGACGATGTCCAGAAGAAGCCTGCTCCTGTGCCGTGCTATTTGATTGCTCTTGCGCATTCTGTCCTTGGGTATCGGAATCTGCAGGGGTTGATGGGTCTGCAGGGGTTGATGGGTCTGCAGGGGTTGATGGGTCTGCAGGGGTTGATGGGTCTGCAGGGGTCTCGGTATTTGGTCTCCAAATAGCATAGAGAGTATAGATTTCATCAGTCTTACTTGGGAGCGCACCGTTAGTAGTGTGACCTGGAATGTGCTCTGCGTCACGAATGCTTATTGGTGATGTTAGCGTGCTGGCTGGAGCGGTAACGTCGTTTTTATTTCTCGAAAAACCAACAAGAGTATAGCCGTCTCGAACTACTTTACTAACAGCCTGAACGTTGTGCATTTCTGCTGGAAGATAGTCATGACGCTCGAGCAAGGTAGAAACGCCGCCCTCGAAGTGACCGCCATTTGCGTCAATGACGAGTCGATACTGAACATCGTCACCGTTGTCCTGTGGCTGCCACACTGCGTGGAAAGTCAGTCCATTGATGTACTGGAGTTCAAACAACTCGCCAGGCTGCATCTCAGTACCGTCATCTGCCACCCATTTATAAATCGCATGACCGTCTGGGTCAGTTAGACCAGAAGGAGCGTATGCATGTCCCTCAAAATCTCCAACAACCTTATAACCTTGAAGAGATACCTCAGATACAAACTGGGCTGCCATTTCGTCATCAGGAACATCCTGTCGTACTGGAGGAATATTGTCCTGTGTAAAAGTAAAAGTAGTTTCGGTTGGGATTGATGTTACTGATGTTAGAGCGTTAGTAGCTGCATTCGATGAAGTTTCAGCAAATACAGGAGTTACTCCGGCAATAAATGATGAAGTTGCAATAGTTGCCGCTGTCACACAAACAGCAATGCGCCTTTTTGTTTCTTCACAAATAAACGTTGACATGTACGTTCCCTTCTATTAGAACAACTTTTCTGCCCTTATCTATCTTCTATGGTCTATTTATATTGCAAGCGATTACACACCAATATCAATTCATAAGCCTTTTACGCATCTAGTTCCTATTTTCTTAATAATTAGACATTTTTACAATTTATCTGATAGCTCATAATAATTGATTTGTTTTCTTGAAGTGCATATATCTGATATAAGAATATGTATATTCATTTAATTCACATATTCATTTGAATTATAAATAAGTATATCTAGCTGCTGGTATTCAAATAGATGTTTTCATATGTATAAAAAGCCTCTTAAGAACTCTTAATTTAACCTCGAGTATATTTCACTCTTTTTGACAAAACGGTTAAATCACACGGGTTTCTCGCCAAAGGGTTATAGAAAGAGGGCAAAATCAGCGCAATCAATTTTTAGCGCTCTTCCAAGGAGATCACATGACCAAGCTTCCAGAAGGCTACCGTTCAAGCCTCTCACTCTACGATACGCAGAAGGCCATTGAGCAGGTCAAAAACGTATTTCTAACCAAGCTGTGTGCAGCGCTCAAGCTGTCGCGCGTCACTGCTCCGCTCATCGTTGATCCCCGTACCGGTATGAACGACAACCTCAATGGTGTCGAGCATCCCGTTGCCTTTGACCTGCCAAATGTTGGCAAAGACGCCGAGGTAGTTCAATCCCTTGCAAAGTGGAAGCGTTATGCACTTTGGCGCTACAACTTTGCTGTCGGTCGTGGCCTGGTTTGTGATATGAACGCTATTCGTCGTGATGAACAGCCTGATAACCTGCACTCTATTTACGTGGACCAGTGGGACTGGGAGCGCATTATCACGCAGAGCGAGCGCAACACCGATACCCTGGAAGACGCTGTCTGCCGCATTGTCGAGGCAATCTGTGGCACACTCGACGAGCTCAAGTGGCACTATCCGCAGCTCAACACGCAGCTCAGCCGTGAGGTTACCTTTGTAACCTCGCAAGAACTCGAGGACCTCTACCCTACTCTGGCGCCTAAACAGCGAGAAGATCTGTTTGTTCGCGAGCATCCAACCACGTTTATTGTGGGTATCGGCGGCGCTTTGAACTCCGGCCATCCACATGACTTTAGATCTCCCGACTACGACGACTGGTCGCTCAACGGTGACCTGCTGTTCTGGGATGAAACCTTGGACTGTGCGGTTGAAATCAGCAGTATGGGCATTCGTGTTGACGCCGAGGCGCTTAAATCGCAGCTGGCAATTGCCGGATGTGAGGACCGCCTTGAGCTGCCATTCCACAAGATGCTCGTTAATGGCGAGCTGCCCTTTACCATCGGCGGTGGTATTGGTCAAAGTCGCCTCTGCATGCTGCTGCTGGAAAAAGCACACGTCGGAGAAGTACAGGCGTCTATTTGGGACAAAAAGACCGAGGAAATCTGTGCAGAAGCAGGTGTTTCTCTGCTCTAAGCAGCGGATCTGAACACGCGAAGCGGATTTACATCACGTGTCACTAAACGCGCGTAGCCGCCCTCAAAACTAAAAACATTTTGGCGTTTCTCCTGTTAACGCTACAATAGTAACCCAGTGTAATTAAAAGCCACTGAGTCTAACTGGCGATTTAAGGAGCGACTCTATGAATTGCCCCAACTGCGGAGCTGAAATTAGCAAGCACGCAAAATTCTGTTCCAACTGTGGACAGGAGCTTTCTGACGTCGCGGACGCCGCAGATGTCGAGAAACCCGATGCGCTCGCCGAGTCCACAGAAACCGCACCCGACAACTCCACCACAGCCACCGAGGCCATCTCACCAGCAGAAGCTGATGAGCCAGCTGAAACCGTAACTGATCCAGACGCAACTGTCCTGGCAGAGTATCCAATCGATGACGAAGACACAACTGCTGCAGAAACCTCGCTCCTAGAGGTACCAGCTGACGACTCCTACATCACCCCAGATGAGGCGCCCACCGCCGTCACCGACTCGGGCGCCGTTGCAGACGCTGACGCAGATGCTGACGCAGACCCTACCGTAATCGCAAACTCCAACGTTTCTGCCGAGGAGCCCACAACCTTTATCAACGACCCAGATCGCATCAACGTCTTCACCGCCGATGACCTTGATTCAACTGCTATTTCGCACTTCGACCCTTCGCAGTTCACCGTTGTTTCAAGCGGACCTAGTTCCGTTGAGCGCAAGCAAACCAAGGACGGCTCGGACACACTCCGTAAGGTGGCATTTGGCCTGCTTGCGGCTGTTCTGGTTGTAGGCGCACTGGCCATTGCTTGGGTCATTCAGTCCCACCAAGACGATGCGGCCAAGCGCGGCGCCGTCCAGCAGCGCATTGCCACCTACCAGGAACAGATTGAAAGCGTAGGTGTTGATCCTCGCAGTGACAGTAGTCGTGTTGAGCTTCTTAACCAATACGAAAAACTCAACGAAATCCAGGAACAAATTCAAACTGACCAAAAGAACGGCCAGTTCCACCTTCCTAACGGCAGTGATGATACAGGACTCAACGTTCTGAACAGCTCAATTTCTGACGGACAGAAAAGGATTCGCGACTGGTTTGAGGCTGACTACAAGCGCAGGTTGAGTGCTAATAGCTTTGGCGACACCGACACCGCAAATACCATGGATCAGAAATCTGTGGCAAATAAGCTTGTTGAACTGCAGGCTCTTCTCGGAGATATTGAACACGAAAAAGTAATCTGGGGCGACGATACTGGCAACAATTCAACCTATGATTCGTATCACTCACGCGTATCTGACCAGATAAAAAAGGGCGAAACCCTCAAATCTGGTGTGGCCGAGAAGAACAAGAAAGAACAGGAACAAAAGGAGAAGGACAAGAAGTCCGAGGAAGATCGCAAGAAAGCCCAGAGATGGATTGGCACCTATAGTGGCACCGGAACCGATGGTAAGCCCATGGAGGTTGTTATCCAGAAGGACGGCACGGTCATTTGGCGAATTGGCGGTCAACCAGAGGTTCGTGGTACCTGGACTGGCGACGAATCCAAGCTTGAGCTTGACTTCAACGGCCAGGTCAGCGGCAGGAGCGAGCCATTCACTCTCTCCTCAACCAACGGAGGCAAGACTGTAACCATCAGCTCTCAGAGCAGCACGTGGGCAACGGACACCCTTTCCAGAAAGTAATTTCACACACCGCACGGCACAAAATAAGGCGAGAAGACCAATTGATCTTCTCGCCTTATTGTTTACAAAGTGAACGCCATTCTACTGAACTGCCTCCCATTTCTTGGACACGAGAAATAGGAGGCAGTTCAAAACACACCTAAGTCGGATATTCTGCCAAAAAGACGTATACATTACGCGGAAATTACCTCAACCATGCAGATTATCATCATTAGATGTGTAAAATGCCCGCATTTGAGCAGAATATCTGACTTAGGTGTGTTCCATAGAGGTGGAATTTACCAATAATTAAATTTCTTATACAAGACTATTCATTATCTAGCATATTAAATTAAATTTATGCAAAAAAATGTATATCAAGCGGCACGACCGCCTGGCTGACTGGCTATTTTGATTAGGAACCTCTCGATTCTTCAGCGAGACACATCAAAGCTGTGCTATTTTGTACGCCAGGTCTAAAGCCGACGCTAACACGCTGCAGAATTATAATCACCCGCGTATGAACTGCCGCCTATTTCTCGTGTCCAAGAAATGGGAGGCAGTTCATATGCGGTAGACGTTCTTCTTGCCAAATCCTACGCGCCAAGTGCGCGCTGTCCAAGCACCAAAGCACCTAGAATGCCCTGGTTTCCCTCGCAACCTCCAGGAACAACGTAATTCTGGATGTCCTCTATCTCTGGAGTGTTGATGTAGCCGTTGAGGTACGCAACGAGTTTCTGCTGGATAAGCGGGAACAGTTGCTTCTGCTCCATGACACCTCCGCCCAAAATAATGCGCTGAGGCGAGTAGCACATCACGTATGTGCTCAGAGCTTTTGCAAGGTAGGCAGCCTCAAGCTCCCATACCTCGTCTTTCTCGGTCAGCTCAACTGCTGGAAGTCCCCAGCGCTCCTGAATAGCTGGGCCTGACGCCAGTCCCTCAAGGCAATTCTGATGATAGGGACACTTGGTCTGCTGCCACGGATCGTTTGCCTCACGTTCAACAAGGATATGACCAGCCTCGGGATGGAGCATACCGTGCTGGAGCTTTCCTTCAAGCAGCACGCCGGCGCCAATTCCAGTTCCTACTGTCAGGTAGACAACGTTATCAAGGCCGCGAGCTGCACCAAAAACTGCTTCTCCTAAACAAGCTGCATTAACGTCGGTATCGTATCCAACAGGGACGTTCAGTCCATCCTTCAGTGCCTGCAACAGATTGAAGTTGCGCCAACCTTGCTTAGGAGTCGAGAGAATCTTTCCGTAGCTAGGCAGGTCAGGATTGACTCCCGTGGGACCAAATGCTCCAACACCTAGGGCCTGAATAGAGCGAGCTTTGAACCAGTCCACAATCTTTGGAAAAACAGACTCTGGCGCTGTCGTGGGAAAGACCTCACGCTCACAAATTTTTCCGTCTGGTGTACCCGTGGCAAGAACAATCTTTGTTCCGCCAAACTCAATACCGCCAAGGAGCGTCTCTGCACACATGTTCTTCTCGCCAGTTACTTGTTAAGAAGCTTCTCGTACACGTCAATAAAGTCCTCAGCAATAATGCGGAAAGACTCGGCCTGCATAAGCTGGTCCTCAGCGTGGAGCAAGATAAGCGAGAACTCAACGTTGCTGTTATCAATTGCGGACTGCTGCAGCATGTTCAGATGCGTGCTATGGCCCTCATTAAAGATCTCTGTACCAGCAATAATATCTGCACGCGCGCCTTCAATATCGCCTGCTTTTGCCTTCTGGATGGCGCCAATGTACATTGACTTTGCCGTTCCAACGGTAGCAATAATCTCAAAGGCTGCTTCTTGCGTAGCAGTCATGCCGTCATCTAAAGCCATTTTTACCCCATACTCTTTCGTGAGCACCTGGGAGCTCAGAAAATCTTTTATCGCTTATTTAATAAGCTCAAGTGCGTCGTCAAGAATCTTTGCAGCGTTCATCCTGCCGTAATCAACCATAGGAATAACAGCTACAGGAATAGATCCTGCTGCAGCCTCAACGTCTGCCTTTGCATACGCAATCTGAGGTCCAAGCAAAAAGACGTCTGCGCCGTCAATAAGCTCAAGTGCCTTATTCAGAGGATTTGCAATAATCTCTACATCCAAACCACGAGAAGCAGCCTCTTTCTGAAGCTTCTGAACAAGCAGACTGGTGGACATTCCGGCGTTGCAAGCAAGTAAGATTTTCATGTGATCTCCTTTTGATGAGCCAGCCACCGAATACGATGGCTGGCTTCAAGTGATACTCAGATTATAAGCTTACAAACTACTCTGCATCCTGAGCGTTCTCTGCAAGTGCCTCAGCCTGCTTGGCCTGTGCGCGCTCGGAGATCTTCATAAATGGCAGGTAAATTGCCATGGCGAGAAGGACCTCGACGACCTGCCAAATGACAGCACGAACGTCGCCGCCGGTTGCCAGCCAACCACTCAGGAAGACTGGGGTGGTCCAAGGAACCATTGCAACGCAAGGGCTAATCCAACCAAGGTTGGTAAGCAGGTAGGTCAGACCGATGAACAAATCTGGAACAAGAACAAATGGAATCATCAGAGGAAGGTTAAAGACGATTGGGTAACCGTAAATAACTGGCTCGTTGATGTTGAAGATACCTGGGAGAAGAGAAAGTGCTGCAACATCTTTAGAAGCCTTGTTCTTGGAGAAGACAAAGGTGTCAAGAAGCAGCATCAGAGTACAACCAGAACCACCGATCAGAGCAAAGGTGTTGATGATCTGCATGTTCATGTAGTGGTCCTGAGGAATTGGCTGACCAGCTGCAAAGGTTGCCATGTTGTCGACAATAAGCATGGTCAGGATTGGCTCAATCAGAACACCAGAGATGGTGGACTGGTGAATGCCAAGGCAGAAGAGCAGGTTTGCAAAGGTGTAGATGATGATGACTGCAAATGGACCAGCATTCATGAGGCCCTTCAGTGGGGCAGAAATGCTTGTTGCAATGATGGTCATAAGGTCAGTGCCAGCGCAAACTGCAAGAAGAGCAGATGCAATACCAAAGACGGTAAGGGTCAACATCATAGGAATCATGGTGTTAAAAGAATCTGCAACCGCTGGTGGAACGCCCTCACCAAGGTTGACCTTCAGCTGCTTAACGCTGGAGAGCTTGATGAAGATGGTGGTGGAAAGCAGACCAATGATGATTGCACCAAAGAGGCCGTTAGTACCGGTGAAGGAAGTAGAGAAAGCACCGGTTACATCAACGCCGGTAACTGCGTAGCCAGTTGGCAGGAGCTTAGCAACATCAGCTACTGGAAGTGCGACTGCTGCAGCGGCTGCGTCAGCGGCGTTAGCTGCGTGAAGAACAGCACCTGCGGTAGCAACAATGCTCTGAGGCATCATGATGATAAGAGCCGCAATACCAATAACAACGCAAGAAATTGCGTTCTCAAAACGCTTGTTACGAGCAAGGCAATAACCAATAATGCCTGCAAGAATAACTGCCGAGAAACTCAGAGTGCCCTGAGCAACAGCTGCACCCCAAACCTTGAAATTAGCCAAGGTAACTGGGTCATTTGCAAAGATGAGTGGGAACAGAACGTTGTTGATCAGTACTGCAATACCAGCCAAAATGTAAATTGGGCTGACAGTTGCAAATGCATCGCGCAGGCTTCTCAAATGAACTTGATTACCTACTTTTGCAGAAACTTCTGCAAATTTATCTAGAAACGATGCCTGGCCATTATCTTTTGCCATGAACAAACTCCTTTCACGAGTTTCTAGTCAACTATATGTGTAGTGGCAACTTGCTTAAGCCACTCAGCTGATTTCTTAAGACGACGGTTGTAGTTATCTTCCAGATCAACCTCAACAAAGCCATAACGGTTCTTGAAGGCATTTGCCCAGGACCAGTTATCGATGATGGCCCAGTAGTGATAACCACGGCATTTTGCGCCGTCCTGAATTGCACGAGCAATCCACTCAAGATGACGACGGACAAAATCAACGCGATAATCGTCTTGAATTACACCGTTTTCGTCTTTCTTAAGATCTTCTCGCTCTACGCCCATGCCATTCTCGGAAATAAACCACTCAAGCTCTGGATACTCATCGCGAACCTTCATGGCAAAGTCGTAAAGACCCTGTGGGTAAATCTCCCAGCCACGGGATACATTCATCTCTGCTTCTGGCCAGATATATGGATCAGCAAAGTTTGGAATGCCATTCTCGTCAGTATCTTTTGCAGGAGCTTGAATACGCTCTGGGTGGTAATAATTGCAACCCAGCCAATCCACAACGCCGTCGGCAAGAATAAGTTTGTCCTCAGGGCGAATAGGCAGGTCAACACCACGGGTCTGCAGCGTATCGATGACATCCTGTGGAAGCTCTCCCTTAGTTACCAGGTCAAGCCACCAGCGAATGTTAACGCCGTCAGTCATACGCAGCGCCTCAAGGTCTGCCTCAGATGGATTCTCTTTGGTATATGGTGGTGCAAAGCAGTTAATGAGGCCAATGCGAGAGTCCTCAAGCATAAAACCTGCTGCTTTTGCGCGGCGATACTCGCGAACACCAAGCGCGTGAGCAAGTGAAATATTGTACTGAACGGCACGAGCGCGAGAGTAATTCTTTACAAAGGGGTACCAATCGCCCAATGTGTAGCGAACCTCTGGCTCAACAATTGGCTCGTTAAAAGTGAACCAATAGCGGATTTCTTTTCCAAACGTTTCAAAAGCAATACGTGCGTAATGTGCATACGCCTCAACAACCTCACGGGACTCCCAGCCACCGCGGTTGAAGAGGTATTCAGGCATGTCAAAATGGTAAAGGTTTACAAAAATCTCAATACCAACCTTCTTAGCAACAGCAAAAAGGTGGTGATAGTACTTCTCGCCCTCTGGATTAAGGTTGCCGTTAATGTCCAGCAAACGACTCCACTGAATAGAAGTGCGGATGGAATCTAAGCCAAGAGACTTGAGAAGCTGAAGATCTTCTTCCATTCTTTCTGTAAAGTCATTTCCGGCATAGGAGCCAACGCGATTGTGGAATGCGTGGATGTCCAGGTTAGACCAGGTATCCCAAAGGTTTGGCAGCTTTCCGCCGTCTTGCCATTTACCCTCAGTCTGTGGGCCAGACATTGACCCACCAAAGAAGAAATTCTCAGGCAACTGATACGACATGCCTATCCTTTCTCAAACGAATTGAACCTAACATGTCAACTTTATAAAATAGATATGTTAGATTTTCTATGTAGTATACTAATGCAAATCAGATAGAATGCAAAGTAAAATTTTGCTACTTGAGGAGGTGTCATGAATAAGTACGAACTGATTGTTCAGGATCTTAAAACTGATATTGCTATAGGCACATATCCTGCTTATTCTCGTCTGCCTTCCGTTGCTCAGCTTTGTGAGCAATATGAAGTGAGCAAAATTACCATTAATAAGGCATTAGAAGTTCTTGAACAGCAAGGGCTTATTTTCAGGCGAAAGGGCTCTGGCACTTTTGTCAAAAAGCTGGAAGAAGGAACGCAGATTAAGCCAAGTAAAGAGGTCTCCGGTCAAATGGAAGGCTTCATGGCTGAACACGCCGCCCGAGGTGAGCGCGTTAAATCAAAGGTCTATACCTTTGAAGTTGAGCGGCCCTCTGAATACATTGCTAAAGCTCTTGATATTACTACTGAAGATTTTGTATACAGAATTGTGCGCGTCAGGCTTGTTGAAGGAATTGCGCAGGTCATCGAGTATACATACATGCCTATTAGCCTGGTCCCTAATCTTAAAATGGCTCATCTAGAGCACTCGATTTACAACTATATTGAAAGCGAAATTGGACTCCGAATTGCCAATGCGCACCGTGTTATCAGGGCTGTCATGCCCACAGAGGTAGAGGCTTCGCGACTAGAAATTAGCACAAGCGATCCCCTTCTGGAGGTTGAGCAAATCGGTTATATCGACGACGGCCGTGCGTTTGAATATTCCATCTCGCGTCATGCACATGGCTATGAATTTATGACCATTTCTATGCACTAAATCCCAGCATAATGACACAAAAATGGCGAGAAGACCAATCGATCTTCTCGCCATTTTGTTTGCGTGTGAATAACACAGACTTACTCGCCAAGAATGACGTGCCTGAACTCGCCATCCTCATAGATTCCGCAGCTATGGGTGCCGTCTTTTGGAATGCCCACGGAGCCTGGATTGAACACGGTGACCTCTGGGTGGTCAGCGCTCTGCATGTTCACTTTTCTGTGAGTGTGGCCGTACACAAACGCATCCATACTTGGTGTCTGAGGCCACTTATCAACGCTGTTGTGAATGCCAGGGCCAAAGACGTGACCGTGAGTAAAGAAGATAGTGAACTGCTTGCCTGTCTTTGGGTCCTTATCAAACAAGATGTTGTAATCAGCCATGCAAGGGAAATCCAGAACCATCTGGTCTACCTCTGCCTCGCAATTTCCGCGGACCGCAATAACCTTATCGGAAATGCTGTTCAGCATCTCAATGACGCGCTTTGGAGCATAGTCTGCAGGAAGATCGTTGCGAGGGCCGTGATAAAGCAGGTCTCCAAGAAGCAAAACGTACTTTGGCTGCTCCTCCTCAATGACCTGCATGAGCTTCTCGCAATAGTCGGCAGCACCGTGAATATCTGAAGCAATTACAACCTTCATCAACGTATCCTCTCTATACGTGTTTCTACACGTAGCTACATACGCGTGTATCAATCAATTATTTTATTGTATAGATGGCGTCTAACCAGTTACAAGCGCTGGCTATTCGGTCACCGTGCAAATGCCTGCTTAGAACCTACCAGTCATCCTTGCGTCAGGATCAGCCTCGGAAACACGTTGACGAAGATCTGCAATAGCCGCAGGTATCTCGTCTGTGTTGTACGGCGTCATCTGATACACCCAGTTAATCCAGTTGCGATACAGCAAGTTGGCGTGCGCGCGCCAGGTAAACAGCGGCTGCTTTTCTGGATCATTATCAGGGAAGTAGTTCTCTGGCAGGCGAATAGGCAGGCCTTTGTGGAAGTCGCGCCAATACTCTTCTGCAAGCGTATCGCGATCATATTCAAAATGACCGGTTACAAAAATCTCGTGGAAATCTCTAGTGGCGAGAAGTGCAGGTCCGCTGGTAAATCCTTCAGAAAGCACGGCAAGCTCAGGATGGTTTACCAGAGCTGATGTCTCAATTGCAGCATGACGCGAGTGTGGCATGTAATGTACCTCGTCAAATCCATTGGTGAGGAAGCAATACTCATCGCATAAACGCTGCGGGAAAATACCAAAAAGCTTAGCGCCCAGCATCTTCTTGGGAATATCGTGCAGGTAATAGAGGCCGGCTAGTGCGCCCCAACACAGGTACATGGTAGAAAAGACGTGCTCCTGAGACCAGTCAACAATGCGACAGAATTCATCCCAGTAATCAACGTCCTCGTATTTAAGGTCCTCAATAGGAGCACCGGTAACGATCAAACCGTCATAATTTTTATCTTTGAAGTCATCAAAAGTTGAATAAAACGTAACCAGATGGTCGGCTGCAGTGTTTTTAGATTCATGCGAAGAAATACGCATAAAGTCACACGTAACCTGTATAGGAGACTTTGAAATCAAGCGGAGAATCTGTGTCTCGGTCTGAATTTTCTTTGGCATTAAATTCAAAATTGCCAGGCGCAGTGGACGAATCTCCTGGTGTTCTGCAACTTCTTCCTCAAGCGCAAAAATGCGCTCTTCTTGCAGCGTCTTCTTAGCTGGTAAACCATCTGGAATATTAATAGGCATGGCAACTTCCTTTGGCTAATCGTTGCACATAAGTATACTTGTTTGTATGGAAATAACTTTTGCCGAGCTCGGGCTAAACGAGCAAATTCTGGCAGGCGTAGCAACACTTGGGTTCAACGCGCCTACTCCCGTGCAAGCTGCGGCAATTCCCGCCGTCCTCGCGGGAAAGGACGTTGTTGCGTCTGCGCAAACCGGAACAGGTAAAACTGCAGCGTTTATGTTGCCTACGCTGCAGCGCATTGCTGTCGAGAAACCCGATGGGGCCGAGAAGCCCGACGATAGACGCAACGCAGCCGCCGAACGCGACGCGGCCGCCGGACGCAACGCGAGTACCAAGCGTAACGCCAAACGCGGCGACTTCAAACGCAATGCGTATCCTCGCGCGCTCATCATCACCCCAACACGAGAGCTTGCGGCCCAAATTGACGACGTTGCTAAAAGCGTTTGCGCATCCACTGGTCAGCAAGCTGTCATTGTCACCGGTGGCGCTCGCTACAAGCACCAGATAACTGCACTGCAAAAAGGTTGCGATGTACTGGTGGCAACACCTGGCCGCTTGATTGATCTTCTCGACAAGAAGCATACAAGCCTAGAGAACATCCAGGTACTGGTGCTTGACGAGGCAGACCGCATGCTTGACATGGGATTTTGGCCAAGCGTTCGCCGCATTATGGAGCAGCTGCCCAAGGCACACCAAACGTTGCTCTTCTCGGCAACACTCCCCGCGTCAATTACCTCAACCATAGACGCACTGCTCAAAGACCCGGAGCGCATTGAGATCGCAAGAACCGGACAGACTGCGGCAACAATCGAGCAACATTTATGCTCGGTCACTCAGGGACAAAAACCGCAGCTCTTAAAGGCACTTATCGACTCCTTTGACCCTGCACCAGAGCGCGTTTTGGTGTTCTGTAGGACAAAGTCGCGCGTTGACAGCATTTACAAAAACCTCAAAGCCGCAGGTCTCAAGGTTGATGTTATGCACGCGGACCGTCCGCAAAAGGCTCGTGCAAGAGCGCTTGAACGATTCCGCAGCGGCGCTATTCAGGTTCTTGTTGCAACCGACGTCATGAGCCGCGGCATTGATATCCAGGGCATTGACGCCGTTATTAACTTTGACGTGCCGCTTGACCCCGAGGATTATGTTCACCGCATTGGCCGAACAGGTCGCGCGGGAGCCGCAGGTCAGGCCTATACGTTCATGGGACCTGACGAGGTCACACCGCTCAGAGAAATTGAATATTTCACAAAGGCGTTGATTCCTGCATGGGATCTACCTGGCTTTTCTTACGATGAGGGGCGCATTATGCTCCAGGATTCCCGCTCTACCACTAAGACCACGCGCTCGATGTTCTCGGGCTCAAGGTCAAGGGGCAAAGGATTTGGATTTGGCGGCAGATACGGCCGACATACGTAATCTATAATCAAAACGCAGGTAACTAATACAGTAAAGGAATCAAAATGGGCCCTTTTAATGAAGTTGGTGTAATTTTTGCTCTTGGAGCAGCAGCTCTTCATGTGGTTATTTTTTATCTTGAGTCATTTGCCTGGACTTCTGACGGCACACTCAAGGCCTTTAACATGACAAAAGAAGAGGCAGAGAGCACCGAAAAAATGGCTTTTAACCAGGGATTTTACAATCTCTTTCTTGCCATTGAGGTATTCGTTGGCGTTTTCTTGATGGCCACCAGAAACCCAGCAGGTAAAACGCTTGTTATCTTTGCTGTATGTTCAATGGCGTTTGCCGCAATTCTTCTCTATGTAACTTCTCCCGACAAACGCTCTGCAGCCATCAAACAGGCAATATTCCCCATTATGGCTCTCTGCAATTTGATTCTGTAACTTTTGAGCATCGACGCTAGGCACATACAAGCGCCCAGCCTTTTGTAAGCACTTCTCGCGAGAAGGAACATCATGAAGCAACTCCGCCCTTATCCTCAGGTTATTGTCACCAAGAAAGCAGCTCGCGCACTTGCGGGCGGACATCCTTGGGTCTTTGAGGGCGAGGTCATCCGTGTAGAGCCGTCTCCAGAAAACGGTGGGCGCGCTCAAAATGGTTGCATCGTTGATGTTTTTGAAGAGAACGGAACCTACCAGGGAACTGGCCTTCTGTCAGAAATGAGCAAGATTCGCGTCAGAATTGTGACAAGAAACGCCAACGATAGGCTCAACGAAGCGTTTTGGAGCCGCAAGATTAGCTGGGCGTGGGAACACCGCAAAACCACTATGGGAAACCGCGCTCTACCAGACACTGAGCCCGATACCAATTGCTGCCGCGTCATTTTCTCTGAGGCCGATGGCTTTCCTGGCCTAATCGTTGACCGCTACGAGAACGTACTTGTTGCGCAGGTAGGAACCGTTGGCATGGAGCGTCTACGTGACGTTATCTATCCGCTGCTGCTTGAGGTTTTGTCTACAGATGGCCAGGTAATCGATGGCATCTATGAGAGAAATGACTCCCCTTCGCGCCTTAAAGAGGGACTTCCGCAATATAAGGGCTGGTGGACAGGCTCTTCACCGGACGAGAATGGCTTGATTGCAGAAAGCCTCCTTTCCCTGCCTTCAACTTACGTTCTTGCAACAGAAAACGGACTCAAGTTCAATCTTGACCTGGAGAACAGCCAAAAAACAGGCTTTTTCTTGGATCAAAAATACAACCGTCGAGCAGTTCGTCAGCTTGCGCAAGGTCGCCGCGTGTTGGATTGTTTCTGCCACGTTGGCCCGTTTGGCCTGAACGCCGCAGCTGGTGGAGCAGAATTTGTCCGCTGTGTAGATGTCAGCCAAACCGCCATTGACCTTGCACGCCAAAATGCCGAGCTCAATGGCTTAGCAGATCGCATGGACTTTACCTGCGCAAACGTACTTGAATACCTTCCAGAGTTAGCTGGTGATCGCGGTCAACTCAAGGCAGAGGGAGGTCCGTTTGACCTCATCATTTTGGATCCGCCTGCATTTACCAAGACGCGCGACAAGGTTCGCAGCGCCATGCGTGGCTATAAGGAAATCAACGCTGCGGCTATGAAACTGTTACCCCGAGGTGGCTACCTGGCAACTTGTTCTTGTTCTCACTTCATGACCAGAGATCTTCTCGCCCAGGCAATTGCTGAGGCAGCTCACCATACCAACGTGCAGCTCAAACAAATTGAAGAGCGCCAACAAGCTCCTGACCACCCAATTCTTTGGGGTGTTCCCGAGAGCCACTACCTTGATTTCTTCATTTTCCAGGTGGTTTAAAAACCCAAATCTTATTTGCTTTTGCGGCGCTCTTTAAAGAACGCTTTGAGCTGGGCAGATGCTTCGTCTGCTAATACTCCGCCTGAGACTGCAAACTCGTGATTAAGTCTTGGATCACCGCTCACGTCAAACAACGTGCCCGTTGCGCCGCCCTTGGGATCAAACGCGCCAAACACGCAGCGATCAATACGAGCATTGACCATCAATCCTGCACACATCAAGCAAGGTTCCAGCGTCACGTACACCGTGCAGCCCGAAAGTCTCCAGCGGCCAAGCTTTTTTGAAGCCTCTTGCATGGCGAGAAACTCAGCGTGCGCAGAGGGATTGTTGTCAATCTCACGGCGATTATGTGCAACGGCAATAACCTCTTTATCGCAAACCACAACTGCTCCGATAGGAACCTCTCCTATCTGAGCTGCAAGTTCAGCCTGTTCAAGAGCAAGTTTCATGTACTGCTGATCAAGAGCAGCCTGTGGGGTCAAAGGCTCTTGCGCTTCGTCGCTCATAGCTGCTCCTCACTTGTCTGATTGTTGCTGTCGTAATTCTTACGCAGTTCTGACGCGAATCCGTCACGAACCTGGCACAAACCCGTCACAAACCTGACGCTTATTTGTCTTCACTTAATTATGAAGCAAAACCGAACTTACCAAATCCCCTACTCGCAAAAAACTGAATTATGAGGTAGGATATTACCGCTTTGGAGAGGTGGCAGAGTGGTTGAATGCGGCGGTCTTGAAAACCGTTGAGCGGTGTCCCCGTTCCGAGGGTTCGAATCCCTCCCTCTCCGCCATTTTTTGGCGGACCTCAACTTAACGTTTTACCTTCAGAACTTACACTCCATTCCACGTTATTTCTAGCTCAACGTTCTTCTCGCCAGTGTGTGGGCGAGCATTCCATTTACCAAAACCACTTCAGAAAGTTAAAAGCTTTAATCAAAAACGCCTTAGATTTTTACTTTTGGGTATAATTAACCTGTCCAAATGGATGGCTGACACAGGATTGTCAGTGATTGAAAGGATTTAGCATGATTATTGCCGCAGTTGTAGTTATTGTCCTTCTGGTTTTCTGGGCCATTAGCATTCACAACAACATCATCCGCGCAAGCAACAGGTGCGACAACGCTTGGGCAGCTATCGATACGCAGCTTCAGCGTCGTAACGATCTGATCCCTAACCTGGTCAACACCGTTAAGGGTTACGCAGCTCACGAGTCTAAGACTTTTGAGGCAGTTACTTCTGCTCGCGCTGCAGTCGCAAACGCTCGCACTCCTGAAGAGAAGATGCAGGCTTCCGGCACTCTTTCCAATGCTCTGACCAACCTGTTTGCTGTTGTTGAGAACTACCCAGAGCTCAAGGCTAACCAGAACTTCCTGGAGCTCCAGGCAGAGCTTACTGACACCGAGAACCGCCTCAGCTATGCTCGCTTGAGCTACAACGATGTTGTCATGAACTACAACAACATCATCGCTGTCTTCCCAAACAACCTTCTTGCTGGTGGACGTTCCCCGCGTACAAGCTTCCAGGTTACCGACGAGTCCGCTCGTCAGGCACCAAACGTACAGTTCTAAGAGCTGTTTCGTTTACACTTTGTACCAGTACAGTCCGGTATCTGCATTCCCGCAGGTACCGGGCTTTTTGTGTGCAGTGGAGCTTCGCGGATCGGGTTGGCCGTGCGCTGGCCGCACGCGTCGCACGGCGGTCACACCTCAGCCGCAGGTAAATCCGAGCAGCTAGATTATGTGAAGAGTCTTTACAGCCTTGCAGGAAAATCGTTAAAATAGTTACATCTGTGAATTGTCCTCGCAAGCACAATTCACGTTCTATTGGATGAAGAGAAAGGTCAGCATGAAACCTCGACCTCACAG
Organism: uncultured Atopobiaceae bacterium; assembly: GCA_963539685.1. Lineage (GTDB taxonomy): Bacteria > Actinomycetota > Coriobacteriia > Coriobacteriales > Atopobiaceae > Lancefieldella. The sequence continues at coordinate 119,346 of CAUTMX010000001.1, read as the reverse complement.
TCGCTGACCTCTTGCGGTGTGCCGATTTGCACCGTGAGGGGTGAAATCGCAATGCAGTCCCCGTGGCAAGTACGCGGAGTTTCTCGCCAAAAGCCACGCTTTAGTCTTCGGACGCATGTAAGGAGCACACATGATTTATCTTTCCCAGTTAATGGGTAATCCGGTTCTAGATTCAGAAGGCGAGAAGATCGGTTCTGTCTCTGACCTTGGAATTGCTACCGGAGAAGTTTTTCCTCGCATTACTTCCCTTGCTTTTATGGGTCCTGGCCGCACGCCAATGATGATTTCTTGGCGCAAGTATGTTGATACCTACGACGAGGATGTCATTAGGCTCAAGGTGCCTTCAACTGAGATTCGTTTCTCGTACCTGCAGCCTAACGAAGTTCTTCTGGCTCGAGATATTCTGAACAAGCAGATTGTTGATACGCGCGGCATTCGCGTTGTCCGCGTAAACGACCTCAAGCTTTCCGATACCAGCTCAACGCAGCTGCGTCTTCTGGGCGCAGAGGTTGGCGCACGCGGTCTGTTGCGCAGCCTTTCTCCCCAGCTAGAGCACCTGGTTACCCGCGTTGCGCGCGCCATGGGTCACCCCATGCAGGAGCGCATCATTGCGTGGAGTTACATGGACCTGGTTGAGCGCGACCTCTCCAACGTTAAGCTCTCCGTTTCCCACAAGACGCTGGACGAGCTGCACCCTGCTGACGTCGCCGACATCATTGAGCGCCTGGACTCTCGCCTGCGTAGTCAGGTGTTTGCCCAGCTTGATGACGAGCAGCGAGCCGGCGCTATGGCAGAGTTCAACGACGACGCCATGGCAGTTGAGCTCATCGGCGGCCTGAACGAAAAAGAAGCATCCCGTATCCTGTCCGAGATGGACCCAGACGACGCAGCTGAGCTTGTCTCCGAGCTGAGCTACGACCGTGCCGAGAAACTCCTGCGCTTGATGGGCGTTAAGGAGCAGCGCGCTATTAGGCAGCTGCTGGGATACCGCGAGTACACTGCCGGCCGTATTATGACGTCCGAGGCACTTTCTGTTCCTGAAGCCCAGACCGTTGCGTACGCCTTTGATCGCCTGCGTAACCTGGACGAGGACTTTGAGACCGTCCGCTACCTCTACCTTACTGACGAGGATGGCCGCCTGTCCGGAATTGTTACCTTGAACCGCCTGATTGTCTCCGAGCCAGAAACTCGTCTGGAGGAGATTGCCAATAAAAACCTGGTCACAGCCTCGCCAGAGGACGACCAGGAGGACGTTGCTCGCAACATTGCAAAATACAACCTGCTGGCTATGCCTGTTGTCTCTGACGACAACCGTCTGCTGGGTATTGTTACCGTCGACGATGCTCTTGACGTTCTGGAAGAGGAGCACGCCGAGGACCTGCAGATTGTTGGTGGCGGCAGAGGCGATTCCGATTCTGGCGACCGCGGCCGCAACATTATTTGGTTCCTCCACCGCAACCTCTGGCTCCTATTCTGGGTAGCCTCCGTTGTAGGCGCTGCCTTTGCAGTAACGGCTGCAACGTCCGACCCAACTATGGGCATTTTCGCAGCTCTTTGCACCATTACGATGCCAATCTCGCTTAACTTGAGCGAGAATACCGTCAACTACGTGACAAACTTCTTCCTGACAGATGATCCTGGCAGCGAGAAGTCTCCTTCTATCTTGGGCTTTGCGTTCCGCTCACTCCTGCTGGGACTTCTGGTCAGCGGACTCATTTGCATCCTTGGTGCCGCTGCCCATGCCCTGCTAGAAGCGCTATTCCATCCTTACGATCCAAGCGTAAGCGAGCTCTACGCCGCACTCTTTGACCAAACGCTCATCCAGATCTTTGGCGCAGCAGCAGGTTCCACGCTTATTTCCTTCCTGTTGACCCCAATTTTCTTGGCTGTACTTCGCCATCGTGAGGAGAAAAACCAGGAAACTTCAGGTCTCACGCTTACTCTGATTTCCATGAGCCTTTCGGTGGTGACATTCTTCGTCCTCTCTTACGCTCTCTCGCTTGTGAGTGTGATGTAAATGGCGCAGGAGAACACAGAGGTAAAGGACGCGGTTGCAATGCAGGACGCGGCTGGCCAGGGCGCCGTCGAGCAGGGCAAACGCGCATCTAAAGAGAAGGCTCCGGTCAACAAAAACAGCCTCAAGTACATCTTGATGGCAATGGGTCCCGGTCTTCTCGCCGCGTTTGCTGGTAACGACGCCGGTGGCATTGCAACTTACTCGAGCGCAGGCGCTACCTTTGGCTATTCGCAGCTGTGGACCGTGCCACTCATGTGCTTCTTGCTGATTGTGGTTCAAGAAACCGCAGCTCGAATGGGCTGCGTCACCGGTAAAGGTATTGCATCGCTGGTACGCGAACGCTTTGGTATTCGCCTTTCCACACTGGCGATGGGCGCACTACTGCTCTCCAATATTGCTGTTACCTTCTCCGAATTCGCAGGTATTGCGTCCAGTATGGAGCTCTTTGGCATCCCAACATACGTCTCAGTGCCTATCAGCGCTCTGATGGTGTGGCTCCTAACCGTTGGCGGATCGTACCGCCGCATCGAGAAAATTTTGCTGGCAATTAGCTGCATTTTTGTCACATACGTGGTGGCTGGCGTGCTTGCTCAACCAGACTGGGGCGAGGCTCTGCGCGTCACCATCATTCCGCAGCCTTCCGCTGAACCGTCATACATTTCTCTGTTGGTTGCAAATATTGGTACTACCATCAGTCCGTACATGATCTTCTTGGTTGCATCAAATGTTGTCGAGAAAAACCTTGATACCAGTGACATTCCCGCACAGCGTGCAGACAATGTTGCCGGAGCAATCCTGGCCGAGGTCATCACCTGGTTCATTATGCTGACCACCGGTGCCGTCCTCTTTCCTCGTGGTATCTCCGTTGACTCTGCTGCCGACGCTGCTCGCGCACTTGAACCACTTGCTGGTCAATACGCTAGCACCCTCTTTGCGCTGGGCATGGTTGGCGCGTCCTTCCTTGCAGCATGCGTTCTACCAGGCATTACCGCAAGCGCTATCTGCGAGGCATTTGGTTGGGAGCGCGGAGCCGACCGCAGCTGGCAGGAGGCCCCTGTCTACCACGGTATTATTACAACCGTGCTGGTTATTTCTGCACTGGTTGTTCTGATCCCAGGCATGAGCCTCTTTGGCATCATGATGGCCGCCCAGGTCATCAACGGTATTCTGCTGCCAATTCTGCTTGTCTTTATGGTTATCATCGCGGCCGACAAACACATCATGGGCAAGTACGCCAACGGCCGCATCTGGAACGCGCTGACCTGGTTTACCATCGTCACCGTCATCATCCTGACCATTGTGATGTTCATTCTGCAGGCCATGGGCTTGTAGCAAACGTCACGCAACTGTAGCACAAAAACAGGGCGAGAAGATCAATCTTCTCGCCCTTTGTTTTATGCGATTATCTGCGGCTTATTATTTGCTTGCCTTGTCAAACTCGTCCTTGAAGTCAAAGAACATCTTGCCCATGCGGCCAAGCTGCATACCAAAACCCTTAGCTGCCTTGTTAGCGGTGGCCTGTGTAGATGATTTGCTCGCAGGCTTAGCGGTAGGCTTACTAGCTGCGCTCTTGTCAGCCACGGCCTGCTCCTCCGCAGATGGCTTTTCAAGGCGAACATCCTCTGCAGCAACAGGGGCTGGACGCTCGGAATCGTCTTCTGCGTCGGGCTCGGTAGCATCTTCGATAGCACGCTTTGCCTTGGCCAACGTCTTACCCAGGGCAAACGCGCCCTTCTCGGTGGCCTCTGCAACGGCCTTTCCAGCCTTGGCGGTGGCCTCGGAAGCCTTAGCGGCTGCGGCTGCGTATCCCTCGCCTGCCTTTGCAGCTAGACCGCCAGTGAGCTGAGCATCTGCTGCCTCGTCAGAGAGGACCATGGCGCCGTTGGAGTAGCCCAGCAACCACTCAGGCTTGATGGCAAACGAACCTACCAGAGCTTCCGATCCAGCGCCGTCACCCACAAGAAATGCCGATACCACGCCGGTAACCTGGTCAAACTCTGCGCCACTTACGTAGCCCAGACTTTTTCCACTCTTAGTGCGAGCCTCCATACCGTGCCATAGAATGCAGGTATCAAAGTCCAAGTTCAGGCGTTTGATTGCAGCTTTATCAACGTTATTCTCGGGATCTTTTACGCAAAGCCCCTGTTCAATGGTCTCCAGAGACTCCAGCGTGACAAACGCGTCATCCTGCTTAATCATGCCGGCAATATCGGGCTTCTGAACCATCACGCCCACTACCTGCGAAGACTGGCCCTGTTTGAAGGGTGCAAAAACCACGTTGTGGATTTTTCCTAACTTGGAAAATCGCTCTTCTCCCGCGTGCTTACCCTTTGTAGCAGGCTTTTTGGGGAGAAGGACCTTTGCGCCTAGGAGCTCGGTTGTTTTCACGTGAAACCTCTCTATAAAAAACGGGACGTCATAAGGCGTCCCGTCACATTGCTTGTAAGTGAGGCTTATGCCTCCTGGTAGCCCTCGCCAGCGTTCTCCTGCTCGTGGGACTCAACGTTCTCGATGCGAACTGCCTGAGCCTCAGCGGTTGTGGCGGTTGGCTCTGGAACAACAAAGGAATCTGCAACAACATCAGCAGCATCTGCGACAGTGTTAGAAGCAGAGGTCACAGCGTCAGAAAGTGACTCACGGAGCTGATCCATGCGCTCGCGAGCAAGGTCAACCTTTGCGCGGAGCTCGTCGGTCTTTGCGTCAACAGTAGGCTTGACCTCGTCAATCTTAGTGCTCACAACCTTAGATGTGCGCTCATAAGAATCAAGTGCGGAATCCCATGCATCGTTGACAGCATCTGCAGCCAAAGCGCGAGTCTCCTCGCCGGAACGTGGAGCCAGGAAAAGACCAGCTACAGCGCCAGCAGCAGCACCAAAAATAGCGCCTAGAAAGAAACCAGCAGACTTCTTGCTCATAAGTACCTCCTGTTAAACAGCAAAACGCTGTACGTAATCATACCGCAATACGGGCGTTTATCGAACGGGCTTTGGACGAGGAACGTTAATCATGTTCCAGTCGTCTGGGACGTCAGTAACCTCGGAGTCGTCTGTAGCGTCCTCGGCAGCTGTTGCTTCGGCGAGCTCGTCGGCGGGTGCCTCGGCGGCGTCGGCTGCGGGCTCGGCGACGTCTGCGGGTGCGACGGCGTCCTCGCCAGCTGCGTCGATGCCTGCGACCTCGGCGTTGTTCTCCTCAGCGTCCGCAACCTCAGCCTCAACTGCATCAGCAGCAGCTGCATCAGCGACGTCCTCGGAGGAGTTGTCGGCAGCGTAATCCTCTGCGTCTACGCTCTCTGCCTGGGGTGCAGCATCTGCCTCAGGTTCCGCGGAGTCTGCGAGCTCATCGGTCTTCTCGCCGTTAAGGCTCTGGATGAGCGCAACGAGGCCAGAGACGATTGCATTGATGTCTGGATCGGCGTCCTCCTGGTTGCCATATGCCCAGTTAAGGAGCCACACAGCGCTGGAAAGCGAGGCTGCAACCAGCACGTCATCTGGACATGCGAGGATGATTTCGTAGAGGCCACGACGGGAATCTACCAGGGAAGTCTTGCCGGAAGCAACGTCTCCCGCGAGGTTGGTCAGGGCCAGGAGCTCGACGGTTACGTGCTCAAGCAGGTGCGCAACCTCGGTGTCCTTGGCAACAAGGCCAAAGCGAGCGTCGGCATCGCCCAAGCACAGGTGATCGGAAAGACCTGGCAAAAGCTCAAGTACGCGCTCAGTTGCCTCAGCATTTTCCGAGGTCAAACGTGGCGCTTTGGCCGAAAACTCAACGGTAGCGGTCAAGTTTTTAGGTCCTACCACAACTTTTTTGATAGAAATCAACTGCGCCATTTCAACCTCTTTCTATTGGTTCACTCTATTGTAATCATTCTTTTAGTTATTCATTTTCTGATGTGTCAGAGTTTTCGCCAGCTGGCTCAGATTCACCGTCTACCTGTGGTTCTGGGGCAATTACACGCAACAAAGATAGTCGGCGGCGACGCATTGACTGCACGCGGAACACGTAGCCATCCTTCTCAAAAACCTCACCTGGACGAGGCAGATGATTTGCCAAATCCAGCACAAAGCCCGCGATAGTCTCGTACTCCTCGGACTCCCCGACCGGCCACCCAAGTTCAGCTGCATCATTGAGCGAGAAACGACCATCTACCAGCCACTCTCTATCAGAGAGCTGCGTTAGGTACTTGTTGTCCGGATCAAACTCATCCTCAATCTCGCCGACAATCTCCTCGACGATGTCCTCAACGGTAATGACACCTGCAGTTCCGCCGTACTCGTCAACAACGATGACCATTTGATCGCGGCTTGTCCGCATCTCAGTGAGCAGTGGAATGATGTCTTTGGTATCGGGTACGTAGTCAGCAGAACGTACGAAGCGCGCGATCTTCTCGTCACTATCGTGCTGGTCAAGCGCTGGCTCCAGCAAATCTTTGATGTGAGCGATGCCCACGATGCGATCGATATTCTCGTGGTAGATAGGGATGCGCGAGAAGCCCGTCTGGCGCATGACGCGCAGGACCTCGGCGATAGTTGCAGTGTCCTCCATGGCGGTCATGTCAACGCGCGGGACCATGACCTCGCGGACAACGGTGTCGCCCATCTCGATGACCTCGTGGATCATGGATTTTTCTTCTTCAGAGAGGTCTTCGGAATCCTTGACGATGTAGCGAAGCTCCTCTTCGGTGACCTCTTGGTGGTCATTGGTGGTATCAATGCCCATGAGCGTGGTAACCGCATCTGCCGAGGCAGACGTGATAAACACGAGTGGGCGCACAATCTGCATGAACGCCTTCATGGGGCCAACGACTGCTTTGGCCACTGCCTCGGAGTTTGCTAGACCGATGCTCTTTGGAACCAGCTCGCCGATAACCACGGAAAAGAAGGAAACAATCAGCGTAATAGCCACGACAGCCAAAGGAAGCGCCAGGTCAGCGTGGACGCCAATGTTGACCAGCCAAGCACCGAATGGCTCGGAAAGGCTTGTTGCAGCAAATGCCGAGGAAGCGAAGCCTACCAGGGTAATTGCGACCTGGATTGTTGCGAGGAAATATCCGCGATCAGTGGCAATGTCAATGACAGCAAGAGCTCTTGGATCACCCTCGTCCACGTCCGCCTCAAGCGCCGCGCGACGAGAGCTAACAATGGCCATCTCAGCCGCAGAAAAGAAGCCGTTTACCAGGGTAAGCAGCAGAGTTATTGCAATACTTAACGCAATGTCCATCGAATGTATGGGCACCTACCTCTTCGAAGTTACTTTTTTGTGTAGTCTATTGTACTCTAACGCGCTCTACCTTGTAGTCTGCAGGAATTTGACACAGTCTCGCCATGAAACGTCAGGCGCGAGACGCGATGGCGCGAACGGCTCCGCGAGGTGATAGCGTCAACTATACGAGCAGCACGCTTTTCCCGCGATACGAATTACTTTTCTGCGATTTTGCCAGCCATTTTAATATCATGCTTCTCTATTTTCTGCGTTAATTCTGGCTAACACGCAGTTCCCAATATTTGATGCAGAATTTTGAATAACTCGTCCAATTAATTCATTTCCATGAATACGTAACTTTTACGCCTAAAATTATGTGCCGAAAAAGGTAAAAAACCCGTTTAGTTGGAAATGAAAATTGAAATTTGGTTGATTTATCTCCAACTAAGACGATTTTTTACCGCCTTAAAAACTTTTATCTGGGCAAACGTTGTATGCAGAAAAATGAAATCTCCAACTAAACGCATTTTTTACCACTTCGGGTCACTTCGGAGTCATTTCGGGGTCACTTCGGGGTCATTTGCATCATTTTTGTCCGCTTAACTCCCTTAACAGCAAAAGACCCTCACATTCAGCATGAATGTGAGGGTCTTGCTCAATATACCGCTAGATTAGAGCTGCTTGCCAGCCTCGACAAGGTCCTTGACCTGCGCACGAACGGCGTCCAGGTCCTCATCGGAAGGAATCCAGCCGATAGCATGAACAGGCAGTGGCATAGTGAACTCTGCTGCCTCAAGCTCGGCCTGGACCATCTTTGGTCCAAGTGGAGCCCAGCCGTAAGAACCAAACGCAAAGCCAATACGGTGGTCGTTCTTTGGAGACAGACCGCTCATATAAGTCAGGAACGAAGAAACGGTAGGCAGGAACTTAGAGTTCAGCGTAGGCGAACCAACGCAGACATACTTAGAGTCCAGGAAGTGGTACATGACGTTGGAGATATGAGTCTCCTTGAGGTCGATGAGCTGGGCAGGAATGCCTTCAGCCAGAAAACCGTCCAGGAGAGCATGAGCCATCTTATCGGTTGAACCCCACATGGAGTCGTACACAACCAGGGCCTTCTCCTCAAGTTTACCGGTAGTCCACTCCTCGTACTTGGAGATGATGTCGGCGATGTGGGAGCGCCATGCAACGCCGTGAGCTGGGGCGATAATATCGATGTTCTCCAGACCAATGCCCTTAACTGCGGTAACAGCAGAGTCAGCCTGACGACCGTAAGGGAGAACGATGTTTGCGTAGTACTTGCGAGCCTGCTTCATGACCTCGCAGTAGTCGGACTCGTCTTCAAAGCGAGTGGTTGAAGCGTAGTGCTGACCAAATGCGTCGTTGGAGAAGAGGATTTTATCGTAGTCGGAATAGGTGACCATGTTGTCTGGCCAGTGGACCATTGGGGTCTGCACAAAGGTCAGGGTGCGCTTACCAATGTTAAGCGTATCGCCCGTCTTTACGCCGTTGACGTTGATATTCTCGCCATAGAAAGCCTTGAGCTCCTTGACGCCCTGAGGTGCGCTTGCGTAGACCTCGGCGTTTGGCGCGAGCTCCAGAATGCGAGGAACGCTGCCGGAGTGGTCCATCTCAATGTGGTTGCAGATCAGAACGTCAATCTTTGCTGGGTCGATGATGCTCTTGATGCGCTCGACCAGCTCCTCGGAGAATGGGCGCTTGACGGTGTCAATAAGCGTGACCTTCTCGTCCAGGATAAGGTATGCGTTGTAGGTAATGCCCTGCTCAGTGGTGTAGCCGTGGAACTCGCGAGCATTCCAGTCAAGGGCGCCTACAAAGTAGACATCGGGTTTGATTTCGACAGAACTAAGCATGTGTCCTCCAAAGACCACAGTGCGAAAATTTGACACTACAAGGATATCATTTGCCGGCTGGCGAGTGTATGTTCACGTAAACTTTCCAGATAACTTTAACCCAATAGATTATGAGAAGTTGAGTTATGACTATCTATATTTCCTGTAATGAATACTAAAGATAAGGGCTATCACCACAAGAGTAATGCAGCCTAAACCAACATAAGTTGTTCCAAATCCTGAAAGGTCTAAGGCGACTCCAATTAACGGATCTGAAACCACTGATGCGATTTCTTCAATCTGATTTGATACAGAAAGTAATGTTGCGCGATTATTCTCTTCAGCGATTAAATTCATTTGATTGTTTATCAGAATACTTAAGGTAGTTGAAAATAAATTAATCGATACATAAGTAAAAATACATACGTATATACTTGGGATTAGCCCAGCACATAGCATTAAGATCGCAATTACGGAAAGTACGCCTAAGATAACGAGAAATTCTGCGTTTTCTGAGAACGCAATAATAACTCCAGCGGATTTCTTATAAGAGTCTTTAAGTGTTTTTACTATCTTTGCTGTAAGCTTTGACCCAAAAAACTCGCCTAAACTTGCAGCAGCAGTAACAATCCCTAAGAACTTTATATCAAATCCCATACTGGTTAAATTTGGGGCAATAAACTGGCTGTAATTACTAACTAAAATTAATGAAATTGCTGAAACTGTACAAAGCGAAATAAATATATTTGTTTTCACAATCTTTATAAGTTCCTGAAAAAATGTCTGTACATTTTCTTTCAGATTCAATTTACTAGTTCTAGTCCCTATAAATCCATCTTCTTCTAGTAGGCAATTGTTTCTTCTACTAGGGCTTACATTATTTTCTTTAAATTCCAAAGTTACTAATAGCCCAAGAAAATATACAAAGATTGAAATAACAAAAGGAATCAAAGGATTGATGCTAAAAAGAACAGGAGCTATTAAACGAACTGTAATTCTAATAATTGACTGTGTCCCTGTCATTTTTGAAAGAATTAGAGCATATGCGCCATTTTTCCTATCCATCCTAGAATTTGCATTTGTCGCTTCGAAAAGAAAAGCACTTCCAGCTCCCGACTGTGACGCGCTTGCTAAAGAAAAGAACAATTCAGAAGCTACCATCAATAAAAAACTATTTGCAAAGGTTAAAGTCACTATTGCCACGAGTCTAGAAAAAGAAGCAATTTTTAAAACAATATGGTGTCCGCAGCGATCAGATATCCATCCTGTTGGAATCTCAAGCACTGCTGTAGCTATTGCTCCAACACTCTGAACTAGCGCAATATCAAAATAACTTAAACCACGCCAAAGATAATAGAGGGTTAAGATGGTCCAAATCAGAACACTTGAATTAATATAATTTGACCATTTATAGAACAGAATGTTTTTTTCTGCTGTTTCTAGCTTTCTTTCAAACATTCATTTCCTCTTTATATCATCCCTATCCCCTATTTTTATTTCTCCCTATTATAAGATTTCTAAATAGAATTTTTTCCAACTGCCACGCTGCTTTAGTGTGCAATACCAGAAAATATTGCTTCCACAGAAATATTTTCCTTGCTGTTATGTTCTTTTGACAGTGCTAACATAAATTGCATAGGTCTAAAACGTATCCGGAGAGGGGAACCTATGAAAATGCTACGCGCAATGCGTGAGCCACTGAAGTATGTTCAGGGCAAAAATGCTTGTCTCGAGTTCGAGAAAGAGATGGGCTACATGGGAAAGCGCTTCCTGTTTGTTTGCTCTAACAGCGGCTACAAAGCAACCCACGACATGATCGAGCAGAGCTTCGAGGGCAAGGGCGACTATTACCGTCGCTACGAGGTCTTCGGTGGCATCTCTTCCAACGGCGAGATTAACCGCATGAAGGCTATCGTCGAGGAGGACAACATCGACGTAGTCGTCGCTATCGGCGGCGGCAGCGCTGTTGACACTGCAAAGGCAACCGCATATTACGCTGGTAAGCGCATCGTTATTCTCCCTACTGTTGCAGCTACCGACGCTCCATGCACCGGCCTCTCCGTTATTTACAACGATGACGGTTCCTTTGACAAGTATCTCTTCTACCCACAGAATCCAGATGCAGTCATGGTCGACACCCAGATCATCGCTAACGCACCTGTTTCCTTCCTGGTAGCAGGCATGGGTGACGCACTGGGCACCTACTTTGAGGGCCGCGCATCCATCCGCACCGAGTCTCCTTCCCTTGAGGGAACCGGCATTACCCGCGTTGGTATGGCAATTGCTAAGGAGTGCTACCTCACTCTTCGCGATTACGGTTCACAGGCAATTAAGGCTTGCGAGAACAACGTTGTAACCCCAGCTCTCGAGGCTATCTGCGAGGCAACCGTCTACATGAGTGGTGTCGGCGCTGACAACGTTAACTGCGCAGCAGCTCACTCCTTCTACAACGGCCTCACCTCCCTTGGTGGCCACAGCGCACCTCACGGCAACTGCGTTGCTTTTGGTACCCTAGTCCAGCTTGTTCTTGAGGGCGTTCCTCAGGAGGAGTTCGACGAGGTTCAGGACTTCTGCCTTGAGGTTGGTCTTCCAACTACCCTCGAGGAGGTTGGCATCACCACTGACGAGCAGATCAAGAAGATCGCTGAGGCTGCTTGCGTTCCTGGCGAGACCATCCACAACCTTGCTGGTGACGTCACTCCTGACGAGCTCTATGCAGCTATCGTTCAGGCTGACGCTATGGGCCGCGCTCTTAAGGCTTAAGGTTTTAGCTGAACGTTGCTCTGCGACGCGTCGCGACACACGTCGACAAGCCGCAACAGCGCATTCACTTGATACAGAAGAGGGACCGCAGATGCGGCCCCTCTTTTTTGTTGCAATTTTAATGTGACGCGAGAAGTGCAACGCCGTAGCAACGACGGCGACGCAGCGCCTACAAGCCCAGCACCTGCTTGACGTCTACGGCAATAAGCTCGGGCTCCAAATGACTTTCTCGCATAAGATCCGCGATGTTGACGCGGTCGTAGAAGGCCTTCTTGACACCGTAGTTCAGCACGCGCGCAGAAGAAGTTCCCAGGTAGCTAGCGATATTCTGTCCCCAACCGCCTTCGATAATGCCGTCTTCAATGGTCACGATGACGTCGTGGTCTTTTACCAGGTTGTCGAGCAGATTCTGATCAACACCAGAGGCAAAGTATGGCTTGACCAGCGTGGCTTCAATTCCCAGGGTGGAGCTAAGGGCCTCAACGGTTTTCTCGCCAAGGTCGTAGAAATCACCCAGGGCAAGAACGGCCACCTTGGAGCCCTGGCGCATGACCTCGTAGGTGTTGAGGTCGTCGAAGTTTGTGCGGACGGGACCCTCGGCGTGGACCACAGGACCGGAAGGAATTGCGATGTAGACAGGGTGTTTATCCTGGTCAAGCGCCCAATCGAGCATGGCGATGTACTCCTCGGCGTTGGACGGCGCGAGGTACACCATGTTAGGGATGTTTGCAATCATGGAAATGCTGCTGAGGCCCTGGTGGGTGGCGGCCATCAAGCCCCTAATGGAGCCGGAACCCACGATAACTGCAGGATTCTGGTTGAGTGCCAGGTCCTGGGTCAGCTGGTCGTAGGTGCGCTGGATGAAGGTTGCGCTTGAGCCCCAAACCACGTGCGCGCCGGCGTGAGCTGCGCCGGAAGCCATTGCAACTGCGGTTTCCTCGGCAATGCCCACGTCAAGGTAGTGCTTTCCCAGCTCTTCTCGACGTTCCTGTGAAAGGCCGAGAAGGCCAGGAACAGCCGACATGAGCACCAGGAACTTCGGGTCGGTCTTTGCGCGCTTGAGGGCATACTCTGCGAAGATGCTGGCATACGACTCGGAAGAGCCGGATGCAGGGCTCTGACCAGTCTGGATGTCAAACGGCATGTGCCAGTGCCACTTCTCCTTGTTTGCCTCCGCGGGAGCGTAGCCTTTACCCTTGAGCGTGTTGATGTGGACCACGACCGGATGAGTTGAGTCTTTTACCTGCTCAAATGCGGCGATAAGAGCCTCGATGTCGTTGCCGTCATTGACATACAGGTAGTCCAGGCCCATCGATTTGAAGAGGTTATTCTCGGCAGCTCCGTTGGTGCGGCGCAGCTCAGCAAACTGGTCGTACATGCCTCCGTGGTTCTCGGCGATGGACATCTGGTTGTCGTTGAAGACGATAATAAAGTTGCTGTTCAGCTCACCGGCAACGTTCAGGCCCTCAAGCGCCTCGCCACCGGACATGGAGCCGTCGCCGATAACTGCGATGATGTTCTCCTTGCCGCCCATGATGTCGCGAGCCTTTGCCAGGCCAAGCGCCAGACTGATGGACGTGGAAGTGTGGCCGATTTTGAAGAGGTCATGCGGGGTCTCGGCGGGATCAGTGTAAGGAGACACCGAGTCGTAAAGCGCGGGATCCATGTATGCCTGCTTGCGGCCGGTGAGCATCTTGTGCGGATATGTCTGGTGCGAGACATCGTAAACGATATGGTCAACGGGCGAATTGAACACAGTATGAAGCGCGATAGTTGCCTCGACGATGCCAAAGTTTGGACCAAAGTGGCCGCCATGCTTTGACTCCATGACCAGTAAGTTGTCGCGAATCTCCTGCGCAAGTACTGCACGAGCCTCCGCGTCCAGCTTCTTTACGTCTTCTGGTCCATTGATATTCTCTAGGTACATGTGCGACCTTTCTTTAATTGATTTGTTTCAAATACGTACCCAGATGGGCAATACATGATACTGACGGGCGTAAAATAAGCCACATGAGTAAGGGAAACACGTTAGAAGCTTGTATCCGTGGTCAACCATATCGTACGGGCAACATCATTAATTGCTTGTACTGTTTTGATGGCGGCTGAGCACACCTATGTCAGATAATCTGTCAAAAAGACGTATACATGACGCTGAAACTAGGCAAGGCATGCAGAATATCTTCATTTGGTGTGTAATATGACCGCAATTGTGCAGATTATCCGACTTAGGTGTGTTCCCTAGATACGGAATTTACCGATAATTAAATTTCTTATATATGCCTATTCATTATTCAGAATATTAATTGAAGTTTATGCATAAAAATGTATATCAGGTATTGAGGCTCTCTAAATGTCAGACATTGAGCCCAGTTATCCGATTATCTTGACTAGAAACATGACAGTTCTTCAGCGAGGCGCGGCTAAGCTGCACCGTTTTGTACGCCAAGCCTAAGAAACCGGCGCTCAACCGCATTGCAGGAACGCAAAAGAACCCTCGCACCTGAAAGATGCGAGGGTTCGTGGTTGAAGCGTTAGTTTACCAACGGATTAGCGCTCGCCGGCGGCGCGGCGCTCGGCGTACTCGGCAGCAAGACGAGCCTGGATGTCGTGCGGAACCTGCTCGTATCCTGCTAGCTCAACGGTATACTCACCTGTTCCGCGCGAGAGGGACCTCAGCCTTGTAGCGTAATCGGTAACCTCAGCGTATGGAATCGTCGCCTTAATGGTGGTCTCACCAGCGGAAACACCGGTACCGGAAGACATTCCCTCTACGCGACCGCGGGAAGCGGAGACGTCGCCCATGACGGAGCCTGCATAGCTGTCTGGAACGGTAATCTCCAGGTGGGCCATAGGCTCCAGGAGAACAGGTTCTGCCTGGTCAACAGCCTTCTGGAAACCAATGCGGGCAGCCGTCTTGAATGCCATCTCGTTGGAGTCGACTGGGTGGTAAGAGCCCTCGTAAACAGCAACTTTAACGTCAATCATAGGATATCCAGCCAAAACGCCTTCGCGCATGGTCTCCTGAACGCCCTTGTCAATTGCAGGGATGAAGCCGCGTGGAATGTGGCCGCCAACAATCTCATCCACAAACTCGTAACCTGCATCTGGGTTTGGCTCAATGCGCAGCCAGCAGTCACCATACTGACCGGAGCCGCCGGTCTGCTTCTTGTGCCTACCCTGAGCACTTGCAACTCGACGGATTGTCTCGCGATATGGGATGCGAAGCGCAACCTTATGTGCGGAAACGCCGGCTCGCTGCTCAAGACGCTCGAGAAGAACGGCTACTTGTGCCTCGCCGATTGCAGAAACAATGGTCTGACCGGTGTCCTCGTCACGCTCAACCTTAAGGGTTGGATCGGCGTCGGCGGCCTTCTCCAGGAATGCGAAGAGCTTGCCCTCGGTACCGCGCTCATCAGGCTCGATAGCCGTGCGGTACAGGGAGTTGGGGAACCTAAACGCGGCAGCCTCAACCTTACCGGTAACGGAGAGCGTGTCGCCCGTCATGGCCTCGAGCTTTGGAACTACTACGATGTCGCCGGCTGCGGCAGTGCTCACATCAGCCGTTTCTTTGCCGCACATGCGATACAGGTGAGAAAGACGCTCAGGCTTGCGGGTGCGAGCGTTGATAAGCTCGGAACCTGCAGAAACAGTACCTGCGAGCACCTTTACAAAGGTAAGCTTGCCGTTCTGTGGATCCTGCAGCGACTTGAAGGCAAACGCAACAGGGCGTTCGTCATCAGGGGAAATATCAAGCTGCTCGCCGTTCACCAGCGGAATGCGGCCAAAGTCTGACATAGTTGGGAACCAGCCATCAACTGCATCAAGCAGGGAGATAACGCCCTCTTCGCGGACACAAGAACCGGAGAAGACAGGAACAAAAATGCGCTCCATAAGGGCCTTACCCAGCAGGCCCTCAAGCTCTTCCTGCGTAATCTCTCCGCCCTCGAGGTAGCGCATCATCAGCTCATCGTCGGCCTCAACAACCAGCTCGGTCAGAGCGGCGCGGGCAGCTTCTGCCTCTGCTTGGAACTCGGCAGGAATATCGGTGACCTCAGGCTTGCCGTCTACCAGCTTACGAGCCTTCTGATGGACAACGTCAATGATGCCGGAGAATGCCTCGCCAGAACCCATGGGAATGGTCACTGCACCAAGCGAGGAGCCAAAACGATCCTGGAGCATAGCCATCGCGGTCTCGTAATCTGCATCAGGGCGATCCAGGCGGTTGATAAACAGTGCGCGGCAGAGAGACAGGTCCTCGGCAGCAAACCAAAGCCTGGTGGTAATAGTGCCAGGTCCACTAGCTGCATCAACAACAAACAGCGCAGTCTCAACAGCGCTCATTGCCGAATAGGCGTCACCCACAAAGTCAGGATAGCACGGCGCATCAAGCACGTTAATGCGTGTATTTTCCCAGGTAATTGGTGCGATAGTAGTAGAGATAGAGAATCCGCGCTCTGACTCTTGTGAATCGTAATCAAGCGTGGGCTTTGTGCCTGCGTGACCGCCTAAACGAGTGGTTGCACCCGTCAGATGCAGCATTGCCTCGGCAAGCATGGTTTTGCCCACGCCACCTTGGCCCACCAGGACCACATTCTTTACCTTAGAAACATTTTTTTCGGCCATGATGCCTCCTCTGACTGCGGCAAGCAGCCGAGAAGGTCAGCCGATAGTTCGCGCCCGAGTCTAGCGCGATATGCTTCGGCCCTTCCTGCTACTTACCGAACAAGAAAACCTCTAGCCACCCTACCGTACCGCAAAGCACAAAAAGAGACACCCACCATTCGATAAACGACATGTGGTGGGTGCCTCGAGGTTTCTTCTCGACAGAAGATTTTGTACTGTTACCGCAGGTAGACGCCGTGAAATTCCACGAAGCCAACCTTACGCATCACAAAAGTTAGATTCTAACTCCTCGGTGAACGGTGTTGTTAAAGATCAGATAGCCGATAATTGCGTTCACCAGCGACAGCGTAACAAAGATAATGTTTGGCAGCGTCTCGTTAATCACGCCCGTTGACGAGCTAAATGATTCGATAACCGGAACAATCATCATCATGAACGTTCCGCCGATAACAAACATGGAGCCCAGCGTGCCCGCAAGAGAAGATACGGTGACCGAAAGGCTTCTCTTGGTGATATCGATGACAGAAGTCCAGTCAAAGTTTGGTCGGCGGATATCAATGGCCAGGCCCACGTTAGACACCAGGAACACAATGCAGAGTGGCAGAATGACGTTTCTCAAGGCCGTTTCAATGGTGATGTGACCAGGAATCAGGAAGAAAATCTGGGTCACAACACTAAAGATGAGCACGTAAAGCATGTTCACGGCAATCTTTGCGCCAAAAATCTGCTTTGAAGATACAGGCATAGTTGCCATCAGCCAGTTTGAGCGGCCTTCCAGCGAGTACGAAATGGCAGCAGAGTTGGCAGCGCAGAACATCGAGGTGCCAAACCAGGTGGTTACCATGCCAAAGATGGTTCTTGCCAAAGGTAGATAGCGCGGAACCTCGGATGCAGGAACAAAGTAGGCCACGATAGACGACGTGCTAAAGAACAGAGAAATAAAGGCGAGAATAACCATCAGCAAGCAGCCAAAAAGCATGTTTATAAAGACTGCTGGATAACCCGTGATGGTCTGAATCTCTTTTCTGATCAGAGCAACAAAAGGCGTCGCGGACTTGGTGGAAATCTGTTTGGTGGTGAACTTCTTCTGAACCTTGTCCTCGCTTACCAGCGCATTAATGCGGTCGTTGAAGCGAGAAATGATTGCCACAATTGCTGCAGGAGCACCAACAGAAACCAGGATAAACAGTAAGAAGCTGACAAGGGAGCCGGAGTTAAAGAAATCCGCAATCCACAGTGATGGAAGATAAACTACACCAACTGAACTTGCCACGCTAAAGACGGTGTCGCGGAAATTACCCACCGCAGCTGGGGCAAACTTGTCTGCATTGAAAGATACCGTAAAGATAAAGAACAGATAGGCAACCATAAAGAAAAGGCCAAAAACGCCACCGATGACCATTCCCAAGTTCTTAAAGTGCAGCTTTGCAGCAAGGGCTGCAACCGCAAAGGCCAAGAGAATAGCTACAGAAACCGCAAGGTTCGGCCCAAGAAGAAGCGCGAACAAGGCGCCAATCAAACGTGGGAGTGTGCCCGCTTCAAAGGTGAAATAGGCCAAAAAGACTGGCAGCATAATGACAATAGACCAGATACCCTCGGCAGCATACAGAGCTGCTACGCGAGAATAAATAATGGTGCTCTTTTTGATTGGAAGCGACATGATAAAGTCGTAATCCTTGTACGCAAAAAGCACGCCATTGGCCTTTACAAACGTCAAAATAACACCAGGTAGAGCGCCAACGAGAATTCCCGCGAGAGGAAGCAGCCTTGTGAAGCCTGCAATGGCTAAAGTTGTCGCAATGCCGTAAATGTAAACCATCATGAAGATCGCGCCAACAACTGCAAAAATACCACCGACAATAGGCAGGGCATTTGCGCCAACCTTTTTCTCAAAATTCTTTCGAGCGCCTATAACCTGCGTAGTCCAAATCATGGTGATTTGAACTTTAAGTAGCATCCAGAATACTTTGAGATCGGAAGGCAGTTTGAGCTCAGAGCGATTGAGAACAGGAACCTGATCAGCGCTTACTTGAGCTGGAATAAACACATCTCCTGAAAGTTGCAGGTTCTGCTCAGGCACATCGGGGCGCTGAGGAGCCTGTGGAACGTTGTTTGCCATGACTAGTTCTCCTTAGGGAAGGAGGGAGGAACTGGAGCGCCTGGAGGAACTGGTGCGCCGGGTACAGTTGGAACAGCAGGTGCTGCTGGGGCTGCTGGGGCTGCTGGTGCAGCTGGTGCTGCAGGTGCGGCTGGTGCTGCTGGAGCTGCAGGTGCTGCAGGTGCTGCAGGTGCGGCTGGTGCTGCAGGCGCGGCGGGTGCTGCAGGTGCGGCGGCTACAGGTGCACCAGGAATGACTGACTGGACAGGCGCGCCCTCATTGGTAGTAATCATATCCTGAGCAATATCGGAAGAAACGCCAGGAGCGCCGGCCTCAAGGCCAAGGAAGACTTCCTCAAGAGAAGCGTTGCCGCGAATCTCGTCCGTTTTACCTGCGGCAAGAAGCTTGCCCTGACGAATAATGGCAATTTTATTGCAGAGTTTCTCGACAACCTCAAGAACATGTGACGAGAAGAACACGGCAGATCCGCGGTCGGCAAGCTCGTGCAGCATCTTCTTTAACTCGAAGCTTGCTGCTGGATCCAAGCCAACAAATGGCTCGTCCAAAATGATGAGCTTTGGCTCGTGGAGCAGGGCGGAAATCAGAACCAGCTTCTGCTTCATACCGTGAGAGTAGCTGCCAATAGCATTTGCCAGGGAATCAGTGATGCCCAAGCGGTTGGCCAACGTAGTAATGCGTTCGACGCGGTTCTCCGCAGGAACGCCAAAGATGTCACTGACGTAATTGAGGTACTTAATGCCGCTCATGAACTCGTAAATGTCTGGGTTATCTGGGACGTAAGCGATGACCTGCTTTGAGCCAACAGGGTCAACCAGCACGTTCTTGGAGTCCACAAAAATGACGCCGCCCTCAAATGGCTGAGCGCCAACGATGGACTTGATAAGCGTGGTCTTACCTGCGCCGTTGTGGCCGATAAAACCGTAGATGTCGCCAGGCATGACGTCGAGCGAAAGGTCAGAAACAGCTACCTTGGAGCCATACTTCTTGGTGAAGTGCTGAACGCTCAGCACGGGAACAACCTCGCCAGGTGCCGCTGGGGCTGGTGCTGGTGCTGGAGCTGGGGCCGGTGCAGCAGAAGCTGCAGGTGCGGCTGGTGCGGCTGACGCAACGGGTGCTGCTGGTGCAGCGGGAGCCGCAGGAGCAGCGGGAGCAGCTGGCACGGGAGCCGCAGGAGCAGCAGGAGCTGCGGGTGCGGCAGGAGGCACGGGAGCGTTAGGAACAGGTGGCTGTGGGATGTTGTCGGCCATGTTAGTTTCCTTCTTCCAATTTATCTATCTTGTTCACACGAGTGTCTTGAACTTTTGGAGAGCGCTTTGCCCTTCTCAGAGCATCGCGCAAAATCCATTCTACCTGAGCGTTAGTTGAACGCATGTCATCTTGCGCCCAGCGTTCAACCGCCTCCCAGACTTCTGGAGCTACACGAAGTGGATATTGTTTGCGAGGTGCCATGGGTTTCTCGCCATGCTTTACTGCTGCAAGGAACCGGTGTTAAGCACAGGCTGAGCTTCGGACTCGCCGCAGAGAACAACCATGAGGTTGGAGGCCATGACAGCCTTGCGGTCCTCGTCGAACTCAACAACACCATTCTCGGAAAGCTGAGTGAGAGCCATGTCAACCATGGAAACGGCGCCCTCGACGATCTTTTTACGTGCAGCGATGATTGCCTCTGCCTGCTGGCGGCGGAGCATTGCCTGCGCAATCTCAGGAGCGTAGGACAGGTGCGTGAGGCGAGCGTCGTCAACGGTAATACCAGCGACGGAAAGATTGCGGCTCAGCTCAGACTGAAGTGCCTCGGAGACTTCCTCGATGTTGGAGCGCAGGGTAATTGCGGTGTTGGACTCGGACTCGTCCTCCATGTGGTCGTAGCTGTAGATGCTCGCGACGTGCCTAAGAGCGGTCTCTGCCTGCATAGTAACGTAGCTGTCGTAGTCGTCGACGTCAAAGAGGGCCTTTGCGGTATCGCTCACGCGCCAAACAACAACCTCGGCGATCTCGATTGGATTGCCCATGCGGTCGTTGACCTTGAGGACGTCGCCGTTCAGCGTGCGAGCACGAGTGGAAATGATGGAAGTGTGTACGTTGACCGTTGGGGTGCCTGTGCCTGAGGTGAGCGCGGAAAGATCGCTCACATTTGTAGACAGGGTCTTGGCATAGTAAGGATTTGCCCAGCGAAGGCCCTCGTCCTTAACGGTGCCGATGTACTTACCAAACAGAACGCAAACCCTTGCCTGACCAGGCTGAAGGCTAAACAGACCGCTTGAAACAAACAGGCCAGCAAAGAAGAATACCAGCGCGCCAATGATGCTAGGGAACGACGGATCTAGGCGAGGATTTCTATCTGCCGCCATAGCGCTGAGAACAAAATTCAGCATAAACAGGGCTGCAACTGCAAAAAGAACAATAGCAATCAGCAGGAACAGCCAACCACTCTTGGATTTAATGATTTTCTCGGTGCTCATAAGATCTCCTTTGTGACAATGAGCCTTCTGTTGGCATCATTGTGATATCACGTTGATTGCAAGTCAATAGAAATTTTTATTTAAATATTGTTCAAAAATCGCAGGTAAAAAGTGATTTTATTGGCCTCGGCGCGTGGCATGAGACGAGCGCTTGGTCGCGCAAGATGCGTGTGGCGCGTGGCGAGAAGAACGCTAGATGTGACGAGAAGTTCGTCTCTTCGAGAAAAGTAACCGACCTGTATGGCTTGGACTAAGTGCGCCTGATTTCTGCAAAGAATCTGTAACTTTTGCCTAAATGCATCAAAGATTCTGTGGATTTGCCTGATTTTGTTAAAGAATCTGTGCCTCAAATACAGATTCTTTGCACTTTTCAGGCGGGCCTTTCGTGACGTGACTTTTGGATCCAGGTGTGGCTCATGAGCGCTTCCATGGAGCCTGATTTTCTCGCCAAGTCTGAATGATTTGCCGGAAAAGTGCACCAAGTCTGAGTGTTTTTGCCGGTTTTTCTCGCCATGTCTGAGTAAATTTACTCAGACATGATGCAGTTTCCAGGCTCGCAATCAGAGGACAATCAGAAGATGACAGAAAAACGCTCAATCGCATAAAAACACACCTCGGGAGAAACCCCAAGGTGTGTTCGGTGTGCACTATTGCCTTGTCGCAGCCTCGCAGCCGTCGCGGCCCGCAGCCTCACACCCGTCGCAGCCCGCAGCTACAGCCGGCGCAGCGCGCGGCGCGCTAGTCGATACGAGCGTCTACCTCAAGCCAACCGAGCTGCTCAATGTTGCCCTTGACATGCTCGCAAGACTTACGCCATGCCTCAATCTCGGAGTCGGAAAGCTCGGGCACAAAGACCTTCTCGACACCATTGGCACCGATAACTGCAGGAAGTGAAGAATAGAAGCCAGAAACGCCGTACACGTCGGTGAGCAGCGTAGAGACTGGGGTGATCAGCTTGGTGTCGTGGACAATAGCTTTGATGACCTCGACAGCGCCGTTTGCAATGGAATACTCGGTGCACTGCTTGCCGCTGTAGGTGACGTAACCGCCCATGCGTCCGGCCTGCTCAAGCTCTGGAAGGTCAAAGGTCTTGCCCGTCTGAGCTGCAACTTCGTCGAGAGTGAGGCAGCCAATGGAAACGTGTGACCAGCAAGCGAACATACCGTTGCCGTGCTCGCCAAGCATCCAAGCGTTGATGCAAGATGCTGGATAGCCGGTAGCACCGGAAAGAGCGTGGCGGAGTCGAGCGGAGTCCAGCGTGGTGCCGGAACCGATTACCTTGTAAGGGTCAGCGCCAGTCAGATACTGGAGCTCAGTGGTAACAACGTCGCAAGGATTTGCGATGTTGACCCAAACGCCATCGAATCCAGCGTCTGCAATGCGCTTTGCAAACTTCTTGGCCTCGTCAGTAGTAACAAAGAGCTCGCCATCGCGATTACCCGCAGCAGCAGCTACGTGACCTGCGGCGTTAACGATAATGTCGCAGCCAGCAAGCTCCTCGTAACGGTCATCAAGCTCAAAGACGCGAGCAGGGTGTGGATAAAATGGCATTGCGTCCAGCAAGTCGTTTACCTGAGCTTTGCAGAGGACCTCATTTGTGTCGCTAATATAGAGCTCAGTAGCAAGTCCCTGGTAAAGCAGGGCGTTTGCGACGTGTGCGCCTACGTGATTAGCGCCGATAATACCAATTTTGCTGATGAGAGCCATAGTCCACCTCTTTTGTCTCGCCAAAATACTGTGCCTGTTAGCTTAACGGTTTTCTAGACAAACGGGAAACGATACAAAAAATGAAACATATTAGACACAACAATCCCCTCAACGTGCCATTTAAGCCCGCAAACGGTATAGTAGTAACCCAAGATTTGGAGAGGAACTATGGGATACAAGACACCAACATGCTCTATTGCGCGTAGCTGCGGAGGCTGTGAATGGCTTTCGGTCCCCTATCCTATCCAACTTAAGCGCAAGCAAGGGCAGGTAGAGGAACTTCTCGCCCCGCTGGCAAGCATCAATAACGTAACTATCGAGCCCATTCGCGGAATGGACGAGCCCCTGGCGTATCGCCACAAGGCAGCCACTCCATTTGCTCCGGGCAAAGGTCGCACGGTTCGCTCTGGTTTTTACGCAAGCGGAACGCACAAGATTATTGCTTCAAAGGAATGCCTGGTAGAGGACGGTCGAGCTCGCGCCATCCTCAACGATGTGGCATATCTTGCCGGCCAGTTCAACATCCATGCTTACCAGGAAGATCGCGGCAAGGGATCGCTGCGCCATGGCGTAGTTCGCTGCGGATATGCCACCAACGACGTTATGCTGGTCCTGGTGGTCAACGGTCAGCACCTGCCCCACGAGCAGGAGTTTATTACCGCGCTTCGCAAGGCTCACCCTGAGCTGACCAGCATTTTTTTGAACGTCAACCAGAAGCGCACCAACGCAATCTTAGGGCGAGAAACCCGTCTGCTTTGGGGCTCAACGTCTATGAGCGACAAGCTTCTGGACTGCACGTTTGAGATTGGCCCAACTAGTTTCTACCAGACAAACCCTCAGCAAACCGAGGTGCTCTATCAGCTGGCTATCGACGGCGCGCTTTCTAGCTCCGAGCTTGCTGACTCCGAGCAGACCGGCGACGCGCAGGCCAGCGCTGCGTTGACCGGCGCTTCCACTCAGGAAGTCACTTCTGCGCAAACCGGCAACCTGCGAGTTCTTGATGCTTACTGCGGCACGGGAACCATTGGACTTTGCTTGGCACACGCCGCCGAAGCTCAGGGTATCAACCTCTTGCTCACTGGTGTTGATCAGGTTGAAAACAACATCCAGATGGCACGCAGAAACGCTCGAAACAACAAACTTGAAGCCGAATTTATCTGCGACGATGCCACTCGCTACATGCAAGCTCTAGCCAAAGAGGGTCAGAACTTTGACGTCATTATTCTTGACCCACCGCGCGCAGGCTCAACACCCGCCTTCCTTAAGGCAACGGCTCAGCTAGCCCAGAAGAAAATCGTATACGTGAGCTGTAACGTTGTAACGCAGGCCAGAGACCTTAAGGTTCTTCTCGACAGCGGATTTGCCATCGAACGTGTAACACCTGTGGACATGTTCCCTCACACCAAGCATGTCGAGTGCGTTGTGGTGCTTTCTCGGGCTTAGATTAAAGTCACAAATTGAATTGAGGGCAATACCTGCAAATCCTCTATTAGTAGATGCAAAGCTACTAATAAAGAATAAATTTGCAGAAATAGCTGCCAAAGAACCTTATAGAGCAAAATCAATTAAGGGAAATGTTTATAACTGGAATACTGCGAATCAATTTATGCAACAAGATTGACAAAATATCTCTATATGATTATAACTATGTTCATAGTTATATAGATACTAAACTTAAGATGTAAGTTACAAAAAACAAGGAGGTACGGTTATGGCCACAAAAAATATTTATGTTGCAGAAGCAGACCTACACTTATTTGATGATGCCGCCAAATACGCCGGAAGTGTTTCTGCCGCTGTGATACAGGCACTTCAGGACTTTCTAAGTGTTCAAAGTTACAAAAGCGAAGGATATGACAAGATTGAGATAAACCTCTATGAAAAAGGAATAAGAAGGAAGGTAATGTTCTATGGTATGGAGATTACTCGTGTAGAACGTCCGGTAGACGGTGGAATAAGGATTGACACGATTTATAAAACTGCAAAAGGGCAGCTTGCGGTGGCAACCAAGGTTCGCAAGGAACTTCCAAATTGGGCGAAAGAAAATCCACACGTATGGGAAAACCCACAGTCTTGGTCACATGATTTTTGGAATCTGGGGGACAGAGTGTTAAACGTATATCCGGACATAGAGAGCCTAAAGGAGAAGGATGCGTATCTTGCCGAGTGCTGCGAATCTTCTCTTTCGGAAAAGCCTTATGAGTTTTTGGATATTTAGATTAGGTATAAATACTAGATTTATAGAACTATAACAAGCAAATAATGAGATAGCTTTGTGTTTATATATCACTTAGATTAAAGGCGCAAATTGAATTGAGAAGCTATGAAAACGGTAGAATTTGGAAAACAAAATAACGACGTAATCATGTTGCTTCACGGCGGCGGTTTGTCTTGGTGGAATTATAAAGCCGAGGCTGAACTGCTGAAGGATCAATATCACGTTGTGCTACCAATCCTTGACGGACATGCAGGTAGTGACAATGATTTTATAAGCATTGAGAAAAACGCAAGTCGACTCATTTCTTTTATTGATAAAGAATTTGGAGGCTCGGTTCTCCTTATTGGAGGTCTGTCCCTTGGTGCGCAGATTTTAGTAGAGATGCTGACGCAGCGAAACTCAATTTGTCAAAACGCCATCATTGAAAGTGCGTCTGTCATTCCGTCTAGAATGACAAATGCCTTGATTAAACCAATGTTTTCCCTGAGTTATGGCTTAGTAAAAAAGAAGAGCTTTGCTCAGATGCAATTTGATTACCTTCATATCCGTAAAGATTTATTTGAAGACTATTATCGGGACACATCACAAATCTCAAAAGAGAACATGATTGCATTTCTGGAGGCAAATACATCTTATGAGATAAAACCCGGCCTTCAGAATGCTCACACTAAAGTCCGTATACTTGTCGGAGAAAAAGAACAGAAAAAGATGATCTGCTCAGCAGAGCAGTTGCATAAGGCACTGCCTGATAGCGTTCTTGAAATAAAGAAAGGCTTATATCATGGCGAGTATTCCATCAATTGCCCAGAGGAGTATACAAAAGAGCTTTTAGACATGATTTGCTACATATCTTTAAACAGCTCATCTGTGGTGTTGTAGGATGTTGCTTGAATTTTACCTGACATGATATCTCGTGCTTCTTCCATAGCAGCCAGTGTCTCAGCATTAAACTTTGGGACTTCCACTTTAAAAGGAAGGCCGCGGTGCAAAACGCACTGGCGTAAGAAGATGTTTACGGCACTTGACATATCGATGCCGAGTTCTTTAAACAGTTCATTTGCTTCTGTTTTGACATTACTATCAATGCGAATTTGAGTAGGACTTGTTGCCATAGTATCAGCTCCTTTTTTAGGTGATTTTGATACAAATGGTATACGTTGTCAAGCAATAAACAGATGTATTATCAATTTGTTATGTTTGTCCGACGTTATTTTTTCCTTGAATTCTCAAAGCAAGTGCAATGTTTAATGATGGTAGACTTCTCAAAGGCACTTACAACCCAGGAGCTCTCCGTGATTATAAAAAACGAAATACCTCTTTTAGAATATGACGATGCCTCCCTAGAGGTTATTTCAGCAGATCACGAATGGACCACAGGCCAGCTGCCAGAAAAGTGCCTCTTTGCATTTCTTGGAGACGTTGTCCATGATTACGCCAACCAGCACGGAGCAGAAGTCGTAGAAACAATCGTGACCGTTTCTCGAGACATTAAAGTCTACGTTTTAGATTCATATGGCGAGAAAATCTGTTTAGTTCAATCCCCTACTGGATCTGCTTCATCCACACAGGTAATGGACATATTGGTTACCTGTGGATGTAAGAAAATAATTGCAGTTGGTTCTTGCGGTGTTCTAAAAGAGATACAAGAAAATGCTTTTCTCGTCCCAACTAAAGCTCTTAGAGCGGAAGGGACGTCCTATCACTATCTTCCAGCATCAAGATATATAGAGCTTGATAAGGAACCAATTTCTGTCATAGAAGAGACCTTCAAAAAAGACGGTCTCCCTTTTGAGACGTGTACCACCTGGTCTACTGACGGTTTCTTCCGTGAGACAAAGGACATGGTTAAGTATCGCCTGCAAGAAGGATGCTCAGTTGTAGAAATGGAATGCTCGGCACTTGCTGCTTGCTGCAGAAAACGAGGGGCGCAGTTTGGACAGTTCCTCTTTACAGCAGACTCTTTGGCAAACGTTCACGAATATGACGAGAGGGACTTTGGCAAAGATTCACATGAAAAGGCACTGCTTCTTGGTCTGGAGATAGTAAAGAACTTTACCTAAGCCATTACCGGTCATCCACCCTCTCTGCGCTCCGTAAAATTTAAGCGTACAATTGTTAATGTGCACTACTTAGCTTTTCATCAGGGCATTTTTACGACTAGTGAGGCTCGTATGAAAGTTCAGCAGCTCATCAAAGATACGTGCGCGATAGCCGCCGAGGACCTCGGCAAAGCAAAAGCAGATCAGATTGCACAGGCAGCTCAAACGCGATTCGAGGCGCTCTGTACAGAAAATGCATCCGATTCCAAAGAGCTCCGCGCTCACTCTTACAAGCGCATTTACCCTGGTATTGCTGTATATGAAGCTCTACGTGCAGAAGGCATCTCACAAGAAAAGGCCGTCTGGTATATTCGCGAGTATTTCCAGCGATTTGCTGCCAAACGAGTCCCACTCTTCCAATGGGCCATCAAAACGTTTGGCCTTGCGCGCAAGTTTCCTCGCCTCTTTAAATCAGGTATCGAGAAAAGTTGCACAACAAATGCTGGATTTGCCTTTGAATATCCGGAAAGTCATGGTAACGAAGCTCGCCTTAACATTCTAAGCTGCCCCTACTATGAGATAACCAAAAAATACGGCTGCCCCGAAATAACCGCTGCATACTGTGATAGTGACGATGCAGGATACGGTAATTTGCACCCGCAGCTTATCTGGGGCCGTACAAAAACCATAGGCCACGGTGGCGATTGTTGCGATTTTCTCTTAGAGTATAAAGAGAACTAATCGCAGGTAGACGCTGTTTGCCTGCACCGTCGCTAAAATTTTGTCATCAACATGACGCGCTTTGAGCACGTTAACTAGGAGTTTTTTATGCAAGAAAATCGCATGTTTTCCGACGTCAAGCAGGCAAAGAGACTAACTCCAGCTTGGCTTAGTCCCTTTTTAGCCGTTTTCTTATTGGTCGTTGGGCAAATTATTGGCGCTATTGTAATGACCATCTCAGCAGCACTTATTATTGCCCCTTACTACATGGCGCACCCAGAGCTTCCAGATCGCCTTTCCGATTCCCTCAATCTGAGAGAGATTTTTGGAGACTACTATCTTCTGGTAACGCTTCTTTCCTTTGTCTTTATTGCAGGTCTCTTTTTCCTGTGGGTAAAACTCTTTGAAAAACGTCCGATTGTTACCCTAGGATTTTACAAAGACAACTGGAAGAAAGAGCTGCTCAAAGGCTTTAGTTTAGGAATTCTTCTCTTCTCTGTTGTGATGCTGATTCTCATTTTGACCGGATCTTATCAATTAGTTGGCACTACTTTTACGCCTTATGCATTCGGCTTTGTTCTTCTCACTATTCCGTTTTGGCTGATTCAGGGCGGAACAGAAGAACTTATCACTAGGGGCTGGCTTCTTCCTGTCATGGCAGAGAAGTCCAACAAAATTATTGCAATCGTGGTTTCGAGCAGTCTATTTGGTCTTCTCCATATGTTTAACAGCGGCTTTACCATGCAGTCCCTGATCGACCTAATTCTTTTTGGCATCGTAGAGACGTTCTATATCATCAAAACTGACAATCTCTGGGGAGCCGCTGGCATTCACGGAGCCTGGAACTTTGCCCAAGGCAATATCTTTGGCGTTCTGGTAAGCGGTAGCACTACAGGCAGTTCTTTGCTGCAGTTTGCTCCTGGCAGTGGCCCGGATTGGCTTACCGGCGGTAGCTTTGGCGCAGAAGGTTCCATCGTTTGCACGCTTGTTATGCTGGTAACCATCATGATTCTTGCCTATCAGCTCAAGAAATCCGGCAAGCTCTTTGCAAAGAAATCTGCCGAGAAACCCGCTGAGTCCGCAGGTACAGATCTATAAATTTCATACTACGCTGAATTTCAATATCTACCATCTAAAGGAAGAGCTAAAGAATGTGCCTGATTTGCGACAGAATCCAGATGATCAAAGAAGGTAATAATCCTTATTTTGTCAAAGAATTGGAAACAGGATATGTTGTCTTAGGTGATAATCAGCACTTTAAGGGATACACAATTTTTCTATGTAAGCAACATGCAACAGAACTTCACGAGCTAGATACAGAGTTTAAACTAAAGTTTCTTGAAGAGATGTCCCTTGTTGGAGAAGCGGTATCACGCGCGTTTCCTTGCGAGAAAATGAACTACGAGCTGCTAGGTAACGGAGATTCTCATCTCCATTGGCATTTATTCCCTAGGGTTTCAGGTGACCTGGGCGAATACGGTCATAACGGCAAAGGTCCTGTTTGGTGGTATCCCATGGAAAAGATGTATGACAGCTCAACCTGTCCTTCTCCAGAGGAATTAGAGACACTGAAGTCAAAGCTCTTACTTGAACTTACTAAGGTGCTGTCATCTACAGAAGATAATCAAGGTAACTAGATACAATAAGATTTTCGCTAAACTATCGCAAAGGAAGCTGAGACTGATGACATTTGATTTCAAAAAGGAATTTAAAGAGCTCTATGCGCCAAAAAATAAGCCAGGCATAGTAACTGTTCCGTCTATTAATTATCTTGCAGTAAGAGGGTCTGGAGATCCCAACGTAGAAGATGGTGAATACAAACAGTCAATAGGACTGCTTTACGGTGTTGCTTATACCATCAAAATGAGTAAAAAGAGTTCACATCAAATTGAAGGGTATTTTGATTTTGTTGTTCCTCCATTAGAGGGCTTCTGGTGGCAAGAGGATACTCATGGTGTTGATTACGCTCATAAAGAAAACTTCAAGTGGATTTCAGTTATTCGCCTACCCGACTTTGTTACAAAAGAAGATTTTGATTGGGCCATTGCTGAAGCAACTAAGAAAAAGAAGTTAGATTTTTCTAAGGTAGAATTCTTTACCTATGAAGAAGGCCTCTGTGTACAATGCTTGCATATTGGACCTTATAATAGTGAACCCGAAACCGTTTCCCTTATGCATGAATACATGGAGAGCCAGGGATACGTTTTAGACATCACTGCTGAGCGTATGCATCATGAAGTTTATCTGAGCGATGTACGTAAAATAGCTCCAGAGAAGCTAAAAACTGTCATTAGGCATCCAATCAGAAAGGCCTAATAACCTCACTACTCCGAGTATAAATTTGTGAATCAATCTACCACAGAGTCTCGTGCAGCATAACAACAGATGTATTTGAAACATTGATTGGGCTGACCGAAAAACTCATCAAAGTTAATAAAGCATCCACTTCTCCTGCAACTTAAGGAGAAGTGGATTGTGTATATACGGTCAATTTGCAGCTTGAACAGCAAATCCTTCTCGCCATTTATTATTATTTACCTATCTTGTTGCTGTTTGAGGAGAAATAATGCGCGCTAAGAAAGTTTTGAGCATTTTATTTGCTCTTGCTCTTGTTTTGAGCAGCCTTCCTGCATCCGCTATTGCAGAGTCTATTGAAGACGCAGGTAAATACTCAGTTGTTGTCTCGTACGTTAATGTACTTACCGATGAAGAGATTCATGCGCCTTCTAAGCAAGTTGTAAATGAGGGAGAATCCTGGTCTGTTACCTCTCCAACAGTTACCGGTTATGACCTGGAAGATCCTGCTCAAACAACCGTTACTGGCGTTGCCTCTGGTTCAGACCACTACATTAAGCAGACCGTCTATTACATGCCTGGTTATGTTACCTACACCGTTAAGCGCATGAAGGAAATGACCACCGGCAATTATGTTGAGGCGTCCTCCGAAGAAAATTACGGTGTGCCCGATTCGATTGTTACTGCTTCCGATGTCACCTATCCAGGTTTTGTACGCACAACTACAGATCTTTCGCTCAAAGTTACTGCAGATGGTAAGGCTGTTAAGTACATCTACTATGATCGCAATCCTCGCAGTGCAATCTATTTCTCAACTTCTGGCAGTGAACTATCTCCTGTAATTGGAAATCCAGGAGACGCTGTTCCTGCTGTCCCTAATCCAACACGAACTGGCTATACCTTTGCTGGCTGGGACCTTAACGATGACGGTATTGCAGATTCGCTGCCCACCACCATGCCTCAAGAGCCAGTTACTGCAAAGGCACTTTGGACTCCAGCAACAGCAACGTATCACTACGCCTATTTTATTCAGGATCCAAATAACCCTTCTAACTACAACTATGTCACAACTACCGCTGCTTCAGGAACCGTTGGAACAATGACAGCGACTGCTCCTGTCCAGCCTAATACTGGCGTTTTCCGCTTTGAAACGTACAGCCACGAGAGCGATCCAACTCCTATTGCAGCAGATGGTTCCACCACTATTAACGTTTACTACAACCTTGCAACTATTACCGTTAATGTGCGTCCAAAGAGAAATGGCTCCATTCTTGCAACGCTTACGCTTCGTTATGGTGACTCGTTTAATCCTTACGCCATTAACCCCAATACCGGCAACAAGTACAGCGACGACATGCTCGCCGCCGTGCGTGCAGACGACCCTTCTGGAACCTACTATTGGTATGGCATAATCCCTGGTGTTGGCGGTACTGCAACCACCACCCAAGCAAAAACAACTGATCCAGGTTCCAAAATTACTGCAGATAATGTGCTAGAAATTTACGGCCGCTATACCCAATCTACTAACCTTGGTCCACGTTATCGCTTCTACTACTATCAAAACCTTGATGGCACCTACGATATGGGTGGAGATCACACGCTTTCTCGACCTGGCATAATTACAGAGATTGCAAGAAATGATGTTGATCACTATCTTGAGAGCGAGAATAGACATCCTGGTTTTTCGTATGACGGCTACCGCATGAGCATTGACCATTTTGATGGAACCAATTACGATGCACTTGGTTGGACCAGTTGGCAGCCATACAACTACGACTACCTCACCACTGATTACAATTCCAACTTGATTGAGCACCGCTATAAGCGCAATACCTATACCGTTACCTACGTAAGCTCCGGCACAACTGTTGCTACGCACTCTCACCTCTTCGGAGAGCCGTTTAATGCTAGCACTGATGTTCCTGGCGCCTCTTTAACTTCTCCACGTCCTGGTTATGTTTTCAAGGGCTGGTACGACAACTCAGAGACCGTGGGCACCCCTGTTACCGACACCACTATGCCAGCAACTAATACGGTGCTGTATGCCAAGTGGGCGCCTCTGACTGCTACCGTTACCTTTGACTCTGAGGGTGGCTCGCCAGTCAACTCTCAGGAGCTCACCTACGGAGACGCAGCTACCAAACCCGCTGATCCCGTACGAGAGGGCTACACCTTTGCTGGCTGGATTCTCTACACCAATGGAAACCCCTCTGTATACAGCTTCTCCGCAGCAGTTACGGGCGACATTACTCTGCACGCACTCTGGAAGAAGAACGACTCCTCCGTCTCCTACACGGTCATTCATCAGACAGATGACGGCCAGATTCTCTCAACCACAACTGAGACTGCTCCAATCGGTTCTCTTGTCAGCAAGTGGGCTCTCGACGCAGCTGACCGCGGAGACTATGCCTATGTAGATGTGTCTTCTCGCTCTATGGTCCTTGACGAGAATGCCGAGAATAACGTCTTGACCTTCACATATAGCAAGGAAGCTCGCTACAGCTATACCGTCCATTACGTTGACGCACAGACTGGTGAGCAAATCCATTCCGACGATATTATTGGCAGCCAGACGCTCAACCTGCAGAATGTTTCTGCTCGTGAGATTGACGGTTACACACTTCAGGGTGACAGCACTGGATATGTTTCTGCTGACCAGCTTGAGTACACGTTCTACTACACAAAGAACCCTGAAGCGCCTGCAGCACCTCAGACCCCAGCAAAGCGTAAAAGCTCTCTGCCCGAGACTGGCGATGCTTCAAGCGTGATTCTTGTTAGCACAGCCCTGACCTCTGTAGCTTCCTTGGGAACTTCCTTTGTTTTGCGTCGTAGGAAAAGAACCGAAGCATAACAGAAAGTTCTAATGCAACTACAAAACCCGGGTGCTTCGCACTCGGGTTTTTGTTTGCGTATTCTTGAAGTAGCCGCAGGCAGGCGCAGCTCTAGCCATAAATCTGCAAACCAATCTTCATAACTAAAGCAATAACGTTAAATTCTAATTTCACAGGTAGTTTGATTTTCTCGTTACCTCATCCTTGTAATTAAAATAACGAAGGAGGAGGTGTTTTATGTCAAAGAAACAAATCAATCTATTTGTAGGCTCTGTCGGAGCTTTTATCGGAGTATTTGTTTTTATCGCTTATATTCCACAAATTATTGCAAATCTACAGGGAGTAAAGGCTCAACCTTTTCAACCTCTATTTGCAGCAGTTTCTTGTCTAATTTGGGTCATCTATGGTTGGACTAAAGAGCCCAAAAAGGACTGGATTCTCATTATTCCAAATACTGCTGGTGTAATTTTAGGCGGATTAACATTTCTCACCGCTTTATAGTGATTAAGCAGCAATTTAATTTAGAAATCCGACAGCATCTAATGGTGCTGTCGGATTTTAATTAACATGCGTCTTACCTCTGTCGCCATTCTTGGCGCTTTTCTCATTCTGCATCATAAACAAACTCAATAAACTAGTTCTTAGACACCCATCCCCGGAAAGCCAATCTGTCGCAGCGCCTCATACAGCACAATGGCGGCAGCGTTTGAAACGTTAAGCGCACTGACCGAGAACTCGTTAGGGTCAATGAAGTTTCCGCAGATATCCTGCCGCAAAAGCGCTGGATGAGCGTATTGGTCATCACCGTCAAGTGCATCGTGCTTTTGACTCCAGTCCTCACGATTAACCAGGCTTGCGGAGTCTTGCAACATTGGGATTCTCTCGCACTCGTCAGCATGCTGGGCCAGGAGTTCCTCGGATAATCCCAAGCTTTCTTTGCCAAAGATAAGGTAATCCCCATCGCGATACGTTGCCTGAGTATAGGTCTTCTTAGCTTTCTTAGTCAGAAAATGTAGTGGAGATCTACTGGCCGTAAAAACACCGTTGGAAGCGGTTCCTGCAGCGGCAACAGCGTCGTGTGCAGCGTCCCCAGCAGGTGCACCAGATGCTTGGGCAAGACCGTTCTTCTCCAGAAATTGATCCCAGTTATCGTAGACAGAAACGTTAAGGCTTTGCCAGTAGGCCATTCCCGCTCGCTTGAGGTTTTTGTCATCAAGCGAGAAGCCCAATGGGCCCACTAAGTGCAAGCGAGTCCCGCTCACTACGCAGGTGCGGCCAATGTTTCCCGTATTTGCGGGAATCTCAGGCTCTACCAGTACAACGTTGAGCATAGGTTATGCCAGAACAAAGCTGGTCAGGAATGCAATAAGTCCGCCAAGTGCCATAGTAGCGGGCAGCGTCACAAACCAGGCGGCAATAATCTTGCGCGCAACGCCCCAGCGTACAGAGCTGCGACGACGAGCAGATCCTGCGCCCATGATGGATGTGGTGATGACCTGCGTAGTGGAAACTGGTGCTCCAAGTGCAGTCATGATCTCAATTGCAACGGTAGAACTTGTTTCGGCGACAAAGCCAATAACTGGCGTGAGCTTGGTAACGCCATCGCCAACGGTACGCATAATGCGGCCGCCGCCAATGGAGGTACCCAGTGCCATGGTGGTTGCGCAGAGTAGTTTGACCCACAGAGGAATGCCGTTAGAAGGATCGTGAAGACCGGCGGTAACCAGGGCCAACGTGATGATTCCCATGGTCTTCTGAGCGTCATTATTGCCGTGGCTATATGCCATAAACGCAGCTGAGAGCACCTGAAGACGGTGGAAGAGACCATTTGCCTTTTTAGGTGGCCAATCAGCAAAGATCTCAAATACCAGCTTCATAATAAAGTAGCCCAGAGCCATACCAATAAGAGGCGAAGTAAACAGAGGAATAACAACTTTCTCTAGAACACCCGCCCAAAGAATGTGACCTGTGCTGCCGGTAAAAACAATGGTTGCACCAATAAGGCTGCCGATGAGCGCATGCGAAGACGAACTTGGGATTGAGAACCACCAGGTAAAGAGGTCCCAAATAATGGCGCCCATCAGTGCAGCAAAAATAACGTAGAGCTGTAGCTGAATATCAACCAGACCAGACGCAATGGTCATAGCAACTTTCTCGCTCATAAGCGCGCCGATAAAGTTCATGATAGCTGACATGATAATTGCTGTGCGTAGAGGCAAAGCCTTGGTATACACCGTGGTAGCAATAGCGTTTGCGGTGTCATGGAAGCCGTTAATGAACTCAAATATCAGAGCGGAAACAAGTACCGCAATAAGCAGGATGCTAGCCATTTTTCACGATGACATTCTGAACAGCGTTTGCAACGTGCTTGCAAGCGTCAAGGGTAGATTCAAGCCTATCTAGAAGGCTCTTCCACTTAAGAACCTCAATCGGATCATCAACGTTTCTGAAAATAGAGCTCAGGGCGTTACGATAAACAACATCACCCTGGTCCTCATACTCATTTGCAGAGCGTGTATGGCGAATGACCGAGTCATCCTTGTGATAATCAGGGAGACGATCAAAGGCCTTTTGCAGCTCCTCTGATGCAAACAGAATCAGATGTGCCACCTGAACTGCCTCTGGACGCATTTCTTTGATGTCATACATGCTGAGGTGTGCGGAGACGCTCTCAATACCGTCTGCAATCTCATCCATAAGCAGGACAAGACGTGAAATGTCCTCGCGATCAAATGGCGTAATAAAGGATGTGTTGAGGGTGGAAATAATCTTTCCTACCTGGTCATCGCAAAGTGTCTCGTAGTTCTTGATTTGGACTTCATAATCTTCTGAACTTGGGAATGACTCCATATAGGAGACAAACAGTTTTGCTGTTGAAACAATCAACGCTGAAAACTCAGAGAACATGCTGTAGAACTCATCTTCTCTACGAGAAACTCGGCTCATATGACGCCCTTCACTTGGACTTTTTATTACATATAGAAACACATTTAGTATAGCTGTTTAAGGCGCGTACGCTGGAGATAATGACAATTTCAACTTCTCCATAGAGAAGCTGTCGATCATAATAAGATATGAACCAGGAAGGCCGGCTTATGCGAGAAAAGCTGTTTGAATACGTTGCGAATCAGTACGGTATAAACCCTCGACTATCCCTTCTCGACAGCTCCCACCTATGCGCTTTTAGATGGCTCTGTTGACTTTGATGAGCTGTGTCAATGGATTGATGCAAGTTATTCTGCAACAAACTGACGAATATCTTGTTTGGTACTTGGGTAAGTATCGGCAATCTGTTTGTTAGACATTGGAGGTTACTTTACATGACAGAAAAGCACGCACTTTCTTTTGACGAGAATTTCTTCAACAAGCTAGGTCAATTTGGCAGCATTCTATCGGTCATGATGTATGTTTCTTATATCCCACAGATTACCAATAATCTTGCTGGAAATAAGGGTAGCTTTATCCAGCCGCTGGTTGCCATGATCAACTGCATTGTCTGGTTTGTTTACGGTGCTTTCAAGAAGGAACGCGATGTTCCCATTATGATTGCTAACGCCC
The DNA here is from genome assembly GCA_963539685.1 of uncultured Atopobiaceae bacterium. Taxonomy (GTDB): domain Bacteria; phylum Actinomycetota; class Coriobacteriia; order Coriobacteriales; family Atopobiaceae; genus Lancefieldella. Next base: position 82,945 of record CAUTMX010000001.1, on the reverse strand, counting down.
CTGGTATTCTCTTTGGACTTGTTACTGCGCTAACTGCGCTACTATAATCTGGCAGCCGGTCAGGCCTATCAGCTTACTAAGACTCAACGATAAGGACGGTTCACGTGGCACTTATAGGTTTCTTTAAAGTTATCTATATTCCCCTGACCGTCCTGTATCTCATAGCGGCATATGTCCTTCTTGCAAAGCAAAGCTTGAGCAAAATCTTTAAGCGCACAAATTTTGACCTCTTCCGCGGTGGAGTGCTCGCACTTTATTACTTTTTTATAGCTATGGTCTTCTTTGTAAACATAATGCTTCTTACCACTAAAACTGTAGTTAAGCAGCAATTTCTTGTTCCTTATATAGTTGGAATTATTGCTATTGCTGTTGCGTGCGCAATCTTTACGCAAATAGCAAAACACTCTAAATCAGATTGTTTTATTACTATTAGAGACTTGGTTGTTCCGCTTATTTGGCTTGTTTCCTCATTTGTTTATACGCAAAGAATATTTGAGCTTTTACTTGCAACAAAATAGTAACGCAGCCGTTCCATTACTGCTTAATGGACTTCTCGCCTTTAGAAAGTTCCTTATTCTTGTCGGCATTATTTTGCTCTTCGGAAGACTTCTGCGCTTCAAGAGCTTTCTGGCGGCGCCCTTTAAGGAATCTTCCAAGCGGAGCAGTAATTACAAAGTGATTTACAAATGCTCCGCAGGTAGCCAGTAAAGCTGCAACCAGCGCATTTACGTAAGGATTCCACGCGGGAAAATACTGAGCCAGCGCTTGCTGAATAGGAAAAGCCCAAAGATAAATACCATACGAGAGCTCAAACTTTGTACCAAACGTACTAAAGTGGTTGCCCATTCCGTATGCAAGGCAGAAGCAAGCAATAGGGAAAACCGTCAGCATTGCCAGATTATCGATGCCGCCGAAAACCATAACAAACCACAGAACAATCGTCGCAAGGCCCAAAACAGGCGAGATAGTAATATGGTCTCTGAGCACCCAAATCAAAACACCCAGGAAAAACAGAAGAACCGCACGTACAACGCTTAGCTGAAGCGGAGAAAACTTCACGTAATACACTGCTGTCAACGCAAAAACAGGTATCGAGAGCAGCAAAAATTTCTTCTTATCAAACTTGGTGAGTTTATAGCTGATAAAACACAGAATGTAGCAGATAAACTCAACAGGAAGTGTCCACAGCGCAGCATTGACCACGTCGCCCGAAGGATTGTTGGTAAACACTCCCGGCAACTGATGAACCATAATCAAGACGCCATTGAGCAGGTACTTGTACGTCTGTGGATTAGTAAAATACTCCACAGGTGAAAGCGTTGAAAGTATTGGGCCAAGCACAAACGCAGTCAAAATAACAACAAATAGAAGCTCGGGAAAAGCCTCAAAATGCGTGCCGAGAAGAACTTTTTTGCCTCAGGGTAATGCTCACAGCTGCGTGCAATCAAAAATCCACCAAAGAGGAAGAAAACGCCAACAGAAACACCGCCTGGACTCAAGCGATCACCGGTAAACTTCAAGAGATAGCTACCGGCATCGCCACCCAAAACAACTGCATAACAGTGGGACACAATAACCATCAGTGCGGCAACAAACCTTATAAAGTTCAGGTTATTGACTCGCGATGTAGCTACGTCGCTCAGCTTAATCTGGGCATTTCTCGCCATTTACTCGCCTAACTCTATGCGAACCTTTTGCCCCTCAACGTGGATTTTATCCTGAGCAAAAAGCTGCAACACCTCAGGATACAGCTGGTGCTCTACCTGATGAATTGCCTCTTCAAGCTGATCAACGGTCCAGCCCTCTTCGACCACAACGGGGCGCTGAGCAATAATGGGACCGCGGTCGTAATCAGCGTTTGCCAGGTGAACGGTAACGCCCGTCACCTTGACGCCGTACTCATACGCATCCTGAATAGCATGTGCACCACGGAAGCTTGGCAGCAACGCCGGATGCAGATTGAGCACACGATTAAGGAAGGTGTTCAGAATAGGAACGCCGACTTTGCGCATGTAGCCAGCCATAACAACATAATCAACGTTATAGCGCTTGAGCTCGGTGGCAATAACCATATCTGCAACAAATGGATCTTCGTACGTCTCTTTTGAGAGCGTTAGGGTTTGCAGACCAGCTGCTTCCGCCCTCTTCAAACCATATGCATCGGGGCGAGAAGAAACAACCAGTTCAATGGTTGCGTCTAGCTTGCCAGCATCAATGGCGTCAATAATGGCCTGCAGGTTGGTACCTGAACCAGAAAGAAGAACGCCAAGCTTAATTGGCATCGTTGTAGACCACCTTTCCGGCGCCTGGGATAATCTGACCCATGACAAATGGCTCAAATCCCTGGTCAGAGAGAGCTTCTGCAACATCGTCAACGTCGTCCATGTCCACGATAAGAGCCATGCCAACGCCCATGTTGAAGGTGCGATACTGCTCATCAAGAGACAGATTTGCAGCGTTAGACACGTATGAAATAACTGGTGGAATATCCCATGCAGGGCCTGCCTCTCCACCACGATCAACCTCTGCGTCAAGGTAAGCTGGCAGTGCACGGTTAAGGTTCTCGGTGATTCCACCACCGGTAATGTGTGCCATAGCCTTGATAGGTGCGCCTGCACGAAGAGCAGCAAGCAATCCACCTGCATAAATAGTGGTTGGGCGCAAAACGGCGTCTGCAAGAGACTCTCCGTCAAGCTCCTCCAAAGGCTGGTTGAGCTCCTCGACCGTCTTGCCCTCAATGGCCACCTTGCGTACAAGCGAATATCCGTTGGAGTGAATGCCGGAGGAAGGAAGGCCCAGGATGATATCACCCTCACTGACCTTCTCGGGACCTAAGATCTTTGGTTTGTCCACAACGCCCACAACAAAGCCAGCCAGATCGTAGTCATCAGGGTTCATAACGCCTGGATGCTCAGCCATCTCGCCGCCAACCAGCGCACAACCGCTCTTGCGGCAACCCTCTGCAATACCACCGACAACCTCAGCTACAGCCTCAGCTTTAAGCTTGCCCACGGCCACGTAATCCAAGAAGAACAGAGGCTCTGCACCCATGGGGACAATGTCATCAACGCACATAGCAACCAGGTCCTCGCCCACCGTGTTGTGGCGGTTGAGCAGCTGAGCAATGGCAAGCTTGGTGCCAACGCCGTCGGTGCCGCTGACCAACACGGGCTCTTCCATGTCCTTCAGAGCTGCAGCCGAGAAGCAGGAGCCAAAGCCACCCAGGCCGCCAATGACCTCGGGACGAGTAGTTGTAGCAACAGCAGCTTTGATGGCGTCAACCGCGCGAGCGCCCTCATCAACGTTAACACCTGCGTCGGCGTAGGTAATCTGCTTGATTGGATCAGCGGAAGTGGTCATTGTTTCTCCCCTTACTGCTCTGAGGGCATAAGGCCCTGATCAATTAACTGCTGTTCTACCTGGTCAAACTTTAGTGCATACGACGGGTGCAAGTTGTCTGGTTTATTCTCTGGCAAGAATCTCTGGTGGAAGTCCTCTGGAATTGCCACGGGATACTTGCCGCTAAAGCAAGACTCGCAATAGCCTCTTGAAGGCACGCATGCAAGCAGGCCCTCCAGGCTCAAGAAGCCCAAAGAATCTGCGCCGATGTACTCGCAAATTTCTTCTGTACTCATTTTTGATGCAACAAGCTGGTGCTGATCAGCGGTATCAATGCCGTAGAAGCAGGGCCACGCTACCTTAGGAGAAGCGCTTCTGACGTGCACTTCTGTAGCTCCCGCGTCTCTGAGCAGCTGAACAATCTGCTTTGACGTGGTACCGCGAACAACAGAATCGTCCACCATCACAATGCGTTTATCTGCGACAACGTCTGAAAGCGCGTTGAGCTTAAGTCGAACGCCCAGCTCACGAAGCTGTTGCGTAGGCTGAATGAACGTCCTGGCAACGTAGCGATTCTTGATGAGGCCGGTACCAAAAGGTACGTCCAGCTCTTGCGCAAAGCCCTCAGCTGCAGGAACACCGGAATCTGGTACACCAATTACCAGGTCAACATCGGCTGGCGTCTCTTTTGCCAGCTGACGGCCCATCTGGTGACGGACAGAATATACCGAGCGGCCGCTAATAATTGAGTCAGGACGCGAGAAATACACCTGCTCAAAAATGCAGTCTGCCTGCTGACGAGGAGCAAGTCCCATCTCAGAAGACAGGCCGTTGTCTGAGATACGAATAATCTCTCCGGGAGCAACTTCACGCACATACGTGGCGCCCACAATATCCAGCGCGCACGTCTCGGATGCAACTACCCAGTTATTCTCGCCTTCCTCGCCAATATGGCCAAGTACCAGCGGACGAATGCCGTTTGGATCCCTAAACGCATACAGCGCGTTCTCGCGGATGAGCACCATGGCGTAGCCGCCCTCGATGAGGTTCATAGTTGCGGCGATGCCGGTACGCAGTCGGTGCGTTTGGCGCGTGAAGTAGCCAATGAGCTGGGCTGCTACCTCGGAATCCGTGTTGGATCTAAAGGAAATCTGGCGAGAAGACAGTTCTTCTCGCAAGGAGTCAAAGTTAACGAGGGTGCCGTTGTGAGCCAGAGCAATGAGGGTCTCGTCGATGGACGACATGTGTGGCTGGGCCGACTCCCAGCCCTTGGCGCCCGCAGTGCCGTAGCGGCAGTGACCGATAGCCACTTTACCTGGCATTGCATTGAGATCGTCGTTGTTAAAAACTTCAGTTACGAGGCCCGTGTCTTTTCTGATAAGCACGGTCTGGCCGTCGCCGACGGCTATACCTGCGGAATCTTGCCCGCGATGCTGCAGCGCGTGCAGCGCAAAATAAGTGAGTCGAGCAACGTCACGGTCAGGCGCCCATACTCCAAAGACGCCACATTCCTCGTGAAGTTCCATTGGATCCCCTCCGGGCTCCTCGGCTTGAGTCACCCTTGATCAAACGTCTCTCACGTTTGGCAACAGTACATACAGTGTACCTGGAAATTTGCAAGAAAAAGCGCTCCGAACAAATATGTTCGGAGCGTGTAACAATTTTTTAAGAAAGCAGCATTTACAACCTCTGTAAACCGCCCTTTTTCAGCTACTGGGCCTTTGGCTGAGCTTCAGTCTTTGGTACACAGATGAGCATGGTCCTGCCGTACTGGTCGGTATAATTGCAGGTAAAGAGTGTAAGAACATGATCTGCGCGAGAAATAACATCTGCTGCATCGGAACGAGAACTTACTGCTCTAGAAAGCCTGTCTTTTAAGTAAGACCTGAACTCATCAACAGAGCCAAAGTTAAACTGACGAACTTCCTCGTCATCTTCGTCGGTGTGATAGGTAAACACTGGCTCAAGCTCGTACGTCTGAGTAGGCGTGACGTACCAGATTGTCTCGACCTTATCAAAGGTAGACTGGTCATTCATTGCTCCGATGTACTGGAACATTGAGCCGTTTCTCATATGGTGACCATAGAGAATAGTCTGCTGGTCAGTGAGGCCATTTGGATTGTTCTGGTAATCCATGAAAATCTGACCGCCGATTGACCACTCGCCTTTTGCGTTTGTGTGCAGGTAGTGGTCGTTATCTGTGGTTTGATACACAGGGTAGTTGACCTGTGTGTCTGGAATCTGAATCCAGCCGACTACCTGGTTATTTACTGCCTGAAGACCAGCCCAATCAATAACTGGAGCCTCATCTTTTTTCTCGGAAACTGTTGCGTATGTTGCAAGCTCTTCGTTGATGACATCTTGCTCGTGATACTCCAGCTGCGTCTTGCCAAACATAACGCCAGCAACAACCAAGAGACCAATGCCAACTACCAGCAAGAGTGTCGAAAGAATATAAGCAAAACCCTTCTTCTTAGTGGGTTTCTCGCCAGACTTTTTGGGAGAGGTTTTTTTGTCGCCCTCTTTTTTTGAGGACGCGGAATTTTTCATAGAAACCATCTCGACGGAGGTTTTTGAGGTGTGAGTATTTCCAGCCGTCTGGTCGTCAGCGGCGAATGAAGCAAAATGCTTGCCGTTTTTTGATTCCATGCACTTCCCTTCTGAAGGTACTCTTTGTCATACCTTTGTCATACCCCTTAAAAGTTTAGCTATGCACGAAACAAAAATCTCTGTGTATCTTATGAAGTCATCGCATAATCACATTTTGCGGTATGCAAAACCCGCGCCTCAGGTCTCCTAAAGCGCGGGTCTCGTGTGCGGTCGCAGACGTGCAGACGCGTGTGGATACGCGTGCGGACTAGGCTGCGTGCGTGCGGGTACGAGCTAGCTTATGCGTCAGCCATCTCGGCTTTAAGCTGGACGATCTTCTCGCGATACTCTGGAAGGGATGCGCCAAGAATCTGAGTGGCGTAAATAGCTGCGTTTTTGGCGCCGTTGATGGCAACGCAGGCAACGGGCACGCCAGATGGCATCTGGACCATGGAAAGCAGGGAGTCCATGCCGCCGAGGTCAGAGGTCTTCATTGGAACGCCAACGACAGGCAGTGGGGTGAATGCGGCAACAACTCCGCCCAGGTGAGCGGCCTTTCCTGCGGCCGCGATGATTACCTTGAGGCCACGATCAGCAGCGGTCTCGGCCCACTGGTGAACTTTATCTGGAGTGCGGTGTGCGGATGCAATGACCAGCTCATATGGAACGCCAAGGCGCTCAAGTTCAGCGGTGCATCCCTCCATAGTTGCAAGGTCGCTCTTAGATCCCATGATGATGCCGACAACAGGCTGATCTGCCATCTCTGCTCCTTTGTTACGTCTCATAAAATAGGCGGATACGTCAAATATCCATCTCACAGTATAGAGTATGATTTTCTAGAACGTTGGTCCATCAGTCCACGTGAAAGGAAACTGTAATGAATGAAACCAACTCTGTTCTGTACCAGCGAGAAGGCTCGTACATCCCTCGCATCGCCGCAGTGCATGACCTCTGCGGATACGGAAAATGCTCGCTTGGCGTAGCTATTCCGGTTCTGTCAGCAGCGGGATGTGACGTTTGCCCAGTACCTACGTCGCTTTTCTCGGCACACACCAAGTTCCCTACGTTCTACATGCACGACACCACCAACATGCTCGAGGATTACCTGGATGCATGGAAGGAAGAGGGCATTGACCTGGATGCCATTTATTCTGGCTTCCTTGGTGCAGCAGAGCAGGTTGCAAGCATTCAGCGCTTGTACCAGGAGCATCCAAAGGCACTTCGCGTGGTTGACCCAGTTATGGGCGATGGCGGCAAGATGTACCCAACCTATACGCAGGAGCTTTGTGACGCAATGAAGTCCCTGGTAAATGGCGCAGATATTTTGACACCAAATCTTACTGAGGCTTCAATTCTGACGGGCATTCCATACGCTGGTCAGGATTTGACTGATGAGCAGGTAGATGAGCTGCTTGATGCACTGCTTGCGATGGGCGCAAAGTGTGTTGTTCTTAAGGGCATTGTTCGCGGTGATGGCCTTATCCGCAATTTTGTTGCTACTGAGTCCGAGCGTGGCGAGATTGTCTCCGAGCTTCTCCCCTACATGCTGCACGGCACCGGCGATCTGTTTGCTTCTGCGCTTTTAGCTGCAGTTATGTGCGGTCAGGAAATCGCTGACGCGGTTGAGTTTGCTGGTGAGTTTGTCTGCGAGTCCATGGAAATTACTCGCGATCAGCCAAACTTTGAGCTTCGTGGCGTTTCGTTTGAGACAAAGCTTGGCCTAATTGCCCAGCTTCTGCAGGAGTAAAAGCTCGCGCAAGCTGCGCTGCTAGTGTAAAACTTTACGCTTCAGCAAAATCAAACATGATTCTTTGCCATAGACGCTCACTCACATAGAGTGGGCGTCTATTTTTATGCCAGCGGTTGTCACTATGCATGAAAATGCATTTTTCTGGCACTTTATTCGTTTCAATTTTTATCAAACAAACATTGAGTCTCAAAACATGGCGAAAAAGGTAAAAAAGCCGTTTAGTTGGAAATCAATGGATTTACTTAAAGATTTGATATTAGTAAAAGCCCAGTTGGCATTAATCAACCGACACATTGCTGACTCAAAATCGCTCAAAATCGTCATGCATATAGATTAAAACTTCCAACTAAACGGCTTTTTTACCTTTTTGGGACCAAAATCGTCTTGGAAACACCGATTCCATAACTTTCAGTCAAATTAACGTGCAAATCATTCGCCGCGCCACCATTTTGAGGCGTGCCGACCTCCCGATAAGTCACTTCCAGCAGCACAAGCAAAAGAGCCGCTGACTTCAGCGGCTCTTTTGCTCTTTTGCTTTGTTGCTTGCAGGTACGTAGACTACTTAGTGCTTGAAGAACTGTCGGATGTACCTGTGGTGTTAGTGGTACCAGTGGTTCCTGTTGTTCCAGTTGTGGTGTTCTTCTTTGTTGAAGAGTCCCCACCAACAATACCGCCAAGCACGCGGACCGGCGTAAATGACGTGGCAATCTGGTCTCGCAGCTCTTTCTGAATAGTGTCGTTTGCACCAGTAATGACCATGGTGATATTGACTCCATCAGAAGATTGCGTCTTTGAGAACGTAAAGGTAAAGATAGGTGTTGCATCTCCGCCAGGTTTAAGGAATCCAAAGAGCTGAGATTTCTGAAGCTCGCCCTGATCATTCCTGTGAACACTGACGTGATAGACAACGGTATTGATTCGTGGGTTGAGCAGCGCGTTAATAGCAAATGCCTGAGCCTGGACACTGGATCCCGCATAGCATTCAAGCACGTCTTTTGAGGTTGTATCGGTAACTGTTACCTCAACGCGACCAGTGTTCTCGTCAGCTTCCTGAACCGAGAAATCCTCGGGGAACTGCGTAAATCCATTACCCCACTCGACACCACCACGCAATGCAGATGCAACAGATCGCACCGTAACTGATTCAGTTAGATTTGCTGTGTTAGCTCGACGAATAACACCACAAGAGACCTGCATCAGAACCACGATTACCAGGAAAACCAAAACAAAAAGGACTGCCGTCTTTGTAATGACCTTCTCGATATTTGAGCCCGAAGGATCAGATCCCGAAAGTGGATCAACGTCCACTGCCACAGCTCCGCCCTGCCTGCGAGCACGCTCTAGAGCTGCGCGTTCCTCATTAGGATGACCTGTCTCGTCTACCTTGGTAAACAATTCTTCAGCTGCGTCAGCATCAAGCGCGCCCTTCTGGCGGCGCGCAAAGCGTGAACGTTCTGCATCATCTTTAGCCATGTAGCTCTCTCATTCAACCTGCATAAACACATTTTCAAAGCGTGCGATGCGTTGACTTTTGATCTTTAGTTCCACCCGTCGGTTTACAAGCTGCAAGTCGCAGACCGCAAGTTGCAAACCGCAAATCTGCGGTTAAGCGTATCGCGAGAAGAACGCTTGCTGTCGCAGCCGCTGTTCGCAAAGCACTTAAGGCTCTATTTTACCGCCTTGCGATGTTTGGTGCACCACCAAACTGCATTTGATAGTAATGAGCGTAGATTCCGCCTTTTTCTAGCAGCTCATCATGGGTTCCACGCTCAACTGCACGGCCTTGGTTGATGGTAATAATCTCATCAGCGCCCATAATCGTGGAAAGACGATGGGCAATGACCAGCGTAGTTCTATTCTTTGCCAGCTCGGAAAGGGACTCCTGGACCGCACGCTCGGACTCGTTGTCCAAAGCAGAAGTTGCCTCGTCTAGGATGAGCAGTGGAGGGTTCTTCAGGAACACGCGCGCAATGGAAATGCGCTGCTTCTGTCCACCGGAAAGTCTGGTTCCACGCTGTCCTACCTGCGTGTCATATCCTTCTGGCAGCGATTCAATGAACTCGGCGATATTTGCTCGCTTTGCTGCCAGCGCAATGTCTTCTGCAGAAGCTTCAGGGCAGCCGTATGCAATGTTCTCCGCGATAGTGCCGTCAAAGAGGTACACGTCTTGCTGGACCATGCCAATTGCCGAGCGCAAACTATGCTGCGTAACGGAGCGAATATCCTGCCCGTCAATGGTGATGCTGCCACTTGTGACGTCATAGAATCGTGGCAATAAAGCGCAGGTAGTTGACTTACCTCCACCAGAAGGTCCAACCAGTGCAACAGTTTTTCCACTCTCAATATGAAGGTTCAGGCCGTCGATAACCTCTTCAGCATTGTTGTAAGCAAAATGAACATCCTGGTAGACGATATCACCCGCGGTAATTTGAATGTCCCGGGCATCAGGTGCATCTTGAATGTCCGGCTGCGTTTCAAGAATCTCCGAGAAACGCTTGAAACCCGCAAGGCCCTTCTGGAATGTCTCGGTAAAGTTCAGAATGTTCATGATTGGCGTGGTAAACAGCGAGATATAGAGTGCATACGTAGCCAGGTCAATGGCTTGCATCTGACCCTGAGCAATCATCCAGCCGCCCAAAACCAACACAACGGTGTTCAAAACACCCATCATGCCTGAAATTGCAGCTTGGTACCTGCCCATAGCCTGGTACATATTGGCCTTGGAGTCTAAGTATGCCGAGTTACTTGCTCTAAATTTCTTACGCTCGTGATCTTCCGCCGCAAAGCCCTTAACCACGCGAATACCAGAAAGTGAGTCCTCTAACTGGGTATTTACGTCGGAAATGCGCATGCGGTTCTCTTTAAAAATGCCGCGCATGTGCATGTTAGCAAAGAAATTGAACACTACCAGCACTGCAGCGATTCCAGCAAGCACCAGCGTAAGGGGCACGTTAATAAAAGCCAGAATGACAAAAGAGCCAGCAATCTCAAGCAAGCCAATAATCAGATACTCAGGGCCATGATGCGCCGTCTCAGAAATATCAAACAAGTCGGATACCAGGCGACTCATCAGATCGCCCGTCTTGTGACGGTCGTAATACGAGAAGCTCATGCGCTCGTAGGCGTCAAACAGATCTTCTCGCATCTTACTTTCCATACGCGCGCCCATGATGTGTCCCCAGCTAATGACAAAGTAGCGACACAGAAAGTGGACAAAGTACATAACCACAAGGCCAACAGCAATGAACACCAAACTGCCGAGAATGGCGTCTTTGCTCTGCGTAAACAGTCCCTTGGTGAGCGAACGCAAAATCTGAGGGAACGCCAGCTCAATGCAAGCCAAAATGATGGCGCAGATAGTGTCCAGAATAAACAGATGCTTTTGCGGAGCGTAATAAGAAAGAAAACTGGCAAACAGCGATTTGCGGTGTTTGCCAGAGGCGTTGTTTCCAGAGTTTCTAAAGCCGTTTCTGCTAGAGGCTGAAGTCAAAGAACTACCAGGTACAGGGCGAGAAGAACGATCAAGCATGCGTAATTACTCCATAGGCAATCGGTGTGAAATTGAATCGCAGATAAGAGCTCCAATGATAGTCTTTGCGTCCTCGATTTTGCCATCGAGAACAGCGTCTACCAGCTCAGATAGCGGAACAAGGTCCACGTTAATAAATTCGTCGGCATCTGGGTCTGATCCCTCAAAGGTCAACTCAGTTGCCATATAAAGGTGAATGAGCTCGTCAGTAAATCCATCAGAAGTGGCGGTAGTGGTGAGAAAAGCCATCTTTCCCGCCTTCATTCCGGTCTCTTCCAGCAACTCACGGTGAGCGCAATCAAGAGGGTCCTCGCCTGGATCAAGCTTTCCTGCAGGTAGTTCAACTGTTACGCGACCAAGCGCAGTTCGGTACTGACGAACTAGACAAATTCTACCCTCATCAGTCAATGCAACAATAGCCACAGCACCAGGATGACGCACAACATCACGAAGAGCAGTGCGTCCATCAGGAAGAGAGACACGCAGACGATTCACGTCAAAAATGCGACCAACCCAAACGGTATCTTCAGAGAGTGGCTTCTCTTCTAGAGAGGCATCACGCGCATCCTCTGTACCTGCAACAAAACTGCGCTTTTGTGGCTCCCCAGAATGATGGTAGGCAGCATCGCCCACAGCAACACGCTCTCCATCATAGGTAAGCGAATCAACTGCCGAGTGCAAATCATTGCGAGCGGAATCAAACACCTCTGGAGTTACCTGCATGTCAGCATCAAGAATCTCTGGCTCAGCAGACTGCATGTCATCAAACACGTCGTTGAACTGAGAGCTGCTTTGATCGCTGGTCCAAGCACCGTCCTGTACGTTGATCTTCTCGTCATTTTGATTTGCCATAAGCGCTAACCTAACTATTTTTCTGGACGACCTTGAAGAGCCTTAAGTCCAATATCGTGCCTGAGCTGCTTGCCTTCAAAGTTAATAAGGTCACAAGCCTCATATGCACGAGCGCGAGCTTCCTCAAAAGTTGGTGCAAGCGCAGTAACGTTGAGCACGCGGCCGCCTGCTGTGACAATCTTTCCGTCCTCGGTCTGAGCAGTTCCGGCGTGATACACAGAAACGCCCTCAAGCTGCTGAGCAGCCTCGATGCCGGTAATCTCCTTGCCCTTCTCGTGAGAACCAGGATATCCGGCACTTGCCAGAACAACAGAAACAGCAACTGTATCGGACCAGGAAACCTGCTGATGACGGAGGGTGCCGTTATCGCAAGCCATCAAAATTGAAACCAAATCACCCTGGAGGCGAGGCAGTACAACCTGAGTCTCTGGATCGCCAAAGCGAGCGTTAAATTCAAGAACCTTAGGGCCATCTTTGGTCAGCATAAATCCACCGTAAAGGCAGCCAGAATAGTTGATACCCTCTTTTTTGAGCTGGTCAACAACGCGCTGCTCAATGGCAATCATCTGGGAAAGTTCTTCATTGGTCACAAACGGAACAGGAGAATAAACGCCCATGCCGCCGGTGTTGGGTCCCTTATCGTCGTCGTAAGCGCGCTTGTGATCCTGAGCTGTTGCCAGCGGAACAACGTACGTTCCATCAGTCAGCGCAAGTAGCGAGCACTCTGGCCCCTCAAGGAACTCCTCGACAACAACGGTTGCTCCTGCATCGCCAAAATGGCCCGAGAAACATTCGCGAACACCTTCAAGGGCCTGTTCAAGCTCAGTTGCAACAATAACGCCCTTACCTGCAGCAAGGCCGTCTGCCTTAACAACAACAGGTGCGCCGGTGTGACGAACATACGCCTCGCAAGCCGCCTGGTCTGTGAAGGACTTCCATGCAGCAGTTGGAACGTTTGCTCGCTCCATAACGCCCTTGGCAAACGCCTTTGAACCCTCCATCTGCGCTGCATTTTGGTTAGGACCAAAGCATGCAATACCGGCCTGACGAACAGCGTCTGCAACACCCACAACAAGAGGTGCTTCGGGGCCAATAACTACCAGGCCAATGCCTTTTTCCTTGGCAAAAGCAACAACCTCGTCAGGGTTATTTTGATCAATAGGAGCAATCTCTGCCTGGGCAGCCATGCCGCCATTACCTGAAGCAACGTAAATTTTTCCTGCGCGAGGCGATTCCTGCAGCTTAGTTAAAAGAGCGTGCTCACGACCACCTGCGCCGAGCAACAAAATATCAACGGTGTCATTCATAAGTACTCCAGCCTTCTGATACAACGCCTTTGGGATACAAGCAACGCCAACAGCGCCTTCTCCAAGATGTTTTTTAAACTCAGGGGAAGCAAGTCTTTCTGCAATACATTCTGCATCATATTCGTTGGTTTTAAGCGGCTTTTTGAGATGCTTTTCTATGCGTTTCTCGCCACTTGAAATCACTACATATTTGAGCTCGCCGCGCTTTACAAAACAAGCGCTCATAAGGCGAGAAATTCTTGCTGCTAGATCGGTAAAATCTGATGAGCGAGCCACCTCTGTACATTTTCCGCCAACCAAACGATACAAATACATATCGTTTGAGATGCGCCTATGCAAACGCTCAAGTCGAAGTCGCAACGAAAGCCTGGGGTGTTTGTCCTTGCTTTTATGAAGGACAACCTTGTTCATTGCAATGTACATTGTGGCAACTACCTCAGCAAGCTCTTGTGCATACGCGCAAGCAGCTTCAAATGAAGCTCCAGACTTTCTTGCCACACTTAAGCGCTCAAGCATGATTCCCATAGCGGTGGGCATATTTCCACTATCTACCAGGCAAATTGAGCTTGAAATATCAGGATTGTTCTGACAAGCCTTTTTTGCCGTAAGAAGCGAGTCAGAAAAATCTGCATACACATGAAGCGAGAGGATCTTTTGAACTCCTGACTCAAAAATGCCTCGGTAAAACTCGCCTACCTGGTCAGCGTCTGAATTTAGAGCTCCAGGTATTACAGAAACCCCCAGGGCTTCAAGCTGGGAAGCTTCAAGCCCACAGGGGTTATCGCAAACTATTGCAAAAGTTGAGCAGTCCGAAGACGCCACGGGTTACCTCCAGTAGCGGTCGATTGTCTGCTCGCGATCTGGACCAACGGTGATGATAGAAACGCGTACACCAGCAAGTTGCTCCAGGAAGTCAATGTAGTCCTTAGCCTCACGAGGTAGCTGGTAGAAGTTGCGAACGTTAGAGATGTCGCACTTCCAACCAGGAAGAGTCTCGTACACAGGCTTTGCGTGATAGAAAACGCTCTGGTGCTCTGGGACGGTCTTGTAAATCTTGCCGTCACACTCATAAGCAACGCAGACCTTAATCTCGTCCAGGCAACCAAGGACGTCAAGCTTAGTGATTGCAAGGTCAGTGAGGCCATTGATGCGAGCTGCATAGTTAACAACTACGGCGTCATACCAACCGCAGCGGCGCTTACGACCAGTAGTTACACCATACTCATGTCCAACTTCGCCGAGAAGATCGCCCGTCTCGTCAAAGAGCTCTGTTGGGAATGGACCAGAGCCAACGCGTGTGAGGTATGCCTTTGCAATGCCCAGGACGCGGTCAATGTTGGTTGGACCAACACCAGAACCAGTTACTGCGCCACCAGCAGTGCAGCTAGAAGAGGTAACAAATGGATAGGTGCCGTGGTCAATATCAAGCATGGTTGCCTGAGCACCCTCGAAGAGAATGTTCTTGCCAGCCTCAAGCTCTTCGTTGAGGAAGAGAGAAGACTCAACAATGTAAGGACGAATGCGATCTGCATAAGGCAGGTAAGTCTCACAAATCTGGTCAACGGTATAGGTTGGAAGACCATACACAAGACTCAAGATTGGATTGGTGTACTCAAGTGCAGCTTCAAGCTTCTTGCGGAAGATCTTCTCGTCAAGCATGTCCTGAATACGCAGGCCAGTGCGGTTCATCTTATCCATATACGTTGGACCGACACCGCGCTTGGTGGTACCAATAAGATTCTTGCCCAGCTTCTTCTCGTGTACGCCATCAAGATCTTTGTGATAAGGCATAACAATGTGAGCGTTGCCGGAAATCTTGAGCAGGTCGCAGGAAATACCCTTGCTCTCCAGCATATCAATCTCGCCGAGAAGAACTTCTGGATCAACAATGCAGCCATTGCCAATAACTGGATAGGTGTTCTCGTACATAACGCCAGATGGAACCTGGTGAAGTGCAAGCTTTGTGTCTCCAGCAATTACCGTGTGGCCTGCATTTGCACCACCTGCGTAACGGCAAACAACGTCAAAATCTCCGGAAATGAGGTCGGTAACTTTACCCTTACCCTCGTCTCCCCACTGAGCACCAACAAGTACGGAAGCTGGCATAAGTTCTCCCCTATCGCAGCTATCTACAAACACGACCATTACATGACGGTTGCAACCTCTTTAGGGGTTGCTTCATAAGTATATCTAATACCGCTCGCAAAAGCACAGAAGCGCAGAGGTTTTGTCACACATAAGAAACGATTAATGCGCGGGGTTTGCCATCGCAGCGTACTGTGCGGCTTCACTTTCTGAGTAATTATTTCCCTGGTAGATCTCAACAAACTTGGTGGATGTTGGCATAAACATAACAGGAACATCCCTCAGAGCACCTGCACGGTTCTTTGCAACAATGATGTTGGTAACGTCTTTATCAGGACGGTCATCGCGTGCGGCTTCTTCATCACTCAGTGAGCGGTCAAGCAGCAAAACAATATCTGCATCCTGCTCGATTGCGCCGGACTCACGCAGGTCAGAAAGCTGTGGACGCTTGCCGTTTCTGTTCTCAAGCGTACGATTGAGCTGAGAAAGTGCAATAACAGGTGCCTTGAGGTCTTTAGCCATAATCTTAATGCCACGAGACATCTCAGAAACCTCAGTTGCACGACTGTCCGCACGGCCCTTCTCGGCTGGTGGAGAAAGCAGCTGGAGGTAGTCGATGATAATGACGCCCTTCTCGGCTTTATTAAGCATTCTGCGGGCTTTTGCGCGGATTTCTGTGACTGTTGTGCCCGGAGTATCATCAACGATGATTTTAAGGCGAGAAATGCGCTCTGCTGCCTCCAGAAGGGTGGGCCACTGCTCATTTCTGATGTTGGAAGAACGGATGGTCTGCAAATCAACCTTTGATTCAGAAGCCAACAGCCTCTGCGCAATCTCAATCTTGCTCATCTCAAGCGAGAAAAGCGCAACAGTTGCTCCGGAAACCGCAGCGTTATAAGCCATGCTGAGAGCAAAAGAGGTCTTACCAACACCAGGACGAGCGCCGATAACAACCATCTGACCAGGACGAAGACCTTGAAAGAGGTTATCTAGGGTTGCAAATCCAGTTTGGACACCCAACTCCGACGCATCTTTACCAGCATTTTGCTGAAGCTCTTCAAAGAGATCAGTCATAATGTCTTCAATGCCCTGCTCGGACTGCTGAACATCTCTGTTGGTCACATCAAAAATGAGCTTCTCTGCCTGGTCAACTACTTCTTTTGTATCTTCTGGAGCGTTGTAGGCAAGCGCAGAAATCTTTGCAGAAGCACTAATCATCTTTCTGAGCGTAGTGTCACGATGCAGCATAACTGCGTGGTTTTCCCAACCAACCATAGCAAGTGGGTTATTTCCAAGCTCTGCTAAACGGACAGCTCCTCCAGCGCGCTCAAACTTGCCGTTACTCTTAAGGTGGTCTGCAAGCGAAATGACGTCTACTGGCTTGTTATTGTCAAACAGGGACTTAATTGCCTCAAAAATAATTTGATTGGATGGAATATAGAAATCCTCGGAAGAAAGCCTAATGAGGCATTCTCCTCTGATCTCTTCCGAAAGAATCATTGCGGAAAGAATGGAAAACTCGGCATCAGAATCTTGTGGCATAGAGGCGTTCTCTAGGGCCGTCAATTGCGTAGGATTCATCTCAAACGAGTCTTGTGCCATCGTCTTTTCCAATCATGTTTTTTGGGAATGAATCTGAATAGTAGTGTACTTTTCAAAAAAATAAAGAGTCATTTTGGCTTGCAAAATTCGAAAAGTTAAGTCTTCAACATGATTTTCCAAAACTCGCATACCCTGAGCGGGATTTCCTTGAGTTTTCAACGTTTTCAACATTTTTTAGACTTTTTTCGACACGTAGTATTTTCTACACAATTGCTTATCTGCGGTTATACAAATCAAATTACAATTCCGCAGGTTAAGTGAATATGTTTTACATAACATTTTGAATAACCGCAGGTAGAGCACAAGAAAATATACCGATCCGTCTACACATAAAAAGACCACCCCTTTGTTACGTTTCACAAAGGGGTGGTTCGAACAAACATTCCATTCTTTTCAGATGGCTGAGCTTTTTATAAAAGCTTACAAATCTGTAGAAAACTGCAGAAATTGTATAAACCACCAAAAAATGCAGGAGAACAGTGTTTTATGCGTGCATAAAACTACTCTGCGGACTCAACCTCAACCTCGACGGTTGCCTCAGCGGCAACCTCCTCGGTCTCCTCCTCTGCAGGAGCAGCATCGTCCTCGCCAACAAGAACAACGACGGTAGCGGTGATGTCACGGTAAAGCTCAATGGTGACATTGTGGCGACCAGCGGTCTTGATAGCAGCGCTACGAGCAATGCGCTTACGATCAACGGTGACGTTGAGCTGTGCCTCGATTGCGTCAGCAATCTGAGCGGTGGTGACGGAGCCAAAGAGCTGGCCCTCCTCGCCAATGCGAGCGTCAACAGTTACGAGCTTGCCATCAAGAGCTGCCTTGGTAGCATTTGCGTCAGCAATACGCTGCTCTTCGCGCTTAGCGATATTGTGACGACGCTCCTCAAGCTGCTTGATGTTACCCGGTGTAGCAGGCTGGGCAATCTTGTTGGGGAACAGGAAGTTCTCCGCATAACCCTGTGCGACCTCTACGATGTCGCCTTCGCCGCCCTTACCGCGAAGCTCGCCCAAGAGAATAACTTTCATGGGAAACTCCTTTGATGAGTCGATGGTATCGACTAGTTGTTGTTTATCGTAGGCTCTGAATCCTGGTTTCCTGAGCGATTAAGCTTTCGGAAGTTTGCCCAGGCGTCAATAAGTCCTACGAGAGCCATAACGCCTAACTGAACTTCTAACATGCCTGCCAATACAAACAGTGACAGAGAAAGTGCTGGCGAGAAGTGCTTCTCGCGCACAAACCATGTGAGCACTGCAAGGCCCTGAAGAGCAAACACAACTCTAAGAGCCATAAACACATTCAACGTAATAAGCTGAAGTATGTCTTGTGCAGACAAAATGGTGCTTGAAAGTGCATACACAAACAAGTTGGCCACGGCAAGAGCACACATCCAAAATGGAACGTCCATCAGCTGGAACTGTGGCAATTTCTGTGGGTCTCTTGTCAGTGCTTTATACACTGTTCGAGCTCCAAAACGCGCAATTACAAAATATAAAAGCGCCATGCCGGTATAGCTGGTTGGCCAAAAGAGCATAAAGAGTGCCTTTGCAGTTGAAAGACCCTCTTGGATCTCTGGAGAAGCACCTGAGACCTGCGAAGCGTATTGATTAAACACACTCTGAGCAAGCTCGGGAAGACTTGTTCCTGCCATCGCGGCAAAGAACGCGTCGTATCCCAGAAGTGCTAAAGCCGTTGCTCCTACAAGAAGAGATCCAACACCAACAGTGAGTTTCTCTGTTGCAAAAGCGTAGCCAACTCCAAGAGCAAGTGCGCAAGCGGTAACTGAAGTTGCCGCCTCCGTTGGTCCCGAGAGCAAATAAGCTGCTACACCTGTAACAAGTACAGAAGTAATAGCGGGACCAAACCATCCGTGCCCTTTTTTGCAATAGACAGCAATTACCATGCCATACGCAACCAAGGCGGCTCCAATAAAAGAAAGAAGCCCGGTAATTACTCCACCAACAACGCAAAGTACAAATCCTTGCTTGTATGTTGGAGCCTCAAACGGACGCGGTTTGCCTCCGTTTTGGTTGCTTGGACCGGCAAAATTCTGTGGGCTACTCTCTGGGCGAGAATACCCTTCAGGTGCCTGAGGAATATTTGAATCCGGTCTATCCATTGCTAACCAACTCTACCTGAAGAACAGATAGGTTATCCGCGACTACGGCCACCGCGGCTGGAAACCACAGGGACAGTGTAGGGCAGAAGTGCCATCTCGCGTGCGCGCTTGATAGCAAGTGCAATGTCGTGCTGGTGCTGCGTGCAGGTGCCAGTGACGCGACGAGGCTTAATCTTGCCACGGTCGGTCATGTACTTACGAAGAAGCTGAGTATCTTTGTAATCGATGAACTCAGTCTCCTCCTTGCAGAACTGGCAATACTTGCGACGCGGCTGGCGCTGGAAATCTTGTTTCTGCTGAGCCATGTCTTTTACCTTTCAGATGACAGTAACGTCTGTGTTGCTGTCTGACGTTTAAAACGGAATATCAGCATCGTAGAACTCCTCGTCTGGCGGAGCCGGAACGGGAGCGGGTGCCTGTGGAGTTGGAGCTGCATAAGATGGTGCACCCTGTGACATAGGGGCTCCACCCTGCTGATTCCTAGAAAGGAACTCGACCTCATCAACAACAACTTCAAGCTTGCTGCGACGCTGCCCTTCCTTCGTCTCCCAGGAGCTGAAACGAAGTTTGCCTTCAATAGCAACCTTCGAACCCTTGGAGAGGAAGCGGGAAAGTGCTTCAGCACGCTGTCCAAATACTACGCAGTCAACGAAATTGGGAACATCTTCCCATTCACCGGTCTGCTGGTTCCTGCGACGATCGTTAACCGCAACGCCGAAGGATAGAATCTGGGTACCGCCTGCTGTGGAGCGAAGCTCCGGGTCACGGGTCAGGTTGCCCGAAATGTTAACCCTGTTAATACTCATAAATCTCACTACCTCTCATCGTGGAATAATTCCACTTTTCCATTACAAGGACTTAGTCCTTATCGACTCGACGCACGATCATGTGACGCTTAACAGCATCATTGATTCGCAGGACTCGATCGAGCTCTGCAATCTGCGTTGGATCTGCATGGAAATTGATGAGGGTATAGTCACCCTCGGTAAGATCGTCGATCTCAAAAGCAAGCTTACGCTTACCCCAGTCCTCGACGCTGTCGACTACTCCGCCGTCAGTGGTGATAGCAACATCAATACGCTTCATTACACCAGCGCGGACTTCCTCGGTGGAAGCTGGGTCAACAAAAAACAGCAGTTCATAGGCCTTCATATTGTCACCTCCTCTGGGCTAATGGCTTCGGGAAGTGAAGGTGCACCCGAAGCAGGAAAGTTCGACCAAGCATCATACCACATAAATGCTCAAATACGAAACTAGCCCACAAACTTTCTCACATGCAGTCCACATATAAAGCTTAAATCGGCAATTTGTTGCTTGTTTACTTCTAATCTTGCAAATATCTGACGCGTATCTTTCTAAGGCATGGTCACTCGCGCAATTTTAAAAATATGGGATTGAAAAAGAAAAACGACCATCACACAATCTGCATGATGGTCGTCTCTTTTATATATGCTCTACTTTACTGAGCTGCAGGTCCCTCAGGATTCTGAGTTGGTGCGTCTGCTGGAGCAGCTGGTGCCTCAGGAGCCTCTGGAGTTGTTGGGATAATTGGCTCAACAACAACAGTTGAAGCAGGTGCAGGCTCTGGAGCTGCGGGAGCGACAGGAACCTCTGGAGCTACAGGTGCCGCTGGCGCAACAGGTGCGGCTGGTGCCGCAGGAGCTGCAGGTGCAACAGGCGCTGCAGGTGCAGCAGGTGCAGCAGGAGCCACTGGTGCGGCAGGTGCAGCAGGAGCCACTGGTGCGGCAGGTGCAGCAGGAGCCACTGGTGCAGCAGGTGCTACTGGAGCCGCAACAGGCTCAGCTGGAGCAGCAACAGGGGTTGCAGGTGCAACTGGGGCTGGAGCAGCAACTGGGGCAGCAGGCGCTGCAGGAGCTGCTGGAGCTGGGGTTGCTACTGGTGCTGGTGCTGGTGCTGCAACAGGAACAGCAACAGGTGCTACTGCAGGAGCAGCGGTTGCTGCTGGTGCAGTTGGAGCGACTGGTGCTGGAGCTGAATATACAGCGGCTGCGCCATCACGTGGATCGTTAATGAATGGTGGCAGTGGATCATTGCTCTGTCCCCATGCAGGAACGTTGAACTGACGCATCCAAAGAGCGATTGCGTTCTGCATAAGAAGCATAACGATAAGACCAACAACGTGACCAATATAGCCAATAACCAGGAAGATTGGTCCCATCTGAATGAAGCCGCGTGCAAGAAGAGCAAGCACGACAAGACCAAGCTGGTTCTGGCTGGAAATATTCTGAGTTCTTGCAATGGCCATAGCCTGAGCACCAATGTTAACGAACATACTAATTGCAGCGCTACCACCAATGATTCCCATAATGATAGAGGTAACAATGCCAAGTACAATGCCCATACCAAAGATACGGAACAGACCGCCCATGTCGTGCTTGATCATCTCAAAGATGTTCTTAAAAGCAAAACCTGCAGAGATGCGACCATAAACTGATGCGCGGACCTGAACAACATTGATGCACAGTGGATACACAAATGCTGCAACAATAAAGACTGGGATAAGAATCAGATTGATAACTGGAATGAAAGAAAGAATTCCCGTTGCAATGCTGTATGCCAGACCAAAGGCAAGTGCAATAACAACTGCCTTGAAGCCGGTAACAATATAGGTACCAAACTTAAGGTCTTTCTGCTTTGGACCAGCGTTGATGCCCCATGCAGTTACGCGTGCAGTCTCAAGTGCATAGCCAACAAGTGCAAGAATTCCGACAACTGGAATAAGACCAAACAGAGCCATAATAAGGACAGGCTTCCACCAACCCTTTTCCAGAGTCAGAAGTGCCCAGGAGCGTGCAAAGTAGCGATCGCGCCTGTAGCCATTCAACTCATCTGCTGAAACAGCCATTTAACTCTCCCCTCGTGTCAAAAAAGATGACATCGAATTACAAAGCCTAAACATTCTATATAAAATCGAAAAATAAATATATCTTTATTGGTAACAATTAATCAAATAAAAATGTTAAATGGCGGAGGAGGAGGGATTCGAACCCTCGTACCCCTAGAAGGGGTAAACGGTTTTCGAGACCGCCGCATTCAACCACTCTGCCACCCCTCCGAAGGGTGAAACGGCGCGCGTAGGCGCCGTGAAAATTCTGGCGGAGAGTCAGGGATTTGAACCCTGGAGACGCTTTAGACGCCTACACGATTTCCAATCGTGCTCCTTCGGCCACTCGGACAACTCTCCATATAAAACCGCACGGGACAGTATAGCGGATTTCTCACCAATATAGAACGAGAAGTTCTGTGTATTTTTAATACTTGTGTAGTATTGTCATACTCATAAAAAGTAAAACACCAGTAGGAGGTATGGATGCCACCGTTTTTCTCGCCTTATGGCACAGATGCAATTTCTGTGGGCATCCCCTACTGGCTAGACCTTCTAACGGTAATTATTGGTGCAATCTCGGGAATCTTGGTTGCAAGAGATCGTCACTTGGACCTTGTGGGCTTTGTGGGTCTTGGCCTTTTGGGCGGTCTGGGCGGCGGGCTTATCAGGGACGTCATGATGCAAGAAGGCGGCGTCTACATGCTCAACTCGCCCTACGCCATTCCGGCAGCCGTTTTTACCGCTGTCTTGCTGTTTATGTTCCCCGAACCGCTTGACAGATTCCCTCGCATGCTTGAGTGGACCGACATTATTTCCGTTGGCCTCTTTGCTGTCGTTGGTACCGATAAAGCCCTGGTATATCACTTGCTTCCCTTCTCGGTTGTTTTGATGGGAAGCATTACGGGCGTTGGTGGCGGTATGCTTCGCGATGTATTTCTTGGCAACATCCCTCGTATTTTCCAGCGAAGCAATCTCTACGCGTTTTGCGCGGTTGCTGGCGCCACCTCCTACTGGGCGCTTGTCTCTTATGTAGGCGTCACCAAAATCTGGGCGGCAGTTGTCTGCGTTGCTGTTACCGTTGGCCTGAGGCGTTGGTCGCTCAAGTACAACGTGCTTTCTCCGGCTGACGTTGACCTTACGCCGCACGTAATGCGCAGTGTTAACAAGCTTCGTCACAAAGCTCAGAAGCCTGGTAAGCAGCCTGAGCAGAACACCCCATCAAAGTAGCATTCTGAACTGCCTCCCATTTCTTGGACACGAGAAATAGGAGGCAGTTCAAAACACACCTAAGTCGGATAATCTGTCAAAAAGACGTATACATGACGCTGAAAATAGCTAAAGCATGCAGATTATCGTCATTAGATGTGTAAAATGCCCGCATCTGAGCAGAATATCCGACTTTGGTGTGTTCCTTAGGTGCGGAATTTACCTATAGTTAAATCTTTTATATGATGCTATTCATTTTCTAGCATATTAGGTTAAGTTTATGCATAGAAATGTATATCAAGCGGTGCAACCGCCTAGCTGCCCGGCTCTCTTGATTAGGAACATGTCGATTCTTCGGCAGAACCTACCAAAGCTGCGCTATTTTGTGCGCCAGGCCTAAAAGCCGACGCTAGCACGCTGCAAAATCATAATCACCCGCATGTGAACTCCCTAAAACAAAACTGGCGAGAAACCCTTGCAGCTGCAAGTTCTCCTCGCCAGATTGGTTGTCTGTAAACGACGCTGTTACTTCTTGACCATGCCGTTGCGGACTGCCCACTTACGGCGCTCAGTCTCGGAAAGAATACGCTTACGCATGCGGATGTTTTGTGGCGTAATCTCAACAAGCTCGTCATCCATGATGTACTCTAGGGCCTCTTCCAGCGTAAACAGGCGTGGAGGAGTCAGCTGAACTGAAATATCTGCAGTTGAAGACCTCTGGTTGCCCAAAGATTTGGTGCGCGCAATGTTAACAACCATGTCGCCTGGCCTTGAACGCTCGCCAACCAGCATACCCTCGTAACACTCAACGCCTGGAGAAACAAAGAGCTGACCACGCTCCTGAAGCGTACCAAGTGCGTAAGCAACAGCCTTCTCGGTGGACATGGAAATCATGGCGCCGTTTTGGCGGCTACCAATATCACCTGCAAAAGGACCGTACTCAAGGAAAGTGTGGTAGAAGACAGCGTCACCGTGAGTAACGTTCATGACGCGCGTCTTGAGGCCCATGATGCCGCGGGTTGGAATCTTGAACTCAAGGTGCGTCTGAGTTTCACCGGTATCCATGATGGACATGGTGCCGCCAACGTTACCAAAGACCTCAATGACCTTGCCAGCATACTCTGGGTTGCACTCAACAACTGCCTGCTCAATAGGCTCAAGCGTATGGCCCTGAGCATCCTTCTTGAACAGAACGCGAGGACGACCAACCTGGAATTCAAAGCCCTCACGGCGCATGCTCTCCATAAGAACGGAGAGGTGCAAAATACCACGACCAGAAACCTCAATACCCGTCTTATCAGGAAGCTCCTCAATGCGCATGGTGACGTTATTCTCGCGCTCTGTCATCAGGCGCTCTTTGAGCTGGCGGCCACCAACAATGTCTCCCTCGCGACCAACAAGTGGCGAGGTAGAAGGCTCAAAAATAATGGAAAGGGTTGGTGGATCAATCTCAATTGGATCAAGCTCAACAGGGTTCTCTGGATCAGTGTAGACGTCACCAATATCAGTGTTATCAACACCAACAATTGCCGCAATATCACCTGCGTCAACCTCGCTGCACTCCTTACGGCCAAGGTAGTCAAAGGTGAACAGCTGCTTGACCTGGCTCATAGCGCGGGAACCATCATTTTTGACAACAAGAATCTTATCGCCGGTATGAACAGTTCCGGAATAGACACGGCCAATACCAATGCGGCCCAGGTAGTCGGAGTGATCGATGGTGACGCACTGCATAGCAAGAGGTCCGTCAATATCAACATCTGGAGCTGGAAGGCCGTCGATAATCATGTCGAGAAGAGGGAACATGTTGTCGTTGTCATCATTTGGATCAAGGCGAGCGTAACCGTTAACGCCAGAAGCAAAGATGACGTGCTCCATGGTGAACTCAAGCTGCTCATCAGTTGCGCCGAGATCCATCATCAGATCAAGAGAATCGTTGACAACAGCCTCTGGACGAGCGCCGTCACGGTCAATCTTGTTGACAACCATCATGATAGAAAGGCCTGCGTCGATAGCGTGGCGCAGAACAAAGCGAGTCTGTGGCATAGGGCCCTCGGCTGCGTCAACCAGCAAAAGCGCACCGTCAGCCATCTTCAAAACGCGCTCAACCTCGCCGCCAAAGTCAGCGTGGCCAGGGGTATCAATAACGTTAATCTTAACGCCCTTGTACTCAATAGAGATATTCTTTGCCAGAATGGTAATTCCGCGCTCACGCTCCTGATCGTTGGAGTCCAAGATTCTCTCTTGAACCTGCTGGTTCTCGCGGAATGCATCGGTTGCCTTAAGCATCTGGTCAACCATGGTGGTTTTACCGTGGTCAACGTGGGCGATGATAGCAATATTTCTGATGTTGTCTTGACGCATAAGTCTCTATCTCTCGAAGGTATGTGTTTGGACTTGCTACTTCAGGTCCAATTTTTATCAGCTTTAGAACTTTAGTGCAATTACGTGCCTAGAGCGCCCAGAAATTTCAATGAACGCAGCTTTTTCATTACAGAAGTGGCTCAAGCTCCCCTGCTGGAGCGGGATCAGACCACACAAACTGGTCACCTTGGCCTTTTCCGTGAACTAAAGAATATGCCGAGAAACTCTTATAACCCTTCTCGCCAAACTCAAGAAGCACGGCATCTTCGTAACCGCCCTCTTTGAGCAGTTGAATGGCTCCCTCATATACAAGCGCATAGCGAACAGGCTCTTCAAGTCCCGCTTCTTTATCGCCCTTCTGTTTTGCCAGGTCAAGCACGCGCTTATGGGCACCCTCAAGCAGCTCCTCTGGGCCGTCATCGGAGAACTCATAGCTTGCAACCGTGCCTGCTGCATCCTCAACTACAAGCAAAACGTTGAGTGATTGGCCATCTGCAAGCAGGTCAAACGCATCTCCAAGCAGCTCAGTTGAGAGCATATCAAGCTGGGGAGAAACTCCATCTTTACGCTCGTTGTTTTCGGCCATGCCGCTCCTTAGCGTCGTTTTTTGTAACTATTGTTCTCTATGATACATCGCACAAGAAAAGAGGTCGAAAGCAAAAAGCCTTCGACCTCTTGGGTTTGTCAGCTATCTGTCCAAAATTAGACAGCAACGGCGTTACAACGGCAAAACACCGCGTCTGAAAGCACGAGCGGTTACTCTGCCAGTGCCTCACGGATGCGCGTAGTAACTCCCTCAAGCCTATAGCACTCAACATACTGACGAAGAGGGCGCTTAATGTGGTCAACAACAAAACGCTGTCCATCAATATTGAACTTGGCAAGGTTCTTGTACAGGTGCTCGGTTGCGGCTTTGACCTCGTCATCATTGAACGCGTAATGGCCAGAGATATCAAGAATATCCAGTGACAGCTTGTGATTAGCAAGAATCTGCTCAACAGTTAGATTGACCTGGTCACCCACCATCCACTTGCGCCAACGCTCAGTCTCAATTGCCTTGACCAACAGGGTGTTTCTCAAGCCGGAGACCTCGTCTGCCTTCAGGAGACCCTCTTTAACCAGAAGATCCTCTACATCGCAAAGTTTTAAGTATGCGCGAGTCTCTTCTGTTCCGTACTGTGGGGCAACGTTTGAAGCGGTGACATTTGCAGGAGTATGCTCAAGCAGCGTTACGTCATCAAGGTAGTCTGCATTGTGCTCCTTAAGACCCACGCCATAACTCTTTGCCATCTCAGCAAGGCTAATAGCAGCCTCAAAATCGTAGTGACCAACCTGCTCCGTAAGGCGCGTAAGCGTTCCAGTCTGTCCAACAATAAAGGTTGGCATAGGCAGACCCTTAGCAGTCAACTCGCTCTTAAGCTGCTCAATGAAGGTGTGATACTTGTCGGTGGAGGTCAAGCCACCATTTGTTTCCTCGGTACCAACCTCATAGCCAATCTCAGGAAGACCGCGAGAAACACGTTCCTTCTCGCACCACTCAATCAAATCAACTGTACGACGAAGAACCACATCAAGCGGAATAACCTTGCCAATCTCAAAAGGATCTTTAGTTGGGTCAATCATCAGCAGGTCAAAGCCGTTAAGCATGTCGGCAAGATAAGACTTCTTGGCAAGCTCCATAGCCTCATCTTCTGGAAGGTGAGCGTTGCGCTCCTCGTCGCGCTGCCAAGGACCACCGTGGTCACGACAGAGATAATACAGGCCGTCAAAACCAACCTTCTGAGCTGCTTCAGCAATATCTTCCGAGAAACGCTTCTGATCCCAAGAATTTACGTATCCTCCACCAAGTTCATCAAGATCAACCTGGTTTCGAGATGCAATAAACATCAGAGGAAAATCGCAGTCTCTACCAAGTTCAAAAGCTGCCTGGAGCAGGTTGGGCGACATTGGTCCAATTCCTAACAGCGTGGCGGACTTTCCTGTGTCCTGAAGTTTAAGCAACCCTTCAACAGCTTTTTTGATTGGTAGCTTTTCCATAATTACCCCTTCCCAAGAGTGTTTCTTGGTAATAAGAAGGGCGTGGGGGTTGAATCCCTACGCCCCTCTCCTTTTAACTTCAATTTTTAAGGTCTAAAACCAAAAAGTACATGCGTTTCTCGCCGTGTATTACTTGTTGTCCTCAAGCTTTGGCTTGGTAAGAACAAGGATTGCAACACCCACTGCAACGCCAATTGCCATATCAAGGGTATAGAGGGCAATGTTGTTTGTAGCTGCAGCAACAATCATGCCACCGTGAGGAACAAAGCACTCAACACCGTGCCAGGCAGCAAGGCCAGCGCCAACTGCAGAACCAATCATGATTGCAGGCAGGGTGTGTGCAAGATCCTTAACAGCAAAGGGAATTGCGCCTTCAGTAATACCAATGAGTCCCATGAAGACTGCAGAGATACCCATCTGCCTATCAGTGTCGTCAAACTTGCTGCGAGCAATAAGGGATGCAACGCCGCAGACCAGTGGAGGAATAGCAACTGCAACACGGAATGCTCCGTTAGGACCATAGATACCTGCAGTCATAAGAGCCATGGTGAAGGTAGAAGCAGTCTTGTTAACTGGGCCACCCATATCAAATGCGGTCATAAGGCCAATTACAATGCCGAGTACAACTGCAGAGCCACCCTGAAGGCTTGAAAGCAGGCTTGTCAGCCAGTCCATGAAGGCGCCAAGTGGAGCTGCTAAAACATAGATGTAAAGCATGCCAAGAGCCAGCGAAGACAAGCTTGGGATGATCAGAATTGGCATGATGGTGCGAATGGTGTTATTGACCTTCCAGCTCTTCATCCACTGGACAAGGTAGCCAGCAGCAACGCCAAGGACCATTGCGCCCAAGAAACCAGTAGAAACCTGAACCTCGCCTACAGGAACAGGATTGCTTGCCAGGTAACCAAGGACAAAGCCAGGTGCCAGAGCAGGCTTTCCGCCCAAAGAATAGGCAATGTAAGCAGCAAGGACAGGAATCATCATCTTGATGCCGGCCATACCAATAAGGTTAAGGCTCTGCATCAAAGGATTGGTGACTTCAATACCGTCTTTTCCTGCAGTTCCTGTAGCTAGCGAGAAAGCCAAGAAGACTCCACCAACTACGACAATAGGAATAAAGTACGAAACACCAGTGTTAAACGCCTTTAGAAGGTCTTTTCCGACCTTGCCCAAAACTGAGGGACTCTTTTCCTCTGCCATGGGTTTCTCCTCTCTTCTTCCTTGCGTTATCACTTACGCGCTTGCTACTCAGCCAGCGCAACTACCTGATCAATAACCTTTGCTGGATCCGCAATGGCAAGCGATGGATCCAACGTAAGAACGCGACCTTCATCGCGCTTCTCGTCAAAACGCTCGTCGCCTTCGATGCCAATTGCAATGGCGAGAAGAACAACGTCTGCAGCATCAATTTCGTCCTGCTCAAGCTCGTTCTCAATACCGTAACCACCCTGAGCCTCTACCTTGAATTCATAGCCGCGACGCTCACATTCTTTCTCAATGGCCTCTTTTGCCATCCAGGTGTGAGCAATTCCAACCGTGCAAGCGCATACAGCAACGACGTTCATGGTTATGTCCTCTCGCAAAGTAAGTTGTGAGCCCCTAAGCGGGGCGCACGAGCACGTCTTTTGACGACGTACGTTTCCAACTCATACTTTGCATTGTTTCAATCTTTTTTAAAAGAGGATTTCGGTAAACGTCTAATCTACCTTGTGTTATGATGAATTTTGTTAAACGTTTAACCAACGTAGAATCCAGCACACTCACTAACGTTGGTATTTTGCAAGTACATTGTAAAGATTTCGGTGAAATGAGTGCCAATGTCTAAGACCACTATCATTGACCTTGCAAAATTAGCAAATGTTTCTATTGCTACCGTTTCAAATTACCTTAATGGACACTTTGAAAAGATGTCCGAAGCAACTAAGCAACGTATCAAAAAAGCAATCGAAAATACGGGATATATTCCAAGCGCCCAAGCTCAAGCAATGGTTAAGAAGAGCTCTGGAATTATTGCTGTTCTCATCTTGGACAATACTAATGCGTGGGCAGCTCAAATGACTAACGGTATTGAAGATGCTGCTCTTGAAGCTGGATATCAGACAATTATTTGCAATTCTCGTTTTGACCCCACGCTTGAAGCTGACTGGGTTGAGAAAATGCTTTCAATTGGAGCAGATGGCATGCTTATCCAGCCCACCAATCAATTCAGAGCGGTAGATAGACGAATTGCTAAAGTTGGAAAACCGGTTGTCTATTTTGACTGCGACCTCATCACCCTTAATACTTCCTGGATAAAAAGTAACCTCTACGACGGAGTTTATTCGGCTGCAACCCACTGCGTTGAACATGGGTACGAAAACTTTTTAATTATTGGCGGAGAGCCAAAAGGTCGTACCAGAATTGAACGAGAGTCTGGCTTCACTGATGCCTTAGAGGCCTTAAATAAACCTCATGAGCGTCTCACCATAGAGCAAAATACGCTCTCTATCCCTGAAATCACGCAATGGCTTAACAACCACATTCTTCCATCAAAGAAAACGCTGGTATTTGTACCAAATCAGTGGGCTCTCAAAAGTGTCTATAGCGCGCTGCATGCCTATGAAGAGGTAATTCCAGAGCAAGTTGGTCTGTTGGGATTCAATAACACTGATTGGACCGATTTACCTGCTAAAAGCATCTCAACTATTGTTGAACCCGTCTATGAAGAGGGCTACGCCGCTTGCAAGATGCTCCTTAAAAGAATCAAGGATCCCTCACTTGAGCCCGATCACAAGCTGCTCACCTGCAAACTAAACTGGCTCAAATCAACCATCTGACAAAAATGGCGAGAAGACCAACGAGTCTTCTCGCCATACGTTACTGCTTTAACAAAAGCGCTTACAGAACGTGGACCTCATCTTTGGTGAAGTCAACAAAGGCGTGGTCACCAACGTTGTAAATCTTGTGGGTACGAGGATTGAAGTCCGTAATCTTGATGAGGGTATCGCCAACCATAACGTGGTAGTTCTGGTAGTGGCCCATAAATCGAGAAAGAACTACCTCACAGGCAAGTGTTCCCTCGTCGGCAAGGCGTGCAGACTCTGGACGAAGAACAATGCAGCATTCCTTACCCTTGTCCAGGTGAGAACATCCGCTGACCTCAAACTCATGGCCCTCAAAGCGGCAAAGTGCAGTCTCAGAATCAAGCTTGTCTGCAATGGTTGCATGCAGGAAGTTTGACTCACCAATAAAGTCTGCAACAAACTCGTCTGCTGGGTGATAATAAACTGTCTGAGGATCGCCAACTTGGTCCACAACACCCTTTTTCATAATGATGATGTTGTCTGAAAGCGCCATTGCCTCTGACTGGTCATGTGTGACGTAGATGGCAGTAATGCCGGCCTCCTGCTGAATACGACGGATCTCGTTACGCATGTCAACGCGGAGCTTCGCATCAAGGTTTGAAAGAGGCTCGTCAAAGAGGAGTACGCTTGGCTCAATAACCAGAGCACGAGCTAAAGCAACACGCTGCTGCTGACCGCCAGAAAGCTGGTTAGTCATGCGCTCTTCCATGCCCTCAAGTCCAACAAGACCCAGGATATGAAGGACCTTCTCGCGAATTACTGCCTTATCCATTTTGCGGAGCTTGAGGCCATAGGCAACATTGTCAAAGATGTTGTAGTGAGGAAGCAGCGCATAGCTCTGGAACACCATTGCCGTATCGCGCTTGTTTGGAGTGAGCTCATCAATCTGCTCGTCGCCGAGGAAAATCTTTCCCTCATCAGGGCTCTCAAAACCAGCAATCATGCGCAGGATGGTGGTCTTTCCGCAGCCAGAAGGGCCAAGCAACGTTACAAACTCGCCAGGAGCAATCGTGATGTTAGCGTCTTGAACTGCGTAGAAGTCTTTTCCAGTCTTCTGATCCTGATAAATCTTGGAAATGTGCTCAAGGCGAACGCCTTTTTTCTCTGTAGCCATGTGTTACTCCTCCTTGAGTGCTCGGCTGGTGCCAAAGTGTTTGATGGCCCAATTCATAAGCAATACCGAGCCATAGGTAATAACAATCAGAATTGTTGCAAAGGCGCAGGCCATACCATATGAACCCTTACCAGCAAACTCATTAATCTGAACGGTGATGAGCAGGAACTCTGGCGTAACCAAGAGGATAACTGCAGAAATTGCGGTGATGGAGCGGACAAACGCTGTTACCAGGCCCGACAAGAACGAATCTTTAATCAGCGGCAACGTAACGGTCATAAACACCGTAAAGCTGTCGGCGCCCATGTCGTATGCGGACTCCTCAATTGATTTATCAATCTGTCGAAGCGCCGAGATGCCCGAGCGCGTTCCTGTAGGAAGCGAACGCACGACAAAGACAATAATCAGGATAAGTCCCGTGCCATACAGGCCTTGCAAAAATCCTGTGTGCATAACGCCGCTTGAGAAACCGCGAATATAGCCAACGCCCAAAACCGTACCAGGGACTGCCATAGCAAGCATGGATACAGCCTCGATAAAACCACGGCCACGGAAGCGACGTTTTACTACCAGATAAGAAATAATCATCGAAAGCAGAGCGGTGATTGGTGCTGCAATAAGCGAAAGCATAAACGAGTCGCTAAACGCCTGCAAGCCGTGGTACTTGGTAAATACCTGCTCAAACCATTTAGTAGTTAACTCGTAATTTGAGCCCCAGGAACGAACAAACGAACCATAAGGAACGCAGAGGTACATGCCAATAACAAAGAGTGCGACTAGTGCGCAAAGAATGGTAAGTGGGATGCGAACAGAATTGTCTGTAATAAGCATCCTAGCTCGAGTTGCTTTGCCCGAAAGTGTAGACGTGCTCTTTGCTTCCAACACAAACTTCTGAACAACAAACATAAGCAGCGTAATGGAAAGAAGAACAACAGCCATAGCAGCCGCGCCTTGCTTGTCGTACGCGCCTGTAATCTGCAGGTAGATAGTTGTTGCCAGGGTATCGTAGGAGCCACCAATAATCATTGGATTTGCAAAGTCTGCAATCGACTCAATAAATGAGACGAGAAAAGCATTGCCTAAACCAGGCAAAATAAGAGGAAGGGTAACGCTGGTAAATACTTTCCAGCGGCTTGCGCCCATGTCACGTGCTGCTTCTTCAAGGGATGGATCAATGTTTTTAAGCAGGCCCTTAAGCATCATGTAGCACACAGGGAAAAACGACATAGTCTGGACAATAAAGATGCCCCAGAAGCCATAGATGTTGTTGTCAAAAATTCCCAAAAGACCGCGGGTAATCAGGCCTTTCTTGCCAAACATCATAATCATGGAAAGCGAGAGAACAAAGGGCGGAGAAACAACAGGAAGCATGGAAACCACGCGGAAAAGGCCTGTCATAAACTTTGTACGAAGCTTTACGTACACTTCAACATAGGCAAAAAGCAGACCAATAAGCGCCGACAAAATGCCTACTGCAAATCCAACCCTAAGGGTGTTGGTAATTGCATGGCTAAAGGAAGGCATGGCCAAGACGCGAGTAAAGACATCAAAGGTAACTCCGTTATCTGAAACTACAGAGTCAACCATAAGAATGGCAAGAGGATACAAAATAAAAAGGGTTAAGAAGGCGATAAGAACGACAATGGTTGATATCAAAATTGGGTCGCCAAGGAGCTTTTTTCGCTCAAGTCGAGCGCTCTGGGATTTTGCCATGCTGGTCCTAACTCTGAAACACTAAACCTATACGCAAAGCTCTATGTGGAACTGGGTAGGCAGATCTCTGCCTACCCAGTATAATCTGCCACTCAGACCTTGAGCAACAGCATTGTTTGTTTGCTGGCGTTGGTTTTACTCAGTCTTGAAGCGGCTGTCTCCGCCACCAAGAGCTTCCATAACGTCCTTGACATACTGCTCAGTATGCTTCTTAGCATCCTCAAAGTTGTAGTCCATGACATTGTTTGGATCAAGGCCGTACTCAGTTGCAATCTCGGGCTGCTTTGCGTCGTCAATTACCAGGAACTGGTAAGAGCCGTTCTTCTGAGCAAGATCGACGCATGCTGGAGACAATGCATACTCAATCCAGAGCTTAGCTGCGTTTGGATGTGGTGCGCCCTTGAAGATTGCAGTTGCACCAACCTCGTATGATGCGCCAGAGCTTGGAATCTGAAGACCAACGTTTTCATGCTCTTGGTCAACAATCTGATAAATACCATCGTGGAGCATACCAATTCCGATGGTGCACTCACCGGCTCCAATAGCCTTGGAAGGACCAGAGCCACTCTTGGTGTACTGAGCAATGTTCTTATCAAGGTCAACAAGATACTGAATACCCTGATCGTGACCGTACTTCTGAATAACGGTATTGATAATCAACTTTGCGGTACCAGCAGTATTGTAGTTGGAAGACCAAATAAGACCCTTATATTTAGGATCAATAAGGTCCTTATAGTCCTGAGGCACGTCAAGCTTAAGACGCTGTAGCTCTTCCTTATCGTACAGAATACCAAGGATGCCCTTATAAATTCCGTACCAGTCTTTATTGGTGCTCTTGAACTTATCGGAAATGAGGTGAGATGCGTTCTTTGGTTCGTACTGCTCAAGAAGGCCCTTTGAGGAGGTGACATTGTAAGGATCGGTTGTGCCGCCAAACCAAACGTCTGCTGATGGATGGCCGTTCTCTTCCTCAATCTTTGCAGCAACCTCGCCAGTTGACAGGCGCTGAGCCTGAACGTCAATGCCATACAGACTCTTGAAGTTGGCGCAAACTGCGTTTAGATACTCTTCCTCACAAGAGCCGTAAACAATCAGCTTACCTTCTTCTTTTGCTGCCTTTACCAGCTCTTCTGGTGCACCAACAGTATCGGTAGAGTTGGTGTCAGATTCTTTCTTCTCACCAGCGTCTGAATCAGACTTTTTGCAGGCAGTGATACCCAAACCTGCTACAACTGCACTTACACCAAAAAAGTTACGACGCGTAAGATTTGACATAAGAACTCTTTTCTCTCCTTGTGGTTTTCCACAGTGCCAATGAAAAGAACATACTCCTGTGTAAATCGTACTCAAACTTTTTCGAAAATATTTCAACTATTCGATAAGTGGCTGATATTGGCGGCTATCGGTATGTTTTTGGATATCTAAGCAAAAAGGCCAGGGACAAAATCCCTGGCCTTGAACATTTGGTGGAGAATAGGGGGATCGAACCCCTGACCTCAGGCTTGCAAAGCCCGCGCTCTCCCAGCTGAGCTAATTCCCCGTACTGACTTCTGGTTGGGCCCAGAAGGTTTTAATAATCACCCCAACGGCGACTCGGCTAACGTTGGGGTGACTATTGTCACATAAAGTGGTGGGCCTGACAAGGTTTGAACTTGTGACCTCCCGGTTATCAGCCGGACGCTCTGACCAACTGAGCTACAGGCCCAACGCAGGGAAAAATAATACCTCCATACTTCTCGTAGGTCAACACTTTTTTTGTTTTGTTTTAAAGTTTCTTGAAATTGGGTATGAAAGCAGAACAGAGGGTCGTAGACTATCTGCCCAAAGATTGATAAATAACGTGCTTTTTGGAGTTTTTGTGTCACTAAAACGTATGGACATACAGACAGTTGTTGTCGGAGGAGGTCCTATCTCTTCCGTTATTGTCCTGCGTCTTCATGATCCACGCGGGGTCTCTTCTTTAAGTCTTCCTATCAAGATTGGCAACATTGAGGCATCTGCTATCAGCCTAGGTATTGATCAAGAATCTACCGAGAGGCCACTAACGCATGACCTTCTCCGCTCCGTTCTTGATTCTTTAGATGCAGACATTAAAAGTGTGCGCATTGTGGGCGTCCGCGGCACCACGTTCTTCTCGCAAATTGAGCTCATCTCTAAAGAGGGAGAGCATATTTACGTGGATGCTCGTCCGTCAGACGCAATTGCGCTGGCAGTAAGAACAAACGCTCCCATCTTTGCTGACGAGAGCGTTCTAGAGATTGCTGCCGCTCCAGACTTTACTGATGTCGAGAAGGACGTTCAGGCCCAAGAGCTTGAGGAGTTCCGTCAGTTTATTGAGGATGTCTCTCCTGAGGATTTCTCTTAAGCCCTGCTCTAGAGCGAATTTTTGGTGTTTTTAGTGCTATCAATACATTTTTCTACACCAAACTCCAGGCCGTGTGGTCGGTGTGGAGTAACTCATGTGCGCGCTTGGACCCACGTTCTCCAAGGTAGTTGTCATAACAGGCAATAATCATAGGGTTCTCGTGGCAGAATCTGACTTGGGCGTCTTTGTCTAACGTGCGTAAAACCGCCATTCTGTCTGGAACACTATTGCATCCATCGTGAATTGGCTGTCCACCGCCGCCAACACATCCACCAGGACAGGCCATCACTTCAACAAAATCGTATGATACAGTTCCCGCTGAAATTGCTTCGAGCAACTCTGAGGCGTTCTTCAATCCATGAGTAATAGCAATGTTGAGCTTCTTGCCAGGTAAGTCAAAGATTGCTTCTCGCCAGCCCTTCTCGCCACGAATGTTTTCAAACGTATCTAAGCTGGGATTTTCTCCCGTAATGAAGTTGTATGCGCTGCGCAGCGCTGCCTCCATAACGCCACCCGTAGTACCAAAGATGGCTCCTGCACCAGATCCAAAGCCCAGAGGCGTGTCCAGCGGTTCTTCCGCAATCTGTGCCACATCAATGTGAGCGGCTTTAATCATGCGGCAGAGCTCTCTGACCGTAAGAACGGTATCAACATCTTGGTCCTGACCATTTGCACTGTTCATTGACGGATACGCGGCTTCTTCTTTCTTTGCAATGCAGGGCATGGCAGAAACCGAGTAGATATCTTTTGAGTCAACTGCTAGGGCTTCTGCGTAGTAACTCTTGGCAATAGCGCCAAACATTTGCTGCGGAGACTTAGCAGAGGATAGCTGTGGTAAAAACTCTGGATAGCGAGCTTTTACAAACCTTACCCAACCAGGGCAGCATGAGGTAAAGAGCGGAAACTTATGCTCATTACCATCGGAAAGCATATGGATAAGCTCAGTTGCTTCTTCCATGATGGTAAGGTCCGCCGCAAAATCAGTATCAAAAATGTAATCAAAGCCAATCTTTCTTAGGCATGCTGCTAGGCGCTCTACCGTTGCTTTTTCTCGAGGCAATCCAAGTTCTTCTCCCCAAGAAGTCCGCACCGAAGGAGCAATTTGAATAAGCGTTATCTTCTGCGGGTCATCAATTGCCTTAAGCATGCGCTCAGTATCATCGCGTTCTCTCAGTGCGCCTGTTGGGCAGTTAACTACGCACTGACCGCAAATGACACAACCAGACTCTTGAATGCTCTTTTTGCCTCGAACGTTGATGGATGCATGGATAGTTCTGTTGGAAATGTCCCAAACGCCAAGTGTCTGAACTTTCTCGCATACCTGAATACATCTAAGGCACTTGATGCACTTATTGTTGTCACGAATGAGTGGGAACGCCGTATTCCATTCCTCGTTAGGAAGTTTCTTTTCGTAAGGCTTTGAATAAATTCCCAGGTCATTTGCAAGAGACTGGAGCGAGCAGTTCTGTGAACGCACACAGCTTGTACACTCAGAATCGTGCTGAGAAAGCAGAAGTTGCACGTTTGTTCTGCGAACTTCTCGAGCTTTTGCACTGTTTGTCTTTACTACCATACCTTCAGCAACAACAGTGGTACAAGACGCCACAAGATGATCTGCACCTTCTACCTCAACTGCACAAACACGACAGCCTCCTACCTCGTTTATGTCCTTGAGAAAACATAAGGTGGGGATTGCAAGTCCAACGGAGCGGGCGGCGTCCAAAATAGTTGTGTTTTCAGGAACGGAGAGTTCAAAGTCATCAATTATGAGGTTTACCATTGGTGATTCCTTCCCCCTCTGAAGGCACCATAGCCAAAGTGATCGCAACGCAAACAGCGAGATGCCTCTTGATGAGCCTCTTCTTCTGTCAGGCCAATCTCAACCAAGTTCCAGTCGTGAACACGCTCAGATGACTCCCTTTCTTTCATCTCACAACGACCGCACTGCCTAAGACCCTTGATCTTCAGTGACGGAAGCTCCACATTGAGGGTGACTTTGTGATCACACCCAAGTGAACGGTCAATATTTGCAGCGGCAACTTTGCCTGCCTCAATGGCTTTAATGACCGTTGAAGGCCCAGACTTACAATCTCCTCCCGAGAACACACCCGGGAATCCCTCAATAGAGCCGTCTGAAGCCGTCACAATTCTGTTTTTCTGTACCGGAATGCCTATTGCTTCAAAGCTCTGAAACTCAATGTCTTGTCCAATGGCTACAAATACCTTGTCGCAAGGAACAACTCTGGTTTCTTCCTGCGACGCACGAGGAGCAGGACGTCCCCACTTAGGAGCGCCAATAATCTGCGGTTGGACGAGAAGACCGCTCACGTTTCCAGCTCCATCTGAAACGATAGAAAGTGGAGAGGTTAGTTCTAAAATCTCGCAACCCTCTGCCTGCGCTCCGGCAATTTCTGCATCTTGTGCGGTCATGTCTGCGATGCGCCTACGGTAGACAATGGAAACCTTCTTGGCGCCCAGCCTGACGCTGGTGCGAGCAACGTCCATGGCAACATTTCCGCCGCCAATGACAACAATTTCTTGACCAGAAAGATCTGGAATATCGTAGTCCCCTACTGCTCGTAGCAGCTGAACTGCGGATTCAACGCCGTTAAGGTCTTCTCCCTCAAGGCCAAGTTTTTTATCGGTATGTGCTCCAATGCCTACAAAAACGGAATCGTATGTCTTTCGGAGCCCTTGGAGTTCTACTCCCAAGACTGGATGCTCAAGTTCAACTTCAATGCCTGCAGAAAGAAGCCAGTCAATCTCTGACTGTAGTCGCTCGCGTGGCAGACGGTAGTTTGGAATCCCGTAGCGAAGCATGCCGCCCAAGTGTTTTCTCGCCTCAAAGATCTTTACACTGTGTCCCATAGTTGCCAGGTAATACGCACAGGAAAGACCTGCTGGTCCGCCGCCAATTACGGCAACCTTCTTACCAGTTGCAGGTGAGCACTCAGGAGCATATGTTTCTTCCATATGCTCGGCCGCAAAGCGTTTAAGCGCTAGGATATTAAGGGGGTTGTCCACCATGGCACGGCGGCAGTGCATCTCACAAGGATGCTCGCAAACAAGACCACAGACTAGCGGCAGCGGGTTGTCTTTCCTGATGACTTTAATGGCGTCAGTGTAGCCTCCCTCTTCTACCAGGGAAATATATGCTGGAATATCAACGTGTGCAGGACATCCACGTACACATGGAACTTCTCCTTGCACGTCATAACCGCATGAATGTGTTTTGACGTGCTGTTCAAAGTCATCTCTGAAGCCAGAAAGGGCGGTAAGCACCATCTCTCCTGCTTCATAACCAATGGCGCAATCGCTTGAGAGATAGGTGGTTTTAGCTGTTCTGTCGAGCAAATTAAGGGTGTACTCGGTTGCTCTATTTTCAAGTACATCTTCAAGTAGGTTGCTCAAGGCACTAAGGCCAATTCTACAAGGGGTACATTTTCCGCAGCTTTGTGTTGCACAAAGCCTTACCAACGCAGCCGTAAATTCGACAGGGCAAGGCACAATTGAACTCACCGAGAGGCGACGCTCAAGAGCATCTCGCAAATCGTCCATTACGGTCTGTGCGTGGCTAAGCTCCATAACGTGAAGTCTGGCCATTGTTCTCTCTCCGTAGATTCTAAAATGACTATGACGTGCAAATAGACGCTAGTCGTTCCCAACTTTAGCCTAGGGAAAAAGGACAACTGGCTTATCTTTTATATAAAAATCATTACCGTTAGCGTGTTGTTTTTCTCGGTAAACGAAAAGAGCTCAGGAGAATTACCTCCTGAGCTCTTCAAATTACGTATAGCTGAAATGCTTATTCGTCATCATCCAGCAGTGAATCGTCCAGTACTTCCTCTTCATCTCCGAGGTCAACAGACTCTGCCTCGTCAGCATCGCGAGCGCCTGCTGCCATCAGATCAAGCATACCTTGGTTCTCTGCGTGCTTAGGAGCCTTCTTTTTGTTGGCAACCATACGAGCAACTGCAGAAACAACGTCAGTACCAGAGAGGTTCATAACCTTGACGCCCTGAGTGGAGCGGCCAAGCTTGGAGATGTCGCCAGCCTTGACGCGGATTACAACGCCCTCCTCGGACATGATCATAATCTCGTGCTGAGGACCAACAACGCGGCAGGCAACCAGGTTACCCTTCTTCTCCGTCATTGTGATGGTAAAGACACCCTGGCCACCACGCTTGTGGACTGGATACTCAGAAATTGCCGTGCGCTTTCCATAGCCCTTCTCGGTAATAACGAAAAGGTCACCGTTACCGTTGGTAATTTCCATGCCAAGCATAGTCGCATCGCCCTTGAGCGTAATACCACGAACGCCAGAGGTACCGCGTCCCATGCTTCTTGCCTCTGCCTCGTCAAACAGAATTGCCTTGCCGTCGGAGGAGCACAGAACAACCTTGTCACCTGGGTGGACACGACGGACGTTAACCAGCTCGTCGCCATCCTTAAGGTTGATTGCAATGAGGCCGTCCTTACGGGTGCGGTCGTACTCAGACATTGCTGTCTTCTTGACCATTCCCTGCTTAGTAGCAAACATCAGGTAGTTGTCTTCTGGGAAGTCGCGAGTGGTAATAACCGCCTTGACCTTCTCGCCCTCTGCAAGTGTCTCGATGACATTGATGATGGCGCTACCCTTTGTAGTTCTACTACCAACAGGAAGCTCGTGGACCTTGAGGCGGTACACCTTACCAAAGTTGGTAAAGAACAGCACGTAATCGTGGGTAGAAGCAACAAAGAGGTTCTCGACAAAATCGTTCTCTTTGAGAGAGACGCCCTGAACACCCTTGCCGCCGCGCTTCTGAGAGCGATAAATCTCAACAGGAACGCGCTTTACGTAACCTGCATGAGTAACGGTAACAACCATATCCTCTTCGGCGATAAGATCCTCGACGTCCAAGTTCTGAATGTCCTGGTCGGAGATTTGCGTACGACGCTTGTCAGCGTAACGGTTGGAAATCTCACGGAGCTCATCAGCAATAACAGCCAGAATCTTTTCCTCGTGAGCGAGAAGATCCTCGTAGTAGGCAATATCAAGTCTGAGCTGGGAAATCTCATCAACAAGATCCTGGCGAGCAAGACCGGTGAGGCGGCGCAGACGCATCTGAAGGATTGCCTCGCCCTGAATCTCATCCAGGCCAAAACGCTCGTTCATGCGCTTCTTTGCCTCAGCATCATCCTGCGAGCTACGGATGATGTGGACAATCTCGTCGATGTTATCAACTGCGGTCAGAAGCCCTTCCAAAATGTGGACACGCTTCTGTGCCTTATCCAGATCAAACTCAGTACGACGGCGTACAACATCAATCTGGTGATCAATGTAGTGACGAAGAATCTCGCGAAGAGAAAGGGTACGAGGAACACTGTCAACCAAGGCCAGGTCAATGATGCCAAAGTTGGACTGAAGCTGAGTCTTCTTGTACAGGTTATTCAGAACAACCTGTGGAACAGCATCACGCTTGAGATCCAAGACGATGCGCATACCCTTACGGTTGGACTCGTCGCGCATGTCAGAGATGCCTTCGATTTTCTTCTCGTTGACTGCCTGAGCAATCTTCTCCTGGAGAAGACCCTTGTTAACCTGATATGGAATCTCAGTAACAACAAGGCGCTGACGACCGCTCTTAACCTGCTCAACGTGGACTTTTGCGCGGACCGTAATAGAACCGCGGCCAGTCTCGTAAGCGTCCTTGATGCCCTGAGTGCCCATGATGATGCCACCTGTTGGGAAGTCAGGACCAGGTAGAACGGTCATGAGCTCCTCAGTGGTAACGTCAGGGTTCTCAATCATCATGCAGACAGCGTTAGTTACCTCACCAAGGTTGTGAGGAGGAATGTTGGTAGCCATACCAACTGCAATACCTGAAGAACCGTTAACCAAAAGATTTGGGAAACGAGCAGGAAGAACTGATGGCTCTGTCAGAGACTCATCATAGTTTGACTGAAGATCAACGGTGTTCTTGTTAAGCTCTGCCAGCATCTCCATAGCACTTCTGGTAAGGCGTGCCTCGGTATAACGCATTGCTGCTGGTGGATCGCCGTCGATAGAACCAAAGTTTCCGTGACCATCAATCAGAGGAAGTCTCATCGAGAAATCCTGAGACATACGGACCATAGAATCATAGATAGCGGAGTCACCGTGTGGGTGGTACTTACCCATGACTTCACCGACTGCCCATGCAGACTTCTTATGTGGACGGTTTGGCGTAATGCCAGCCTCACTCATCGCGTACAGAATACGGCGGTGAACAGGCTTAAGGCCGTCTCGAACATCTGGAAGTGCACGAGCAACAATAACGGACATGGAATACTCGAGGAAGGAAGTCTTCATCTCTGAGGACAAATCGGTTGGCTTAAGCGTGCCACCGTGAATGTCTGAGAGGTCAAGACGAGTACCAGCCTCATCAGAGATAATGTGTGAAGTTTCTCCCGTTATTAGATTTTCCCCAGTCTCTGGGTCAAACTCGTCAGAGTCTTCTTCTACCTCGTCATCTTCGTATTCTTCATCCATATCGTTTTGTGCATCAAGGTCTTGATCCTCGTCTGCACCAAAAAGATCATC
Organism: uncultured Atopobiaceae bacterium; assembly: GCA_963539685.1. Lineage (GTDB taxonomy): Bacteria > Actinomycetota > Coriobacteriia > Coriobacteriales > Atopobiaceae > Lancefieldella. The sequence goes on along the minus strand of CAUTMX010000001.1, from coordinate 40,724 downwards.
GTTCATATTTTTATCGTCTGCCACAAGTTACCCTTTCATTTTCTGTCTAATGATTTAGCGAGAAACCATTAAATGTCCAGGAAGCGGACGTCTTTTGCATGTGTTTGGATGAAGTCTTTACGCTTCTCAACCTGGTTGCCCATAAGGTCAGAGACTGCACGATCAGCGGCAAGAGCATCATCGATGGTTACTTTGAGAAGAATACGGTTCTTTGGCTCCATAGTGGTTGCCCAAAGCTGCTCTGGGTCCATCTCACCAAGACCCTTATAACGCTGAATGGTGAACTTGGTGTTGTCCTCAAACTTCTTTGTCTCTAGAGCAAGTTCTTCATCGGTATAGATGTATTTACCGTTCTTTTTACCCTTTGGCTTAATCTGATACAGAGGAGGCTGAGCAACGTAGATATAACCTGCGTCAATCATTGGCTTCATGTAACGATAGAAGAAGGTAAGCAGAAGAATTCTAATGTGAGAGCCGTCAACATCAGCATCGGTCATGATAACAATCTTGTGATAACGGGCCTTCTCAATATTAAATTCGTCTCCAACACCAGTACCAATAGCGGTAATCAGCGAAGTAATAGTGTCAGAAGAAAGTGCACGGTGAGCCTGTACGCGCTCAACGTTCAAAATCTTTCCGCGAAGTGGAAGAACTGCCTGGATAGAACGGTCGCGTGCCATCTTTGCAGAACCACCTGCGGAGTCACCCTCGACGATGAAGAGCTCAGTCATCTCTGCATCGCGAACGGAGCAGTCTGCAAGTTTTCCAGGAAGAGCAGCTGACTCAAGAAGTCCCTTACGGCGTGTTGCTTCACGAGCTTTACGAGCAGCAAGACGGCCTTTTGCAGCCTGAGATGCTTTCTTGAGAATCTCTTTTGCCTGATTTGGATGCTCTTCCAGGTACTCTGAGAGACCCTGAGTAACAATCTTGTTGGTAAGAGTTCTCATGTAAGAACTACCAAGCTTTGCCTTTGTCTGTCCCTCAAACTGAGGATCTGGCAGCTTAACTGAAATAACAGCAGTTAAGCCCTCACGAATATCGCCACCCTCAAGCTTAGGGTCTTTCTCTTTAAGAAGACCCTGCCTGGTGCCGTAATCATTTACTACTTTAGTAAGAGCGGTACGGAAGCCCTCAAGGTGCATTCCGCCTTCCTCAGTGAAAATACCATTTGCAAACGAGAGAGTTCTATCGCTGAACTCAGTATTCCACTGAAGTGCAACCTCGACTACACCCATCTGCGATATAGGGGCATCAGGATCAGATTTTCCTTCAATATAAATTGGGCGAGAAAGTCCTGATAAAACAGTTTTCTCGTCATTAAGGTACTTAACAAAATCGATGATGCCACCAGCATATTGGAAATCAATCTGGCGAGGAGTAAGCTCGCGTTCATCAATAAGGGTAATTTTAAGGTTCTTGTTAAGGAATGCGGTTTCCTGGAGACGATCACGAAGTGTGTCAAAATTATACGTAGTGGTCTCAAAGATCATGTCATCTGGCCAGAAGGTAATAATGGTACCTGTAGTCTTAGAAGTACCAATTTCCTTCATTTTCTGAACAGTCTTGCCGCGCTCAAAAACCATCTCGTATATTTTTCCGTCACGCTTAACCTGTGCAATAAGCTTCTTAGAAAGAGCATTTACAACAGAAACGCCAACGCCGTGAAGCCCACCAGAAAATTTGTATGAGTCGTTATCAAACTTACCACCTGCGTGAAGGATAGTAAGAACAACCTCAAGAGTTGGGATCTTTTTCTGGGGATGAAGATCTACAGGAATACCACGACCATTATCTTCAACAGAAATAGAGTTATCTGGATGAACGGTTACCTTAATTTTGGAGCAATAACCAGCCATTGCCTCATCGACTGAGTTATCTACAATCTCCCAAACAAGGTGATGCAGACCAGAAGCTGAAGTTGTACCAATATACATACCTGGACGCTTACGAACAGCCTCAAGGCCTTCAAGGATCTTAATCTCTGTACCGTCATACTTATTTTCTTTTGCCACGTAAGTCCTCTCTTCAATTGTGAGCGGAATGATATAGGTATTTTACTATGAAATCGCCAAAATCAACTCGGCACAGAATAATTTCATTGTTTGAACAGTAATATTTTATATCTGAGAGGCTCTGTAAACAGATTTAAGGACAGATTAGTGACAGATTAGACTAAAGACTCTTTTTTTGTCTAAAACTTGCTTCAATCGCTTTATAAGCCGTTGACTTAAGTGGCTCAGAAAGTCCAGAAACTAACTCAGAAATTTGTAATTTCTCTTCTGGTGTGAGTTCTGGAAGATCTTTTTTCTCTTCTTTTTGGCCCTGTACTTGCTTTTCTGAGGAGTCATCTTCTTTACCAGCATGTCTATTGTATTTGTCCAGCTTAAATTCAAGGTCTGAAAACTCTAAACCTTGCTCTGAGAGCCTCGCTCTATAAATTTCTCTTTGTGCAAGAAAATCAATCATGCACATACGATTGTCTACATAAACGGTAAGTACAGGATATTCTCTACCAGCAATTTCTCTAACAAATACGCCGGTTGTGTGTTCTACTTCTCTTTCACCATTTGACTCAACCCATGCAAGATAAGCGCGACGATTTTTAGACATACTCTTAGAATCTCTGAAGGTTCCAAGTAAGGTGCTCATTAAATCTTTTGCGTTTTTATTACCACCACGCGCAGGCATTTCTTGTAGATTATTCATCGCTAAACCTAACTATCTGCGCTTTCTCTAAAATCTCTTCAGAGAAATAACCAAGGTTGGTAGTTGTAATTACGGTTTGGATGTCGTGGAATGCAAACTCCATAATGGCTTTTCTGCGATCTTCATCCAACTCACTCATCACATCGTCTAAAAGTAGCAGGGGTTTCTCGCCAAGTATTTCTTCTGAGAGTAAAACTTCTGCCATTTTAAGTGCTAAGACCACCGTTCTGATTTGGCCTTGAGACCCAAAATTTCTAGCGTCTTTACCTTCAATCAAAAACTCAACATCATCTCGGTGAGGACCCTTAGTGCTTTGCTGACGACGGATATCATCTGCGCGCGCTTCGTTTAAAGCCTGTAAAAACTGATCAGTAATTTCTTCTCGAGAGGCTTCAAGAGAAACCTCTCCAATTGAAGAAATATAGTTCATCTCCAGGTGCTCTCCGCCAGAAAGTTCCTGGTAAATCTCGCATGTTTTCTTTGCCAGGCGCTCAAATAAATGAATGCGCGCGTGAAGAAGCGTTGCTCCACCCCTTGCAAGCGAAAGATCCCATGCATCAAGCAAATTATTGTCAGGCCAATCAGATTTAAGCAACTTATTTCTTTGCTCAACTGTTTTTGTATATGCCGAGAAAACCTTGAAGTAGCTTTTATTTGCCTGGCGACCAAAGTCATCGAATTCTTCTCGGCGATATGATGCGCCACCTTTAATCATTGAAAGATCATCAGGATTAAAAAGGACCGACATCAACGTACCAGAAATATCTGCTGCCTGGCATTTCTTGCCGTTCTTTGAAAATTGGCGACGGCGTTCTGTAATGGTGCAGGTATTTTCTAGCTTTCTTCCATCTCCTGTAAGAGAAATTTCTATCTTTGCCTCAGAAGTACCTGTAAGAAGGAGTTGTGAAGGTGTGGGCTTTCTAAATGAATATCCAGCAGTAAGGAGTTGTAGTGCTTCAACAGTATTTGTCTTACCCGCAGCGTTCTTTCCTACAAAAATAGTAGTTTGCGCAGATAAGTCTATCTCTTTCGAAGAAAAACAACGAAAGTTATACAGCGAAACATGTTCAACTTTAAGTCCCACACAACCCCTATCAAATTAGAGGCGAACAGGCATCAGAAGATACAAGTAGTTAACCTTGCCATTTGATTTAAAAATAGCTGGCTGAGAAGGACCTTGAAGCTCAAGGCGCAGAAGATCCTTAGAAGGAGCAGCATTTACACAATCAAAGACATAGTGGTAGTTCAAAGCGATTGAAAGAGAGTCTCCTTCAATTTGGGCCTCAATGTGCTCAGAAGACTCACCTTGATCTGGTGAAGAGGCTGAAAGCTTAACCTCTTTTCCATCAGCATCAACATCAAAACGTACTGATGGATTTGCCAGAGCAATAACAGATACACGCTTGAGAGCTGCAGAGAAATCCTCAACATTAATATCAACAGATGCAGTACAAGACGTTGGAAGTAGCTGCTTATAATCTGGGAAATGACCTTCAATCTTTCGCGAAATGTGAGTGGTATTTCCAAACTGGAAGACTACCTGGTTGTCTGTAGTACCAATTAAAACCTTCTCAGTCATGCTACGCATGGAAAGAACGTCGTGGAAAACTTCACCAGAAATAATTGCACTAAAAGATTCACCTGCTGGCGTATCTGTATTGGAATCACAAACAGCAAGACGGAATGAGTCAGTTGCAACAAGGCGAATAGTATTGTCCTCAACGGTGAGAGAAATTCCCTGAAGAATAGGACGAGAAGCTTCCTTTGAAGTTACACGATAAACTTTATCAACCATAGTTGATAGAAGTTGACTTGGAAGCTCGCAGGTCTTCTCAAGATCAAACTCTGGGAACTGTGCCCAATCGTGCGCAGAAAGGGTATTAAGTCTAAAAGATGAACGCTGGCAAGTTACAGAAAGCGTACGCTCTCCGCCTTCAAAAGTAATTGCTGCATCAGGAAGGTTCTTAACAATGTTCTGAATAACCTTTCCAGAAACAACTGTCTCTCCTTCTTCTTCTACATTTGCTGCAATCTGATGCTTAATAGAGATAATTAAGTCACTGGACTGTAGCTCAAGCATACCATTGAAAGCTTTGAGATAAATACCGGAGAGAATTGGAAGTGTTGTATTAGAACCAATACCCTTAGAAACAATATCAAGTGCCGTCTGGAGAGCGGATTGACTTACGGTAAATTTCATGACGACCCTTTCTATTATTTCTTAGATAAGAATAAAAATATCGTAGTAATAATAAGCTATGTTGAAAAGAAGAAAGCTTTACATTTCTAGAGGTAGAAATATGTTTCTAGAGGTCAGATTTGTTTGCTTATTTTTGACATTCATAAACAAAGTAAAACTCCCTCTCTTAAACTCTCAACAACAAACCATTACTTCTCTTCACCAATTGACATCTTACGAACAGGTTTTAAACACTAACTTTGTTCAAGGATAGTCTTCTTGAGTTGAGAAATTTGATCATAGAAGCTTTTGTCTTCTTTGATTCTCTCTTCAATTACCTCAATACTGTGCAAAATTGTTGCGTGTTTTCTTCCACCAAAATGCTTACCAATATTTACCAGTGTGTATTGGCAAAGGTCGTGAGCAAGAAAAATTGCAACGTGACGAGGTTCTGCAATCTCTTTATTTCTCTTGTTGCCAACAATATCGCGGTGACTAATGCCATAGATATTTTCTACGACTTCTTGGACCTTCTCGATATTTACGGTCTTTGAAACGCGACGCCAGAGTGTGTCTGCAATCTTATCGATTTCTTCTTGTTTGATATTTGTGCCAGATTCTTTTGCTTTAATCTGACCAGTTACACAGCGATTACAGAAGCCCTCAAGCGTTCTAATACTTTGGCCAGCCTTGTCAGCCATGTAACGACGGATGTCCTCTGGTAAATCGTCTGCAGAAAGAGAAGAGTTTCTTTCTTTAAAAGCGCGGTCACAGAAGACATGAATTAGATTGAGTTTCATCTCGTAGCTTGGAGACTCAATACCAATAACAATACCACCACTCATACGAGAAGTAATACGATCATCAAAGCCGTCAGATCCCATACCAAGCTGAGCAGGTGTTCTATCTGCGGCAAGAATAATCTGCTTACCTCTATCAATAAGAGAGTTAAAAATATTGAAGAAGAAGTTAATAGTGCCTGCTTTACCAGCAAGTTTTTGGACATCATCGATGATAAGAACATCAATATTTTGGTAGTTGTTACTGAGTTCTGTTGCGGCGTTTCCTGATGCGTTTTTGCGAACTGCATTTACGTAGTCATCAACAAAGGCGTCTGCATCCTTATAAACACAAACGCGTTCAATATCTTCAGAGTTGATGTAGTTTTGAACTGCGCGGAGAAGGTGAGTTTTTCCAAGACCACTTGCACCGTAAATAAACAGCGGGTTTGCCTTACCTTTTGCGTCGTTTGCAACATTTAATGCATGTTGATGTGCAAGCTCATTCTCGTCACCAACAACAAAGCGATCAAACGTGAGGTTTGAATTAAAAGATGTCTCCTCATAAAGAGGATTACTCTTACGGCGCTTTAAGGTCTGTTGTTTTAATTCTTCAAGACTTTGTTCCTGGGATTCAAAATCTTGAATCTGTTCTGGAACAACTGCTTGTATAGGAGTGGTATTTTGCTTCCAAGCATTGAACTCTTGAGGAGTCATTGTGGAAGTAGTGGTAACAGGAGTAGAAGACTTTGTAAGCGTAAGACTCAAAATAATGTCTTCAAAGGCTGCTGCCGAAAGGCATCTCTCAACAATCGGTAGATTCTTAAGGATACGGTTATATGCCAAGCGCATTGGAGTCTCAGCACAGAGCGTATTATCTTCAACTTTAATTGGAGTGCAGGTTCTTAACATGGCAATAAAAGCCTCTGGCTGATTCTCTTCAACCAAAAGGTCAATTGCGTCTTGCCACAGAGCTACTGCGTCTGAATCAATTGATGCATCCATACGTGTCCAATCAAAATGTTGAAAATTGGGACACCTAGTATAGAGGAATGTTGATAACTTTCAGCGAATAATGTTGAGAAACTCTATGAAAGGAGGGTTTCTCCAATAGTGGTGAGCTTATATTTTTGCCCAACTTTTCCAATTATTCCTATGTTTACCAGCGATTTTAATTCTCTTGACCAGGTTGGTGTAGAAAGACCAAAGGCACTAGTGAGTTCTGTTGCTCCAACCCATTCATGTTCAGAGAGATACTGAAGAACTTGTTTTGCTCGATCTGTTAATACCAGATTAGGAAGTTGTGCAGCTGGTTGTGCAGATACCTGTTGAGATACTGCTTGCGAAGCACTCGAAACCGCCTGATGGTCCTGATTAACAGGTAATTCTTCAGCTTCTTCTTGCGTTGGAAGTGTCTGAATATGAGCATCTTTAGAGCGGCGTGTTGATAAAGTAACAATTGTTCCGCCAGAGATATTGTCTTCAAGGGTAAGGCTTCCGCCCTTCTCAACCATGTATTGCTGAGCATAAGGAAGACCAAAACCAACGCCTCTAATAAACGATTTCATTTCTTCCGTTGCAGAAGAAGTACCAAACTCAAGAGCTCGGTTTTTCTCTTTAATACCAGGTCCTTGATCTGAAAACCTAATGGTATTTCCGTTGTCCATAATTGAGATTGTGGGTGCTACAAAGCGAGCATGAATGAAATTCTCCACAATCTCGCGCATAACCATAAAGGGAATTTTTCCACCCTGCTCGTGAGCAAGCTGGTTAACGGTTGCTGCAATCTCGTCAAGATAAGAACGAACATCTTTAGGTTCTATAAGAACAACGCGAGGTGCTGCGGCTTTATCGTCATACACTGCAATACGTGCAGCATAGCGGACGGTAAGAGAGTTATCAGAACCAGCATCTTTTTCATCCTGGTTGGTGTTTTCCTCAACAAAAGGAAAGAAATCTCTTGCCATGACACCTCCTTTTCAACAATTGTTAAACAAATGAAGAAAACTTTTCGTTTTCTTTCACAGTGAATGAAAGTTTTCAACAAGTGTTAAACATCTGTAGATAACTTTATATCTTTGTGAAAGACGTACTGAATGATAGTAGCATTTAACGGACATATTTCAGCTTACAGAAATATTCCTTTCAACAAATTTCTTCATATATCACAAGTGAAATTTTCAAGATGAAAGGTTTTCTCGCTAAGTTTTTTGAATAAAAAAGAGAAAAAGTTGAGGTATTTGCGTAGAAAATTTGACAGGTACCCATAAACGCGAGTACAATCTGTAGGCTTTTTAATCGATACTGTACCCGTTCGGGAGGAAATAGCTATGAAGCGTACCTACCAGCCAAATAAGCGCAAGCGCGCAACTACTCACGGTTTCCGTGCACGTATGGCAACTAAGAATGGTCGTGCCGTTCTCGCTCGTCGTCGCCTTAAGGGCCGTAAGCGCCTCACCGTCTAAGGAATGTTTCTGTGAAGACCATTAAATCTCGTTCAGAGTTTGAAAGGGTCTTCTCTGCGGGGAAGAGGGCTCAAAGTTCTGTTCTTCGTATACGAGTAGCACCATCCACTGAGGCACATCCTTCCGAGGTAGCCTTTGTAGCTCCAAAAAGACTAGGTAACGCCGTATTTAGAAACAGGTGTAAACGCGTTTTACGCGAAGCAGCTCGAAAGAGCGGTTTACCTGTTGAGGGATACGGCATTATTCTCTTTGCGACTAAAGATACACACAGCACTAATCCTGCTGATATAAGCGTTTCTTTGGATGCTCTGTTAAGAAAGACAGGGGTCAAATGAGCGAGAAAAGACAAGGTTCTTTTCTCGCAAACTTGTTCCTAGGTGCTATTCGTTTCTATCAAAGAAACATCTCTCCCCTTTTTAAGCCGCACTGTATTTACCGGCCTACTTGCTCTGAATATGCAGTTCAAGCTATACAAAAGTACGGTGTTAAAAAGGGAAGTTGGCTTGCTCTTAAGCGTATTGCTCGCTGTCACCCTTTTCATAAGGGAGGATACGATCCCGTTCCGTAAAGGAACGCACCGGAGGAAATATGTGGGATTGGATTGTTAACTTTCTATACACAGTCTTAGCGGGACTTCAATCATTCTCGGGAGACTGGGGTATGGCAGTTATCCTGCTTACCATCATCATCCGTATTATCCTGGTTCCAATGACCAACAAGCAGACAGCCTCTATGGCTCGCATGAGTGTTGTTCAGCCTAAGCTCAAAGAAATCCAGGAGCGCTATGCCGATGATCCTGTAAGGCAGAATGAAGAGATGCGTAAACTTTACGCAGAAATCAACTTCAATCCTCTTGGTGGTTGTCTACCACTGCTTTTACAGTCCCCTATCTTTATTGCACTCTTTACCGTTGCAAAGATGGTTCCAGTAGACTCCCGCTTCTACAACATTCTTCCTTCTATTGCGCGTGCAACATCTGACATTTTTGCTGTTGATGGCTTTGTTACCGCTATCCCTTACATGATTTTTGTTCTTCTGTTTGGTCTTACTACCTTCCTTTCCATGGCAGTAAACGCTCGTACAAGCTCCGGTGAGCAGCGTACCCAGCAGTACATGATGGGCGGCATGATGACCCTCATGATGCTCTGGTTTGGTTGGACTGTGCCAGCAGCTGTTCTTCTCTACTACGTAACTTCTGGTATTTGGCAGCTTGCTCAGCAGCAGCTTATTACCAAGCGTATTATGGAAAAAGAGAAGCTCAAGGCACAGGCTCAGATGGCTAATAAGCCAATCGAGGTAGACGTGGTGAGAAAAGAAAAGAAGCCACGCCCTCACAAAAAGGCCTAAGAGCTGGCGTTAAACAAAATAACTTTTGTTTACAGAATTTGTTACAGTAGATTACTAGTTAAACTTTTTATATTGACTGGAGGACGACATGGAGGATGAGACTTTCGTTTCTGAGCCAAACGCTCTTAATGAGTCTCCTGTCGTTGATTCACAAGACGAGTTTGCTTCAATTCGAGAGCACTTTGAAGCTGGAATTCAGCTTACTGATGCTGAGATGAATAAGATTGCTGATACTGCTGTCTTCTATCTAAGAGAGCTTCTCTCGTTCTTTGGTGAGAATAGCTGTGCAATTGATGAGTACGACGGTGAAGACGGTGAACTCATTCTTGACGTAACCGGTGGAGATCTTGCAATTCTTATTGGTCGTCACGGCAATACGCTTGAGGCTCTCCAGATGGTCCTTTCATCTTTGATGAGCGCTAAGCTTCACTTCCACTATCCAGTATCTGTTGATGTTGAAAGCTACAAGAGCCGTCGTCGTAATAAGCTTCAAGAGATGGCACTCTCTGCTGCTGCTCGTGCTAAGAAGACTGGTAAGGTTTCTCTTGCTCCAATGAGTGGCTATGAGCGTCGTATCATTCACATTGCGCTCCGAGACAATCTTGAAGTTACAACACACTCTGAGGGTGATGATCCATACCGTCGTGTTGTTGTTACAGCTATTAACAGCTAAGAATTCCCACAAGCTTTACTAATTTGATGAGGAAGGTTTACGCCTTCCTCTTTTTTTGTGACAATTCTTCTTGTAACAAGAAGTTTTGTCACAGGAGAAGCAATGTCAGAATCAGAGAAATCTATATTCGATTCAAAAGAGAGTGTACTTAAGGAACTTCTCCTTACCTATGGAATCGATTCAACTGAAACCCAAAGAAGACAACTCCTCAAGCACATTGAATTGCTAATTGAGATTAATAAAAACCTTAATCTCACAAGAATCACTTCAATTGATGATGCACTGGTTCTTCATATTCTTGATTCTTTATTACCACTCAAAGTATGTAATGAGTTTATATCTGAGACTCAAAACTATATTGATATTGGAACTGGTGGAGGCTTCCCTGGACTGCCTCTTGCAATCATGAGCGATAACAAAACATTGCTTGTTGATTCAATTGGAAAAAAGATCAATGCCGTACAGTCAATGATTGATGAGATTGGTCTTGGTGAGAGAGTAAGAGCTGAAAAGCTTCGTGCTGAAGAAATTCCAAACGACTATAAACAGAAGTTTGATTTTGTTACTTTCAGAGCGGTTGCAAAGGCAAATATTCTTTTGGAGTACGCAGAGCCTTTCTTAGCTCCACAAGGTACCCTCATAGTAATGAAGGCCAACGTTGACGAGATAGAGCTTCAGGACGCCTCTCAGGCAGCCAAATTTTTTGGATATGAAAATGTTTCACGTGAAACATTCGAATTACCAAACGATCTTGGTCATCGTGAAATTCTTCTTTATAGAAAAGTTGGAAAAAGCAAAATTAAACTACCGAGAAAAACAGGAATGGCTAAATCAAATCCGTTTGTTGCAAGAAGAGACTAATTGTGGAATGTTTCACGTGAAACATTCTGTATTATTAAATAAACTTGGTCAAACGGAGGATAAATGAGCTACAAAGACCTTTCGAGGGGATTTCAAGATAGAGATCCTAAAGTACTTGCTGTAATTAATCAAAAAGGCGGAGTTGGAAAATCAACTACCGTAATAAATCTTGCAGCAGCACTTGGAGAAACAAAAAAGAAGGTTCTAATTATCGATTTTGACCCACAAGGTAATGCAACAAGTGGATTTGGAATTGATAAAGAGGAACTAGAAGCAGATATCTATGATGTAATCCTCAACGAAACGCCACTTGAAGACGTATTACAACAAACAGTTCAGAAATACGTGACTATTGCTCCTGCTACCATTCAACTTGCTGGTGCAGAAATTGAACTCGTTTCCGTGGAATCAAGAGAAAACATATTAAAGCAGGCAATTGACCAGGTTAAAGACTATTTTGACTACATTTTGATTGATTGCCCACCATCATTAGGACTTCTAACAATTAACGCCTTAGTTGCCGCAAATAGCATACTTATTCCAATTCAGTGCGAGTATTATGCACTAGAAGGCGTTACCAAGATTGTTGAATCAATGAAGATGGTGCAAAAACAGCTTAATCCAGATCTTGAAATCTTTGGCGTAGTAATGACCATGTTTGATAGCAGAACTTCCCTATCTAAGCAGGTAGTTAACGAAGTATCTAACTACTTTGGTAACAAGGTATTCAAGACACTTATTCCAAGAAACGTCAAAATTGCTGAGGCACCAAGTCATGGTTTGCCAGTAACCATGTATGCACGAATAAGTATGGGCGCACTTGCATATAACAAACTTGCAAAGGAAGTGAATCGTCGTGGTTAAAAAATCAGGACTTGGTAAAGGCCTTAATTCGCTCTTTAGTGAGGTGGATGCAGAGGTCGGTAATAAAAAAGAAACTACCACGCTGCCTTTGAAGAAGATTAAGCCGAATAAAGACCAGCCTCGCAAGCATTTTGACGAAGCTGAGCTCACTGAACTCAGTGATTCTATTAAGCAAAACGGTATTCTTCAGCCACTTCTTGTTCGCGAGAAGGGCGATCACTACGAAATTGTTGCTGGTGAGAGACGTTTCCAGGCTGCAAAACTTGCAAAATTAGAGGAAGTACCTGTAGTAATCAAAGCAATTTCTGACGAGGAAGTATTCAAGCTTGCGCTTATTGAGAATTTGCAGAGATCTGACTTAAGTCCAATCGAAGAAGCACAAGGTTATAAGCAGCTCATTAAACAGGAGAACTTAACCCAAGACGATTTGGCCAAGGTTCTTTCAAAATCAAGATCTGCAATCACAAATACCCTACGCCTTCTTGACCTTCCAACAGAGGTACAGACTTTGATGGTGGAAGGACGTATTAGTGCTGGACACGCTCGTGCAATTCTCTCCGTTAGTGGTAAAGAAGGAAGAATTAGACTTGCTCAAAAAGTAATTGAAGAGAACTTGTCTGTCCGCCAGACAGAAAACCTTGCTCCACTATTTTCTGTCACTAATGTAGAGAAACCAAAAAGACAACCAACCCCACAGGCATATAAGCGTGCGGCAAGGCAATTAAGAATTGCTTTGGATACTCCAGTCAAAGTGCGTAATGTTCGCGGCAAGAATAAAATTGAAATCGAATTCAATGATGAGGAAGAGCTTGCTGCTTTAGTTGAAAAACTATCAAACGGTAAAGAAGCATAATGAAGATAAAGTTTGCAATTATATCTACAGTTTCACTGCTCGGAATAGCTTTTCTCGCTAAGCACACCTTGTTGACGAAAGAAGCGCAAAGAAGTTTTCTCCACGCAATGAGAAGGTCGAGAAGGGCCGTTGACGCAATTCTCGACGATTATTCAGGTGGCGTTGATAGAAAAACTTCAAAAAATATTCTCTCTCATCAAGCGAGAGTAGAAAAAGAATGGCTAAAAGCAATTAATTAGAACAAATGTTCTACATATGAACTAAAGAAGAAGGGACTCGAGAGGGTCCCTTCTTTACCTGTAATGAGTAGGGTATGGCGCGTTTAACGTACGTTTCTCTTCTGAAAGAGCTGTCCACAAGCAGCATCAATGTCAGATCCACGAGAAAGACGGATAGTTGCTTCAACGCCAACAGAGTTGAGACTGTTTACAAACTCCTGTGCGCGGGCAGGGGATGTTGGATGGAACTTAGAGCCCTCAATCTCGTTAAGCTGAATGATGTTAACGTGGCAGAGCGTTCCTCGACAGAAGTCTCTCAAAGCTCCAAGCTCATTGTCAGAATCGTTAACGCCTTTGATCAGCGCATATTCATACGTTGGACGACGACCGGTCTTATCGACATACTCACCCATAATGTCATACAGGTGAATCAGTGAGTATTTACGAACTCCTGGCATGAGGGCGTCTCGCGTCTTTTGTACCGCAGAGTGAAGCGAAACAGCAAGTGTAAATTGCTCTGGTTCAGAGGCAAAACGCTTAATCATAGGTATAACACCGCAGGTAGAAACCGTAATATGGCGTGCACCAATGCCAGCTCCGTCAGGGGAGTTAAGACGTCTCATTGCCGCAAGAGTAGCGTCGTAGTTCATGAAGGGCTCGCCCTGTCCCATAAGAACAACGCTGGTAACGCGCGCGTCAAAATCGTCGCGGACGTGCATAACCTGCTCGTAAATCTCGCTCGCAGAAAGAGAACGGGTGAGACCAGCAGCGCCTGTTGCACAGAAAGCACAGCCCATGGCGCAGCCAGCCTGTGTAGAAGCACAGACCGAAAGCTTATTGCCGGTTGGCATGCCAACGCACTCGACAGAAGTACCATCAGGGTAGCGAAGCAGGTATTTACGACTTCCGTCTTCAGAGACCTGGCGAACAATTTGTTCAGCACCAGCAAGCGATACCTGCTTAGATAGCTCTTCTCGCAGCGTTTTTGGAAGATTACTCATCTGATCAAAAGAGGTAGCGCCTTTAGACCAGATCCACTCCTCAATCTGCTTTGCGCGGAATTTTGGCTGGCCAAGGGAGGCCACCAGTTCAAGAATTTGCTCTGATGAAAGGCTTCTGAGGTCAGATTTGACGGCAGCCTTCTGTGGGCGAGAATCAAGCGCGGAGATGTCTGCGCCGTCAGCCGTGGTGTTTGTGCCGTCAAGAGTATTATTTGATTGCATTTTTGTCCTTCTCCAACTCTTCTAAGCTATCTGCGGTATCTTAGAAGAAATACGTTTACTAGAGTTTACCCTATGGGAGACTTATCTGAAGGAGCGGAAATGACACGTGAAGAGCTAAAAAAGCTTCATGTAGCAGTTGTTTCAGGTGGCTGGTCAGACGAGCATGAGATTGCAATGGAGTCTGGCAAGCAGTGTGCAGCAGCACTTAAAGAAGCCGGCTTTACCAGTGTTGACCTGCTTGATGTTGCAGAAAAAGACTTTGTAGTTACCCTTGCTCAGGGCGGTTATGATGTCGTGTACGTTGCTATGCACGGCCGTTTTGGTGAGGATGGCTGCATCCAGGGTCTTCTCGAGATTCTGCACATTCCTTACACGTTTTCTGGCGTTCTTGCGTCTGCTATGGGAACCGAAAAAGAGCTGTCAAAGCTTATGTATAGGCAGGCAGGAGTTCCAACGCCTAAGGGAATTGACGTTCCTGCAGGTACCGTCTTTACAGATGAGCAGGTAGACAAGCTTATTGAGGACCTCGGACTCCCTATGTTTGTAAAGCCTTCTGGCAACGGCTCCAGCTATGGTGTCACACGCGTCACTTCGCGAGAAGAGCTTCCTGCTGCACTAGAGCTTGCAGGTGAACAGGGTGAGCGCATTCTGATTGAAGAGAGTATAGCGGGAACAGAGATCACCGTTCCTGTTATTGGCAACGAGAATCCAACCGCCCTACCAATCGTTGAGATTGTTACCGGCGATGAGTTCTACAGCATTAAGACAAAATACGAGCCCGCATCCCTGCACCATGTAATTCCTGCTCGTCTTGAGCCTGCAGTGTACGCACGCGCTCAGGAGCTGGCAATTAAGGCTCACAATGCACTTGGTTGCCGTGGCGTTTCTCGTAGCGACTTTATTGTTACGGAGGACGGCGTGCCAGTGGTGCTTGAGACAAATACCATTCCTGGTATGACCGCGCGTTCTTTGCTGCCAGATTCTGCTCGTACCGGCGGCATTGATTTCCCTGAGCTCTGCACTCGCTTTATTGAGTTTGCGCTTGAGGATCGTCAGTAGATTTGTAGGTTATGACCAGCACTAAAAGCGCTACGCAAAAACTAGAAGAGCTCATTCTTCCCGGCACCCCCTCTGCGGTTTGCAAAAAATATTTGGAGCTTGCAGAGAGGGCGGAGCATGAGTCGTTTGACGTCTTAGAGGACGACATTGTTGTTTTAGATACCGAGACAACAGGTCTGTCCTTTAAGAAGTGCTCACTTATTGAGATTTCTGCTGCTAAATTGAGCGGCAGAGAGATTGTGGAGCGCTTTCAGACGTTTGTTGACCCAGGGTGCTCAATTCCCGAAGAAATTACAGCTCTGACCTCAATTACCGACGAAGACGTTAAAGGCGCGCCAAGCGCAAAAGAAGCTGTTGCTGCCCTTGCAGAGTTTGTTGGTGGACTTCCGGTTTTGGCGCATAACGCCACCTTTGACCGTACCTTTATTGAACGAGTACCTGGTGGAACATCAGTCTCCGATACCTGGATTGATACGCTGTCGCTTTCACGCATAGCTCTACCTCGACTTTCTTCGCATAAGCTTTCCAGCATGGCCGAAGCGTTTGGCACCATGAAGGTTACGCACCGCGCAAGTGACGACGTAGATGCTCTATGCGGTATGTGGCGCATTTTACTTTTGGGTCTTATGAATCTGCCCCGCGGGCTTCTCGCCAAATTGGCGTCAATGCACGATGGAGTGGAGTGGACATTTAGGCCGATCTTCTCGTATTTGTCGAAGATGAAAGAAGAAGAGGCTGTTCAGCGCGGTGTTGCAAAAGAAGACGCAACGGGAGCCGAGCTTGCAGACGCGGAGATTTCGGGCACGTTCTTCTCGCTCAAGGACATTCGCTGTCAGCTTGTTGCCGACATAAAAGCAAAGGCGAGAAAGGATGCGGATGACCCAGAGACGCCTGCTATGCTGCCTATTTCTAAAGATGAGATTCACAGAGCGTTTGCTAAACCGGGCATCGTCTCGCAGATGTATGACAAATTTGAGACACGCAACGAGCAGGTTAGCATGTCCGTTGAGGTCAGAAACGCGCTGGTAACTTCTTCGCATAGAGAGCTTGAGGCGGGGACTGGTATTGGCAAGTCGATTGCATACCTGCTGCCTGAGGTGCTTTTTGCGCAGAAAAATGACGTTACCGTAGGCATTGCCACAAAGACAAACGCCTTGACTGACCAGCTAGTTGCTCATGACCTTCCAGCGCTTGCACGAACGTTGCCAAACGGATTGAGTTTCTGCAGCTTAAAAGGATACGAGCACTATCCGTGCCTGCATCGCGTTGATAGGGCTGCTCTTGAGGAACTTCCGCTGACGCTGCTTGATCAGGAAGGGCGCTCGAGCAACAGCGTTGCGTCTGACATGCTGACCGCAATTGCGGTGATTTATGCCTACGCGTGCCAGTCGGCTGATGGCGATTTGGACGCGTTGGGGATTCGTTGGCGCTCGGTTCCACGAGAGATGGTAACTATCAAAGCAGCGGAGTGCCTGCGCTCTAAGTGTCCGTATTACCCTCATGAGTGCTTTGTTCATGGAGCTCGTAAACGTGCGGGATCTTCGGATGTTGTGGTAACCAATCATTCTCTGTTGCTTAGAAACGTCGCTGCTGACGGAAAAATTCTGCCACCTATCAGACATTGGGTGATTGACGAGGCTCATGGCTTTGAGGCCGAGGCTCGCCATCAGTGGGCAGTAGAAATTTCTGCTAAAGAGATGCGAAACGGCTTTGAGTTGCTTGGTGGGATTAAGTCCGGAGCCATTCATGCTGCTATGGTGGGCGCTGCTAATCTTGAAGATTCTACGCTGCTCTCCGGTCTTCTCACGCGCTCTGCCGCCGCAGTTCAGCGAGCCATGGCAGCAATGGGCAACCTTATGGCTACCGTGCATGAGCTGGCTCCGTTGGCTAAAAGTGATGGTGGCTATAACTCCCTTCAGCTTTGGATTAACGATGAGGTAAGAGAGACAGAGGAATGGAAAGAGGTCTTGGAGACCGCTTCCGTTGCTCTTTCTGCTCTTGAAGAAGCGGCGCTTCGTATAGGAAAAACCACCGAGGCGCTCATTGCATCAGCTCCAAACCTTGCAAGCAACTTGAGCGAGGCGGGGGTGTTCTTGAGCACCCTTTTGGAGTCTCTGAAGCTCATTTGCGAGGGAACGGACAAGAGTTATGTCTATTCAGCAAAGTTGACTCGACTGAAGCGTGATATTGGCTCTGAGGCTCTTGTGGCTGAGAAGCTTGATATTGGTGCAGAGCTGGCAGAGAAGTGGCTTCCTGAGACGCATTCCGTTGTGTTTACCTCGGCGACCATTGCCGTTGGAGATGATTTCTCGCATTTTGAGCATGCTGTTGGCCTGGATAGAGGCGCCTTTGAACACAAGAGCCTGCACTTAGAGTCAAGCTTTGACTACGAGAACCATATGGCTGTCTTTGTGGCCGAAGACATGCCTGCACCAACTGATCCAGGTTACCTAGACGCTCTGGAAAAGCTGCTATACGACGTTCATGTTCAGATGGGCGGCTCAGTGCTGACGCTCTTTACCAACAGACGCGATATGGAGCGCCTCTATGAAGCGTTGGAGCCACGCTTGAGTGAGCAGGGCCTTAATCTTGCCTGCCAGGAGCGCTCTTCTTCTGCTCGACGTGTTCGTGAAAAGTTCCTAGCCGAAAAGAACCTCTCGCTGTTTGCTCTTAAATCGTTCTGGGAAGGCTTTGATGCTGCGGGAGACACGCTTAGGTGCGTAGTAATTCCTAAGCTTCCGTTTGCAAGCCCTAATGAACCGCTGGTCAAAGAGCGCGAAGCGCGAGAAGATCGTGCGTGGTGGCGTTATTCTCTGCCAGAGGCGGTAATTGCAACAAAGCAAGCTGCTGGTCGCCTTATTAGAAGTGCTGATGATAAGGGCGTTTTGGTGCTTGCCGATTCCAGGCTGGTGTCCAAGCGGTATGGCAGCTCGTTCTTGAAGTCACTACCCAACAAGAACTACCAGCGTGTCTTGACAAAGGATATATCCGAGCAAATTGCCAAGTGGCGAGAAGAACACGACGCGTAGCAGGGCTGCAATCACCTGATTGGCTTAGAGCTGCTCTTCTGCAGCAAGCAAAGACGCAGCGTAAGTGCGCATTGCGTGCATCACGGCCTTGTCTTTGGTTGTTACTTTTCCCTTAAGGGCAAGCAACCGCTGTAGCAGCCATGTTCCGCCGTAGTAGGGGATAGTTGCTTTAATTTCTACAGCATTGCGCTGGCTTCCAACTGTTTTAAGTCCCGGCCACGAATAGTGCGTAAGAGCGTTTTTATCAAAGAAGGTAAGCTCTACCAGCTGAGACTTTTCTTGCATAGCAGAATCTTGCACGCGTTCCGCAAGCTTTCTGTGCTCAAATGAAGAGGATTGCTTTTCAATGCAGCTCATTCGATTGACCCTAAAGACCCTTTGCTGCTCTAGGTTTAAATCAACCCCCTCGATAAGCCACCCATTTTCTCCGTATAACAGCTTATAGGGAAGAACCTCTCTCTGGCTAATTGCAGCATCTCTATCACCGCGAGCTTCTGCAACAGACGTCTCAGAGCGATAGTTGAATGAAATGACTTGAGATTCTGCAATTGCATTTGAGCAGGTGAGGAACGCATCTACTTCTTTAGAGTGACTTTTGGAGACAAGAGAGACCGAAGACCCGTCCTGTGAAGAGCTTTTTGTATATGGAGGCTTCAAGAGGCTCCAAAATACACTTTCTTGGGGCAAAGCAAGTGCGGTAAAAGCTTCTTTAAGTGCCAAGGTTTCTTCACCCGTTAAGACAAGCCTGCGAGCAGTAAAGGGAGACTCTCCGACAAGTGTCAGAGTATCTTGGTCTCCCGTAAGGGGGAGGGGAAGATAGCCATTCTCGTCCGTGAGCTGCAAAAGCTCCATCAGAATAGCAGCCTCTTCAGAGGAAATGCCAAATCGCGACTGAACCGCGCTTAGCTCAACTGCGTCAAAAGACTCCCTCAATGCAGAAGCAAGCAGTATGAGCTTATAGACAGCTGACGATATGTTTTTTCTTCCAAAAGAGGTGTTTTTAACAGCCATTGGCAACCTCGCTTAAAGACCCTTTCCACTTTGCGAGAAGAGACTCCGGAGACCTTGGAATTAATCCATGAGCAAGAATCCAAGACAAAGCGGTGTCTTCATGAGCGTAAGCAACGGTCCACAAAGCGCCATTAGAGAGGAGCTCAACATCCCCTTGCCCCTGAGAGAAATGCTCAAATGCAGCAAGTGTGTTTTTGGGGATAAATGCAGTAAGAATGCCAGTCTGCAATCCAAGCTGGAAATCGAGGAGGTTATAGTCTTTTGAATCAAACTCTTCTGGTATGGAGAAGGACTCATTTTTAAGAATCGCGGCATCTAAAACACGGTCAACGCGAAAAGTTTTGATGGAAGCGCTCTCAGTACCGGATGAAAAATCTTGCCCCACAAAGTATAGAAGTCCCTGTGAAACAAAGAAGTCCAGCACGCCCAGATGCTTTTGTTTAATCTGGTCCTGTGAATTTGTATAGGTGACGTTTACCAGTTGTTTAGAGCTGAGTGATTCGTATAGAACAGGAAAGACTTTGCTTTGGGAAGAAGCGCTGAGTTTTTTGCTGTCTGGTTTGCCTGAGTCCGAGGAATAAAAGTTACCCACAATTTTAGAGAGCGCGTTTCTCAATTTCTCTTGGTACACAAAAGTTGTATCAGTGAGAATTGCACTGCAGATTACAAGCAGCTGATTGGCATCTTCAGGGCTTAAGTCGTACGAGAAATCAAAGAAATTTGAGTCCGAAAGATAGAATGACTTTTCTTTTCCCGTTTTTACCTCTGTAATTGCAAATCCAAGCTGTTTCAAAACAGTGCGATCTCTTGAAAAAGTTCTTGAAGCAGAATCGGTAGATAAATCTGAGTAAATTGCCGTATATATTTCTGCCGAGGGTAGAGGTCCCTTTTGAAGTAGCAGCATAAATAGCGAGAAAATCCTCCAGGCGCCCAGTTCATTATTACCTAGAGTTTGATCGTTTGGAGCCATATCCACCTCCCGCTTTTTGCTAGTTGAACTCAAATCTCTCTAAACATATACGAAAGTTTTTGATATTTAGTGCAGAATTTCTAAATTTGGACGTAAAAATACACTTTAACCGCTATATTTCGATATAAGACGTATACTAATGACGTATGTATGAAACCTGTCAGAAGACATGCCAACGAAGGACGCAGTATGGCCATTACACATGACTATGTTGACTATCTAGACGAGCAGATTGATATTGCTCCTGCCGGTAGTCAAGAGGAGCTTCAGGCTGCTCAAACCATTGCTGAAGAAATGAAACTTCACGGGCTTGAGGCAACCATTGAAGAATTTGACGCTAAGTCTATTAACAGTCTTGGCTACTCAATCTATCTAATCCTCCTCTTCATTGGTGTTATTTTTGCAGGCACTGGCAACGCAGCACTTGTTGCTTTTGGTGTTTTGCTTGTTGCTGGCTTTGGCGCACTTACTTGCCTCAAGTACTTTGGTAATGACATTCTTGGTTCATTTGGATCTTCCATCAGAAGCCAGAACGTTGTTGCTAAACACGAAGCCACTGGTGAGCTTGTCGCAAAAGGCAATCGTCCAATCGTAATTGTTGCTCACTATGACTCTCCACATACAAACTTCCTTGTTGAGTCTCCTGTAGCAAAGTACGTACCACTTGTACAGAGGTATGCGCGTTGGTGTGTAGTTGCCGTGTTTGTTGCTACGTTTGTTCAGATTCTTCGTTTCCTTCCTGATCCAGTTCGTGTCCTTTTCTGGATTGTTGGTATTCTTGCAGCTCTTCCACTTGTTGCTCTTTCTGTCGCAACTATTGCAGAGCGTTTTGCACCTTGCACTATTGGCTCAAACAACAACAAGTCTTCAGTTGCAGCGCTTCTTGGTATTCTCGAGAATGTCCGTCCTACTGGTCATCGACCCGAGGTTGTTCATCATTTTGCAGGAGATGCAGCTGCACTTATCCCAGAGCCTGATGAGGTGGAAGGCGTCCGCCACGGCGAGGAAGTTCTTAATTCACTGGGCATTCTTCCTGAGGATTGCGAAGTAAGCTACGTTGCTTATGACACTACTGGTGCAAGCCAGACTGCATCTCTTGAGGATGTTGCAGAGGCTGTAAATGCAACAACAGAAGAAGAGCAGACTGAGGATGCTTCTGCTGACAACACCGTTGCGTATGATTCTGTTGACGATGAGCTCAATGCAACTATGAAGCAGGTTCACGAGTCCGCTGATGCAGATGCAACGCAGGTACAGCCTGAAGCAACACATGAGCTCCATGCTAAAAACGATTTTGCTCGTCGTGCATCCCTCTTTGATCTCCCTGATCCTTCTGGCGATGCCGTCGATCCACTGGCTCCATCTTCTGAGCCAGCTCCTCACTATGTTCCAGCTCCAACATCTGCACCTTCTCCAGAGGTAGAAGACGAAGAGAGCCCATTCGACACCATTTCGGCTGATGAGGGTCTCACAGAGGCACAGGACGCAAAGACTCCTGAGGCAAAGCGCCGTTCCTTTAGACTCTTCGGTCGTAACGACGGACCATCAGATGATTGGAAGGGCGGAGCAGCACCATCTGCTGAGAATCGTGAAGAGACCGACTCTGAAGATGCAGCCGCTATTTCTGAGGATGATCTTCGTAATGCCGTTCTGTCTCTCTCTGATGACGAACTCATTGCACATGACATTTGGTTTGTTGCGCTTGGAGCATCTGACTTTGATCACGCAGGCATGAGGGAGTTCCTCGCAAAGCACAGAACTGATATTCGCGGTGCTTTTCTCATTAACCTTGACTGCGTTGGTGCTGGTTCACTCTCCATCCTTAAGAATGAGGGAATTGGCAACGTTCGCCGCGCTGATCGTAGAATGACTCGACTCCTTTCTACTATTGCAACTGATCTTCATATCGATGTTGAGCAGAGCGCATTTGATTGGGGAACCACTGATGCAACTCCTGCAATGCAGAATTCAGTTCGTTCTGTTACCTTGATGGGCTTGAATGAGGATGGGCTTCCTGCACTTAGCCGTACCGCCGCTGATGTTCGCGAGAACGTTAATGCTGGTCAGTGTGCTGACGCTGCAGCTCTTGTTACTGAGCTTATTAGACGCTCATAAACGAACAAGAAACTAGTACAAATTTTTAAGAAAGGGCAGAGATTTCTGCCCTTTCTTTTTTGCGCTAAGACAAGGTTGCTCAACTAAAAGGAGCGTCTTATTTTTGCTGCAAATAAGTGGACACATCCAATAAGTACCGATCCTGCCAAGGCGAGTAAAAGGGGAACTGCGTAGGCATTGTCTGCCGTGCCCGGAAGATGGGGCTTAGGCGTCACACGAATAGTTTGTGCTTTAGAGTGACTGTCGGTGTGCGAAGCAACTTTCTCACCATCTTTTGAGATGGTTTCGTAGGCGGTAACTTCTTTGCCCTCCAGTGAGGCAGTCCTTACAGAAAAAGGAACCGCAGCTTCTCCCGATGAGGTAGGAGCTTTGAAGCGGACAGTTCCGCGAGCGATGGGCTCCGCTGTACCTTCTTGGAGCTGCTTTGTTTCATAGAGCTCTCCGGTAATTTCGTACTCTTCTCCTGGGGTAAGACCCTCGTATTTAATGTGATCAACAAGATTGAGTTTCTCGGCATATTCAGGATTTTTTGATCCCGCAGCATCTACAAGCATTGTTTGTAAAGAAATTCTTTCATCAATGAGTTCAGGTGCTTCTACAGTCTCTTCAGAAGTAAGGGTAACCGTAGGGTTCCATTCTTTGTTGAGAGAGTAACCTGCTGGGGCCGTAATCTCCTTAAGTGAATAGGAGCCAAAAGGAAGACCTTCGATGGTAGCCTCTCCAAGCTCGTTTGTATCTACTGTGGTGATAACTTCGTGAGGAGCAATCCATTTTCCCTGATAGAAGATGGGTTGAGCAGAGCTATTAGTTAGCTCAATTTTGGCGCCCTTCAGACTTGGCATTTCACCTACTTCAGAATAACCATCAGGTGAACTTAGAGAAGTATGCCCGATTTTCTTAACTTTAAGATTTCCTCTTATTACCTCGTCTTTGAAGGTAAAGGAGTGCTCAGACGAGGAATTCTCTTTTCCGCTAGAAAGATTTGTCCAGATAAGCTTGCCGTCTTGGCTTGATAGCTTCCAGGTTTGAAGAGAAAGCCCTGGGAGTTTATAACCCTCTGGAGCTTGAATTTCTTCGATCTGGTAATACCCCAAAGGTAGCCAGGGTTTCTCGCCAAGAGTAAAGAGGTCATCTCCAGAAACCTTATGGTCTGCATCAAAAGAAACTAAACCGTGAGCATCTGTCGAGAAAACCCATGTTCTTAGTGTTGTTTCAGCAGAGCCGCTATAGGTCACTTTAAAAAGAGCACCCTGTAGCGTTGCGTTTCCTTGGGGAGAAGCGCTTTGCTGCTCAGAACGAGCGTCTTCGTCGAGGCTAGTGCTGTGGTCAAAGTCTTGTTTTGAAATGCGTAGATCAAACTCTCCAATAGGAGTATCGGTAACCGTGAGAGTGCTCTCATCCTGGTTTGTTATTTCTACAGCATGAACTGACGGGTCAAGAAGAAAACCTTTTGGAGCAGTGGTTTCCTTTACGTACACCGTTCCAACAGGAAGTTCATTGAGTGTTGCAGACCCAGATTTATCAAGGGTGAGACTGCCAAGAAGATTGGTACAACTCTCGTCGGAATACACTCCGTAGACAGCGCCTTCTAGGGTGTAGTGCTCGTTGTTGGAGGTGACATCAGGCAATAAGGAGCTTTTGGTAACTTTGAGTGAACCAGATTGCTGTCCAAAGAAAAACAGAACCTGTTTGTCTCCTGTGGGTACAAAGAGCTTGGCAACTCCGTTTTCTGGACTGCCGCCGTTGGTTTGAGCATAGTTCATAGCATCGGAATAGAACTGCTCAATAGGCTGATGAAGTTCTGTCTGAGGAACACTTACCGCAAGTGCATGGGCTTCACCACGCATAACAGCCCACAGTGTAAACTGCGTGATGGCTCGTGCCTTCCATCCTGTATATCCATACACATCCTTTTCTTGGGATGCAGTAGCTCCATGATAGATGATGTAATCAATAGCTCGAAGCTGTTCATTCGTATACGTTCCACCGCGAGCGCCGTTGGCTGAGGTGAGCTTTGTATAAGATTGCGGGTCAACCACACTTCCCGTTGCTCCTGGCCATGCACCATAGTGGTTAAATTCATCTCCACAGTAAAGATACGTACCGTCGCTAGCGGTCCACATAGGAATTTGTTGTCCACCAGGAAAATCTTCTCTTTGCGCAACGGTAAATGAGGGTTCTTGTGCAAAAGCAAGCCTATGAGCAGGCTTTAGGAAAAAATGGCTGAGGAGAAGGGCTCCAAGTAACAGAGGAATAAACCAGAAGTGAAAGACAGAAGACGAGGTTTGTCTTCGTGCAGCTGTTTCCTTCTTAGGTTTTGAGGATTTTGTGATAAACATGCGTGCCTCCAAACTGAAAAATCAGAGGTAGATTGCGTATATGGAGATATTTAGTAATGCATAAATGTGAGCTTTTGTTGCAACATATAGACAATTAGTGTTAACGTATTCAGTAATCAGTAACACTTACTAATTAATGAGGTTATCGTGCGTTACAGTAAGCAACGTGAGGCAATTCGTACGTATATGGAAGGTCGCCACGACCATCCAACAGCAGATAGCGTGTATGCGGCAGTAAGAGAAGAACTACCAAACATCTCTCTTGGAACCGTTTACCGCAACCTTATGCAGCTCGTTGACGCAGGTGAGCTTCAGGTTGTTAATACCGGTGATAACATCTCTCGTTTTGATCCAACTACAACTGAGCATGCCCACTTCCAGTGTCATGAGTGCGGCCGTGTCTTTGATGTTGATGGACCAGTTCTAAGGGATCTTACTAGCCTCACCAAGGACTCTTGTGGCGAGATTGACTCTTACGCTTTGTGCTTTACGGGTATTTGCAATGAGTGCCTAGCTAAGAACCCAGCGCTTCATCACAGCGTAAACTAATTGCATTGCAACAAAACAGCTCTCTTTAAGACCGGTGTTCACCGGTCTTTTTCTTTATGGAGGAGCTTCAGGCTTGCGAGAAAACCTGTCTGCTAGACGCGCCCGCAGGCCCGCATGCCCTACGGAAGGGAAGCTGCTTGGCATGACGGGATCTCCGCCAAGCAGCTTTGCCCGAGGAAGGCGGAGTTGTCGGGTGGAGAGCAGGCGTCTATAAGAGGTGGGATAGTGGTGTGCGGGAGTCTCTCGCCAGAAGTACTTTTGCATAGCGCTCCTTTCGTTGGAGAGCATGCTAAAGAGTGACTTTGCGCCTATTCTGACCAGCGCTTGTCCAGTTTCTGACGGAGAAAATTTGTGTAGGCGCATATTTGTTGTATATGCGCAGCTAGGCAGAAAACAACTCATCAAACTTTTATTTAGTTGCCGAGCAAGCGATTAAAAGGCAAAAAATACTGTGATAAAATCTACACAATTGCGGGTATCGCCAAGTGGTAAGGCAATGGCTTCCCAAGCCATCATCCGCGGGTTCGAATCCCGTTGCCCGCTCCAAAGACATACAAGAGCCCTTCGGGGCTCTTTTTATGGACAAGATTGAAATTTGGCGTTGTGAAGAAGGTTGTTCGGGTAGAAGTTGAGCGGAAATATTTTGGATATATCTTTGATAGAGCGTGCTTAAGTACTCGAATTACGCGGACTGATGGTTGAAGGGAACAACATGGCACAAATTCCTATGACAGATCAAGAGGTAAAGATTGCCCTTGATGCGCTGTCTGATCAGATTGATAAATACGCAGAGCTTCTTGTAAAGAAGGGATGCGCAATTTCTGAGGGAAGTCAGCTGGTAATTAATGCTTCGATTGAGATTGCTGATTTTGCCCGTAGGGTTCAGCGAGCAGCTTATGCGGCTGGCGCAGAATTTGTCACAGTTATTTGGGGCGATCAAGAGTCCTCAAGAATTATGTACGAAAACGTTGACCTAGCGAGTCTCTCTAAGACACCAAGCTGGAAGATCGAGCAGCTTAACTCCCTTGCAGAGCAGGGTGCGGCATTTTTGTTCCTCTCGTCTGATAATCCAAATGGTCTAAAGGGAATTGATCCAGAAAAACCAGCTGCTGTTTCTCGCGCAAGAAACTTAGAGTGCGACGTCTTTAGAAACGGCATGGACTTTGGTAAAAACGTTTGGTGTATTGCTGGTGTTCCTGCAGCTGAATGGGCAAAGGTAATTTTCCCAGAGCTTTCTGAGGCTGAGGCAATCTACAGGCTTTGGATTGCAATTTTGGACGTTGCTCATGCAAGTGGAGAAGATCCTCAGAGTGCTTGGGAGACCCACAATGCAACATTTGAGAAAACCAAGCGCTTCATGAATTCTCATCAGTTTGAAGAGCTTCGCTATGAATCTTCAAATGGAACTAATCTGACTGTTGGTATGAACCCAGGGCATCTTTGGGAGGGCGGCGCTGGAAAGACTCAGGATGGAACGTTGTTCTTCCCTAACATTCCTACCGAGGAAGTCTTTACAACGCCAAACTATCGCAAGGTAAACGGCACTGTTCACTCTGCGTTGCCTCTGATTCATGCCGGCCAGATTGTTAAAAACTTCTGGTTTACCTTCAAAGACGGCGAGGTTGTTGACTACGGCGCTGAACAGGGCAAAGACGTTCTGACTTCTATTGTTTCTCAGAAGGGCGGCAAGTACCTGGGAGAATGCGCTTTAATCTCTAAAAACACACCTATTCGCCAGAGCGGCATTCTGTTCTACGACACCTTGTATGACGAGAATGCTAGTTGCCATTTAGCACTTGGAATGGGTTTTCCAGAGTGCCTGAAGGGCGGCCTTGAGATGAACCCTGATGAACTCTTGGCTCATGGCATCAATCAGAGCACAACACACGTCGATTTTATGATTGGTGCAGACGATTTGAACATTTGGGGAATTTCTGCCGATGGAAAAGAAACACCAATTTTCGTAAATGGACAATGGGCATGGGAGTAAACTGCTACACTATCCTAGTTGCGTGGTAAAATTGCCACGCCCGATAATGGGCCGTTAGCTCAGTTGGTAGAGCAGGGGACTTTTAATCCCAAGGTCTAGGGTTCGAACCCCTAACGGCCCACCAGGTAATTCAAAGGTCGGGTACCATAGTGGTACTCGACCTTTTCTTTTACGAGCAGAAGGAGTCTCATCGTGGTAGATCGCTACACCGGCAAAGAAATGGGCCACATCTTTTCTTTGGAGAACAAGTACGCCGTTTGGCAGGAGATTGAAGTCCTCGCGTGCGAAGCACAGGCTGAGCTTGGTGTTATTGGCATTTCTCGCGAAGAGGCAGCTTGGATTCGCGAGCATGCAGCGTTTAACCGCGCTGAGGTAGACGAGATTGAGGCTGTTACCAATCACGATGTCATTGCTTTTCTGACCAACATGGGCTCCTATATTGATGCTGAGGTTCCAGAGGGTGAGCTCAAGCCAAGTCGCTGGGTTCACTATGGCATGACTTCAACAGACTTGGGCGATACCGCTCTTTGCTACCAGCTTACCCAGGCATGTGACCTGCTCATTGCTGCAGTTCGTCGCTGCGCTGCTATCTGCAAGCGTCGTGCATTTGAGGAGCGTGACACTCTGTGCGTCGGCCGCACTCACGGCATTCACGCCGAGCCTATGACCTTTGGCATGAAGTTTGGTAGCTGGGCCTGGGAGTTTAAGCGCGATCTTGACCGCCTTAAGGACGCTCGCAAAAACGTTGCCTACGGAGCAATTTCTGGCGCTGTTGGAACCTACTCTTCCATTGATCCTTTTGTAGAGGAGTACGTTTGCGAGAAACTCGGTCTTGTCCACGATCCACTTTCAACCCAGGTAATTTCTCGCGACCACCACGCGTACCTTGCTGGTGTTCTGGCAACCGTTGCCGCTACCTGCGAGCGTATTGCAACTGAGATGCGTGCGCTGCAGAAGACTGATACCCTTGAGGCTGAGGAGCCATTCCGCAAGGGCCAGAAGGGCTCTTCCGCTATGCCTCACAAGCGCAATCCTATTACTGCCGAGAAGATCTGTGGTTTGTCCCGCGTAGTTAAGGCAAACGCACAGGTTGCTTTTGATAACGTTGCTCTTTGGCACGAGCGTGATATCAGCCACTCTTCCGCTGAGCGCGTTGCTCAGGCAGATAGCTTTATTGCTCTTGACCACATGCTGTCAAAGCTTGAGTTCCTGCTTGATGGCATGGTCCTGTATCCAGAGCAGATGATGGCCAACCTCAATAAGACCCGCGGCATGCTCTTCTCGTCAAAGGTTCTTCTTGCCCTGGTAAACACTGGTATTACTCGCGAAGAGGCATACAAGATTGTCCAGTCTAACGCTATGAAGGTGTGGGGCGACATTCAGCAGTGCAAGGAAGGACCATCCTACCAAGAGCTTCTTGAGGCAGATCCAGCTTGTACACTGAGCCACGAGGAGCTTGAGAAGATTTTTGATCCTCGCGCGTTCCTTACCCGCTCAAACGTTCTGTTTGACCGTCTTGAGCACCTTGAATTGGACTAAACCGTGGCTTTGTTTGGGAACATTTCTCGTCGAAACTTCTTCAAGACGGGAGCAGCTGGCGTAGTAGTTGCTGGTGCAATTAGCATCGCAGCAGGCTGCTCCCATCAAGAGGGCTCGAGTGACGCAGGAAAGCCGCTGGTACTTGATGAGTCTTCCGGCACAAACGTGCTGGACTCCTATAGCTCAACGGAATATTCTGCTCAGCCAAGCCAGACATGGACGCTACCTTTGGGAAGCGTGCTACATCCAGCTGACGGAAATTGGATTCCCGTTACCACGGCCGGCGCATCTGCCACGCCTATGGTAAAGGGTTCTGCTCTCTCGCTGACGTCTGGCCAGGTAGTTGACGTTGTTCCTACAGCTCAGATGAATAATACTACCGCCGTTATTTACGACGTCCGCTGCTCTGACTCTGTGTACGCATGGGTCGAGGTGGATACCACAACCTTTGATTGGGAGCTTCTCGCCGCACCATTTTCTGACGGCAAGCTCACAGGTGACGCAAAGGTACTGTACAAGGCCGATAAAAACTGGGATCCGGCTCCATTTGCCTGCGGAGACGATAAGGTGGTTTGGCTTGTCCAGCCTTCTTCTTCGGGCGAGAAAACCCGTGAGTCTTCTCACTGCTACGTATGGCGTGTGGGCGATTCAGAAGGAACGGATGCCGTTGAATCTCCAGGTAGATTTGCTACTGCGCCATCTATCTCTAAGGGAGTAGTCACCCTTACTCCTCGAGTTCGTGCCTCTGAGGGCACCTACTATGGCGTTACGGCGTACCTGCTGGGCGATAACCTTAAAACCAAGGTTGACCAGCTTGTTATGCCTCAATCTGTTAAGCCTTTTGCAGCAAGTCGCGTAGACGATAAGTTTATTGTGTCTGTTGAAGCAAGTTATGACTCGGGCGGTCTTTTGGGCAAGATGGGAACGTATATCTTGCCTGCTTCAGGCGAAAACCCTTACGTCATAGAGCGTGAACCTTATGCAATATCGGCAGGTAAAGGTAGCCTTTATATTGTTAAGAGCCGCGCCTCTTACGTGCTTGTTGATCCGCAAAATCAAACGGCAAACTGGCTCTATTCAATGGATAGAAGCGTTGATTACGGAGAGTTTCCCGCTCGAGAAGGCAACTGTGATTCTTTTGTAACCTACTCAACTGTTAAGGATCCTACCAGCGGATATCCGGCTTCCGTGACAGTTCGTGTTTTTTCTTTGTAGATTATTTGTAGGTATAGAGATAGAATGAATACAAATAATTAATGAATAATCGTAATGTGCCATACGCACATACATGCAGGGCAAAAGAAAAGGGGAGACAATGGCTTCCGACGAGAAGAAAATTCTGATTGTCGAAGATGAGAAAGTCATCCGTGACGCCGTCTCAGCATATCTTGAGCGCGAAAATTACGTTGTTAAGGGCGTTGGCGACGGTCAAAGTGCAGTTGAAGAGTTTGAAAAGCACGCATTTGACCTGGTGATTCTCGATCTTATGCTCCCAAAGCTTTCTGGAGAGCGCGTTTGCCGTGCAATTAGAGACACCTCTAATGTGCCAATCATCATGCTTACCGCAAAAGGTGAGGTAGAAGACAGAATTATTGGTCTTGAGCTTGGTGCTGATGACTATCTTGTTAAGCCTTTCTCGCCACGTGAGCTGGTGGCACGCGTCCGCGCATTGTTCCGCCGTACGTATTCTGAGCCAGACACTGCTGTTGACGTGCTTGATTACGGTACCCTTACTATTGATATTTCTGGTCATAAGATTCTCATCAACAACGAGGAAGTTGACCTGACCGCTTCAGAGTTTAAGCTGCTCACCACCCTTGCTCGCTATCCTGGCCGCGTGTACACACGTATGGAGCTTGTCGAGAAGGTCCTGGGTTATGACTTTGAGGGCTATGAGCGTACTATTGATTCGCACGTCAAGAATTTGCGCGCAAAGCTCGGCGATGATCCACGTAATCCTCGCTGGCTGTTCACCGTTCACGGTGTTGGCTATCGCTTTGAGGCTGGCAACGCTAGCCACGAGTCCTAAACTTTAAAGCTTTGGCGCTCTTCAAGAAACATCACTCAAATTCTCTTAAGAACCCTCCGGAAACTGAGGGTTCTTATAAAACTATTAAGCCCGACCCCGTTGGCACTCAAAGCTTTACCACCCGTATGGCGGCGTTCTTTGCGCTGACTGCCGTCATGACGGTATTGGTGCTCATTTCTGTTTTGGGCATTGTGTGGGAAAACCGTTTTACCGCTTATACCAGGGAGAACCTA
Source organism: uncultured Atopobiaceae bacterium (assembly GCA_963539685.1). Classification (GTDB taxonomy): domain Bacteria; phylum Actinomycetota; class Coriobacteriia; order Coriobacteriales; family Atopobiaceae; genus Lancefieldella. The sequence continues at coordinate 9,693 of CAUTMX010000001.1, read as the reverse complement.
CAAAACACCGTTGATACTACCGCGCTCAATATGTCTCAGGCGTACGCGCGCGCAGAAGGCTGGAATGCCGACGTTCTCTCTATTGCACGTCAGGCCTCTGCAACCAATTCCGATATTGGTATCCAGGTCTTAGATGTTTCTGGCGTGGTTCTGTATGACGACTCGGCGCCAAATGCTCGCCGACCTGGTGGAAATAGTGCATTATCTGGCCCTCAGACGGGTGACGCCGTGGTTTATGCAGTTGTCCAAAATCTACAAGGTGAGCCTGTGGGCAGCATTAGAATTTGGACGTTTGGTTCTGAACCGTTCCTGACTCAGCGAGACATTGCGTTCCGTAATGGCTCTTACCAGGCAATTAGTCTTGCTGCGGCCATTGCAATTTCGCTTTCTGGACTGATTGGTATTTTGGCTTCACGCTCGCTTACCAAGCCGGTACGTCGTATTACCGAGACGGCTGTTCAGATCAGAAGCGGCAATCTTGCGGCTCGTTCAGGCATCCGTGGCGAGAATGAACTAGGGCGCCTGGGAGAAACCTTTGATGACATGGCATCTTCACTCGAAAGAGACATTAAGCTTGAACGCCGTCTGACCAGTGATGTTGCACATGAGCTCAGAACTCCACTTATGGCTATCATGGCCACCGTTGAAGCAATCCAAGACGGTATCTTGCCCGCAGATGAAGAGCGCTTGGAAAACATTGTGTCTGAGAGTAGACGTCTTTCTCGCCTGGTAGACGCCATGCTCCACCTCTCAAGGCTTGAGAACGGAAAGACAAAGTTCAACCCAGAAAGCGTCAATGTTGTGGCCATGGTGGCGAGTCTTGTTGCGGTACAAGAAACGCTCTTCAAGGAAAACAACCGCACGTTGACCTTTGTGGATAAGACACCAGAGGGCAATTGTTTTGTTGATATTGATTCGGACATGATCCGAGAAGCCCTGACCAATTTGTTGAGCAACGCTATCCGCTATACCGACGACGGGGGTCATGTTGTTATAACCGTATCAATCGACGATAACGATGCGGTTATCTCCGTGACTGATGACGGTATGGGAATTGCTCCTGAGGACATTCCACAGACCTTCTCGCGATTCTGGCGCGCCGAAGAAAGCCGCGAGCGCGCTTCGGGCGGTCTTGGCGTTGGATTGGCAATCACAAAAGAGATTATGGACCGTCATAACGGCACTATCTCGGTAGAATCCGAGCTTGGAAAGGGCACGACCTTCTCGCTGCACCTTCCTCTGCTTGCCCAAAATAATATCTCTGTAACAGATACTTTGTTGTAGGCCGATTTTTGGGCATTTTGCCGTACAATCAAAAGTCCTGCAATACAACGCGCTTTGCGCAGAAGTGAGGTCATTGTGGCTGGAGCTGAGCTTCGTCCTGATTCGCACGGTAAGGTTCGCGATATCTACGATTGTGGCGACAAACTTTTGATGGTTGCGAGCGATCGCATTAGTGCTTTTGACTTTATTCTTCCTGACGAGATTCCTTTTAAGGGAGAAATTCTGACACGTATCAGCGCTTTCTGGTTTAATCGATTCAAGGACCTTCTGCCTAACCACATGATTTCTGTTCTGCCAGATCAGACTCCTGAGCAGTTTGCAGATTACACTGAGTATCTTGCTGGTCGCGCAATGCTGGTAAAGAAAGCACAGACCGTGCCAATTGAGTGCATTGTCCGTGGTTACCTTACTGGTTCTGGCAAAAAGACCTACGACCAGGACGGTACCGTCTGCGGCATTAAGCTGCCTGATGGCCTGACTGAGGCCTCTAAACTTCCTGAGCCAATCTTCACCCCTTCCACTAAGGCTGAGCTTGGCGATCATGACGAGAATATCTCGTTTGAGCGCTGCTGCGAGATTGTTGGTGAGGATGTTGCTACTCAGCTGAAGGAAGCCTCGCTTGCAATTTATAAGGCTGCTGCAGAGTATGCTGCAACTCGTGGAATTATTATTGCGGATACCAAATTTGAGTTTGGTTTTATCGACGGAAAACTTACACTTATTGATGAGTGCCTTACACCCGATTCAAGTCGTTTTTGGCCTGCTGAGGGTTATTCTGAGGGACACGTTCAGCCAAGCTACGACAAACAGTATGTGCGCGATTGGCTGAAAGCCCACTGGGACATGCAAGGAGAGCCACCTCATCTTCCAGAAGAGGTCATTGAGGGCACGTCCGAGCGTTATCGTACGGCATTCCAGATTATTACGGGAACTGAGTTTGTACCACTGAAGGAGACCAATGTCACTGCGTGACACCATTACAGGCGCAACCAAAGAAGCGCGTGAGGCTACCGCAAGCCTTTCAAAGAAAGAAACCTCTGAGGAGACTGAGCGTCCTTCGTATTCCGCTTTTGGTCGCAAATCTGCTGCTACTGCTAAACCAGTACGAGAGGCTGCTGCGTCTGTACGTGTGAGTGGCTCCGGCTCTGGCTCCAGTGCTCCAAAGAGCAAAGAGGAGAAGCGAGCTGCTCGTGCTCGCCAGCGCGAGCGCGAGGATATTCGTAGCCGTGGATTTGAGGCTATGCTGCGCGCGGATCCAGACTATCATCGTGCCGAGCGCGTTTGGTGGGTCTTCCTGGGTCTTGGCTTTGTTGCAACCATCATTACACTGGTGCTTTCGTATATGGTTCCAGAGTCTAGAGACCTGAATACCGGCGTTGGTATGATATCTGCCATCATGCTGGTCTTTGCTTACTTCTGCATCTTTGGCTCGGTTGTCTACAGCTTCTTTAAGATGCGTCCTCTTCGCAAGAAGATTGAGGCTAAGGTTGCTGGCATGACCGACAAGAAGCTCAACGATTTCTACCTCGAGCGTCAGGCTGAGTACGACAGAAAGAGGGCCGAGCGCAAGGCTCGTCGCAAGTAGCAGCATCGCGCTGCTGCCGGCGCCGCAAGCGTTGGCGAGATTTGCGTATGCAAGCCTACGTGAGTAGAATATCCCACATGCCTTCGTAGCTCAGGGGATAGAGCACCGCTCTCCTAAAGCGGGTGTCGGCCGTTCGAATCGGCCCGGGGGCACCATTGATTTTAAACCGGCGGCTTTGTGCTGCCGGTTTTTCTCTGTTGCGGCGTGTCAGTGTCGGCTTTTAGGCTTTGCGCACAAAATGGTGCGACTTAGCCGCGCCTCGCTGAGAAATTGTCTAGTTCTTAATCAAGATAACCGGACAACTGGGGCTCAATGTCTGACATTTAGAGAGCCTCGCTACTTGATATACATTTCTATGCATAAACTTCAATTAATATGCTGAATAATGAATAGACATAGATAAGAAATTTAACTACCGGTAAATTCCGTGTCTACGGAACACACCTATGTCAGATAATCTGTCCAATTGCGAGCATATTACACACCTAATGACGATAATCTGCACGCCTTAGCTATTTTCGGCGTCATGTATACGTCTTTTTGACAGATTATCCGACTTAGGTGTGTTCAGCCACCATCAAAACAGGCCGTGTCGGTTGTACCAGTTGTCTATGACCCGAAAAGCGTTGAAATGCTTGCATCGTTGGAGCCGATAACGACACACGTCGACACAGAACTCTTTCTTCGGCAGCAAAAAGCTCCGCATCTGTAAGAGATGCGGAGCTTGAACGTACTAGTTGAGCTCATTGCACGCTCGAATCCACTTGCCGTGAGCCGCGTTGCGCGCTTGGAGCCGCACGCTGCACGCCGCAGCGATTACGCTGATGGACGAGGTCCGCTAGAGACGCGGATGGTGATCGTAGCACCAGGTGCAGCACTTGAAGGTGTTTGGCCAACTACGTTTCCGGTTGCAACGTTGTCATCGTAGACCCAAACCGTGTTGACCTGGAAGCCCGCGTTTTCCAGCGTGGACTGGGCAGTTTCAAAGTCCTTGCCAACAACGTTTGGAACAGAACCGCTCTGAGCGCCAGAAGAAACAACGATGGTTACCGTAGATCCCTTATCTGCCTTGCCGTTAGCCGGAGACTGAGAGATGACGCGACCCTCAGGAACGCTTGACGAAGGCTGCTGCTGAGTGTCTACCTTGAAGCCGGCTTCCTTCAGAACCTCGGACGCGCGCTCGGCAGTCATCTCGGTGACATCTGGAACATCTGCCTTACCCTTGCCAGTAGACAGGTGATAGGTGATGGTGTCGCCAGCTTTAGCATCGCTACCTGCGGCTGGTTCTTGGGTTGCAACATAACCAACGGTTACATCGTCCGACTCAACCGAGTCGCCGTTTCTTGCTTTAAGGCCAACAGCAGCAAGAGCAGACTCAGCTTCTGATGGACTCTTGTTAGTGAGGTCGGGTACCTTAACTGCCGCAGCAGGTTTGGCGCCCTTAGAAATAACAAGGTTAACAGCGGTTCCTTCAGGAGCCTGCTTATTAGCGCTTGGTGTCTGATCAATGACCTGGCCTTCTGGAGCAGAATCGCTGTAGCTTTCTGTAACAGTTCCCAGCTTAAAGTGGCTACCAGAAGCATTTAGCGCCTGAGTAGCTTGGTCTTTTGTCTGACCAACAAACTGTGGAACCAGGTACTGCTGGGCGGAGTTGCCGAGCATCTGTGCAATAGCAAAGCCGGCAAGAACCAGGACAACCAAAGCGCCCAGAACGCCGAGAATAACGTTGCGCTTGCGACGTTTATTCTCGCGCCTGTCCAGCTCATCGGCCTCTTCACGAGAATGGACGCGATTCAGGCGACCGGTGTCGCCGCCGCGCGTCATGTAGGTGTTGGAGCCATCGATGCCGCGACGATCAAGCCTGGAAGTTGGCTGAGGTGGCGTCACAATGCGAGGGCTCACGGTGGTGTTGCTTGGAATGGTGGCGCGGCCAGCAATAAAATCGCGCAGCGCACGAGCAAGCTCGTCAGCACTCTGATAGCGGTCAGCCGGGTTTTTCTCCATGCAGCGAAGAATGATTGCCTCGAGTGCGGGGTCAACGTTGGGGTTGATCAGCGATGGTGGCTGAGGAGCCTCGTTGACCTGCTTCATAGCAACGCTGATAGCGTCGTCACCAACAAAGGGAACGCGGCCAGTTGCAGCCTCGTACATGACAATGCCTAGGGAATAGATATCGGTGGTTGGTCCCAAAGGCTTGCCCGTACTCTGCTCTGGAGAAACGTAATGGGCGGTGCCAAGAACAGAGTTATCGGTGGTTAGACTGCTGTTCTTTGCACGAGCAATGCCAAAGTCCATGACCTTGATGTTGCCATCTGGCTGGACCATGATGTTCTGTGGCTTGATGTCACGGTGAATGATGTCGTGACGATGTGCTACAGAGAGCGCCTGAGCAATCTGAGAGCCAATCTGAGCGACCTTACGGGAATCAAGGGCTCCATGTTTGCGGATGCCACTCTTAAGGTCTGTACCGCGCAGATACTCCATGACAATGTAGTAGGACTCGCCGTCCTTACCCCAGTCGTATATCGAGACAATATAAGGACTGGAGAGCGCCGCTGCGGCTTGTGCCTCCTGCTTGAAGCGGGCAGCAAAGGAAGGATCGTTTGCGTACTGCGGCAGCATCATCTTGATGGCAACAGTACGACCAAGAACCTGGTCCTGTCCGCGGTAAACGGTGGCCATTCCACCGGTACCAATTTTGTCTTGAACCTGGTAACGCCCACTGAGCATTCTACCTGGCATAACTCAACTCCTATCAAGCGTGCGATTTTCTCGCCACGTCACTTACTATCTTAGAACACACCCAACTACTTGGGGAGAAGACCGTGCGGTGTTTTAGGCGCTACGAAGCAGCTCCCAAAGCCTGGATGTTCAGGCACTGCGCAAGAACACGTCCGCCAACTTGAGCACCGTAACCTAAAACGTTCTCGCCGTTGCCTTCGATGACAACAGAAACAACAAGGGTTGGGTGGTCGTAAGGCGCAAAACCGATGAAGAACGAGTTAAAGTTACCGTTCTCGACGTCTGCCGTACCCGTTTTACCTGCAATCTTGACACCCGGAACGCGAGCTCCCATACCAGTGCCGGATTCAACAACGCCTAACATTGCCTCTCGGACCTGCGCAGCGGTATCCGCAGACACTGCCTGTCCAAGCGATTTTGGTGACGTTGTAGAAACAACAGCTCCCTCTGGCGAGAGAACGCGATCAACAATGTAAGGGTTCATGACCACGCCGCCGTTAGCAATTGCAGCCGCAACAACGGCGTTTTGCATGACGGTGGTCTGAGGACCTGCAGGGCTTGCATGCTCTCCAACAGGAAGGCCGCAAGACGCCCAACCAAGCTCCCAGGTGGTCATCTCGGCAGGATTTGGCATCAGCGATGGTGTAGTGGAGAAGTCCTGGCCAAGCGCTGTGCCATAACCAAAGGCACGTGCATAGCTGACCAGGTTGTCTGCGCCAAGTGCTACGCCAAGCTGCGCCAACGCCGTGTTAGAAGAGCGAGCAATTGCCTCACGCAGAGGAATAGTGCCCATGTCCTCGTTGGCGTAGTTGTGGATGGTTCCACCGCCAAGCTCCATAGTTCCTGGAGCTGAATAGGTGGTGTCCAGCGTGGTGGTATGTGTGTCAATTCCAGCAGAAAGCGTAATGGTCTTAAACGACGAACCAGGGGAGTAGAGTGCCTGGGTAGTTCTGTCAACCAGCTGACTGCCGGTACCAGACTCGATAACAGTGCCCAGATCAGCGTGGGTGTATGAAGGGCTTGAAGCCTTTGCAAGCACGGCTCCGGTGGCTGGATCCATAACAACAATGGAGCCGGAATATCCCTGGAGTGCAGCTTCTGCTACAGCCTGCATCTGGGAATTGATGGTCAAAACAACGCTTGAACCAGCGGTATTAACGCCTGCCATCGAGTACAGAGCGCTTCTCCAGTCGGAATGATCTGCGTGTCCGGTGAGCGTCTCGTTCATGGAGGACTCGATACCTGCAGTTCCATACTGGGTAGAGATGTAGCCAACGGTGTGAGAAGCCATACCGTCGTGTGGATAGTTACGCACGTAGGTGCCGTCGTCTTGCTTGACACTCTCTGCCAGGGTGACGCCGTCAGAAGTCATGATGGCGCCGCGCTGAACATATGCGCTCTTAGCAATAGTGTGGTTGTTGGTAGGGAGCGCCTGAAGTCTAGGTGCGTCAATGACCATCAAGAAGGTCAAGTTGCCGAGAAGAACGGTGAAGAAGAGGGTAAATACGGTAACCAAATTGGTCAGACGTTTTCCGAGAGCAACACGTCCCAGAACACCGGACTCCTCAGACTGCAGGCCAAAGCCTCCACGGATGTGGCTACCATGCAAAACGGAAGAAGCATGAGCTCCACCAGAAGAAATTTCGAGCCTCTGGGAGTCAAGCGTTTTCTTGCTTGGCTCAAGCTCTGTTTCGCGACCAGTTCCCTCGTCACCTGCCCTGAGCAGCAAGGCAACAATGATAAAGCTGGAAAGAAGAGAGCTGCCGCCCTGACTCATAAAGGGCAGGGTAACGCCGGTTAGAGGCATGAGCTTAGTAACGCCTGCAACAATGAGGAAGGTTTGGAACGCCAAAACACTGGTAAGACCAGCAGCTGCAAAAGCTGATGAATCGGACTTTGCACGAGCCGCTGTTGCAAGACCGCGTACGGTAAGCAGCAGGAACAGGGTAATAATTGCCGCTCCGCCAAAGAGTCCCAGCTCCTCAGCAATGGCCGAGAAAATAAAGTCAGACTCAACAATAGGGATAAGTGTAGGCATTCCCTTATCAATTCCGGTGCCAGCAAGGCCTCCATCTGCGATGGAATAGAGGGACTGGACAATTTGGTAGCCGTCTCCAGCGGGGTCTTTGAAGGGGTCCAGCCAAATGTTGACACGAGTCTGAACATGACCAAAGAAGTGATAAAGCACCACGCCGCCAATGGCCAAGAGCGCAATACTGACAAAAACGTAGCTTGCGCGACCTGTTGCTACATAGAGCATGATGACAAAGAACACGAAGAAGAGCAGAGCGCTACCAAGGTCGCGTTCAAAAATAACAACAATCAGGCTGATGCCCCACATGACAAACAGAGGAAGCAGCATTTTAAAGCGAGGAATGCGGAAAGGTCCAAAAGAACGCATGGAGACCGATAGGGCTTCTCGATTCAGTGCAAGATAAAATGCCAGGAAGAGCGTAATGGCAATCTTTGCAAGCTCGCCAGGCTGGAAGGTGAAAGCTCCAAAAGAAATCCAGAGTTTTGCGCCGTAGCGATCCTGGCCAATAACAATTGGCAGAAGAAGCAGTATGACGCCGAGAATACCAATGGAGTATTTGTAGCGTGCTAACGCGTCAAGATTTCTAATGACCGCTAGTACCACAATCATCACAACAACAGAGATAAAGAGCCAAATTGTTTGGTTGACTGCAAGATTTGGCGCAAGTCTGGTGACCATGGTGATGCCAATTCCCGAGAGCACAAACACAATGGGGAGAATGGCGGGGTCTGCTGCGGGAGCAAGGAACCTAATAGCAATGTGAGCCACGGTAAATGCTGCAAAGAGACCAATAGGAACGGCCATTGTCTCAAGGCTGAGCGTTGAGCGAGCAGTAATCATGTACATGGCGTACAGCAGAAATACAGGGATTGCTCCTACAAATAGTAAGAAGAGCTCTGTATTACGCCTTAGTCCACCTGCTTTTTCCATTCCTACTCACCTCCCGAACTTGTTGTTGACGTTGTTGTTTCTGTTGTGGGTGTTCCGCCAGACTGAGCGTCTTCTTTCTTTTTGACCGCTTTAGTGTTGGCGTCGTCAATTTGTTTGCGGTAATTCTCGACGGTGCTATGTGCTTCATCCTCGTTCTTAACGCGAATTCCGTCTGCAAGAGAGTCTTGAACTGCGTCAGGCAAATCTTTTATTTCAATCGACGTAGTTTCAACAAGCGAAGACATGTTTATGCCGGCAATTGTTGTAGGAATACCTCGATAAACGCCAACGGTAGTTCCGTTAATCCCTAAGTACCACTCGCTGCTTACAAACAGGAAGAACACCGCAACAGTGGCTGCAAAGAGCGCAAGGAACGAGACAAACGTGGCAATGACGCCACGAGTAAGGTGTTTTCTGGTTTGATCGGCTATGCCGTCGTCCAAGACATCGATGACAATAACGGTAATGTTGTCTGAGCCGCCATAGGTAAGAGCTGCGGAAACAAGGTTATCGGCAGCCTTTTGTGGCGTGACGTTAGAGACAGCAATGGACTCAATCTCATCGTCGGGCACCATGCCAGAGAGACCATCGGAGCACAAGATGATGCGGTCACCATCAGATACTTCAAGCGAGAAATGATCTGCGTACATGTCTGGGTCAGAGCCAAGAGCTCGCGTAACTACCGAGCGAGAAGGGTGTGTGCGAGCCTCATCAGCGGTAATCTGACCAGAATCAATGAGCTCCTCAACATAGCTGTGGTCGTGAGTAATGCGGACCAGCGTGCCATGATGGAGCAGGTAAATGCGAGAGTCACCAACATGGGCAACGGCCATCTGATTGCCCTCAATGAGGACAGCAGAGGCAGTGGAGCCCATGCCTGGTTTGCCAATACCCTTTGCAGGGGCATCAATAACTTCCTGGTTAGCAGCCTCAATTGCAGCGCCAAGACGGACATCGTCTGCGGTACTTGGCGCCTGTTCGGCAATAACCTTAACAGCAATGGAGCTTGCTACCTCACCGGCGGCGTGACCTCCCATACCATCACAGATGGCAAAAAGGGGAGTGCGCAAAAGGAACGAGTCCTCGTTATGCTCGCGAACTAATCCCACGTCAGAGC